>JBFXDK010000110.1:0-18682 GCA_050181195.1 Acetobacteraceae bacterium | reverse complement strand
GTCCCGATGACGCGCTGGACCTGGCGGGCCAGGTGCTGACGGAACTGCAGGAGGAGCTCGGCCTGCCCGCCCATGCCGTCACGCCGCCCCGGCCGATCTGCATCGTCGAGCATCCGGGCAGCGGGGTTTCCGATCTGGGCATGGCGATGACCACCACGATGGACGCCGACGCCGTGCGCGCGGCCCACCAGGGGCATGGCAATGCGGAATACGATCCGCTGCTGGTGGTGCCGGACGCCGAACTCGCGGGGTTCGTCGCGCAGGCCGGCGAGGACCTGGTGCCGCCGGCGCGGGAGTTCCTGTTTCGCCTGGGGCTGCTGCCCTACGGGCTTTCGCCGCCCACCGGGCCGTAGAAGATCACCCAGGTCGCGAAATCGTCCGAGAAATCCTCGAACCGATGCGTTGCCTGCGCCGGCACGAACAGGGCGTCGCCGGGCTGGAACATCACCGTCCGGTCGCCGCAGACGAACCGGCCGCTGCCGGACACCACGACATAGACCTCGTCCTTGTCGTGCGGCACCTGCGGGTCCGCCCCCTTCGGCGCATACCAGCGCAGTTCCATGCTGCCGTGGCGCAGCATCAGGGCCGACAGCCGCCCGGGTTCCAGCGGCATCGTGGATGCCGCGTCACGGCCGACCAGGGGCGATGCGCTGTCCGTCATTCCGACCGATCCTTCTGCCGCGCTATACCAGCCGCCCGAAGCATAGACCCGTGCGATGCAGGGCGGCCGGCTGGTATCCTCTTGATTTCGCGCGCAGCCGCCACACCAACCCTGCGCGCGGAACGGTCGACCATTCGCTCGCCCGGCATTAGTCCGTCGCCACCGGCCCGCCGGTCAGCGCCCGCCAGCGCGCCACGTTGCGCTCATGCGCCTCCCAGGTGCGGGAGAACACATGCCCGCCCTGTCCATCGGCCACGAAGAACAATTCTTCCGTCTTGGCGGGACGCGCCACCGCGGCCAGGGACGCGGCACCCGGTGAGCAGATCGGGCCCGGCGGCAGGCCGGCGTTGCGGTAGGTATTATAAGGATCCTGCCGCTCCAGGTCCGCCTTGGTCAGCTTGCGGTCCAGCACGCCCGCCCCGTTGCTCGCCGCGTAGACCACCGTCGGGTCCGCCTGCAGCCGCATGCCGATGCGCAGGCGGTTGAGATACACCGCCGCGACCCGGGCGCGCTCGTCGGGGCGCGAGGTCTCGCGTTCCACGATGCTGGCCAGGATCAGCAATTCGCGGGGGGAGGAAAGCTGCAGGTCCGGCGACCGGTTCGCCCAGGCGGCCGCCAGTTCGCGTTCCATCGCCTGGCGCGCGCGAGCCACCAGCACGGACCGCGCCATGCCGCGATCATAGGCGTAGGTTTCCGGCAGGACGCTGCCTTCCTCGATCGTCTCCACCGTGCCGGCCGCCGCCTCGGCGCGGTTCACCAGCGCGGTGATCTGCGCCGCGGTCAGGCCTTCGGGGATGGTCAGGCGGTGTTCGACCGGACGCGCGTTGCGCAGCACCGCCAGGACCTGGCGCAGCGTCGCCCGTTCAGGAAAGGTGAACTCCGCCGCCCGCAGCGGCCCTTCGGCGCGGCTGAGCCAGGCCAGAATCTGAAAGCGGAGCGGGCTTGCGATGACGCCCGCCTCGGCCAGGCGCGCGGCGACATCGGCGGTGCCGCCCGGGGGCACGACGACATCCTGTGCCTCGGTCAGCGGCCCCGGCCGTTCGCTGATGAAGTAAAGCCAGCCGGCGCCGCCGCCCGCCGCCAGGACGACGGCCAGCAGCAGCCCCGCCAGCCAGGCCCCGACGCGGAAACGCCGGGGCGGCCGGGGCGCGGGTGGTCCGTCAGGCGGCGGCGCGGAAGATGACAGAGGCGTTGGTCCCGCCAAATCCGAAGCTGTTGGACAGCGCGACGCGGATCTTCCGCTCCTGCGCCGTCTTCGCCACCCGGTCGATCACACTCTCCCTGCTCGGCTCATCCAGGTTCAGGGTGGGCGGCGCGACGCCGTCGCGGATCGCCAGGATCGAGAAGATCGCCTCGATCGCGCCGGCCGCGCCCAGCAGGTGCCCGGTCGCGGACTTCGTGGACGACATCGCCAGCCCCTGGGCGGCGTCGCCGAACAGCCGTTCCACCGCGTCCAGTTCCAGATCGTCGCCCAGCGGCGTGGAGGTGCCGTGCGCGTTCACGTACTGGATGTCGGACGGTCCGATCTGGCCGTTGCGCATGGCCGCGCGCATCGAGCGGAACGCGCCGTCATGCCCGTCGGCCGGGGCGGTGATGTGGTGCGCGTCGCCCGACATGCCGTAGCCGGCGATCTCGCCATAGATCTTGGCGCCGCGTTTCTGCGCGTGTTCGAGTTCCTCCAGCACCAGCACGCCGGCGCCTTCGCCCATCACGAACCCGTCGCGGTCCTTGTCCCACGGCCGGGACGCTCCGGTCGGCCGGTCATTGAAGCCGGTGGACAGCGCGCGGGAGGCGCAGAACCCGGCGATGCCCAGTTCACACACCGCCGCTTCGGCGCCGCCGGCGACCATGACATCGGCATCGCCCAGCATGATCAGCCGAGCGGCGTCGCCGATCGCGTGCACGCCGGTAGCGCAGGCGGTGACGGCGGAATGGTTCGGCCCCTTGAAGCCGTACTTGATCGACAGATGGCCGGACGCGAGGTTGATCAGCGCCGACGGGATGAAGAACGGCGAGATCCGCCGCGCCTTGCCCTGCGACACCAGCACCGCCGCCTCGGCGATCGTGTTCAGCCCGCCGATGCCGGAGCCGATCATCACGCCGGTGGCGCAGCGATCATCCTCGGATTCGGGCAGCCAGCCGGAATCCTCCACCGCCTCGGTGCCGGCCACCAGCGCCAGATGGATGAACCGGTCCATCTTCTTCTGGTCCTTCACCGGGACCCATTCGCTGACGTCCAGCCCGTTGGTCGCCCGGGTGCCATGGGGCACCTGGCCGGCGATCTTGCAGGGCAGGTCCTTCGTATCGAAGGCCTGGATAGGGGAAATCCCGGATTCGGAATTGATCAGGCGCCGCCAGACGTGCTCGACCCCGATACCCAGGGGACAGGCAATCCCCATGCCCGTCACCACAACACGGCGCATCACTGCAGACCCCTTGTTCTTGCTCTGATCAGCCGGCTTTGCCCTGCTTCTCGATATATTCGATCGCGTCCTTCACGGTGGCGATCTTCTCGGCCGCGTCTTCCGGGATCTCGACGTTGAACGCTTCCTCGAACGCCATCACCAGTTCGACCGTATCAAGGCTGTCGGCACCCAGGTCGTCGATGAACGACGCTTCGGGCGTGACCTTGCTCTCCTCGACTCCCAGATGTTCCACCACAATCGCCTTGATCTTGTCGGCAATTTCGCTCATCGGCTCCGCAACTCCTGCGCTAGGGTCCCGCGTTTCGAACGTCGTCCGGGCTTGAAGACGTGCCGGCCATGGCCGGTTGATGAAGCTGACCCGCGCCGGACGTAACTGCGGGCCGCTTAGCATGGTTTCCTACCCCGAGAAAGGCGCGCACCGCCCTCTCCGGATGTTCAGACCATCGCCATGCCGCCATTCACATGCAGTGTGGCGCCAGTGACCCACCCCGCCTCATCGGAAGCCAGATATGTCACCGCCGCCGCGACGTCGCCGGGCTGGCCCAGCCGGCCCAGTGGAATCGCCTCGGCCAGCTTCGTCCGCTGCTGTTCGTTCAGTGCGTCCGTCATCGCCGTCACCACGAACCCGGGCGCCACCACGTTCACCGTGATCCCGCGTGAGGCGACTTCCTGCGCCAGCGCCTTGCTCATGCCGATCAGCCCGGCCTTGGCGGCGGCATAGTTCGCCTGGCCGGCATTGCCGGTGACACCAACAATAGAGGAGATATTGATGATCCGCCCCGCCCGCCGGCGCAGCATTCCCCGCAGCGCGGCCCGCGCCAGGCGGAACGGCGCGCTCAGGTCCACGTCCAGCACAGCCTGCCAGTCGGCGTCGCGCATGCGCATGGCCAGCATGTCGCGCGTCATGCCCGCGTTGTTGACCAGGATATGCAGCGGGCCGGCGGCCTGCTCCGCCGCCTCGATCAGCGAATCGGGTTCGGCCGCGTCCCGCAGGTCGGCCGGGCAGGCATGCGCACGCTCCCCGAGTTCCCCCGCCAGCGCCTCCAGCGCGTCCCGCCGCGTCCCCGACAGCACCACGGCCGCCCCCTGGGCGTGCAGGGACCGGGCGATCGCCGCCCCGATGCCGCCGGAGGCGCCGGTCACCAGCGCCGTCTTGCCGTCGAGCCGGAACATGGCCCCTCTCCCCTAAAGCAGTTTCAGCATCGCCTCGATATCGGCCGGCGTCGCAGCCGACGCGCCGGACGCATCGGGCGCGATCCGCTTCACCAGTCCCGTCAGCACCTTGCCGGCACCCAGTTCCAGGAAACTGTCGACACCCAGTTCCGCCATCGCCGTCACGCATTCCCGCCAGCGCACGGTGGCGGTGACCTGCTGCACCAGCAGATCGCGGATATCGCCCGGCGACATCTCCCGCTGCGCCGAGACGTTCGCCACCAGCGGCACGACGGGACGTCCGGGCGGCGTCTTCTCGAACGCCTCGGCCATCGCGTCCGCCGCCGGCGCCATCAGCGCGCAATGGAACGGCGCCGAGACCGGCAGCAGCATGGCCCGGCGGATGCCCTTCGTCTTGGCGATCTCCACCGCCCGCTCGATCGCGCCGCGGTGGCCGGAAATCACCACCTGCCCGCCGCCATTGTCGTTCGCCGGCTCCACCACCTCGCGCGCCCGCGTCTCGCTGTCCGGCACCGGCGCGGCTTCCTCGCAGATCGCCTCGGCCTGCGCCATCTCGGCGCCCAGCAGCGCGGCCATCGCGCCCGTGCCGGCCGGCACCGCCTTCTGCATCGTCTGCCCGCGCAGTTTCAGCAGGCGGGCCGCGTCGGAGACCGAGAATGCGCCCGCCGCGGCCAGGGCGCTGTATTCGCCCAGCGAATGCCCCGCCACGACCAGCGCCCGCTCGCGCAGGCTGAACCCGCCCTCCTTCTCCAGCACTCGCAGCACCGCCAGGGAATGGGCCATCAGGGCGGGCTGGGTGTTCTCGGTCAAGGTCAGTTCCTCGCCCGGCCCCTCGAACATCAGCTTGGACAGCTTCTGCTTCAGGGTCTCGTCGACTTCCTCGAACACTTCGCGGGCAGCAGCGAAGGCGGCAGCAAGGTCGCGACCCATGCCGACAGACTGGCTGCCCTGGCCGGGGAAAATGAACGCATGAACAGGCATGGGAAACGGCTCCGACTGCGGTCGGTTGACAACGCCAGGATGGCGCGGGGGCGTAGCGGCGGGTCACGGGCATGTCAAGAAACCGATCCCCCAACCCCGGCCGGCCCCGCCCCCATTGCGCGCTGCGCGACCCCTTCGGCCATCGCCGCCGCAGGGCGGATTCCGTCCATTGACGGAGTTCCTGCTGAAGGACTAGGTAGGCCGCCTCGATAAATATAGACGTACATAGAATTATATTCCGTCGCCATTCAGGGAGGATGCGATGATCCGCCGACTACGCCATGGGCTTGCCGGGCTCCTCGCGCTATTGGGCTGCGTCCTGCTTCCCAACCTCTCCCACGCCGCCGAGGACACGATCAAGCTCGGCTATATCGATCCGATGTCCGGCGCCTTCGCCCAGCAGGGCGACGCCAGCCTCAAGCACCTGAATTTCCTGATCGACATCATCAACGCCCAGGGCGGCGCCCTCGGCCGCAAGTTCGAGCTCGTGCCGTATGACAGCAAGCTGCAGCCGGCCGAGGCGCTGATCGCGCTGAAAAGCATCACCGACCAGAACATTCCTTTCGTGATGCAATGCGCCGGATCCAATGTCGCCGCCGCGCTGGTGGACGGCGTGGCCAAGCACAACGCCCGCAACCGCGACAGCCGGGTGCTGTACCTCAACTGCGGCGCCTTGGCCTCGGACCTGACGAACGAGCAGTGCAATTTCTGGCATTTCCGCTTCGACGCGAACACCGGCCAGCGGGCGGCCACCCTGGTGCGGGCCCTGCCGCCATCGGTGAAGTCGGTCTATGTGCTGAACCAGGACTATCTGTTCGGCCAGACCCTGCAGAAGGAAACCAAGCAGTACCTCGCGGAGCTCCGCCCCGACATCAAGGTGGTCGGCGATGAACTCATTCCGCTGGGCAAGGTAAAGGATTTCGCGCCCTATATTTCCAAGATCAAGGCATCCGGCGCCGAGGCGCTGATCACCGGCAACTGGGGTCCGGACCTGAACCTGCTGCTGAAGGCCTCGGTCGAATCCGGCCTCGATCTCGCCTTCTATACCTATCTGTCGCACGTCGTCGGCGCGCCCACCGCGATCGGGTCCATGGGCGAGAACCGGCTGTTCACGGTGGTCGAATTCCATCCCAACGTCCCCGTGGAGAAGAACAACGCCGCCGGCGAGAAATTCGTGACCGACTGGCGCAAGGATCACGATTTCGACCTGTTCCAGATGAACAACTACGTCATGCTGAAGATGCTGGCCGCCGCCATCGACAAGGCCGGATCCACCGATCCCTACAAGGTGGCGCTGGCGCTCGAGGGGGCCACCACGACGGGGCTGATGGGCGAGGAATACATCATGCGCAAGAGCGACCACCAGTTGCTGGAGCCGCTGTACGCCGCGCAGTTCGTCAAGGGCGTGAAATACGACACCGAGAAGACCGGCCTCGGCTGGAAAACCATCGCCACCGTTCCCGCCAAGGAACTCGACCAGCCCACAACCTGCAAGATGAAGCGTCCCCAGAACTGAGCGGGGCCTTCCAGCCGTCCGGACCGAACTCATGGAAATCGTTCTCGTCTCTCTTCTGAACGGGCTCGTCTACGGCATGCTGCTGTTCATGCTGGCAAGCGGGCTGACGCTGATCTTCAGCATGATGGGCGTGCTGAATTTCGCCCATGCCAGTATCTACATGCTGGGTGCCTACTTCGCCTATGAGGTCAGCCGCTGGATCGGCTTCCTGCCGGCCCTGATCATCGCGCCCCTGATCTGCGCCCTGATCGGCGCGGCGATCGAGATCTGGGGCCTCAGGCGCGTGCACCACAATGGCCACATCGCCGAATTGCTGTTCACCTTCGGCCTCGTGTTCATCCTTCAGCGCACGGTGCAGATGACCTGGGGCATGCTGCCGATGCCCTACCGCGTGCCCGAATACCTCGATTTCCCGCTGTTCACGCTGTACGGCGCCAATTTCCCGGCCTATCGTGGCTTCATGCTGCTGGTCTCGGCCGGGATGCTGCTGTCGATCTGGCTTCTGCTGAAGAAGACCCGGATCGGCCTGATCATCCAGGCAGCCCTGACCCACCCCAACATGGTGAGCTCCCTCGGCCACAACGTGCCGATGGTGTTCACCACCGTCTTCGCCGGTGGCTGCATGCTGGCCGGCCTCGCGGGCGTGATCGGCGGCAACTACCTGACGACCGAATCCAGCATGGCGGACGCGATGGGTCCCATCGTGTTCGTGGTGGTCGTGTTCGGCGGCCTCGGCTCGCTCGCCGGCTGCTTCATCGCCTCGATCATCATGGGCATGCTGCAGACCTTCGCGGTGGTGTTCGACTACACCTTCGCCGACATCTTCAGCCCGCTCTGGCAGATCCCGTCGATGGACAACCTGCTGGGTGAGATCCTGACCGTGCCGATGTCGCGGATCGGGCCGCTGCTGCCCTATGCGCTGATGATCCTGATGCTGTTGATCCGCCCGCGCGGCCTGATGGGGACCCGTGATACATGAGCGACGCCGTCCACTCCGCCCCGATCGCCACCACACGTCCGCGCCGCAGCAGCCTGTTCAACCTGTGGCCGTGGCTGCTGTGCCTGGCCCTGGCGATCGCCCTGCCATGGCTGTTCTACGACTGGGCGCGCGGCCGTCATTCCGGCTTCATGATCTCGATGTTCAGCCAGACCGGGATGATGATCATCTTCGCCCTGTCGTACAACATGCTGATGGGCCAGGCGGGGATGCTGTCGTTCTGCCACGCCGTCTTCTTCGGCTTCGGCGGCTATGTGTGCATCCACCTGCTGACGGCGATCGGCGATGGCGGCCTGCCGATCCCGATGGAGCTGGTGCCGCTGCTCGCCGGCTTCGCCGGACTGGGGATCGCCGGCGTCTACGGCTACATGGCAACCAAGCAGCGTGCCACCGCCTTCGCCATGATCACGCTGGGCATCGGTGAGCTGATGGCAACCGCGGCGCTGATGTTCCACCATTTCTTCGGCGGCGAGGGCGGCATCACCTCCAACCGCATGATCGAGCGGAGCATCTTCGGCCTGGAATACGGCCAGTCGATCGAGGTCTATTACCTGATCGTCGGCTGGACCCTGCTCGCCGTCCTCGGCATGTATTTCCTGACCCAGACGCCGCTGGGCCGCATGGCCAATGCCTGCCGCGACAATTTCGAGCGGGCGCAGTTCGTGGGCTATGATCCCCGCATCGTCCGCTTCCTGCAGTTCGCCCTCGCCGGCCTGTTCGCCGGCATCGGCGGAGGCCTGTACGCGATCACGTATGAAATCGTGACGTTCGATTCGATGGCCGGGCCGCTGTCCGCCAACGCGCTGCTGATGGCCTATATCGGCGGGCAGACCGTGTTCGGCGGCCCGATCCTGGGCGCCGTCCTGATCACCGGACTGCAGAGCGGCGTCAGCCTGCTGTCCAACTCGTGGCTGGTGTATGTCGGCGTGCTGTTCATCACCATGGTCACCTTCGTGCCGGAAGGCATCGCCGGCATCATCAAGGCGCACGGCCCGATCAGGCGCGCCGGGCAGCTGGGCCGGCTGTTCGTCCCCTATATCCGCATCCTGGTGCCCGGGCTGATCATGGTGCTGGGCTTCGTCGGCCTGGTGGAGTTGCTGTCCTTCCTGACCATCGGCGCCGCCCAGGGCAAGAAGCTCGTGCTGTTCGGCAGCACGATCGACGTCGCGTCCGCCGTTCCCTGGACCATCTCACTGGTCTGCCTGATCGCCGGCGCCCTGTGGCTGCGCGTCGAGGCGCGGATGTTCCGCCGCGTGTGGGATGACATCATGACGGAGCTGAAGCAGCGGGAGATCGTGGTATGACCGCGCAGTCCGTCAGCCTGCGCGACGTGCGAAAGAATTTCGGCGCGACCGAGATCATCCGCGGCGTCAACCTGAACATCAGGGCGGGGGAGCGGCACGCGATCATCGGCCCGAACGGTGCCGGCAAGACGACGCTGTTCAACCTGATCAGCGGGCGGTTTCCGATCACCTCGGGCGAGATCGTGCTCAACGATACGCGGATCGACACGCTGCCGCCGCACCGCATCACGCGCATGGGCCTGTCGCGCAGCTTCCAGATCACCTCGATCTTCCATCGCCTGACGGTGTTCGAGAACCTGCGCTGCGCCCTGCTGTGGAGCATGGGCTACCGCTATTCGTTCTGGTCGCCGCTGTGGCGGCAGCGCGGGCTGAATGAACGCGCCGAACAGCTGATGCTGGACCTGAACCTGGCAAGCCGGCGGGACATCCCGGCCGGGCTGCTGTCCTATGCCGAACAGCGGGCGCTGGAGATCGGCATGACCATCGCCGGCGGCGCCTCGGTGATCCTGCTCGATGAGCCGACCGCGGGCATGAGCCACAGCGAGACCGACTACGCCATGGCGCTGATCCGGCGCGTGACCGAGGGCAAGACGCTGGTCATGGTGGAACACGACATGAAGGTGGTGTTCGACCTCGCCGACACGATCACGGTGCTGGTCTATGGCCAGGTCATCGCCTCGGGCCCGCCGGCCGAGGTACGCACCAACCGGGCGGTGCAGGAAGCCTATCTCGGAGCACTCGAAGGATGATGCTGGAAGTCCGCGACCTGCACGCGTTCTATGGCCAGAGCCATATCCTGCACGGCGTCGACCTCGATGTGGATGAAGGCGAGATCGTCAGCCTGCTGGGACGCAACGGCGTTGGCCGGTCCACCACGTGCAAGGCGATCATGGGGCTGGTGCCGCCGCAGGGCCGTGTCATGTATCGCGGCCGCAACCTGGCCGGGCTGCGCAGCGACCTCGTGGCGCGATCGGGCATCGGCTATGTGCCCGAGGACCGGCAGATCTTTCCCACGCTGACGGTGCGCCAGAACCTGGAACTCGGCCTGAAGCGGGCGGGGAAGTTCGGGCGCTGGACATTCGACGATGTGTTCCGCCTGTTCCCCAACCTGGCGGCCCGCCAGCATACCGCCGCCGGCGTGCTGTCCGGCGGCGAGCAGCAGATGCTGACCATGTGCCGCACGCTGATGGGCGATCCGGACCTGATCCTGATCGATGAGCCGACCGAGGGGCTGGCGCCGCTGCTGGTGGAGCAGGTCGGCGTGCTGCTGGCCGAGATCGCGAGCCGCGGCATCGCAATCCTGCTGGTGGAGCAGAAGCTGACGATCGCGCTGAAGATCTCCCACCGGCTGTATGTGATGGGACACGGCAGGATCGTGTTCCAGGGCACGCCGGCGGACCTCGCCGCGTCGTCCACCGTCCGCCAGGAGTGGCTGGAGGTATAGCGCCGCATCGGGACGGCGCGCATCCGCGATGGGCGGCGGGGTTCCGGCGCCAGGGTTGTGCGCACCGGACCGCTGGCCGGGGTACCGCGGTGAGCCTGGGTGCCGCGGGGTTCGCCAAGGAGGCGCGTCGTTGCAGGACCCGGCGCGTCAGGGCGCCGCGATGTGATGTTGCATGATGACCAGGGCGCGGCGCAGGCGGTAGATGCCACTGCGGACATGCCCGTCATGGCACATCTCGCGCCCCTTGGTGGAAAGGTCGACGACCTCGGACGGCGGCGAATAGCGGGGGTCGTGGATCAGCGTCAGCAGCCGCTCATGCAGGCTGTCGCAATAGGCCACGCTGTCGGTCGTGAGTTCCGGCAGCTCGTTCTGGGCGCCCGCCGCTCCGGCCAGGCAGAGCAGGATGCAGGACACCGACCAGACCGGGGCGACCGCGAACATGCGACCCAATCTGCCGGGTTTCTTCTGTCCGAGCGGTGGTCCGCCTGTGACAAGCGTGTAATGCCGGGCAGCGCCTGCGCCGGCTGGCCGGTGCGCAGGGCTGTCGCGGCAGCCGAGGGTGGAGTGAGGGCGAGTCCAGCCGGTTTTCAGGGTCCGGGATGGCCGGCTTCCCTGTCGGCCGCTGTGACGTCCGCCGCTCGGGCGATGATCGCGTTCAGCCACGCCCATGCTCCGCCGCCGGCAGCGCCAGCACCGCGCGCAGGCCGGGCTCCGCATCCTCCAGCCGCAACGAACCGCCGTGCAGATGCGCGACGGCGGACACCAGGGCGAGGCCCAGGCCGGACCCGGGCGTGTGGCGGGCGGCCTCCCCGCGAAAGAACCGTTCCGTCGCGCGGACCCTGTCGCCTTCCGGAATGCCCGGCCCCTCGTCGCTGACCACGATCTCCACGCCCTGCGGCCCCAAGGACGCCGCCAGCCGGACCGTGCCGCCGGGCGGCGAGAACTTGATCGCGTTATCCATCAGGTTGGCGACCGCCTGCTGGATCATCGTGCGGTCGCCATGCACCGGCAGCGGGCCGGCGACATCGGCGGCCAGCGCGATGCCCTTCTCTTCCGCCAGGACTTCATAGAGTTCGGCGACATCGGCGAGGAGCGGCGCCGCGTCCAGCCGCAGGAAGGAGGAGCGGCGGGAGCCGGCTTCGATCTCGGCGATCCGCAGCAGGGCCTGGAAGATGCCGACGATGCGGTCGAGGTCGGCGGTCGCGCGTTCGATCGCCGCGCGCAGTTCGTCGGGCGTGTCGGCATGCAGGGCCGCGTCCTCCAGGCGCGCGCGGGCGCGGGTGATCGGCGTGCGCAGGTCGTGCGCGATGGCGTTGGAGACCTGGCGGACGCCCTCCATCAGCCGGCCGATGCGGTCCAGCATGTCGTTGATCACCTCGGCCAGCTGGTCGAGCTCGTCGCCGCGGCCGGTCAGCAGGACGCGCTGCGTCAGGTCGCCGGCGGCGATCGCCGCGGCGGTGACCGAGACCTTCGCCAGCGTGCGCCGGAACAGGTTGCGCACCACGACGGCGCCCAGCGAGGCCACGACGCAGACGGCCAGCAAGGACCACAGCAGCGCATTGGCCACCAGCCCGCGCAGCTGTGCCCGCAATTGCACTTCCCGCCCGATCAGCAGGTGGAAGCCGCCGGGGATGTCGTAGCGCTGCATCCGGGTCAGCGTGCGGATCCCCGCCCGCTGCACCGGAACCTCGTAGAACGGGCCGGCTTCGCGCACGACGGGCGGCCAGGTCTCCAGATTGCCGGCCAGCTTCGTGCCGTTGGCATCGGCCAGCAGATAGATCGCGTCATCCTCGACGTTCTGCGCCAGCCGGTCCTCGATCGTCAGCACCAGAACGGGAATGCCGCCCTGCGACCAGCGATCGGACAGGGCCTGGGCATCGGCCTTGATCGATGCCTCGGTCTGGCGGTCCAGCAGGCCCGCGGTCGACCACCACACGAACCAGGTCAGGCCCAGCGCGCTCAGCGTCAGCAGGACGGCGAACACCACGGCGAAGCGGACACCCGCCGACCGGAACAGCCGTGACCGGGTCAGCGACAGTACGCGGCGGTGGGCATCGGGCCGGGCCTCCGCCGGCGCCACGGGCAAAGCCTGTTGCTCGGCCATCGCGGGAGCTTCCGCCAGATCGTGGCGTGGGGAAACGATCGTGCGGTCCCGGTCAGGCCGGTTCGGCGCGCAGCATGTAGCCCGCGTTGCGCACCGTATGGATCAGGGAGGATGGGAAGGGCTTGTCGACCTTCTGGCGCAGCCGCGACACATGCACGTCGATGACGTTGGTCTGCGGGTCGAAATGATAGTCCCAGACGCCTTCCAGCAGCATCGTCCGGGTTACCACCTGCCCGGCGTGGCGCATCAGGTATTCCAGCAGCCGGAACTCCCGCGGCTGCAGGTCGATCTTCTTGCCGGCGCGCTTCACCTGGCGCGACAGCAGGTCGAGTTCCAGGTCCTCGACCACCAGCTTGGTGACGGGCCCTTCGCTTTTGCCGCGGCGCGCCAGCGCCTCGACGCGCGCGAGCAGTTCCGCGAAGGCGAAGGGCTTGGTCAGGTAGTCGTCGCCGCCGACCTTCAGCCCCTTCACCCGCTCATCGACCTCGGCCAGCGCCGAGAGGATCAGCACCGGCACGGCGTTCTTCTGCCCGCGCAGGGTTTCCAGGATCTTCAGCCCGTCGATCCCGCCCGGCAGCATGCGGTCCAGGATCACGGCATCGAAGCTCTCGCTCGCCGCCATGAACAGTCCGTCGCGGCCGTTTTCCGCGTGTTCCACGACGTGGCCGGCTTCCTTCAGGCCGCGGATCACGAAGCCGGCGACGTCCCTGTCATCTTCCACCACCAGGATCCGCATGACGCGTACTCTCCTATCCCGCTTGTTCGGCTGGCCGCCGGCCGACCGTAACAGGAATTTCGATATCGCGCCCCTGCCGGCGTACCGTCACGCGCGCCGTATTGCCGGGCGTGACCCCGGCGATGGCGCGGATCAGGCCGCGCGCCGAATCGATCCGCTCGCCATTGATGGCCACGACGACGTCGCCGGTGCGCACCCCGGCGCGTCCGGCCGGGCCGCTGCGCTCGATGCTGGCGATCAGCACGCCGTTGTCCCGCTCCTCGACCGAGACGCCGAGCCACCCACGCTCGATGGTGCCGCGCGAGAGAAGCTGGTTGACGATGGAGCGCACGGCGCTGCTGGGGATGGCGAAGCCGATGCCGACAGAGGCGCCGGTGGGCGAGACGATCACCGAGCTGACGCCCACCACCTGGCCGTTCATGTTGAAGATCGGGCCGCCGGAATTGCCGGGATTGATCGGCGCGTCGAGCTGCAGGAAATTGTCGAACGGCCCTGAGCCGAGGTCCCGCCCACGGGCCGACACGATGCCGGCGGTCACCGACCCGCCCAGGCCGAACGGATTGCCCGCCGCCAGGATCCAGTCCCCGACCTCCACGCTGCTGGAATCGCCCCAGGTGACGGCCGGCAGGCCCGACGCGCCGGTAAGCTTGATGACCGCGATATCCGTCAGATCGTCATGTCCGATGACGGTGGCCGGGAAACGCCGCCCGTCCGTCATCTGCACGGTGATCTGTTCCGCGCGTCCGACGACATGGTTGTTGGTGACGATGATGCCGGAAGGATCGATGATGAAGCCAGATCCGGCGCCCAGCATGCGTTCCGTGCGGTTGCCGAAGCGGCGCCGGAACTCCCGCCCCAGGGGCGTGTCGCGCAGTTCCGGCGGCAGCTCACTGAGCACCGTCCGTCCGGACACGGCTTCGGTCACGGCAATGTTCACGACCGTCGGCAGCACCTGTTTCACCAGCGGCGCGAAACTGTCCGGCGTGCCGCGCGCGATCGCGCCGCCCGGGGCGCAGGCGGATGAGAGCAGCAGCAGGGCCAGCGCGAAACCGCGCACGAAACCACGCCTTGGCGGGCCGGGAAGGGCGAGCACGTACATGCCTTGGACATGGCACGTCAGCGGCGTCGCAACAAGAATCGTGCGTATCAGTTTTCGGTTGGTTTGGCTCCATTTTCCGGCCAATCGTGTTTTGGATATCGGCCGCGCATGTCCCTGCGTGCATCCGCCCAGGCGCCTTGCCAGAATCCCGCCAGGTCGCCCGTCACCGCGATCGGCCGCCCGGCCGGGGACAGCAGCGCCAACCGCAACGGAATGCGCCCGCCGGCCAGTTGCGGCGTCGCGGCCATGCCATAGAACGCCTGCGCCCGGGCCGAGGCCAGCGGCACCGGCTGGGTGTAGTCCACCGCCGCCCGCCCGCCAAGCAGCGGCAGATGCGCCGGCAGGTCCCGGTCCAGCCGGCTGGCCAGGTCCCAGGGCAGCGTCCCGCGCAGCAGCGCCAGCACATCCAGCCGGCCCAGATCCGCAAGCCGCCCGATGCCGAGGAGATGCGGCGCGAGCCAGTCGGCGGCGGTAGCCATCAGCGCGGCGTCCGACAGGTCCGGCCAGCCGGCATCCGGTTCCAATCCGCGCATCAGACCGACGCGGGCCTGGAACTGCCGGGCGGCGTCGGTCCACGCAAGCGCCTGGAGATTCTGGCTGGCGGCGGCGCGGGCCAGCGCCTCGGCCAGTTGCGCCGGGTCGGCCTGTTCCGTCCGGTCGGTCAGCACCAGCGTGCCCAGGCGGCGGCGGCGACGTGCCAGCACCGCGCCCGAGACCGGATCGAACCCGGATTCCACCTGCTCGGTCACTCGTGCGGCCAGGGTATGCGGCAGGTCGTCGGGGTCCAGCGGCGCGGCCAGCCGGATGCGGGCCGAGGCCTTCATCTCCAGCGAGGCGACCACCAGCAGGCTGGCGTCGGCCAGCCGGTCGGTGCGCGGCAGCCGAGCGCCGCCGCCGCCCGAGAGCCGGAACGACCCCGGCTCGCCGCGCCGTTGGGCGATCCGGTCGGGGAAGGCGGCGCCCAGCAGCTTGCCGGGATCGCCATCCTCAATCGTGTCGGACGGCAGGCGCAGGCGCCGCCGGTATTGGCGCGCCGCCTGTCGGATGCGGGAGAGCGCGCCGCGGTCGGCGGCCGAATCGCCATGAATGATCGCGGCGAGGCGCAGGCCGATATCGGCCTGGGCGTCCGGCGCGCGCAGCGGATCGCGCTCCTCCAGCAGCGCGGCCAGGGTCGCGGCCAGCGCGGCTTCGGCCGGGGTTTCCGCTTCCAGCATCATCGCCGCCAGGCGCGGATGCGCGCCGAGTTGCGCCATGCGCCGGCCCAGCCCGGTGATCCGTCCCTCGCCCTCCAGCGCCCCGAGTTCGCCCAGCAGCGTCGCGGCGGCCTTCAGCGTGCCGGATGGCGGCCGGTCGAGAAAGGCCAGGTCGGCGGGCGGCGTCCCCCAGGCGGCGCAGTCGAGCACCAGCGACGACAGTTCCGCTTCCAGGATTTCCGGCCGGTCATGTGCCGGCAGGCCGCGATGCAGCGCCTGCGACCAGAGGCGGATGGCCACGCCCTCGGCCTCCCGCCCCGCGCGGCCGGCCCGCTGATCGGCGGCGGCACGGGAAATCCGCACCGTGGTGAGGCGCGTGAGCCCGGTTGCGCTGTCCAGCCGCGGCGCCCGCCGCCAGCCGCCATCGACGACGATGCGCACGCCGGGGACGGTGAGCGAGGTTTCCGCGATCGAGGTCGCCAGGACCACCCGGCGCTGGTCCGCGGGACGCAGGGCGCGATCCTGTTCGGCCGGCGGCAGGTCGCCGTGCAGCGGCAGAACCAGCGCGCCGCAACGCTCCAGCGCCGCCTGGGTGCGGCGGATCTCGGCCATGCCCGGCAGGAAGGCCAGGATGTCCCCGGCGTGTTCGGCCAGCGCCGCACGGATCGCGCGGGCCATCGCGTCCGGCAGGTCGCGCGGTCCCGCGATGTCGCGCGGCGCGTGCTGCACCGCGACCGGAAACATGCGGCCGGCGCTTTCGATCACCTCGGCCTGCATCAGGGCGGCCAGGCGTGCGCCGTCGGCGGTGGCGGACATCGCCAGCAGGCGCATCTCCGGCCGCAGCATCCGTTGCAGGTCGAGGCAAAGCGCCAAAGCGAGGTCGGATTCCAGCGAGCGTTCGTGAATTTCGTCCAGCAGCACCGCTGCGACGCCGTCGAGGCCGGGATCGGATTGCAGGCGCCGCACCAGCAGGCCCTCGGTCACCACCTCGATCCGTGTATCGGCCGAAACCGCCTGGTCCAGCCGAGTACGGAACCCCACGGTGGCGCCGGCTTGCTGGCCCAGCAGCGAGGCCATGCGGGTGGCGGCGGCGCGGGTGGCGAGCCGCCGCGGCTCCAGCATCAGGATGCGCTGGTCCGCGCGCCAGGGCGCGTCCAGCAAAGCGAGCGGCACCAGCGTGGTTTTGCCAGCGCCGGGCGGGGCGACCAGGATGGCGTTGCGGCCCTGGGCCAGGGTCTCGGCCAGCGCGGGCAGGGCGTCGGTGACGGGAAGAACGGGGAGCGGCGGCATGATCCGATGCTTATGCGGCCTGCGCGCGCCCGTGGCGACGGTGGAATGCCGATCACGGCGCCAGCGCCGCAGCCGAACGATGTCCGGGCGGCGGCAATTACATGCTGGCAGGATGGCGGCCGCGCCGGCGCACGGCCGCCAGCGCGGGCAGGCCAGCGAGCAGAACGCCCAGCGTGCCGGGTTCGGGTGCGGCGGTGGCCTGCAACGCGATCAGGGAACCGCCATCGCCCAGGGAATAGGTCAGGCCGCCCAAATAGGAATTTCCCGCCGCGAGCGGGTCGTAATAGATGTTGTAGCCGTTGCCGTCGAACGCACCGAGGACGAAGGCTGCAAGGCTGCCGCCGCTGTAGCCCTGCAGGTCCAGCGATCCGATATACAGCGCGCCGTTGAACCCGTCGGCCTTGATGTCGGCCAGCGTCAGCATCTGCCCGGCCTCCAGCGTCAGCGCGCCCCAGGCGAAATTGTCCAGCAGGCCGGACCGCGCGGTGCCCTTGTCGATTCCATACAGCTCCACCCGGTGCAGATCGGTGCCGCCATCGACGAAGGCGAGCGTCGCCTGGTCCGTATCCCAGTTCGTGTTGCTGGCCGTGTCGCCCAGCAGGTCCTGCTGGATCCGGAACACATCCCCCGGATCGGCCACGATTGCCGCGGGATGGGCGTTGGTCATGGTGGTGAAGGTCAGCGTCGTCGGGTCGGTGACAAGGTTGCCGCTGTTGGTAAAGCCGCCCAGATACGACACGGTGGAATGATTGATCGTCATCGTGGCGCCGGCCGCGTTGGTGACGGCACCGAGGAACGAGACGGTGGCGTTGTCGATCAGCGTTGTCTGGTTGTTGGTGACCGCGCCCAGCACGCTGGATGTGCCGTTGCCCAGGCTGAGCTGCCCGTTGTTCGTCAGCCCGCCGGTGGCCAGGATGCCCTGGCCCATGATGCGGCCTGTATTAATGAGTGCCTTGCCGTTCGTATCGACACGTCCGCCGGTCACGACGATGTCGCCGGCATTGCCCGTCAGGCCCTGGGACAGCAGGACGGTGGTGCCGGTGCCGGACTCGACCGTGCCGCCGGCGAGGTTGTTGACGGCGCCGTTCAGTTGCAGCGCGCCGCCCTCGGCCCGCAGCGCGCCGCTGTTGTCGATGGCGTTGCCGACATTGCCGCGGCCGTAGATCAGGCCGGTGCTGGTGATCTTGCCGCCGGTGAGATTGGCGCTGGCGGAGGTCAGTTGGATCACGCCGGCATTGCTGAACGCCTTTGAGATCGTGGTGGTGCCGGCATCCGACAGCATCACGACGCCGCCCGCCTCGTTGGCGAAGTTGGCGGTGATGCTGCCCTTGCCGCTGACAACGCCACCCGCCTGGTTGCGCAGGATACCGGTGCCGCTGACCCCGCCGCCGGCCAGCGCGAGTCCCCCCTGGTTGTCCAGTGTCGCGCCGGACAGGGTCAGCAGGCGGCCCGAAGAGAGATCGATCTGGTTGGCGTTGGTGTTGGTGCCCGTGTTGGACAGCGTCAGGTTGCCGCCTGCGACGGTGACCCCGAGATTGTTGGTGAACCCGCCTGTGCCGCCGATGGTGCCGAAGCCGGTGATGATGGCGTTGTTCGTCAGCATGCCGTTGCCGTTCAGCACACCGCCGGCAAGCGTGACGATCGCGTTGTTCTCCAAGCCCTGGCCGTTGCTGGTGATCGTCTTGCCGACGGCGAGTGTCAGGTCGGCATTGTTCTCGACACCGTTGCCAGCGGTGAAGACGTTGGACAGGTTGAGCG
>JBFXDK010000109.1:10519-18718 GCA_050181195.1 Acetobacteraceae bacterium | reverse complement strand
TCCAGCACTTCCTCCGGCACCCCGGGGACATGCTCGGGGATCGACAGGCCGAAATACGGCTCCTTGCGGAACTTGGTATTGTTCAGCGTCCCGTCGAGCGCCGCGCGCAGCAGGGCGCGCGTATGGCGGATGCTCATGCGGCTGCCGACGCCGTATTGCCCGCCGCTCCAGCCCGTGTTCACCAGCCAGCAGTCGGCACCATATCGGGCAATCAGGTCGGACAACATGCGGCCGTACACCTCTGGACGGCGCGGCAGGAACGGGGCGGCAAAGCAGGTGCTGAACGTCGCCTTCGGTTCGGCGCTGAGGCCTTTTTCGGTCCCGGCCACCAGGGCGGTGTAGCCCGACAGGAAATGGTACATCGCCTGCGCCGGCGTCAGGCGGGAGATCGGCGGCAGCACGCCGAAAGCGTCACAGGTCAGCATGACGACGTTCTTCGGTTGACCGCCGCGGCCTGACAGTTCGACGTTGGGGATGAACTCGACAGGATAGCAGGACCGTGTGTTCTCGGTCAGCGTTCCATCGTCCAGGTCAATGCAGCCGTGCTCATCTGCGACCACATTCTCCAGCACGGTGCCGAAGCGGTTGGAGGCCGCCCAGATTTCAGGCTCGTTCTCCTGCGACAGGTTGATGACCTTGGCGTAGCAACCACCTTCGAAGTTGAACGTGCCGTTCTCGCCCCAGCCATGCTCGTCGTCGCCGATCAACTTGCGGTGGGGGTCGGAAGACAAGGTCGTCTTGCCGGTTCCGGACAGGCCGAAGAACAGCGCCACATCGCCCTCGGCGCCAAGATTGGCGCTGCAATGCATGGGCATCACGCCGCGTGCCGGCAGGATCCAGTTCATCACGGTGAAGATCGACTTCTTGACCTCGCCCGCATATTCACTGCCGGCGATAACGATCATCCGTTGCTCAAAGGACAGCGCGACCGCGGTCGAGGACCGCACGCCGTCGATCGCCGGATCGGCCTGGAACAGCGGCGCGTGCAGGATGACGTAGTCCGGCTTGAAGTCGGCGAGTTCGCTGGCCGGCGGCCGGATGAACATGTTGCGTGCGAACAGTGCGTTCCAGGCCTGGGTGGTGACCAGGCGGACGCGCACGCGGTGGGCCGGATCGGCGCCGGCATACAGATCCTGCGTGAACAGTTCCTGGCCCTGCAAATAGGCCTGCACGCGGGCCCGCATCAGGGCGAACTTTTCCGGTGCCATACGCTGGTTGACGTTGCCCCACCAGACGTCATTGCTGACCGAGGGCTCATCCACCACGAACTTGTCGCGCGGTGAGCGGCCGGTGTGAATTCCGGTTTCCACCAGCAGCGAGCCATCAGCCGAGAGCCGTCCCTCGCTCCGGCGCAGGGCTTCCGCCACCAGGGCGGGCGGTGTGAGATTGGCATGCACAGGCCGTGATGCCTGCACCCCCGTCCCCGCCAGCGCCTCGGCTGCGTGAGTTTTCCAGGTTTCGTCGCTCGGGGAGGGGGCGGTGGCGAGAGTCAAGGTCGGTATCCTGCTGCTGTGCGCCGATAGGAACGATATCGGGCGCGTTGCGGGAGGTGGAAGATGGGACGTCGAGATTACCTACTATCGAGTAGGAATCCTATTCCCCTTTGCCTTGCAAGCGTGCAGGTTCGCATATGCAGCATTTGTGGGCATTTTGCGGCAGGACGCCCGGACCTTCGCCGCGCTGCGCGACAAGCATCACGGCCGGCCTGCTCTTCCGTCCCGGGACGGCCCTGCGCTATGACCGTCGGCCGCAAGGAGTGCTCCCCGTGAACAAGCCATTCGTGCCCCCGCCGGGCGTCAACAGCCTGCGAACAGGACCCAATGAGCGCGGCCGTTTCGGCGAATTCGGCGGGCGTTTCGTCGCCGAGACGCTGATGCCGCTGATCCTGGAGGTCGAGCGCGCCTATAACGAGTCGAAGGCCGATCCGGCGTTCCAGGCCGACCTGCAGAAGCATCTGACGCATTACGTCGGTCGCCCGAGCCCGCTCTGGTTCGCCGAAAGACTGACCGAGCACCTGAAGGGTGCGAAGATCTACTTCAAGCGCGACGAGTTGAATCATACCGGAAGCCACAAGGCGAACAACTGCATGGGCCAGATCCTGCTGGCCAGACGGATGGGCAAGACGCGGATCATCGCCGAAACCGGTGCCGGCCAGCACGGCGTGGCAACCGCGACGATGTGTGCTCTGTTCGGCCTGCCCTGCACTGTCTACATGGGCGCGACCGACGTCGAGCGGCAGAAGCCCAATGTCTTCCGCATGAAGCTGCTGGGCGCCGAGGTCAAGGCGGTGACGTCCGGTGCGGCCACACTGAAGGACGCAATGAATGAGGCGCTGCGCGACTGGGTAGCCAATGTCGAGGACACCTATTATCTGATCGGCACGGTCGCAGGGCCGCATCCGTATCCGATGATGGTCCGCGACTTCCAGTCCGTGATCGGCGAGGAAGCAAAGCAGCAGTTGCGGGAAGCCGAGGGTCGCCTGCCGGACGCCGCGGTTGCCTGCATTGGTGGCGGGTCCAACGCGATGGGCCTGTTCCACCCGTTCCTCGATGACACGTCGGTGCGACTGATCGGTGTGGAAGCGGGCGGGCATGGAATCGACAGCGGCCAGCATGCGGCATCACTCACGGGCGGTCGGCCGGGTGTGCTGCACGGCAACCGCACCTATCTGCTGCAGGACGACGACGGACAGATCACCGAGGCGCATTCGATCAGCGCCGGCCTGGATTATCCCGGCATCGGCCCGGAGCATTCCTGGCTGCATGATATCGGCCGGGTGGAATACGTCTCGGCCACCGACCAGGAAGCGTTGGCGGCGTTCCAGCTCTGCACCCGGACCGAGGGGATCATTCCAGCGCTGGAGCCGGCGCATGCGCTGGCTCATGTCACCAAGCTCGCACCCACAATGAACAGGGACCAGATCATCCTGATGAATCTGTGCGGCCGCGGCGACAAGGACATCTTCGCCGTCGCCGACCATCTGGGGGTGAAACTGTGAGCCGCATCGCCACCCGCTTCGCCAAACTGAAGAAGGAGGGGCGCGGCGCGCTGATTCCGTTCGTGGAGGCGGGCGATCCGGACCGGGAGACATCGCTGTCGCTGCTGCTGGGAATGCCGGAGGCGGGAGCCGACCTGATCGAAATCGGGATGCCGTTCACCGACCCGATGGCGGATGGGCCGATCGTCCAGGCGGCCGGCAAGCGGGCGCTGGCCGCAGGCTACAAGGTGGCACATGCGCTGGAAATGGTGCGAACCTTCCGGAGCCAGGATGACGCCACGCCGATCATCCTGATGGGCTATCTAAATCCGATCCTGTCCTACGGCCCCGAGACGTTCTGCGCCGACGCCGCACTGGCGGGCGTGGACGGTATGATCGTGGTCGATCTGCCGCCCGAGGAATCCGACCTGATCCTGCCCCACACCGACGCGAACGGGATCGACTTCATCCGCCTCGTTGCGCCGACGACGGACGATGCACGCCTGCCGCACGTGCTGAACGGCAGTTCGGGCTTCGTCTACTACGTCGCGATCACCGGCATCACCGGCACGCGCAGCGCGACGAGCGAGCAGTTGGCCCACGCCATTCCGCGCATCCGCAAAGCGACCGACCTGCCGATTGCCATCGGTTTCGGCGTGCGCTCCCCCGCGCAGGCGGCGGAGGCGTCGCAGGTGGCGGATGCCGCGGTGGTGGCATCCGCATTGCTCGACACGCTGGCCGCCAACCTGGACGCGGACGGGCGGGCGAAGCCCGACGCCGTGGCGAAAGTGCTGGATCAGGTGCGGGCGCTGGCGGCAGGGGTGAGGGCCAGGCCAGCTTCGCCGTAGTCCGGGATTCGAAAGGACGACCCCCGGCGATGGCTCGTTCACGGCTTCGCACCTGGCGTGATCCCCGCCGTTCTGGGACCGACCATGGCGGGCCCGGTGCCCCTTGCGTTCGGATCGGGGTGTGTCAGACCGCCGAATCGCGCCCCCCTTGCTGCATTCCGCGCCGCCGCCCTGGCAAGTGGCGGGCGGTGCGATGGCGCGCTTGTATTCAGCCGCATTATGATCCGTCCTATTCTACCATGCGGCGTTTGCGCTTGACCCGGATGGCAACAGGGTGGAA
The DNA here is from genome assembly GCA_050181195.1 of Acetobacteraceae bacterium. Lineage (GTDB taxonomy): Bacteria > Pseudomonadota > Alphaproteobacteria > Acetobacterales > Acetobacteraceae > Rhodopila. Next base: position 14,613 of record JBFXDK010000109.1, on the reverse strand, counting down.
GCCGTCTGCGACCCGGCGGGGGGCTGAAACCCCGGCCGCGGTGGAAAGGCAGGTCCGGATCCCATGAACTGGCTTACTGAATTCGTCCGACCTAAAATCCGCACCCTGTTCGCAAGACGGGAGGTGCCGGACAATCTCTGGCACCAGTGTCCCGCCTGCCAGCAGATGATCTTCCATCGCGATCTGATGGCAAACCAGAAGGTGTGCACGCATTGCGGCCACCACATGCGGATCAGCGTGGCCGAACGGCTGGACTGGACCTTTGATGCCGGCAGCTACAGTCGGATCGAGTTGCCGAAGGCGGTGATCGATCCGCTGAAGTTTCGCGACACGAAGCGCTATCCGGACCGGCTGAAGGAAGCACGCGACAAGACCCACCTGGACGATGCCATCGTCGTGGCGCACGGCACGATCGACGGGCAGAAGGCTGTGGTTGCCGTGATGTCATTCGATTTCATCGGCGGTTCCATGGGTGCGGCAGTGGGCGATGCGGTGGTCGCCGCGGCCCGCCTGGCCGTGCTGCAGGAAGCACCGCTGATCGTGTTCACCGCCTCGGGCGGCGCGCGCATGCAGGAAGGCGCAGTCAGCCTGATGCAGATGCCGCGCACCGTCATCGCCACGCGCCTGGTGAAGGAAGCCGGCCTGCCATTCATCGTGGTGCTGACCGATCCCACGACCGGCGGTGTGACGGCCAGCTTCGCCATGCTGGGTGACATCCAGATCGCTGAACCTGGCGCGATGATCGGCTTTGCGGGCGCGCGTGTGATCGAACAGACGGTGCGCGAAGTGCTGCCGGAAGGATTTCAGCGCGCCGAGTACCTGCTGGAACACGGCATCATCGACATGGTGGTGAAGCGTCAGGAAATGAAATCCACCCTGGCCCGCGTCATCTCCCTGCTCCGGGTGAAGGATCTCCCGGAAGCGGCGTGAGCAAGCGCATCGACGATATCGTCGAGCGTTTGATGGGGCTGCATCCGCGCCTCATCGACCTCAGCCTCGACCGGTTGATCGCGCTGCTGGGCAAGTTGGACCATCCGGAACGGCGCATGCCGCCGATCGTGCATGTCGCGGGAACCAACGGAAAGGGCAGCACCTGCGCCTTCGTCCGCGCGATGGCCGAGGCAGCCGGTATGCGGGTGCATGTCTACATCTCGCCGCATCTCGTTCGCTTCAACGAGCGCATCCGCATTGCAGGGGAACTGGTTTCGGACGAGGCGCTTGCGGCCGCGATGGAAAAAGTCGAACGGACGAATGCCGGCGCGCCGATCACCGTCTTTGAAGTGATCACGGCGGTTGCGTTCGACCTGTTCGCCGCGGTACCCGCGGATCTCTGCGTGCTTGAAGTGGGGCTGGGCGGCCGTGGGGACGCGACAAATGTCACGACACCACCGGCTGCCTGCGCCATCACTTCAATCTCCATGGATCACCGCGAGCTGCTGGGCGATACTCTGGCGGTTATTGCGCGGGAAAAGGCTGGGATCATGAAGCCCGGCGTGCCGGTGGCCATCGGTGCGCAACCGGCAGAGGTGCTGGACGTGCTGCGGGGAGAAGCGGTTCGTGCAGGTGCACCGGTTCTGCTGCGCGGCCAGGACTGGCAGGTGGAGCCGACCGGCACGGGATTCCGTTACAGCGATGCCGCCGGCGCGCTGAACCTGCCGCCGCCGTCCCTGCCGGGCGCTTTTCAGTTGGACAATGCCGGGATCGCCATCGCGGCGCTGCGGGCCTCGGGGCTCGGAATACCAGATGACGCGATCCGGGCCGGCGTGACCTCCGCCGAGTGGCCTGCTCGGCTGCAGCGCCTGCAAGGACGCTTGTCCGCGCTTCTGCCCTCCGACTGGGAACTCTGGCTGGATGGTGGCCATAACCCCGGGGCTGGCGTGGTGCTGGCGGAGCACCTGAAAGGATGGACGGACAGGCCCGTGCATCTGGTTGTCGGAATGAAACAGGCCAAGGACTCGGCCGAGTTCCTGCGACCGCTCGTCCCGCTGGCCACAACCCTGTGGGCGGTGGCGGAGCCGGAACAGCATTCCGCCCTGCCGGTCGAGGCCATCATCGCGGCCTCCGGCGGCGTCGCGCGCCCCGGACCGCGCGTCGCCGATGCGCTGCGGGCGATCCCTCGGGATGGGGGGGCGGCGCGCGTGCTGATCTGTGGCAGCCTCTATCTCGCCGGCGAGGTGCTGAAGGCGGACGCATAGGACGGTTCGCCGGTTCCGCCATTGTCTCGGGCGTGCTTCCGGCGCATCGAGGCAAGGCAGTAAATTCACCTCGGAGTTCCAGGGTGACGGGGTGGGCACGGGGCGATACCGTATTCGAACCGTCCTGTGACAATCCTTTGAGGTCGCAATGAGTAAGGACCAGTTGTCCGAGTTGATCGGTTCCTGGAAACTGGTTTCCATTGTCTTCACAATGTCCGACAATGGCGAAACCATCTGTCAGCCGCTCAGTGGTTTCTGCACGTTCGACGCCGACGGGCGTTGGACCGTCGTCGCAGTTCCTTCGGATTTGCCCGCTCCTACGACCGACGCCGAGCGAGTGACACTCTTCAACCGCACCATCGCTTTCTCGGGGCGATGTTCAGTCAGCGGAAATCGGCTGACGGTGAAAGTTGATGTCGCCTGGAACCCCGCATTTCACGGTTCGGAGCTCGTGCGCTTTGTCGATCTCGAAGGCGATCGGCTTATCGTGACCCAACCGGAGTGGGAGCATCCATTCTTCAACGGTCGGAAAACCGTCGTCACCGTCGAATGGGTAAGGGAGTAGACAGCCGATACAGGACCAGTAGCGAAACCCGCAACCGGCACCCTGCATTGGGTGCGAAGTCCCGTGGCGGTGGTCCTTGCGTGGACGGCGGGGCCTCGTTGTCCACGTTGGGAAAACGCGGCTGACACAGCAGCGCGGCAGTACTCCGCCGGGCGGAGGAGCGCGCGCCTCCGCGTCAGAATTGCTTCAGCAACCGGTCGATATAATCCAGCTCCTGTCGCGGCCGCTGTTGGTCTGCGCCGCGGCGCCGCAGCTCCTCCTGGATCGCCTGGGTGCGCTGCCGTTCCCGCTCTTCAGGCACCACCACGTCGCCATCGTTACTTGCCGTGCCCTGGTTGTAGCGGCCGAGCGGATCGCGGCCGTCGGGATTTGCGCGGCGAGGGTTGCTGGGAAGGGGGCCGCCACTGCGTCCCTCGCCCCTGCGCCCGTCCGGCATCATCATGCCCATGGCGTTCTGGCCTTCGCCCTCGCCAGGTTCGCCTTCCTGCCCGCCCTGGCCGGGGCCAAACTGGCGCGCCATGGCCTGCCCCATCTCACGGGCGCCCTTCTGCAGTGCTTCAATAGCCTGCTGCTGCGCCTCACCGGCGGCACCGTCACGCCCCTGGGCAAGCTGGTTCGCCGACTCGCGCATCGCCTGGTCGGCCTCGCCAAGGCTGGGCGGCACCTCGCCGGTCAGGTCACCGAACTGCTGCATCAATTCACCTAGCGCTCGGCGCAGCGCCTGCTGCACGCGACGGTCGGCTTCCCGCTGGGCGCTGGGATCGGGGCGGCCATTTGCCTCATTCCCCTGCTGTTGCGGCGGCTGGATCCCGCGCGGTCGGGAGTCCTGCTCCGCCCGCCCCTCGGCCTGATCCAGCAGGCCGCCCTGACGGCCGATCATGTCCTGCACCGCGCCCATCTGCTGCTGCCCGCGCTGGCGACGCTGGGCGCTGCCCTGATTCTGCTGTTGCTGGCCGGGATTGGCGCGGGCGGTGCGAAGCTGGTCCAACAACTGCTCCAGTTCCTGCACGCGCTTCTGCGCCTCATCCATGCGCCCTTCCCGCGCCGCCTCCCGCGCCCGTTCGGCCAGCCGGTCCAGGTCGTGATTGCTCAGCGCATGCGCTTCCGGATCGAACGGCATCAGGGTCTGGTTGCGGCGGGCTTCCTCCATCAGCGCCTGCATGTGGCGGTTGATCGCTTCCTGCAGCTCGCGCAGCCGCTCCTCCAGCGCCTGGCGGTTGGCGTCGGTCGGCTCCTTCGTCGCGCGGTCCAGTGCGTCGCGAGCCGCCTGGCGTGCGAGTTCCAGGGCACGGGCAGTCTGTTCCGCCTGGCCTTCCTCCATGTGCAGCGCGAGC
>JBFXDK010000109.1:0-10419 GCA_050181195.1 Acetobacteraceae bacterium | reverse complement strand
GGGCGGCTGGTCCGCCACGACGGTGAGGTCCCAGGCGGCGAGTTCGCGTCCGTCCCGTCGGATCGCGAGCCGACCGCCTTCCGTCAGTTCCTGTTCCGCCTGGAAGCTGGTGGGGTCCAGCGCCTTGAACGGTTCGCCGCGGCCGGACAGCAACAGCTGCGGCGTGGCGGTGCCGCCTGTGACGCTGGCGGTCAGGCGCGAGCCGGCCGGTGCCTGCAACGCGGCGCCATCCTGCTTCAGGAAGACCGGCGGCAGGCGGGTATAGGCAGGCGGCGTGATCCAGGCCGCCAGTTCGGCGCCGGGTGCGGAGGCGGGGCGCGGCATGTTGGGCTGCATTGCTGCGGCGATACGAGACAGCGCATCGCCGCCGGCGATCACGAAAGCGGCAATGAGTGCTACGACCAAACCGCCGCGCAGCGCGCGCGGGTCGATCCGGGCAAGGCCCGGGTGCGGGGCGCCGACGCGCAGGCGGCGGATCTGCGCGGCGGTGCGCGCGAGATGGGCCTGCCACAGTGCGGTGCCGGCCGGATCGGCCTGGCTGGGCCGGTCGGCGAGCACCGACAGCGGCCGGTGCGTCAGTCCGGACTTGATTTCCAGGCGGCGGTCGGCGGCGGCAGTGTCGGGAAGCCGCAGCCCGCGCAGGCCGCGGAACAGCAGGAACACGATCGTCAGGCCGGTGCCGGTCAACAGCGCGACGTGCCAAGCGACCGGCAGGCGCTGCGGCAGGTCCAGCAACGCCGCCAGCAGGAACAGCCCGGCGACGCCCAAGGCGGGCCACAGCGCCGGCCAGACCCGTTCGAACAGAATCGCAACGCGCGCCAGCACCCGTCGCGTCGCAAGCTGGCGGGGCCAGGTCGCCTTGTCGCTCATGTGTCGAAATCCGGAATGCGCTCGTCTTCCCATAACGCACTGTGCAGTTGCCGGTCGCGGATCACAGACCAGTGATCCTGATCCACCAGCACCTCGGCCGCACGCGGACGCGCGTTGTAGGGCGAGCTCATGACGGCACCATACGCGCCCGCATCAAGGATTGCCACGCGGGCGTGTGGAGCGAGGGGAGGCAGCGGGCGGCTTCGCGCAAACGTGTCCCCGCTCTCGCAAACGGGACCGACGACATCGGCCGAGCTGAGCGGACCGGCTGCATCGACGGCGGACATAGGCACGATTCCGTGCCAGGCATCGTACATCGCCGGGCGAACCAGGTCGTTCATCGCCGCGTCCAGCACGATGAAGCGCGCGGACTGCGCCTGCTTCACCAGAATGACGGAGGCGAGCAGGACACCAGCCGGCCCGACGAGCCAGCGCCCCGGTTCCAGCGCGAGGCGGACATCAAGGTTGTGGAAAGCCGCGCGCATTGCGCCGGCAAGCCCAGCCGGGCTGGGCGCGATCTGGTCCCGATAGGAAATGCCCAGTCCGCCGCCGCAATCCACCAGCTCGACGCGTTCGCCCTGGCCGCGGAGGACGCGCACGAGATCGGCAATGCGGGCATAGGCGGCGCGATAGGGCGCGAGGTCGAGGATCTGGCTGCCGATATGCGTGGCGAGGCCGACCATGCGGATGCCGGGCAGGGCGGCGCCGCGGGCATACAGTTCGGCCGCGTCGGCATACGGAATGCCGAACTTGTCCTGCGCTCGTCCCGTGGAAATCTTCTCATGCGTGCCGGCGTCGACGTCCGGGTTCACGCGGAGCGCGACCGGCGCCTGCTTCCCCATGGATGCGGCGAGGGCGGAGAGCATCGCCAGTTCCTCGGCGCTTTCGACGTTGATCTGGCCGATCCCCTCGCCCAAAGCGAGGCGCAGTTCGCGCTGCGACTTGCCGACGCCGGAAAATACGATATCGCAGGCGGGCATGCCGGCTTGGCGGGCCTTGCGCAATTCTCCCTCGCTGACAACGTCGGCGCCCGCGCCTTCGCGCGCCAGCAGCGCGAGAATCGCGCGGTGATCGTTCGCCTTCACCGCGTAATGCACCTGCGCGTCCAGACCGGCGTCGCACAGAGCGGTGGTGAGGGCGCGGAAGCGGCGGCGGATCGTGTTGGCCGAGTAGACCCAGGTCGGCGTGCCTGCCGCATCCGCGATACGGTTCAGCGGCACGTCGTCCATCAGCAGCCCGTCCATCACGTGCATGGCAAGGTGCGGGCGCGCGGCGAGGAGCTCGGCGGGCGTCGGGTCCGGCGTAGTGTCGTCGGTAGAGAGCATGGCGGCCATTGATCAAGGTTAGCAGCAGTCCGGGGGGCGTGACCACGCCGTGCCCGGTAGTCTGCCTGGCCCGATTCGCGCTAGAAGCGGGGCACAACGCGACAACAGGAGGAACCCCGATGCGCGGCGTGGTCTTCACCGGCGATCGTGAGCTGGAAATCATGAATTTCCCCGATCCGACCCCGGGTCCCGGCGAGGTGGTGGTGGAAATGAAGGCCTCGGGCATGTGCGGGTCGGACCTGCATCAGTATCGCCGGCCGAAAAATCAGGAGCGCAACGCCACCGGCCTGCCGCCGAATCCGAACCCCACGATTGCCGGCCATGAACCCTGTGGCGTGGTGGTTGCGGTGGGTCCGGGCGTGCTGCCGTCCGAGGCCAAGGTCGGCCAGCGGGTGATGGTGCACCACTACCAGGGTTGCACCCAGTGCGGGCATTGCCGGTCCGGCTGGCAGCAGCTTTGCCAGGAAGTGCCGGTGAAGGTGTATGGCTCCAACGCCCATGGCGGACATGCGCAGTATCTGCTGGTGCCGGCCAATACGATGGTCCCGCTGCCGGATGAGCTGTCGTTCGCCGCTGGCGCCGCGGTTTCCTGCGGGTCCGGCACCGCCTATGGCGCGCTGCGGCGGATGAACATCTCGGGCCGCGACACGATCGCCATCTTCGGCCAGGGGCCGGTGGGTCTGGCCGGCACACAGTTCGCCAAGGCGATGGGCGCAAGGGTGATCGCGCTGGACATCAGCCCGCAGCGGCTGGAACGCGCCAAGGAATTCGGCGCCGATGAGGTGGTGAATCCCGGCTCCAACGACCCGGTTGCAGCGATCAAGGACCTGACCGGCGGGCGATTCGCGGACCTGACGCTGGATACATCGTCGAATCCGGAGGCGCGGGCGAACGCCATCAAGTCCACCAAGGTATGGGGCACGATGTGCTTCGTGGGCGAGGGTGGCGATGTGCGGATCGACGTGAGCCCGATGCTGCTGCGCCGGCAGCTGACGCTGGTCGCGTCCTGGACCTTTTCGAACATCATCCAGGCCGAATGCGCGCAGTTCTGCGTGGACCGGAAGATCGATGTCGACAGGCTGTTCACGCATCGCTGGTCGCTGGATCAGGCGGATGCGGCATACAAGCTGTTCGACAAGCAATCCGACGGCAAGGGCGTCTTCCTGATGTGAGCACGAATTCTGCGTGCGAGGCGGTTCACCGCCTCTATCAGGACCTTGGTGCGCGCCGGCTGATCGTCGGAAGTGCGGGCAATGTCAGCCTGCGCGTTCCCGAGGGGATGGTCGTAACCCCTTCAGGCGGCTCGCCGGAGGGGGTGTCGGCGCGGGAGATGGTGGTGGTGAGGCCTGACGGGCAGGTGCTGTCTGGATCCGGCACGCCGTCGAGCGAATCGCCGATGCATGCGGCGATCTATCAGGCGTATCCCGCGGCAGGCTGCATCATCCACACGCATGCCGATGCCTGCACGGCGCTGGCGTGCCTTAACCAGGATCTGCCGGCATTCCACTACATGGTGGTGCAGTTCGGCGGTGAGACGGTGCGCTGCGCGCCTTATGTGACGTTCGGTACGCCGGCGCTGGCCGATTTGGCGGTAAAGGCGCTGGAGGGACGGACGGCGTGTCTGCTGGCCAATCACGGAATGATCGTGTTCGGCGACGGCCCGGACCAGGCGCTGGCGCGGGCGGTGCTGCTGGAGACGCTGTGCCGGCAATTCCTGATGGCGCGGGCAGCCGGCACGCCGCGGCTGCTGACGAACAAGGAGATGGCGGCTGCGAAGCAGCGGTTCCGGACCTATGGATCCCGGCCGGATGCGGAGCGGTGAACCGTGATGGCGGTTCGGGTGTTGAGGTTGCCGACGATCTTCGGTAGAAACCTGGGTCTGGCCGTGGTCCCATTCGTCTAGAGGCCTAGGACACCGCCCTCTCACGGCGGCAACAGGGGTTCGAATCCCCTATGGGACGCCAGCGTCGGGTCTTCCGGTATTCCACCCTCCGGGACGTCTGCCTGTCCGTGCATCCGTTGCGATGCACCCAGGCCGGGAGCGGGTCTACTCCTCCACGCGCCGTGGCAGCCAGATCTCCGCCGTCGTGCCTTTCCCCGGCGCACTGATAAGACGCAGACTGCCACCATGCTGAGCCGCGAAACTGTGCACCATGGCAAGGCCCAGGCCGGTGCCCTTGCCCGGCGCCTTGGTGGTGAAGAATGGCTTCACCGCTCGGGCGAGTGTCTCGGTATCCATGCCCTGGCCCGTGTCCGAGACGGCAACCAGCACGTAGTCGCCCCCCGGCAGCGGCAAAGCCGGCCCCCTGCGGTCGTGCATGGGATCGGCGTTCGCGGGTCGACGGCGGCGTTCCTCCGAAGGCAGCGTCGCATTCTTCGCGATGAATTTGATTGCGCCTCCATCCGGCAATGCGTCGCGGGCGTTGATGCCCAGGTTGAGCAATGCGAGCGAGAACTCGTGCGGGTCGATTGCCGCGTGCCAAAGATCGCTCGATTGCGGCTCAACAGAAAGCTTGATCCGCGCTCCGGCGGTTCTGGCCAGCGTTTCCGCCACGTCGGAGAGCGAGGGTGACAGATCAGCCGCGACGACAGCGCCGCCGCCGGGACGCGAGAGGTCAAGAATGCGGTTTGCCAACTTCGCTCCGCGCTCCGTGATGCGCAACCCCTGCGCGAGAAGCCGTCGGACGGCTTCCGGATCATCATGGAGCGTTTCGGCAAGCTCCAGCGTGGAGGTGAGCGTCTGTAACACGTTCTTGAAATCGTGAGCCATCCCAGCGGCCAGCTCGCCCAGCGCGGCCAATCTGGGTTCAAGGGGGGCGGGGACAGAATGCCGCCCGGCCGAGCGGGCGCGCAAACCGTCAACAGCCGCGCGACAGGTGGCAGGCTTTGGCTTCCTGTCGGGGGCAACCCAGCGCAACGATTGCAGCGTAAGCACGGCCTTAACTTCCACGATCGACAAAGCTAATTTACGAACCCTGCCACGCGGAGACAATATCGTCATCAAACTTTTTGTTGCATCGCAATGTGTGCAAGGGGCCTGACGGGTTTTGTCCACTGCCAAATTCTGCTCGATCATGTTTTATCGTAGAGCGGTCTTGCCATCGTATTCCGAGGCATCTCCAAACCGGACCTGCCGCGGCAAAGGCCCCCGGTGATGCTCGACTGTTCGATCCCAATGGTGCATCGTCTCACCCGACGTTTCGGCGCGCTTGACCCGCTGCTCACGGGGGCCGCCTCGCCTGGTTGACTTCGCCTATGCCGCCTTTCACGATCCGCTTGGCCCGATCAGCTTCAGGACCGCATGCACCATGAGCCCGTCGGCCACCGAATGGCAGCAACTGATCTCCGCAACGCACGCCTCAGGCCCTAAGGCCGCGCTCGCCATCACTGGCGGCGGCAGCGGGGCGATCTGCGAGTTGCTGCGTGTGCCCGGCGGCTCCCGCCTGCTGCTTGAAGCGCAGGTTCCCTATGATGAGCAGGCGCTCGCGGCCTATCTCGGCTTTTCCCCCGCGCAGGCCTCCAGTGCCGATACCGCCATCGCGATGGCACGCAGCGCGCGTGCTCGCGCGGCCAGGCTGGCGCCGGCGGGCAGCGATCTGGTTGGTGTTGGCGCCACGGCTGCGCTGGTGAGTGATCGCCCGCGACGGGGCGAGCATCGCTTCCATATCGCATGCGCCAACGCGACCGGGGTCCTGCACTGCTCCGCGGTCCTGGCGAAGGGCCGGCGGGATCGCGGGGGGGAGGAGGACCTTGTCGCACGGGCCATTGTCCTGTGGCTGGCCCGAGCCTGTAGGGTTGCGGCACCCGCACCCAGCAGCTTGCTTGATGCGGATGAAACCTATCAGGAAACGGTCTTCGCCGACCGCGACGCGATTGAACAGCTTGTGGCGGGTGCGCTCAATCGCGTTACTGTCCAGCCCGACGGCCAATTGATGTTGTCCGCGCCCGTTCCGGCGCTGTTGTTCCCGGGTTCGTTCAATCCGGTGCACGAAGGGCATGTCGCGCTGGCACGGGTTGCGGAGGAGATCACGCGGCAGCCGCTGGCGTTTGAAATTTCCGTTACTAACGTTGATAAGCCGCCGCTGGAGGCCGGAACGGTGCGAGACCGAGCGGCACAATTCGCCTGGAAAACACCGGTCGAACTTACCCGTGCGCCGACGTTCCTTGAGAAATCACGCCTGTTCCCAGGTGCTACATTTGTCATCGGCGCGGACACAGCCGAACGGCTGGTTGCGCCAAAGTATTATGGCGATGACGCGGATCGCATGCACGCAGCGCTGGAGGAAATTGCTGCCTCGGGCGCCAGTTTCCTGGTGGCCGTGCGCATCGACAAGCAGCGGCGCGTGCGTGCGCTGGGCGATATACCGCTGCCGTGGCGCTACGCCGAGATCTTCACCGCGATCCCCGAGGCGCGTTTTCGCTCTGACACATCGTCGACCGAAATCCGTGCTCGGACCGATCCGGGCGCAGGCGCCGCGCGGTGAGGCGCGACGTGCGCACGTTTGTCCAATGCGCGATCCGCGTCAGAAGATCAGCACCACCTGCGTTCGCACCTGGATGTTGGAGCCGTACTGCGGACGCAGCGCGTTGTAGTAGACGCCGCCAAGAAGGTTGACCGGCAGCTTGCCGCCGATCTTGATCACTCGTCCCACCTGACCGCCAATCGGAAGGGTCCAGGCATGATCGCCGGTCGTGAGCCAGTTGGCCGTGATCACCGGGGACGTGCCGACATACCATCCTTCGCCGAAGTTGTAGTTTACGAAGGGCTGCAGCGTGAACACGTTGTACCGGGTGCCGCCCGGGCCGGCCGTTCCGCCGAGGGACCAGACATTGTTCGCCAGTCCGCCGACCACCCAAGGCCCCTTCATGTAGACCAGCACGCCGGTCGGGCCGGCGCCCCACACGTTCGACCCTAGGCTTGCGTCGCTGATGGTGGGAATCTGCACGACCGGGCCGACGCCCCACAGCCAGCCATCGATCGGATTGGCCGGCGACAGGAAGGCCGAGAATGTCGTGGCGCCGGTGCCGAACGGGACGGTGCGCGCCGGTTGCAGGGATGGCTGCCAGATCAGCGGCAGGATGGCGCGCGTGATGATGTTCCAATCCGGGCTGATGTGGATTGGAATGACCGGCTGGATGTTCAGGATTTCCTGCGTGCCGCGGTGCGGGCCGTAGTTGAGGTTCGTGTTGCTCTGAAACGGAAAGCTGTAAAGGTTGCCGATCGGGTTCTGCAGCTTCTTGGCCAGGTCCGTTGCACTCTCGTTCGTGGGGGGGCTGCCGGCGTGACCGGGCGGTGGCGCGTGGGAGGCGGCATCGGTGCGGACCACCAATCCGTCGGCGGACGGGGGCGTTGCCGCCATGGTCGATGCGGTGGCGGTGGCGCACAACGCTGCGCCGGCCAGGGCGACAGCCAGTAGACCGCTATGCCGGTTGATTGAACGGGCATTGCCGGCATCATGATCCGACATAGACATTGTTGCGAATTCCCCGTGCCGGCCGTCCGCGCTTATTGCTGCATGGAGATCACGACGGCATCGCCGCCCAGGCTCAGCATCAGGCCGGTCCGTTTCGCCCGCAGCCGCATGATTACGCCCGCTTCGTTTTGCATCCACAGGTCACCGCCGCTGGTGGTTCCGAGAGCAAATCCATACCGGCCCTGGGCGTACGCGCCCGGGAAGGTGGCAACGTTGGGCAACTTGTAGACATCGCCCTCGGCGTCGATGGTGGAGGCACCGATTCCACCGATGCCGAGGCCGCTGACCGTAAATGGATACGCGCGACCTCGGTAGTAAAGTGTGCCCGAGCCTCCGCCGGCACTGCCAATATAGGCGACCTGGACCTGTTTCATCTCCACGGTCGCGTCCGGCGTCAAGCCGGCGACGGCTTCCGGGCCGATCTTGACGCCACCGGAGCAACCGGTCATCGGGAGCGCCGCCAGGACCAGCAGTCCCGAAAGAAGCAGGCGCGCCGGGCCGGGGAGGTCGAGGGCAAGGCTGCGAGGATGTTTCATGGATTGGTTCTCCCTATCGGACGAAATACTCCAGGGCGGGACAGTGCCGCCCGGTAGCCATATCAATACTTATTGTTGTTGTCGTGCATTCGACCACAGGCAGACCCGGACAAGTGTGCGATTCAGGGTGCCGGCACAACACGGTAATAAACTCCGTTCGCGCCGTAGGACGGCAGGAACCATGTATTGCCGCACAGATAGTAGACCTGGCTGCCGACGGACGGCCTGGCGCAACCGCCGGGCAGCGTCGCGTATTGCCCGCCCATGATGTATTGGGCCGCTGCACTCGCGGAACCGGCGGCGACGCCGGCCGCATAGGCATTGGAGGACGCTGCGGACGCGACCGCCGCACCGGCCAGGCCTCCGGCGACCGCCCCCGCGGCCACGGCGCACCCGGTGCAGGTGGAGCCGTAATACGGCACGGAGACCGGCGGATGATAGGCCGGATAGGCCGGCGGGTAGTAGCCTGGCGGACGATATGTGGTTGTGCCGCCAGGGGCGGTATGTACGGCGCCCGCCCCATAGGCGCCGTACGTGGACCCTCCATAGACGTTCGTATGTTCGGTCCCGCCACCCCACGCATGGGTGGTCGTGCCGCCATACATATTCGTGTGTTCCGCGCCATGCCCCCAGGAGTAGCTGGTACTGCCGCCCGCGGCGTTGGTGTGGCGGGTGAAGTCCCAGCTATGGGTCATGCCGCCGCCCCAGCGATTGGCGGTGATCCAGGCCGCGGCCGGATCAGCCGCGAGACCCTGGCACAGTACAACCAGGACCGTCGCTGCGATCACGCGGGTCATCGCGTTCCCTCCTGTTGCGTGTGCGGTGCTGGCTGCGGTGCGGCACCCGGGCCGGGCGCACGTCGGTCCGGCCGCGCGAATGGGATGCGTGGAGCTGCCCTGGCCCTTGCCGACGGGCTTCCGGCCCAGGCCGGTGCCGTGTTCAATCGCCAGTTCGACAGCGCCATGTCGTGGCGCAGCCGCAGCGGATCGTTGCGGTAGACCGCACGGACCCGCCGCGGCAGTTTGTCGTCGGTGCCGATCCAGATCTGCACGAACACGTCGTCGTCGGCCCAGGCGACGATGTCGGTCCTGGTGCCGCCGACCACGCGGGACTGCCCCATGGTGAACGCCAGCTTTCCGCCCTCGATCAGCAGCGCGCCCGGGTTGGCCGCGATGACATCGGTGAATGGAAAGTAGATCGCCGCATTGTCGAAGGCCTGTTTCAGGGCGGCGTCGATGGTCGGCGGTGCCGGCGCGACGGCAGCCACGTCCTCGGCGGGCGCATAGGCCACGATCGTCTGGCCGTCGTAGTACAATTCCGAGGCCGGTCCGTCGCCGGACAGGATCACCCGCAATTGATCCGGACGCCGCATCGTCACATCATACCGCGACGCATAGATCAGCGGCGGACCCAGGCGGCTCGGCGCCTCGATCTCCACGACGGCGGTGAAGCCCATCGACCTCGCGGCAGACAACCGGTCCGTCATGGCCTTTAGCAGGCCGACCGCATGCGGTTCCATGACCATGGGTAGCGGCGGCAGGGCTTCCGCGCCTGCGGCCTTCGATGGGGCCGTGGACGGATTGCCGGCGACGGATGAGCAGCTTGTGCCGGCGGCCAGCAAAAGGGCCAGCAGGCCGACGCCCCGAGACATGTGCCGAAGGCGGTTCATGTGTCTTGTCCCACAATCGTCATGACGCTCGCCCGCCCAAGACTGCCTGCCGGGTCGCCCCGCCTTCGGCATCCAGGCCCCGCATCGAAGTCCCACCTTCGGTCAGTATCGACACAGCGCGCGCCTCGGCAACGGTTGGCAACAGATGCGAACACGGGCGTGCCTCCCGATCTAGTTGCCGGGGCCGACCAGCGTGACCTCGATCCGTCGATTCTGCGACCGTCCCTCGGGCGTGGTGTTCGGCGCGATTGGGTTTGCGTCGCCGCGGCCTTGGGCCGATACCAGCCCAGATGGCACGCCGTGGCGGATCAGGTAGTCCGCGACATTGTCTGCCCGCCGCGACGACAGGTCGAGGTTGGACGTGATGCCCTGTCGCCGAAGTTCTTCGCCGACCGGAACATTGTCGGTATAGCCTTCAACCACGACGCGGGTTTCCTTCAGGCCGGACAAGGTCGGGACCATCTTGCGCAGCACGGCCTCGCTGGCGGGCGTAATTGTATAGCCGCCTTCGGGGAACAGGATACGGTCGGCCATCGTCACCTTCA
>JBFXDK010000108.1:0-19200 GCA_050181195.1 Acetobacteraceae bacterium | reverse complement strand
GCGGATCGAGCGGGACGTCGGTGTCACTGGGGCGCCGGCGGCAGGTGCAACCGGACAGGCCGGACACCGCGCCGGTGCCGATGGTCGTCCGCTGCTTCGCGCGCCCGTCCCGAATCGCCATGCGAGCAGAAAAAAAGCGTGAATTTGAGGAGCGGCTTGTTTGCATCCCGCCGGACCGTCGGGGTTGGACCCGGATCTGCTGCGCATCGCGCAGACCTTCACAATCCGGTTGCCCCGGTGAGCCGGCTGCCCAGGAAACAACGGCAGGCGCTGTTACGGGCGGTGCGCGGTGACGAGAGGGATCATAGCGTCGCTGCCGAGACCAACGACGCCGTTGGCAGCCGGGCGAGCCGGATGCATTGAACGCGTCTGCGCCCCCGCAAGGGTGCGGAGGGCTTCCGCCGAACGCCTGGAATCTTCGCTTGTCAGGCGGCCTGACTGGCGGGCGCCTGGGCGAGCAACCGGATATGTGCCGCCAACGGCTTGAGCAGGGCCTGAGCCTGTCCGCCAGCGGGGCGGCGAGCCAGCGACACCACGTTGTCGGCGATGAACAGCACCGGGATGCCTCTGTCCCTGGCTTCTGCCGCGAGTGCGGAGCCGCTGCGGCCTTCCAGGTCGATGGCGGTGACCAGCACGTCCCATCGCGTCTCCGCGAGAAGGATCTGGCCCTCCTCGTAGCTTGCCGCGGCGATGACGGTGTAGCCGGCGTCCTCGAGGCCCGCCCACAGGATCTCCCGCGCCCGGTGGTCCGACTCGACCAGAAGGACGATGGGCTGGTTCAATTCCGCCATGTCGTCCATCATGACCGTTCCCGACAGCCAGTTGTCACCCGCGAAAGCGGTTGTCTGGTCAGGCAGCGGAGTTCCGGCCGCTTGCTGTCGGGCAATGGCCATCCGGAGCCGACGCAGATTTTCACTCGCCATCCTCGTGAGACGCCGGATTTCCGCGGCCAGGTCCCCAATACGGAATGGCTTGCAGAGATGCGGGTAGCCGAACTGCGCAAGGCTATCCTGGGTCCTCAACTCCCCCGACATCAGAAGCACCGGAATGCCTCGGCGGGCGGCCTGTTCGGCCAGCTTGAACCCACACACCCCTGGCAGGACCGCCTCGATGACAGCCAGGTCGACCTGTTGGGCGTCGAGAGCCTGAACCGCGAGGTCGCCGGAGAACAGGCAGGTCACCCGGCTGCCCGGGTACTCCTCCTCGATCACCGCCTTCATGACGTCGCAGACAGCCTCATCCGTATCGACAACAAGTACTCTGATCATGTCCCGCCTTCATTGGGGTGAGCAGCTGGGGTCGTTGGTTCGTTTAACGATTGGTTAACTCTACAATACCGTTTCGGGACAAGCAATCAGTTTTGTGTGAGGTCGCCTCAAAAACGGCGCGTGTCAACATAATCCACTCGAAATGTGTTGTCGTCGGCCCTACGGCCTACCGGCCGGCGCGAACCTCAGCGACCGACGGCAGGTTCACGGGCGGGGGCGGCGCTTGCCCGGGACGCGTCAACCGATGATGGGTTGCGCGTCGTTTGATCGCGAAACGGATGATCTTCCGCCGGAGCCGTCATCGCGCGACCGCTCCGGATTGCGAGCACGAAAGTGTGAATCGCAAAGCGTTGACACTGTTATGAATTAGCAGCGAAAAGTTTAAGAACACCGTATAACCAAAGGAAATTACACATGTTTGACCCCGAGGCGCTTCGTCACAAGGCGCGGCTGTGCTTTCGCTTGTCCCGCGCCGCGACGGGCGACCCGATAGCCGATGCACTCAACAAACTCGGACAGGAGTATGAGCGCGCGGCCCAGCTTCTGGAGCATCGCGACTTCCTCGTCGCGACCGATGCGGTCGCGGCGGAAAGCCGCAGATGCATGGAACTGTCCATATTGTAAGCAGGCATTCGTGGCCAGGAATGCCCGCTTGCAACATACAATGAGCGCATCATTCGAGCGGCTTCGCACCTTTCGCGCTCGGCTTCGCGGCTGCCGCGCTCCGTCGAATGATGCTCAGTCCGTGCGGTCGCTGCGCTCGGTCTGCATCGGCTCTACCGTCCCGACCGCTGGATGGCGAGCACGACGGTTTTCGTCGCGTCGCGCCCGGTGCGCTTCAACAGCTACACTACGGCCGCATGCGTGCGGATCGCCCCGTCCCGTCTTGCCCGTCCCCGGGCGTATGGACGGCCGGCACCACCCCACGCGCCCGGGCAACCCCAGGCAAATGCCGCGGCGTCCGCTTGCCGGTCAGCTTCCGCCTCTCTCGCCCCATCGCAGCACGTGCCGGAGGGGTTCTCGCGGGATGGAGCGAATTCTGCTTCAGGAAGGTGACAGCAACGCACGAGCAATGTCGGACGCGCCGAGCGGACCAGGCCGCGACGGCGCGTCCGAGGCGATTCAGGCGAAGTTGAAGTACTTTTCGTAGTTTCCCTTCGCTGTCTTCAGATGTTCGCAGTACTGCCACATGCCGCCGTTGTAGTTGCCATCCTCGCGGCGGTTTTCCTCGCCCTCGAAGTTGTAGTAGCCGGGCGTGCATTCACGGTTCCGGTTGGTCGTCCCGCGGAACTTGATGACCTCGCTCACCCACCAGTTCTCGGTCTCGGGCTTGGCATCGATGACGGTGTGACCGTTTTCGCGCGTGTACTTGATGCACTCGGCGATGTGGAACCCCTGCGTCTGCAGCATGAACGTCAGGTTGAACTGGAACGACGCCTGATACCCACCCATGATGAACATGTTCGGGTAACCGGATGAGTGGATCCCGAACACGGTGCGCATGCCGTTCTTGTACTTGTCGCTCAGCTCCAGGCCGTTCTCGCCGCGGATGTCATTGTAGATACCGGTGACCTGCACCTCGAAGCCGGTGGCATAGATCAGCACGTCGACCGGATATTCCGTGCCTTCGAACACCGGTCCGCGCTCATTGATCTCGGTGATGCCCTTGCCATCGGTATCCACCAGATGAACATTCGGCAGATTGAAGGCCGGCAGGTACTCGTCGTCGTAACACGGCCGCTTGCAGCGGTGCATGTACCAGGGTTTCAGCTTTTCCGCCGTTGCCGGGTCCTTCACGATCTCCTCGATGCGGCGGTGAATCCGCATCTGATGCTCAATATTGTGGTTCTCATACCGCTGGGTGCGCAGCTCCCGCGGCAGGGCCTCGATCTCGGCCCGCTTGTCCGCATTCGGTTTGGTGCCAAGCACGTGCCGCTCCAGCCGCTCCTGCTGCCAGCCGGGCCGCAGGCTGGCAGCCCATTCCGGATCGGTCGGGATGTCATCCCGGATATCGATCGCGGACGGCGTCCGCTGAAACACATACAGCTCCTTCGCCGCTCGCCCCAGGTTCGGGATGATCTGCACCGCCGAGGCGCCCGTGCCGATGATGCCGACCCGCTTGTCCTTCAGGTTCTCCAGCTTGGCGCCGCAATAGGCATAATCGAAGCGAGAGGAATGGAAGGAATGGCCCTTGAAGGTCTCCATTCCCTTGATCTTCGACAATTTGGGCTTTGCCAGCGTGCCATTGGCGACAATGACGAACCGCGCCGAGAGCTTGTCGCCGCGATCGGTCGACAGCCGCCACAGCTTCGCCTTCTCGTCCCAATGCGTGGCGGTGACCGTGGTCTGGAACATCGCCAGGTCGTACAGATCGTACTTCCGGGCGATCGCCTGGCAGTGCGCGTAGATCTCCGGCCCCTTGGCGAAGAAGCTTTTTGGCACGTAACCAAGTTCGTCCAGCAGCGGCAGGTAGTCATAGGCCGAGACGTCGCAGGCGGCGCCGGGATAGCGGTTCCAATACCAGGTGCCGCCGACATCGGAGCCGCGCTCCACGATGCGGATGCTTTCGACACCCCGCTGCCGCAGGCGCGCCGCGGTCAGCAGCGCGGAAAAGCCGCCGCCGATGAACAGGCACTCGACATAGTCCTCGACCGGGTCACGTTCGATGACCGTTTCAGCCCACGGATCGGCCTCATACCGCGCAAGCTCACCGGTCAGGTCGGACGTGTATTGGGAAAGACCCTCGGGACGGTAGGAGAGCCGCTTGTCGCGTTCGGCGGCAAACCTGGCCTTGATGTCCTCATAGAATTCCTGTGGCTTGTCCGTCGCAACGGTCGGATCGAAAACGGCCCGACGAGCCATCTTGTTGGGATCGTTGACCCGTGGTTCGGCGATCGTGGTCGGCGTATCGGCCATGGCTGAAAAGTGCCTCCGTAACTTGCATCCGTTCCGTACCGGCCGAGGATCCGTCCGTCGCTTGCGGTCCCCTCGGCTGCATGGGGCCGGCATGAGACACTGCTCCGTCCCGGGATGCAAGAATCCCGCAGGTCCGCTCCGGGTTCCGTAAACGCCACCATCCCACTTGGGAAACCGCGTGACAGGCGCAGGAAAGGACGCCTCGGTTGACGCGCGGCGGGGCGCGGACCACAACCGATCAACAACAAGACCGCGCTGGGGAAGGTCCCATCCGATGGAATTGGGTATCTATCACGAATTTCCGATGCTGCCCGGCCGCAGCCAGGCCGACTGCTTCGCCGCCGCATTCGACATCGTCGACGCCAGTGAGGAATATGGCCTGGACGTGATGTGGCTCGCGGAGCTGCATTTCGACAAGCGGCGCGCCCTCGCTGCCAGCCCGCTGGTCCTGGCCGCCGCGATCGCGGCCCGCACCGAGCGGATCCGGATCGGGACCAGCGTGCAGGTGCTGCCGCTGGCGAACCCGCTGCGCATCGCCGAGGAAGCGGCGACCGTGGACCACATCTCGAAGGGCCGGCTGATCTTCGGCGTCGGCCGCAGCGGCGTCGTGAAGACCTACGAGGCGCTGAACATCGCGTATTCCGAAAGCAAGGAACGCGAGATCGAATGCCTGGAGATCATCCAGCGTGCCTGGCAGGAGGACAATTTTTCCTACAAGGGCAAGTTCTACGACATCGAGGACGTCACGGTCGTTCCCCATCCCGTGCAGAAGCCGACGCCGGAAATCCGCATCGCGGCGGCGAGCGTCGAAACCTTTCCCGCGGCCGGCGCGGCCGGCCAGGGTCTGTTCCTGTCCGTGCGGCACGAGGATGTGCGGATGTTCAAGCAGCACATCGACGTCTATCGCAAGGCCTGGACCGACGCCGGACATCCCGGGGAGGCGCCCGTCTATCTCCGCTGCCCCGGATTTGTCGCCAGGACCGATGCGGCGGCCCAGGAGGCGTATGGCCCCACGCTGATGCAGCATTTCCAGAACCAGAGCCGCCTGCTCGCCGACTCCGCCCGCCGGCAGAACACCCCGCCGGACCATGCACGCTGGAAGACCTCGCAGCGCCTGACCGAAATCACCTTCGACGAGACCCTGCGCGGCTCGGTGTTCATCGGCTCCCCCGATACGGTGGTCGGGAAGCTGAAGGCGTTGCAACGCGATATCGGACTGTCGGGCGTGCAGCTGGAAACCAATTGCGCCGGCCTTGCCGATCACGCGGCGGAGCGGGAGTCGATCCGGCTGCTGGCGCGGGAGGTCAAGTCGGCCTTCGCATGAACCCGGCTTCCGGCGCTGACTGATCAGCGCGCGGGCATGACGAAGTGGGCGCACCTTCACCGCCTGCCTGGTTTGGTCGGGCGTCGGCATGACGCTGACGCTGCGGGTGCACACCCAGTGTGACTGGCAAATCGGCGCCGACCCGGGCTATCCTGTGCGGCTACAGACGCCTCCGGCCATCTATTCCGCAGGGAACGGGGGAATGGTTCGCCCGTTACCGGCAGTCGCCTACAGGCAGCCGCGCGGCCCATCAGGGGAGAAATACGCATGAACGACGCAGTGCAGATCGCGCATGATCCCGTGGGCGACACGTCGCCCGATTTCGATGCGATCGTTATCGGCGCCGGGGTCTCCGGCCTCTATCAACTGTATCGCCTGCGCGAACTCGGCATGTCCGTCCGGGTGTTCGAAACCGGCTCGAACGTCGGCGGCACCTGGTACTGGAATCGCTATCCGGGTGCGCGGTTTGATTCCGAAAGCTGGACCTACGGCTACTCCTTTTCCCAGGACCTGCTCGACGAATGGAATTGGGAGGAGCATTTCGCCGGCCAGCCGGAAACCGAGCGATATCTGAACCATGTCGCCGACAGGTTCGACCTGCGGCGCGATATCCAGTTCCAGACCACCGTCACCGCGGCGCACTATCAGGACGACAGACATTGCTGGAAGGTCACGCTGCACGACGGCAGCCAGTGCACGGCGCGGTTCCTGATCACCGCGATCGGCGTGCTGTCGGCGTCCGTCCTGCCGCGTATCCCCGGGATCGAGACCTTCAAGGGGCAGTCCTGCCACACCCATAACTGGCCCAAGGACCCCGTCAGCTTCGCGGGCAAGCGGGTCGCGGTGATCGGCACCGGTGCCACCGGCATCCAGGCCATCACGGAAATCGCCAAGACCGCCGGCCATCTGACGGTGTTCCAGCGCACCGCGCAATGGTCGGCGCCGCTGCACAATTCCAAGGTCACGCCCGAGGAAATGGCCGGTATCCGGCAGAACTACGCCGATATCTTCGCCCGCTGCCAGGAAACCGTCGGCTGCTTCATCCACGCCGCCGACCCGCGATCGGTGTTCGATGTGACGCCGGAAGAACGCGAGGCGTTCTGGGAAAAGCGCTACGGCGAACCGGGCTTCGGCATCTGGATGGGCAATTTCCGCGACGTGCTGATGGATCGCGAAGCCAACAGGCTGATGTCGGACTGGCTGGCGGGAAAAATCCGCGCGCGGGTCAAGGATCCCGTGGTGGCGGAAAAGCTGGTCCCCAAGACGCACGGCTTCGGCACGCGCCGGGTGCCGCTGGAAAGCGGGTATTTCGAGGTCTACAACCAGCCGAACGTCAAGCTGGTCGACCTGACGGAAACCCCGATCGAGCGCATCACGCCGGAAGGTATCCGCACCTCGGATGCCGACTACCAGTTCGACATGATCATCTACGCGACCGGCTTCGATGCCATCACCGGCGCATTCGACCAGATCGACATCCGCGGCACCGCCGGCGTGTCGCTGAAGGACAAGTGGGCCGACGGGCCGGTGACCCTGTTGGGGATCCAGGTCGATGGCTTCCCGAACTTCATGATGGTGATGGGACCGCACGCCGGCCTGGGCAACTTCCCGCGCGCGGTGGAATACACCTCGGACTGGGTCACGGCGCTGATCCGTCACGCCCGCGACAACGGCCGCACGCGCGTGGACGCGACGCCCCAGGCGGCGAAGGCCTGGACCGATCACGTGATCGAAACCAATGATGGATTGCTGTTCACCGAGGTCGACTCCTGGATGACCGGGATCAACCGCAACGTGGACGGCAAGCAGGTCCGCCGGGTGATGCGCTACAGCGGCGGCCATCCGGCGTTCCGCCAGCATTGTGACGCGGTGTCGGGCGGGGGATACCGGGAACTGTCGATGGCGTAGCGGTCCGGCCGGCGAACACGGGGAGTCCACCATGCCGTTCTATGAAAAGGGCAACGTCCGTATCCGCTACGAGGAAGCCGGCAGCGGCTTCCCGCTGTTCGTCGTCCCGGGCGGCGGGCTGAATTCGCGCATCGCCAACTGGCCGAACGCCGTGATCAACGCCATGGCCGCGTTCAGCGGTGAATTCCGCTGCATCACGATGGACCAGCGCAACGCCAATGGCGGCGAGTCCAGCGGTCCCATCCCCGCAGGCGATCCTTGGGATGCGTTCGCGGACGACCAGCTTGGGCTGATGGACCATCTCGGCATCGACCGCTTCTTCTTCATGGGTTACTGCATTGGCGGCTGCTTCGCCATGAAGCTGCTGCAGCGCGCGCCCGACCGGGTTGTCGGCGCCATCCTGTGCCAGACGGTCGGCCATCATCCGGACCACCCGGACTACATGTTCAACTCCGGCCGCGATGTATGGGCGCCCGAATTCCTTGCCCGGCGCCCGGACGTCGACAGGTCGGAGATCGAACCGTACCTGCACCGGTTGTACCGGGTGTATCCGGACTTCATCTACAGCGTGACCCGCGACTTCGCCCGCACCTGCCGGACGCCGATCCTGGTCATGCCCGACGATACAACGGCGCACCCGCTGGTCACGTCACGTGACGTGGCGGCGCTGGCGCCGAACGCGCGGTCGACTGTCTTCCCCTGGCGCGAACCGAAGGAATTGCTGGCGGCGACAACCGAAGAGGTGCGTGTCTTCCTGCGCCAGCATCAGCCACGCTGATCCGGATGGCCGATCAGCCGCATCTGGGGAGACCGAGGTCACAGCGATTCCGCACTTCTAGCCCGCGCCGCCCCCCCCTGACTTGTCAGCGCCCGGGAACCCGGCCACAAATTTGGGCAATCTGGCGGATGAGGCCTGCCCCTGAAAACCGGGCCAGGATCGCGGACCCCGCGACCTGTCCTGGATCAGAGCCTTGCTTCGCTCTGAGATCACGAGGAGACGAACATGATCACGAAATTCGACAGCTCCTATTTCGGCACCGTCGACATGGAGAAGCTCGGCTACACGGGCACGCCGATCAATGAACGCCGGTACTCCCGCGAGGTACTGGGCCAGGCGCTGCACAAGGTCGTCGCCTATGCGAAGTGCATGGATGAGCGCGGCTTCAACACGATGTGGATGGCCGAACATCACTTCCAGCCGGAAGGGACGGAACTGATCCCGAACCTGCTGATGATGGCGATGCATCTCTGCGGCGTGACGAAGAAGCTGAACATCGGCTGCGGCTTCAACGTCGTGCCGATGTGGCATCCGCTGCGCCTCGCCGAGGATTACGCGATGGCCGACATCCTGACCGGCGGGCGGGTGATCTTCGGTGTTGCCCGCGGCTACCATACGCGGGAGGTCGAGTCCTTCGGTGCGCCCCTGACCGATCAGGAAGCCAACCGCGAACTGTTCGAGGAAGGCGTCGACATCATCTTCAAGGCCTTCCAGGGCGAGCCGTTTTCCCACAAGGGCCGGTTCTACACGATCCCGCCGGAAGTGCCGTATCGCGGCTACACGCTGAAGGAGATCACCCTGGTACCGGCGCCGGAACGCCTGCCGGTCGAATGCTGGCAGCCGATACAGAGCGGCTCGCAGCGCGCGTTCGACTTCATGGCCAAGCACGGCATCAACGGCGTGATCGGCGGCGGCTCAGCCGAGGGCGGCGCGGTCGACCGCCACATCACCGGCTTCCGCGAGGCCTATGCGCGGCGTGGTATCAAGCTTGAACCCGGTGAACGCCTCGCGCTCGGCTTCCAGTTCCACATCGCCAACAGCCGCGAACAGGCGATCCGCGAAGCCGCGCCGCATTACGAAGAGAACATGAAGATGTTCGGCGAGTTGCGCCTCGTCCGCGCGCTGACAGACGAGCAGATCGCGGCGATGCGGAACCCGGCGCTGGCCGGTTCGATCAAGCTGCCGCGGATCGAGGACGCCGTGGCCATGGGCGGCTTCCTGGCCGGCACGCCGGCGGACATCATCGAGCAGCTCAAGGCGGTCGAGAAACGTTACCCCGCCCTCGACCGCGTGGTCTGCGCGACCCCGCTCGGCACGCCGCTCGCGGTCCAGCTGGAGGATCTCGATCGCTTCTCGAAGGAAGTCATGCCCGCGTTCCGCTCCGGCTCGCCCATCGCGGCGGCGGCGCAGTAGCCTCGGGCCAAACCCCGTCGGAACCGCCTCCCCCTCCGGGAACGCCCCGGAGGGGAAGGGGGGCCGATCCGCCGTCTCCTGAAATCGGCATCAGTCCGCAGGAAGGCCCGTCGGGCCGGCTGCACGGTTCTTTCGTCAGACCTTCAGGTCTTTTGTCAGACCTTCAGGGCTTCGTGTTTCGGATTGGGCTCCAGCTCAACCCCGTTCACCGTCATCGCCAACATCGCGTAATACCCGATGCAGGTCGTCAGCTGCACATACTGATCGGCGCCCAGACGAGCCATGACCGCCTGCGCGAGCGGTTCGTCGACGCGGTTCTTCCGCAGCAACTGGCGCGTGAAGTCGATGATCTGCAGGTCTTCTGGCGGGATGCCGTCGGACCGATCGTCACGGATCGCCTCGATGGTCGAGCGGGGAACGTTCCGTTCGGCGCCGATCACGCCCTGGATGCCCCACACATACTGGGCCTGGAAATGGCGGCCAACGACAAGCGCGGCAAGCGTGCGGATCCGCAACTCCAGCGTGCCTTCCCACCGCACCAGCGTGCCCAGATGCGCGACACGTTCAGCCCACTGGGGCGCGTGCATCCAGACGGAGAAGGGGCCTTCCAGCGACTTGCGGGTATCGACGATCTTCTCGGCGATACGGCGCGCCTCGCCGGATAGTTCGTCGGGCGTTTTCAGAACAGTAACACGGGCCATGTGTTGTCCTCGATTTGCTGTGCCTTCGGCCGGATGCGCGCCGGCCCGGAATGGCCGGTTCACGGTTGATCCTAAAACGCGCGGCCGGCCGCCTAACGTCAAGAGGGCTTGGCCGCCCTGGGTCTGTCAGCCTCGGTTGCCTTGATCACGCCACGCCAGAGCTTGCGCTCATGGGGGAAGTAGTCGGCCACGGGATAGTGGAGTGTGTGGTTGTTCTCCCAGACCACAACGGTATCCGGCCGCCAGGTAAGGCGGAAATGGAACTCCGGTCGCTGGACGTGACGATAGAGGTCCGCGAGCAGCGCATCGCCTTCCGCCGTGGGAAGCTCGACGATGCCGCGGCAGTAGATCGGGACATTGACGAACAGGTACCGCCGGCCATTCTCCGGGTTGCAGCCGACCAGCGGATGAACGATTGGCGGCGCATTCTCCATCGCCGCCGCCTGTTCCTTCGTATACCGGCGCATCGTATTCTGGGTTGGCGTCATGCGATGATGGCAGTGTAGACCTTCAATCCGTTCTTTCACTGCATCGGAAAGGCCGTCGTAGGCAGCCTCCAGGCTGGCGAACAACGTGTCGCCGCCGACCGGTGGCAGGATCTTCGCATAAAGCGAAAGGACGCGTGTCGGCAATTCGCGGAACGAATGGTCCATGTGCCAGAAATTGATCCGCTGCTGTTCATTGGCCCGGATATGGATGGCGCCGACTTCCGGAGGGTGGCCTTCATCCACCGCCATGTCCTCCTTCACCGGCGTGCCGAAGATGTTCAGGAATGCCGCGTATTGATCGGGCGAGAGGTCCTGATCGCGAAACACCAGGACCTTGCGGTCCGCCAGCACCGCCCTGATCTCCGACTGCGCTTCCGGGCCTGGCTGCCGCAGGTCGACCCCGGAAATCTCGGCGCCAAGCGCGGGGACGATTGGACGTGGATCGATATGAGAGAACGTCATGGCCGAGAGCGCTCCCATGGGCCGGAGGGATTCCCATCCATGATCTGTCCGCTCGCCTGGCATGGCAGGCGAGCGCTGTATCGACACTGTGTCGGGTGGTGGCATTCCTGGTTCCTCCTTGCTTCAGGCCTGGCGGCGCCGTTGCGCAGTTGGCGTTCAGGCTACATCAGTGGCGGACAAGTCCCAAGCCAGCGGCCGGGAGACCCGCATTGCCGCCAGGCAGTTGAAGCGTGATCGGACCGGCCGGCTCACGTCGCGGCCAAATTCGGACAGGGGTCGGAAGCGACGGATGATGCGGAAATGTCGCAGCGGTCGTCTCCGGCGGGCCAGCCGGGCTTGCCGCAAGGCCAGGACGTGGGACACAGTCCTCCCACCTGCCGGCCAATGAAGCCGCGATGTGGCGAACCGGGGCCATGATCCCGCACGGCGCTCATGGCCCGCCCGCCTGACCCGCACCGAGGATCCCGCCCATGCCAGCCCGAACCGGCGCCCAGTTCCTGCAAGGCCTTCGTGATCGCCGCCAGCTCTGGCTCGGGAGCCAGCGCGTCACCGACCCGCGCGACCACCCCGGCCTGCGCGGCGGCGCCGAAGCGATCGCCGAGACGTTCGACATCCACCACCGATATCCCGACGACTGCCTGTTCCCCGATCCGGAAACCGGCGAACCCATCGCCATCAGCCACATCATTCCCCGCTCGAAGGACGATTTGAAGCGCCGCCACAAGGGGCTGCGCCGCATTGCGGAGTATTCGGTCGGCCTGATGGGCCGCACCCCCGACTACATGAACGTCACCTATGCGGGCTTCGCCGGTCGGTCCGATGAGTGGGGTGCGAACGGCAACGAACAGGGCGCGGCCAACCTGGTCGCGTTCCAGAAGGAACTCCGCCGCCGCGACCTGTCGCTGACGCACACGCTGATCCACGCCATGAGCGACAAGTCCAAGGGCCATGTGCCCACCGGACTCGACGAAACCCAGCTGCACAAGGTCGAGGACACGGAACACGGCATCCTCGTGCGGGGCGCCCGTGTGCTCGCCACGCTCGCCCCCTTCGCGGATGAGCTGGCGGTATATCCCAGCCAGCCCATGCCCGACGCGCATCATCGGCACGCGCTGTCCTTCAGCATCCCGATGGACACGCCCGGCCTGAAATTCATCTGCCGGGACAGCTTCTCGACCGCGGACAACCGGTTCGATCATCCGATGTCCGGCCGTTTCGACGAACAGGACGCGTTCGTCGTCTTCGACGATGTGGAAGTTCCCCGCCACCGCGTGTTCATCGACGGCAACCTGGCCGTCTATAACAGCGTGATGTCCGACAGCTGGCGCGGCAACGCGATGCATCAGACGATGATCCGCGCCTGGACCAAGCTGGAGTTTGCCTGGGGCCTCGCGACCCGCATGGCCGAGGCGATCGGCGCCAACGATCCCGCCACGGTTCAGATGCTGGGCGAAATCTGGAGCTACGCCGAACTTGCGCACGCCGCCGTCCTGGCCGGGGAAGACCAGGCGCATGAATATGGCAACGGCGCCTGGTTCCTGGATCACCGGCCGATGAACGCGCTGCGCGCTACCCTGCCGTATTGGTTCCCGCGGGTGAATGAGATCATCCGCCTGATCGGGTCGCACAATGTGCTGTGCACGCCGACCGCGGCGCAGTTCGCCGATCCCGAGTTGCGGCCGCTGATCGACCGGTACCTGCGCGGCGCCGGCGATACGACCGCCGAAACCCGTGCGCGCATTTTCCGCCTCGGCTGGGATTTCGCCGCCTCTGCGCTCGGCTCCCGTAACGAACAATATGAGCGGTTTTACCTCACGTCCGGCGCCCGCAACCGGGAAACCGTGCATCGGCGCGCCGACCGGACGGACGCATATCGCCTGGTCGATCGGTTCCTGACCGAACCTCCCTGATCCGAGCTTGCCACGGCGACCCAACCCGGACTTTTCATTGAGACGAAACGATCTCCGGCGAACAGGCCGCCTCACCCGCCGGCGCTGTGGAGCAGGTAGCCGTAATCCGGCCATCGCGAAACGGACACGGAAACGTGAGATGATACTTCCTGGCGATATCGGATCATCGGCAACCTGTGTGTCGCCCGCTCGTCGCGGACATCCCCGGGTGCGCACGGGCACACGGATGCCGAGAGCGGATTTGGCCGTCCGACACAGCCCCAAGACCATCGCGGGAGACAACCCGCAGCCGAACGGAGGCAACGCATGGACGATGAACGTGTCACCCGACTTCTGCTGACCGAGGAAATCGCGCAGTTTCTTTACACCGAGGCGGAGCTGCTGGATGAGCGCCGCCATGACCAATGGCTGGATCTGCTCGCCGACGACATCCGCTACTGGATGCCGATGCGGCGCAACGTCAAGTACGGTGACACCGCCCGCGAGTTCACACGCGAGGCGGAAGACGTCAATTGGTTCGACGAGGGCAAGGACACCCTGACCCGCCGCGTGCGCCAGATCCAGACCGGCATCCACTGGGCCGAGGAGCCGCAGTCCCGGATCAGCCACATGGTATCGAATGTGCAGGTACTTGCCGCGGCGCCTGACCTGTATGCACCGTCCGAGGTCACGGCGAAGTGCCGGTTCCTGATCTATCGCAACCGCGTGGAAACCGAAACCGACATGCTGGTCGGCAAGCGGGAAGACACGCTGCGTCGCAACGGTGACAGCTGGTTGATTGCCCGGCGCAGGATCATCCTCGATCAGAATGTATTGCTGACGAAGAACCTGACATTTTTCTTTTGAGGGGAGGTATCAGAATGTCCAGGAGCGGAATATCCGGGTATCATACCGGCCTGGTTGATCTCGCATCAGGGCTGATCAGCCGCGAAATCTTCGTCAATGAGGAAATCTACGCGCAGGAGCAGGAGCGGGTTTTTGCCCGATCCTGGCTGTTCGTCGGGCATGAAAGCCAGATTCCCAATCCAGGCGATTTCTTCGTTTCCCGCATGGGAGAGGAGTCGGTCATTCTTTGCCGGGACCGTGCGGGCGCGGCCCATGTATTTCTCAACTCGTGCCGCCACCGCGGCATGAAGGTCTGCCGCTACGACGACGGCAACACCGTCGTCTTCACCTGCCCCTATCACGGCTGGAGCTTCAGCACCGACGGCGCGCTGGTGGGCGTGCCGTTCCTGCGCGAGGCCTACCACTCAGAGCTGGACAAAGAGAAATACCGGCTGGTCGAGGTCGCGCAACTGTGCTGCTACAAGGGTACGGTATGGGCCAACTGGGATCCCACCGCGCCGTCCTTTCTTGAATACCTCGGCGAGTTCAAGTGTTTCCTCGACCTGATCCTGGACGGATGGGACGGGCGGGAAGCGCAGGCGGAGCTGCTTGGCGGCGTGCAGAAATGGGTCATCCCATGCAACTGGAAGTTCCCGGCCGAGAACTTCAGCGGCGATACGTATCATAACATATCGCACCGCTCGGTTGACCTGGTCGGCGCCGGTCCCAGCGGCCGCAGCCGGCGCGACTACAGCGAGTTGGATGTCGCCCGCAAGCTGCACGTGACCATACCCGATCGCGGACACCAGACGATCACCTATGTCCTGCCCCGTGACCACCAGCCGCAGCCCGTCTATCAGAACTCGCCCGAGGTCGCCGAGTATTTCCGGCATTGCGAGGAGGAGCGACGCAAGCGGCCCGGGGCGCACAGCCGCATGATCGGCGCGCCCGGTGAGATCTTTCCCAACGTGGCCCTGCTGCCCCGGCAGCCGCGCACGCTGGCGATCTGGCATCCCAGGAATGCTCACGAGACGGAGGTATGGCGGTTCTTCTTCGTCGACCGCGATGCGCCTCGGGTGGTCAAGAATTTCCTGCGCGACTACTACATCCGGTACTCCGGTCCGGCGGGCATGACCGAACAGGACGACATGGAGAACTGGAACTATGCTCACGCCGCCAGCCGGGGCACGATCGCTCGTCGTTACCCCTATACCTACGAAATGGGGATGGGCCATGCCGTCGAGAACTGGGAGTGGGACGGCCTGGCAATGCCCGGGCGGGTCGTTGAACTGACCAAGGCGCAGGCGAGCGAGGAGCCGATGCGCAATCTCTATCGCCGCTGGGCGCAGTTCATGGAAGCGGAGACCTGGGACGAGTTGATGACCTGGCGCCAGGGTGCCCAGGCACAGAGGGCATGATGAGCACTCCGATCAATGTCCGGGACGTCGCGGTCGGTGCACGGGTGATCCTGAGCACCGGCGCCGAAGCAGAGGTCCTGTCGAATCCACGGGACGGTGTCTGGCTTTTCGCCCGTTACCTGTCATGGGCGGACGAACCGGCGAGGGTAGGGCAGGAGGACATGATCTTCGCCCAGGACGTTGTCGACATCCGATGAGCGGCGCAGCCATGCACCCCGCGGTCGTGGGCACGTCCGGACACCAGTACCGTACGCGACGGGGTCCGCACATTGATACCGCCCTGATCGCCGTCACGGGCGACGTCGTGGCGGCGGCCTTGGATGTGGGGCCGGGGCGGGGAATGCCGGGCCGGCGCTCATGACCGCCGGCCCGGCATCGGATCGGGGTGAATCGGGCGGTTCACCCGGTTCGGCGTGCCGGACCGAGCCGGGGCGGCCGCGTCGCTACCGCCTCAACGCCAGTCATCCATGACGAAACAGTCCGCGCGGTTGTAGCTCGCCTCGTTCGGACACAACATCGCAACACCACTGATCAGCGTGCGGAACCCTGCCTCCATCATCAGCCGGCACGCGTGATGGCGTTCGGCATTCACGCCGGCGATCAGCCTGCCCGGGGCGCGCGCGCCGGCTGCTGCCTCGCAGGCATCCAGCAGCCGCATGAACCGGCGAGGCGCGTCAGCCCCGCCTCGGACAGCGCCGAACTTGACGAAGGTGGTATCGCTGCCCGCCTCACTGCCGGCCCCCTGGTGCAGCACCGCGAACCCGGCCAGGTCGGATCCGTCGTGGATAAGAACGGTCTCGCCCAGGCGCTGTTGTGCGACGGACAGGATCTCGGTCGTCACATCCAGCTCCGCCTGAATGGACCCCGTCAGCGTTCGGCAGGCGTCGAGGCACGACGCCTGCTCCGATGCCGACAGCGCCGAATAGGCCGTGTGCGCCGCAGGCTTTGCGACGGGGCCGGCAGGCTTCCACATGATCGGGGTCAGGAACCGCGGCCAGAAGCCGAATTTCTGATACAGCCCGATATGCCGGGGACTGTGGGGAAACGTGAACAGGCCAACCTGCGTGACGTCCGACATCCGGAACCATTCCATCGTTGCCGACAGAAGCTGTTGCGCGATGCCACGGTCCCACAGGTCCGGCTTGATGGTGAGCGGACCGAAAAAGCCGAAACGGCCCCACCGCGTCGCGAAGTTGGAACCGACCAGGGTCTCGCCGTCGAAGGCGCCGACCGTGGCTTCGGGTGCGGCGCGCCATCGGCTCGTCACCAGGTCGGCGTCGCCCATGAAGGAAAGCGGGTCCGGCAGGCCCAGGAATGTGCCGAAGGCAAGGCGGAAAATGCGATCGGCTTCGGGAAGATCATCCTCAACCAGCGGCCTGATCGTGACCTGCATCCCAGCCTGCCTCCTCCGAAACCGATTCGCGACGCCGGGCGCCGATCATGAAGAAACCGCACGCGAGTGTAACGCGGCAGCTGTGAAGCCGGCGGCGCTTGCGGTCAACCGCGCTGGCCAGGGGCGCGGCGGGATCGGTCCCTCCCGGCCCGCCGGCTGACCATGGCTGCCCGGCGGTGACACGACATCATGACGGGCACCCCGACCGCCTGTCGGCGTCGGAATGCTGGCGCCGTCTCCTGGGAGAGCGCACAATTCGCGCTCAGCGACAGCCGGAGGGCCGTTCCGATCGACAAGCTGCCACTTTCCCGCCAGCCTTGCATCCCGGCGGGCGCCGATGTCCGATGATCCCGAGGTCCCGCATCGCCGGCTGATCACGGCATCGGCGATGCTGGCGATGTTCATGCAGGTCCTGGACACCTCGATCTGCGTCGTGGCCTTGCCCTACATGCAGGGCAGCCTGTCCGCGAGTGCCGAGGAGATCAACTGGGTCCTCACCTCCAGTGTGATCGCGGCGGCCATCGCGACGGCGCCCGTGGGATGGATGGCGCAGCGCTTCGGCCGCAAGCGGCTGTTCGTGTGCTGCCTGACCGGCTTCGTGACCCTGTCGATGATGTGCGGCGCGGCCCAGAGCCTGACGCAACTGGTGACGTTCCGGGTGATCCAGGGTGCCTTCGGTGCCGGCATCGCGCCGCTGTCGCAAGCGACGATGCTGGACATCTATCCATTCTCCCGCCGCGCACAGGCCATGGCACTGTTTTCGATGGGCGTCACCATGGGACCGATGCTTGGCCCGACCCTGGGCGGCTATCTGACCGACTATTACAATTGGCGCTGGGTCTTCTACGTCAACCTGCCCTTTGGCATCATCGCCGTCACTGGCCTGCTGTTGTTCATGCCCAGCACACTGCCCCGCCCAGCGTTGAAGTTCAGCTGGTATGGCTTCGGGATGCTGGCGGTCGGCGTTGGCGCGCTGCAACTGGTGCTGGACCGCGGCCAGATCATGGACTGGTTCACGTCGCGCGAGATCGTGGTCCTGTCGGTGATCGCGGGATTGGCGTTCTATCTTTTCGTCGTCCACATGTGTGTATCGGAAAAGCCGTTCCTGCCGACCGGCCTGTTCAAGGACCGCAATTTCGCCTCCGCCATCATCATGGTGTTCTGTGTCTCGGCCATCATGCAGGCCACAGGCGCGCTGCTGGCGCCGTTCCTGCAGAAGCTCGCCGGGTTTCCCGCGCAGGATGCCGGATGGGCCATGGCCCCGCGCGGCATCGGGATCATGGTATCGATGTTTGTCGCATCCCGCCTCGGGATGCGCGTCGACCAGCGCAAGCTCATGGCGATCGGCCTGATCACCTTGGGTTTCGTGCTCTACGACATGAGCACCTGGACACCCGCGGTGGATCGTCAGCACATGGCCCTGGTCATGATGATACAGGGGTTTTCGGTGGGCTTCGTGTTCAACCCGATGACGGTCATGGCGTACACCACCCTGCCGGCCCATCTTCGCGGCGAAGCCACGGCGGTGCAGTCGCTGGCCCGCAACATCGGTGCCGCGGTGGGCATCTCGGTGATGACGTTCAGCCTGACGCGGGCGGTGCAAACCAGTCACGAGGCCATCGCGGCGGGGATCACCCCGTTTGAGCGGCTGCTGCAGGGCAACGATCGCGTTGACAGCCTGCTCGATCCCACCACGCGTCATGGCGCTGCCCTGCTGGAGCAGATGATCACCTATCAGGCGCAGATCATCGGATATAACAGCGACTTCCGGCTCATGATGCTGCTGGTGCTGCCGCCGCTGCTCCTGCTGCTGTTGATGCGCCGGCATGTGCGGCCGGAATCGCGGCAGGCCTGATGCCGGGCACAAGGGGCGTTCCCGGATGACGAGTGCGTGGTGTCCCTGGGTCAGACGTCCGTCCGGGTGTCTCCGGACGTCTGGCCCGGAACCGCCGCCAGCCACTCCCGCAGCTTCGACCATCGCCGCCGCCCGGAGACGTTGCGGACCGCGATCGCCACCGCCCGCGGCTGGCCCACCAGCACCACCAGCCGTTTGCCGCGCGTGACCCCGGTGTAGATCAGGTTCCGCTGCAGCATCGTGTAGTGCTGTGTCATGACAGGGATCACCACGGCCGGGTACTCCGATCCCTGGCTCTTGTGGATGGTCGCGGCATAGGCCGGCACCAGCGTGTCCAGCTCCCCGAAACCCCAGGTCACCGCGCGCCCGTCGAACCGCGCGGTCAGTTCCCCGGCCTCGGGGTCGACATCGTCGATGAAGCCGATATCGCCGTTGTAGACCTCCTTCTCGTAGTCGTTCTCGATCTGCATCACCTTGTCGCCCGGCGCGAAGGTCCAGCCGAACCGCTCCACCCGCCGCTCGCCGGCCGGGTTGAGCGCCG
>JBFXDK010000107.1:0-19269 GCA_050181195.1 Acetobacteraceae bacterium | reverse complement strand
ATGAGCCTGATCGGCGGTGCGATCGCGGGCGTGGCTATCGGCAACTACGTCACGATGGGGGAGTTCGGCGTGCCTCCCTGGTATGTGGGGGCTGGGCTTTCGCAGGCGGGCACTGCCGTGGCCACCTCTGCGGCTGCAACGGCCTCACGCCTCTGGGTGGTGGGAACGGGTGTCGCCGGCGCACTGGCGGCCGACTGGTTCTATCGCAAGTAGGCACTCAGGCGCTCCGATCCTTCCCCGGCCGCAGCGGCGACATCGGCGCAAGCAGGACCAGCCGTCCATCAGCGGCGTGACGGACGACCGGTGGATCACCGGTGTTACGCCCCCTGATCCGCGGGTGCGGTCATGCGGCGGATCGTCCCCGTGGTGCTATGACCCTCCTGCAGGGTCACCAGCAGCACCTTTCCGCCCCAGCCTTGCACCAGATCCGCGCCCACCACCTGGTCGATCGTATAGTCGGATCCCTTCACCAGCACGTGCGGCTGCAGCAGACGGATCATCTCGATCGGCGTATCCTCGTCGAACAGGACCACGAGGTCGACCGGCGACAGCGAAGCCATGACGGTGGCCCGTGCCGTTTCGTTCTGAACCGGACGGGACGGGCCCTTCAGACGCTGCACCGAGGCATCGGTATTGAGCGCCACGATCAGCCTGTCACAGGCCGCGCGCGCTTCGCTCAGCAGCCGGACATGGCCGGGGTGGATCAGGTCGAAGCAGCCGTTGGCGAACCCCACCCGCAGTCCCTGTGCATGCCACGCGGCGACCCGCGACATGGCTTCCTGCGCGCTGGCAACCTTGCGATCCGATGCGACGAGATCCTGCAGGTGCAGCGCGTCCAGCAGTTCCTGCTGCGCGACCGTGGCGGTACCTTGCTTGCCGACCGAGATGCCTGCGGTGACATTGGCCAGCGCCGCCGCGACGGGCAGGGGCGCGCCGGCCGCAAGCGCCACGCTGAGTGCCGCTACAAGTGTATCGCCCGCGCCGGACACGTCGGCCACTTCCCGCGCCCGCGTGGGCAAATGCAGTGCGGGCCGTTCGCGGCGCACGAGCGTCAGGCCCTTAGCCGAACGGGTCACCAGCACCGCCTGGCCTTCGGTGGCATTCAGCGCCGCGCGGCCCGCGCGATCCGCTTCCGCGTCGTATTCCGCGTCGATTCGTGTGGCGAGGCGTACCTCGTGCTCATTCGGTGTCAGGATGGCTGCACCGCGATAGGCCTCGAAGTCCGCGCGCTTGGGATCGGCAATCAATAGCCGGCCGGCGGCATTGGTCGCGGCAATCGCGCGATGCAATACATTGTCGCACAGCACGCCCTTTGCGTAATCCGACAGCACGACGACGTCGACGCCGGACAGCGCCCGTTCGATCCGGGCCATGACGTCGTCGGCCGCGACTCCTTCCACGGGTGCTGTCGTTTCCTCATCCAACCGGAGGAGCTGATGTGCTCCGGTCATGAAACGTGTCTTGGCGGTAGTGGGGCGGCCGGGGACAACCACCAGCGCCGGCTCGATCCCGGGTGTCTGCCCGACAAGCCGCAGGACGGACGCGCCGGCATCGTCATCGCCCACGACACCGATCAGCGTCACATTGCCGCCCAATGTTGCGATATTCATCGCGACATTGGCGGCCCCGCCCAAGGTGGCGTGATGGCTGCTGGGCCGCAGGATCGGTATTGGTGCTTCCGGCGACAGGCGCTGGACACCGCCACGCACGTACCGATCCAGAATAATGTCGCCGATGACGAGAACGCGTGCGTTGTGAAAATGGCGGACGATGTCCGCGAGTTCGCCGTCCGTGGCAGGCCGATCGATTGCGGCGGTTGCATCTTGGGTCATGCTTCTGTCTTCCGTCCGGGCGTGGAGCATGGAATGCCTGATCCTATCGCCTGAAATGTTTTGTCATGCCGATTGCTGTCGACATGCCGAACGTCACCTGGAATAGCAGGATGCGCGGGAGATCGCACGCGCAAAAAAAAATGCGTGCCTGTTCCATCCGCCGTTTGATAACGGTATTGAGAGTAGCGCGATTGAGAACCGATCCATACCGCCCCGATCCATACCACCATTGGGCTCCTGCCCGCCCCCTTTTCCGGAGGCACCGTGAAGTATCTGCCGCCCTTCGATCTGATCAGACGTTCCGTCGAAATCTCGACCGTAAGAGGTGAATTACGCGTCAATATGTCCTATGAGGACTTCATTGCAATTTTAAGAAAAATGATCTCTGGCGTTGACGTCGATCAGACGTGGTACACGACAACCTACGAAGACATCGGCAAGGCGATCAGGGACGGCGTGATCCGTTCGGCCAAGCAGCATTTTGTCGATGACGGTTATTTCGAGGGACGCCTGCCATTCCCGATCCGGGTCGACGAGGCCTGGTATATGCAGCAGTACCCCGATGTTGCCGATAGCGTGCGCAAGGGAATCCTGCGATCAGCGCAGGGTCATTTTGACGAGGACGGCTACCGGGAGGGACGGCTTCCCTTTGGCATGTGACCCGTTCCGTCAAAGCGCGGCCGGTCATGACCGGCCATACCGGTGGTTCGGCGATTCGTCGCGCGAATTTCGTCCTGCGAACGATAGCGGCTGCGACAGTCCGGCGACGGGACAAGACGCGGTGCCAGAAGACAGGTCAGTGACGATTGCAGTAAGGATCCGGCCCGCATGAAGGCTGCAAAACCCCGGGCGGCGACGAAGCGAACGGTGCGTCGCCGGCCAGCGATGGCATTGTCGGTTCTCCAGACTGATGCCGGCGAGGACGCAAGGCCCGACGTCGAGACACTCGTCCTCGATCAGCCGGAAATGGCGGTTGCGGCTGAAACGTCCGCCCTGCACATGCCAGAAGCGATTACAGACACGTTACAGGACATTTCTCTGGCAAGTCCGGATGGCGCGGATGCCGGTTCGTCGCTCCCGGATGATGCAGGCCCTGCGGCGGACGCTGAAGCCGGCAGCGAGCATGCCGTTCCTCAGGGAGGTCCCGCCGAATCATCGCCGGCAGGCAGTCCGATCCGCCTGGAGATCGACCCTCATATCCAGGGCGGCTACATCCTTGGCCGCTTCGACATGACGATCCGCGGCAGCGTGATCTGCAGTGCCGACCTCGAGGACGTCACGCTGCAGTCCGACGGCCGGATCATCAGCAGGGCGATCTATGGACACCGTCGCTCCGACTCCGAGAGATCGGACGAGGCGGTGCGGCATCGCTTCCAGTTCAGCTTCGCGCGCCCGCGCCAGCAGGCGGGCGATCCCTGCACCTTCCAGATCGTCGCCCGCACGCTGGAAGGCCAGGAATGCGTCGAAGCCTTTGAAGTTTCGGTTGATACGAGTAAGCCGAGCGGCCCGGTTTCGATCGTGTCGGGTCCGATCGGGTCAGCGCCGCCCAATGCCAACGCCCGGCCAGCGGCGTTGCTGTATGTCGAACGTGCCGAACTCGGCGATGATGGGGCGCTGCACGTCGACGGCTGGGGCGTGTCCATGACGGCCGTCGTCATCATCCAGGTCTATGCCGGCGACATCCGCGTCGCCTCCGCCAAGGTTGGACTTGAACGTCCAGACGTGGCCGGGGTCTATGGCAGATACCCGAACAGCCGCTCCTCGGGCTTCAGGCTGAACGCGCGGTTGCCGGACCTGGACGCGCGTCCGGCCGAAGTCCGTGTCGAGATGCTCTGCGTGGAGGGGTTCGGGCAGGAACTCGTGGTGCCGCTGGATCGCGCGGCGTCCGTCGCGCGTCCGCCAGCGGAAGCGTCACCGGCGCGCCCGGCGCCGGCTCGGCTGTCCCCGTTCATGTCCTTCATTCCGGAGTCGGATTACCAACTGTCGGCCGGCACGGTACAGTTCGCGCCGCAGCCGCTGATGTCCACCCTCGATCTCGGCGTGCAGGCGACCACGGCGCCGGAACCCAACCGCCACATCCACATGTTCTGCGACGATGTCGGCCTGAGCGGCGACGGGCATCTGGTGGTCTCGGGCTGGGCGGTGTGCGCAGCCGGCATCGCCCGGATCAGCGTCCAGGTGGACGGCGATACCGTTGGTGTCGCGGAACTGGGCCACGAACGCCCGGATGTCGGCGCCGAACATGCCGATATCCCCGCGGCACGCTTCTCGGGCTTCCGCCTGGAACGGAAGATCGCGGATCGCATCGATGGCGAACACACGGTCGAGGTCATCGCCCACAACACCCGCGGGGATGAGCGGGTGGAAGCGGTTACGCTCATCATTGAGACGATCGCCCCGCGGCCAGCCGACGCTCCCGCCGATCCTCCGCCGTCCGAGGCGGAACAGCAGGAGTTCCGGCTGGAGCTCGACACCCCGCAACTGGTGGCCGGTGCGGTCGTGGAGCCGATCACCGGGCGGCTGACGATCGAAGGGTGGGCGCTCGCACGGTCCGGCATTGCCGGCATCAGCGTGTTCCTGGATGACCAACGCCTGGGCGAGGCGCACCACGGCCTGGCACGCCAGGACGTCGGGGCCGCTTTCCCTGAATGGCCCAACTCGGTGCGCAGCGGCTACGCGTTCCATTGCCCGCCGCGCAGCCTGCGGGATGGCGCGCATGTCGTGCGTCTGGTGGTCCGCGCCAACAACGGCCAGGAAACGGTCCGCAGCTTCCGCATGGAGGTGCGGAAGGCGGACGACCAGGGTGATCTCGCCACCATTCGCCGCCGTGTGTCGCGGGTTGAAACGGATCTGATCGCCGACCGGCTGGAGCGGCTTGGCTGCCGGCCGGTGTTCACCGTGCTGGTCCGCCAGGCGGGCCCGGTCGAGGCGGACGGGCTGGGCGTGACGCTGGCATCGGTGCAGGCACAGGCCTATGGCGACTGGCGGGTCCGCATCCTGGCCGATCCGCCCGAGGTGGCCCAGGATGTGCGCCGGCTGCTGGATCAGGCCGACCCCGATCTGGTCTATCGCAGCAGTGTGCTGTCCCCGGCGGACAGCGGCTGGCATGCCCCGCTCGCCGGTGCGGGCGAGACCCCGGACACGCTCTGCATCCTGCTCGCTGCCGGCGACGAACTCGGGGCCGATGCGCTTGCCGAACTCGCGCTGACCCGCGCATTGCACCCGCAATCCGACCTGATCTACGCCGACGAGGCCCGAATCAGCCCGGTCAGCCGGGAACGGGAGCCGTTCTTCAAGCCGGATTTCTCACCGGACCTGCTGTATTCCACCAACTATATCGGCCGGTCCTGGACCGCGACGGCATCGCTCCTGGACGCAAGCGGGGTCACCCCGGCGACGCTTGGGGCCGACGGCGAATACGATCTGGTCCTGCGCTGCGCCGAACTGGCGTCGTCCATCCGGCATGTGCCCAAGCTGCTGTGCGTGCGCGGTGCGATGGACCTGGACGATCCGGACACCGAACAGGCAGCCCTGGCCGACGCGGCCGCTCGACGCGGGTATGATGCCCAGATCCTTCCCTCGCCAATCCATGGGACATGGCGGATGAAGCGGCGGGTCGGTCCGGCCGGCAAGGTTTCCATCATCATCCCGACCTGCGCAGCACACGGCTACATCGAGACCTGCATTACCTCGCTGCGGGAGCGCACCGCCTACCGGAACTTCGAGATCATCTGCATCGACAATATTCCGGACAGCGAGCTCGGCTGGAAGGTATGGCTGCAGCAGAACGCCGACAAGGTCGTCGACATCCCCGACGCCTTCAACTGGTCGCGTTTCAACAACAAGGGCGTCGAGGCCGCGGACGGCGAATTCCTGCTGTTCCTGAACGACGACATCGAGATCGTGCAGGATGACTGGCTGGATGTCCTGCTGGAACACGCCGATCGGCCCGAGGTCGGGATCGTCGGGCCGCAACTGCTGTACCCCGACCGGAAGGTGCAGCACGCGGGCATGTTCCTGACGAACAATGGCGTCGCCCGCCACGCGTTCCGCTTCAATGCCGAGGACGAGCCGGGCTATTTCGGTCTTGCACTGACACAGCGCAACGTCGTTGCCGTCACCGGCGCCTGCATGCTCGTCCGCCGCTCGACCTTCGACGCGCTCGGCCGGTTCGACGAAGCACATGAGATCGTTAACAACGATCTGGATTTCTGCCTGCGCGCGCATCGCGCCGGCCTGCTTACGGTGTTCACGCCCTACGCGACACTGCTGCATTACGAGCTCGCCAGCCGGGACCGGCTGAAGGACATCTACGACCTGACGCACTTCAATGCGACCTGGGGAACGCTGTTCGCTGCTGGCGACCCTTATTTCAGCCCGCGCCTGTCCCGCCACGCCGACGACTACCGGCCGGACGACGAACCGATCGAGGTCGTGCACGCCGGCAATCCGCTGTTCACGCCACAGGATATCAAGCGGATCCTGGTGGTGAAGCTGGACCATATCGGCGACTTCATCACCGGCATCCCCTCGATCCGCCGGCTGAAGGCACTGTTCCCGGCGGCATCGATCACCGTCCTGGCCGGGCGCGCCGCGCAGGCTTTTGCCGCGGTCGAAGAGAGCATCGACGAATTCCTGGAATTCGAGTTCTTCCACGCCCGCTCCGGCCTCGGCCAGAAGGAGTTGACGCAGGACGATTTCCTCGCGCTGCGGGAACGTCTGCGCCCTTACCGCTTCGATCTTGCGATCGATCTGCGCAAGCAGCCCGACACGCGCGACGTGCTGCGCTATACCGGGGCACGGTTCCTGGCAGGATTCGAGCATCTGGGCCAGTTACCGTTCCTGGACATCGCGGTGGAGTGGGAAGGCGACCAGAACCTGCATCGCAAGCGCTCCCACGTCGTCGACGACCTGCTCAGCCTGATCGAGACGATCGGCAAGGCCGGACGCTCGGACCGGACGCATATCACGCTTCCGGACGGCGCCATCGCGGCGGCTCTGGCGGAATTGCCGCCGGACGCGCGCGCGCTGTTCGACAAGCCCGTGGTGGCGATCCATCCCGGTGTCGGCACGATCATGCGTCAATGGCCAACCGAGCACTTTGCCGCGGTGATCGACCTTCTGGTGGAGCGGGACGGGGTCAACGCGGTGCTGATCGGCGGCCCGGATGAGACCGAACTGGCTGACGCCGTGCTGAATGCGGTGGTGAACAAGGACGCGGTCGTGTCCCTGGTCGGCCGGACGCCCCTGCGGCACCTGCCGGGTCTGCTTTCGGCCTGCGTGCTGTACGTCGGCAACAACAGCGGACCCAAGCACATCGCCGCGGCGCTGGGCGTGCCGACGATCGGCATTCACTCGGGCGTCGTGGACGCAATCGAATGGGGACCCGTCGGCAAGCGCGCCGTCGCCCTGCGGCGCAATATGGCCTGCAGCCCCTGCTATCTGGCGCGCAGCGAGGATTGCCCGCGCGGTCTCGCCTGCCTGCGGTCGCTGGAGCCGACGCTCGTGCATCAGGCGGCGGAGGTGCTGCTTGCCCGTCCGGTGCCGGTCCGGCCGGCGCCGCGCCTGCGGTCTTTGCCAACCCAGCCCGCGGATGCACCGGCATCGAACCCGGCCGCGTCGGATGACTACGGTGGGGCGGCATCCGAAGCCGCGCCGGCACGGGAAGCCGACCTCGCGGCGACGGCACTTGTCGCCCCGGCCCAGAACGTGTCCTTGTCATCCTCGCGGCCAAGGTCCCGGTCGCGCCGGCGCCAAACCTCGGGAGCAACCGCGTGATGGATGATCGAGACCTTCTCGCCCTGGCAGTCGACCTGGCGGACAAGGCGGGGGCGGCCATCCTGCAGGTCCGCGCCAAGGGCTTCGACGTGCAGCGCAAGGACGACTGGTCCCCGGTGACCGAAGCCGATCATGCGGCCGAGGCGATCATCGTCGCCGGCCTGCGCGCGGCCTTCCCCGACGTGCCGGTGATCGCCGAGGAGGAGGTCGCGGGTGGACGTATCACCGCGGCGGCGCCGGCGTTCTGGCTGGTCGATCCGCTGGACGGCACGCGGGAGTTTACCGGTGGCGGCAATGATTTTGCGGTGAATATTGGCCTGGTGCGCGATGGTCGCCCGGTGCTGGGCGTGGTCGGCGTACCGGCCGCGGATGAGATGTTCAGCGGCATCGTCGGGCAGGGCGCCTGGAAGCGTGTCGGCGGCGTCACCGCGGAAATCCGCGCGCGGGTCCCCCCGCCCGAGGGCGTAACGGTGGTGGCCAGCCGGCGTCATGGCGATACGGCCCAGCTCGACGCGTTCCTGCGCGAATACAAGGTCGACAAGCTGTTGAATTTCGGGTCCAGTCTGAAGTTCTGCCGTCTGGCGGAAGGGCTCGCCGACCTTTACCCGCGCTTCGGCCGCACGATGGAATGGGACACATGCTCCCCCCAGGCCGTGCTGGAGGCGGCGGGCGGATCGGTCCGGACAGTCGAGGGCGCACCGCTGCGCTACGGCAAGACCGGCTGGGACAATCCGCATTTCATCTGCTACGGGCGGCAGAGCGCCTGACCGCCCGCTTCGCGTGGCGGCGATCGTTCCGGCGCGGAGATTGACAGCGCGCGCAGCCTTCTGTTCCCTGCTTCGTCGCGGCCATGCTGGGCCGAGCGATGCGAGAATGCGAACGGTCCGATGCTCCTGGTCATTGATGCCGGCAACACGAATGTCGTCTTCGCGATCCGGGATGGCGACACCTGGCGGGGCACATGGCGCATCCGCACCGATGCCCAGCGTACCTCCGACGAGTACGCGGTCTGGCTGCTGGCGCTGATCGGCCACGCCGGCCTTTCGAAGGACGATGTCGAGGCCGCCGTCATCGGCACCGTCGTCCCCGCCGCGCTGTATCACCTTCGCCGCCTCTGCCGGGAGTGGTTCAACGTCGAACCGTTGGTGGCGCGCGCCTCGCTCGACTGGGGCTTCGAAATCCGCATCGACAACCCGAACGAGGTCGGCGCCGACAGGCTGCTGAACGCGCTATCGGGGCACAGGCGGTTCGGTGGGCCGCTGATCGTGGTGGATTTCGGCACCGCGACCACCTTCGACGTGGTCGACCGGGACGGCGCCTATCTGGGCGGGGTGATCTGCCCGGGCATCAACCTGTCGCTGGAGGCGCTGCACCAGGCGGCGGCGCGCCTGCCGCGCATCGGCATCGGCCGGCCGCAATCGGTGATCGGCCGCTCGACGGTCCCGGCCATGCAGTCCGGCGTCTATTGGGGCTATGTCGGCCTGATCGAGGGCCTTCTCGGCCGGATCAAGGCCGAGTTCGGCGGTCCGATGCGGGTGGTTGCAACCGGCGGCCTCGCCCCGCTCTTCGCCGAGGGCACGATGATGATCGAACACATCGAGCCAGACCTGACGCTCGATGGGCTCCGCATGCTGGCCGAACGCAATCCGGCGCCCGCCCTGCCGCGGGAGCGGACGCGGATGCTCGAAACCGAATGATCGCGTCGGCCGCGGGGCGTTCAAGACCTCGACGGCGGCGAAGGATGGCATGTATAGGGGCCGCACCCATATCTGGACCAATTGGTCGCCTGTGCCGGCCGTCGGACGGACGCGCGGGCTCAGGCCCTTCGCACATGAGGTATCGACAGTACTAGATGGACGTTGCAAGCGGTGATCTGGCCTTCCTGCCGCTCGGCGGGACAGGCGAAATCGGCATGAACCTGAACCTCTACCGCTTCGGCGACCATTGGCTGGCGGTGGATTGCGGCATCGGGTTCGGCGGCGCGGCGCATCCGGAAGTGGACGTGATGATGGCGGACCCGGTCTTCATCGCCGAACGGCGGGACCGGCTGGTGGGTCTTGTGATCACGCATGCCCACGAAGACCATATCGGCGCGGTGGCCTGGCTGTGGCCGCAACTGCGCTGCCCGGTCTACGCCACGCCGTTCGCGGCTGCCGTGCTGCGGCGCAAGCTGGGCGAGGCGGGCCTGACCAACCAGGTGAAGGTGCGTGTCGTGCCGCCGGGCGGGACCATGGACCCGAAGCCGTTCTCGCTCCGCTTCATCCGCATGGCGCATTCCATTCCGGAAGCGCAGGCGTTGGTGATCGAAACCCCGCTGGGCGTCATTCTGCACACCGGCGACTGGAAGCTCGATCCGCATCCGCTGATCGGCACGCCGACCGATGAAGCCTCGCTGGCCGCTCTGGGGGATCGTGGGGTCCTGGCGATGGTCTGCGATTCCACCAACGCGATGGTGGAAGGCCATTCCGGCAGTGAGCGGGACGTGCGCCAGAGCCTGGCCGCGCTGATCCGCGGCCTGCGCGGCCGTGTCGCCGTGACCTGCTTCGCGAGCAACGTCGCGCGCCTGGAATCCATCGCCCTGGCTGCGCATGAGGCTGGCCGGTCCACCGCCCTGGTCGGACGTTCCCTGCGCAACATCGATGCCGCGGCACGAGAATGCGGCTACTTCAGCAGCCTGCCGCCTTTCCTGGGCGAGGATGACGTCGACGATATCCCCGATGACAACCTGCTGATGATCGTGACCGGCAGCCAGGGCGAGCCGCGCAGCGCGCTGGCCCGCATCGCCATGGACACGCATCCGCGGGTCGCGCTGGGCGAGGGCGATACGGTGCTGTTCTCGTCCCGCGTGATCCCCGGCAACGAACGCGCGATCGGCACGGTGCAGGACAACCTGGTGCGGCGCGGCGTCCATGTGATGACCGACGCGGATCATCTGATCCATGTCTCCGGCCACCCGGCGCGCGATGAGCTGCGTCGTCTCTACCGGCTGGTCCGGCCTCGCTATGCGGTGCCGGTGCATGGCGAATGGCGGCATTTGTCGTCGCATGCCGAGCTCGCGCGTGAGGCAGGCGCGACGCCCATCATGATGGAAGACGGCGATATCCTGAACCTGGCACCGGGCACGGTGGAGGTGATCGACAGCGCCCCGGTTGGCCGGCTGGTGCTGGACGGATCGCGTTTGGTGCCGATCGGCGGCGAGGTGATGACCGCCCGCCGGCGCATGCTGTTCAATGGCGTGGTGATGGGCAGCTTCGCGGTGGACGAGGCCGGCCGGCTGCGCGGGCAGCCAGTGATCTCGGCGCCGGGGCTGTTCGACTCAGGTGACCCGGAAAGCGACCGTGTCACGGCAGAGTTCACGGCCGCGGTCGCCGATCTGCCGGTCGGTCTGCGGCGGGACGATGCCGCGTTGATGGACGCCGCACGCGCGGCATTGCGTCGAGCGCTGGGCCGCCGGCTGCAGAAGCGTCCTCTGGTGGATGTGCACATGCTGCGGGTGTAGCCGCGGTGAACTGGTTCACGGGCATCGTTCTCTACGTGATCATCTGGTGGACGGCGCTGTTCGCGGTTCTGCCGCTGGGAACGCGTCCCGTTCAGG
This sequence comes from Acetobacteraceae bacterium, assembly GCA_050181195.1. GTDB lineage: Bacteria > Pseudomonadota > Alphaproteobacteria > Acetobacterales > Acetobacteraceae > Rhodopila. Next base: position 8,064 of record JBFXDK010000107.1, on the reverse strand, counting down.
ATCCCGACAGCACGACGGGCTGGCGTGGCGCGCCGGAAAAGCCGCAGATGTGGAAGAAGGTGCTGATCACCACTGTTGTTTCGGGCTTGATCTGGCTTGCCGCATACTGGTTGATCAGCAGCGATTATCTGAGCTTCCGGCAGGGAATCCTCGCGCCGCCGCCAGACTAGGCCACGGCAAAGATCTTGATGTCGCAAAGTTTTCGCCAGGTGGGAACATTTCCTGCCTCGGTCAGGAGGAGGAAATGTCCTCGACCTGCCGGGCGGTTGGCGTTTCCTCCCCAAACTTGGCCCGATCAGACGCCGTGCAGTGGGGCCGATTGCTTGTTACCGAAAGACCCGTCGAGTGTCACGCCGTTTTGTTCGTTTTTTGCGTTATGACGAGGAGTTTATTGCGTGTAGTTCTTGTGCGGCGCACAATAATTAGGATGAATGGGCGACCCGTCTGCACATAGGGCGGCGCTACGCGGATACGTTTCAGTCCGGCCGAAAATGCTTTAGGGTCACGGGCGCAACCAGACGGATGTTCCCTGTAATGCGCCTTTCACGCGGATTCATACCCACCCTGAAGGAGACTCCCGCGGAGGCGCAGATCGCTTCGCACCGGCTGATGCTGCGGGCAGGGCTTGTCCGCCAGACCTCGGCTGGCATTTACGCCTGGCTGCCGCTGGGATTGCGCGTGCTGCGCAACATCGAGCGCATCGTGCGGGAGGAACAGAACGCTGCGGGAGCGCAGGAGGTTCTGATGCCCACGATCCAGCCGGCCGAGCTGTGGAAGGAAAGCGGCCGGTACGACGATTACGGCAAGGAAATGCTGCGCATCCGCGACCGGCATGACCGCGACATGCTGTACGGGCCGACAAATGAGGAGATGATCACCGATCTGTTTCGTCAGTCGATCAAGAGCTACCGCGAACTGCCGCAGATCCTGTACCATATCCAGTGGAAGTTCCGTGACGAGGTGCGTCCGCGCTTCGGTGTCATGCGCGGCCGGGAATTCCTGATGAAGGACGCGTACTCGTTCGACCTGGACCACGCCGGTGCGGTGGTCAGTTACCGCAAGATGATGCTGGCCTACATGCGTACGTTCCAGCGCATGGGGTTGAAGGCGATCCCGATGGAGGCCGATACCGGACCGATCGGCGGCGATCTGAGCCATGAATTCATCATTCTCGCCCCGACCGGCGAAAGTCAGGTCTACTATGACGTGGCGTTTGAGGAGATCGACTACCTGTCCTCGGGCGCCGGCGGGTTCAGTCACGAGAGCGACGCCGACCTGGAACGGTTCTTCCGGGAGATGACGACGCATTACGCCGCGACGGATGAGAAGCACGACCCGGATCGCTGGGCGTCGGTAACAGCCGAACGTCGGCGCGAGGGCCGCGGCATCGAGGTGGGCCACATCTTCTACTTCGGTACCAAATATACGGAGTCGATGAACACGACGGTCGCCGGCCATGACGGCAAGCCGGTCCACCCCGAGATGGGCAGCTACGGCATCGGCGTCTCCCGCCTTGTGGGCGCGGTGATCGAGGCGAGCCACGACCAGGGCGGCATCATCTGGCCCGACAGCATCGCCCCGTTCAAGGCTGCGATCCTGAACCTCAAGGCTGGCGATCCGGCCTGCGACGCACTTTGCGAATCCCTCTACGCGCGTCTCGCCGGCAATGCGCTCTATGACGACCGCGGCGACAGGGCTGGGGTGAAGTTCGCCGATGCGGACCTGATGGGCCATCCCTGGCAGATCATCGTCGGTCCACGCGGCGCCGCGTCCGGCGTCGTGGAACTGAAACGGCGCGCGAGTGGTGAGCGGGTGGAACTCTCCCCCGAAGACGCACTGCAACGGATCGGATAAGCCCAGCCGCCATGTTCGGACCTTTCGAGCGGATGGTTGCCGGCCGCTATCTGCGGGCGCGCAAGGGTGAACGCTTCGTCTCGATCATCGCAATCTTCTCTCTGGTCGGGATCGCGCTCGGCGTGGCCACCCTGATCGTTGTGACCTCGGTCATGAGCGGTTTTCAGACGGAACTCGTCTCGCGGATCCTGGGCGCCAATGGTCACGTGACGATCGAAGCCTACGCCGGCCAGAAGATCGACGACTATCAGGCCTTGGCCGATCGCATCCGCACGCTCCCGGGTGTCGCGTCCGTGACGCCGATCCTGGACGGTCAGGCGATGCTCAGCACCGAGTCGGGCGGCGCGCGCGGCGCCCTGGTGCGTGGCATCCGGCGCCAGGACCTGGAATCGATGCACCAGATCGGCGATCACATCATTGCCGGAAGCCTGGCCGACTTCCACGGCGACGACGCCATCCTGGTGGGCGCGGCACTGGCGCGTTCCTACCGGCTGCGCATCGGCGATTCCATTACCATCCTTTCGCCGCAGGGCGCGGCGACGGCCTTCGGCACCATCCCGCGGGTGCGGGCCTACAAGGTCGTGGCCATCTTCGATGCCGGGTTGCAGGACTACAACAGCTCGGTCGTGTTCCTGCCGCTGGATGCGGCGCAGGTGTTCTTCCAGAAGCAGGACGGCGTCACCGGCATTGAAATCCGCATGGTGGATCCTCAGCTCGCCGGCACGATCGCGGCGCCGCTGACCGAGATCCTGCGCGGGCGGCAGGTGATCGCCCGTGACTGGCGCTATGCCAACGACACCATCATCGGCGTTCTGCAGGTGCAGAAGAACACGATGTTCATCGTTCTTGGCATGATCGTGCTGGTCGCCGCGTTCAATGTGATCTCCTCGCTGATCATGCTGGTCAAGGACAAGCGCGCCGACATCGCGGTGCTGCGCACGATCGGTGCCAGCAGCGGCGCGATCCTGCGCATCTTCCTGATGTGCGGCGCCTTCGTTGGCGTCAGCGGCACGCTGATCGGCACCATCATCGGGGTCGTGTTCTGCCGCAACATCGTCGCCGTGCAGCGCTTCATCGAGAGTTTCACCGGCGGGCGGGTCTTCGACTCCTCGGTGTTCCTGCTGACGACGCTGCCGGACAAGGTGGACTGGGGCGATGTCATCCGTGTCGTCGCCCTGGGCCTCGCTTTGTCGCTGCTCGCGACTCTCTATCCAAGCTGGCGCGCGGCGCGCACCGACCCGGTCGAGGCGCTGCGGCATGAGTGATCCCCTGGTGCTGCGCGGCATCGAGCGGACCTATCGCGGCGAGGCCGGCGATCTCACGATCCTGCGCGGCGCCGAACTGACGTTGCGCGCGGGAGAGATCGTCGCGCTGATGGCGCCGTCCGGGGCCGGCAAGTCGACGCTGCTGCATATTGCCGGGCTGCTGGACCGGCCCGACGGCGGGTCGGTGCTGGTGGACGGCGTGGACGCCGGAGGGCTTCCGGACGCTGGCCGCACTGCCGTACGACGCGACGCGATCGGCTTCGTCTACCAGTTCCATCACCTTCTGGCGGAGTTCACGGCGCGTGAGAACGTGGTCCTGCCGCAGTTGATCGCAGGCCGCAGCCGACGCCGGGCGCAGGAGCGTGCGGATGCACTGCTGCAATCGCTGGGCCTGGCGGCCCGGGTGGACCATCTGCCCGGAAAGCTCTCGGGCGGCGAGCAGCAGCGTGTCGCGATCGCGCGGGCGCTCGCCAATGGCCCCCGGGTGCTGCTTGCCGATGAGCCAACCGGCAACCTGGATGTCGCAACGGCCGAGGCTGTGTTCGACACTCTGCTTGCAACCGTACGGCAGGAGGGGCTGGCCGCGCTGATCGCCACGCACAACCCCGATCTCGCTGGCCGCATGGACCGCGCGGTAACCCTGCGTGATGGCGGGGTCGTCACGCTCTGATCCTGGTCATTGCCGTCTGGCGAACGACCTCGCCACCCTTTGTGTTTTCTTGCCTTCTCCGATCGGGTTTAATGCGAAACCGCGCGCTTATGGTGCCGGCGCGCCGGAATCGAGGCCGTTCCTGCCGGATTGGCCGCCTTTCGTCACGATGCCGCAGGCGGCGGTCAAACCCGGGGATCGCATTTTGCGATCGGCTCCCCCCCTTGCAGGACGGAAGCAGAGGCGCAATCGTCAGACATGCACGAGCAATCCCCTTTCAACCTGGGCCGGCGTTCCGATATGGTTCGTCTTGGAAGGGAGGGGATGGTCGCCGGATTGGCTCCCCTGGAGCTGAGAAACAGGCAACCTTCTGGACCGGAACCGGGACTCGCAAGGCCCTGCGACGAGAAGGACCCGGAACGAACGGCCCATGGGGCGAATGGATGCGAATGAACGATGAGCGACAGCGATAGGCGCGGCGGCGGTAATACGGACGGGCCCAACACCGGTGTGGTGGTCAAGGCGCGCCCCAAGACCCGCAAGCCGGCAATGTACAAGGTCTTGATGCTGAACGACGACTACACGCCGATGGAGTTCGTCGTCCATGTGCTCGAGCGCTTCTTCCAGAAATCCCGGGAGGAGGCGACCCGCATCATGCTGCATGTTCATCGCCGCGGCGTCGGGGTGTGTGGAGTTTACACTTATGAGGTGGCTGAGACGAAAGTGACTCAGGTCATGGACCTCGCTCGGCAAAATCAGCATCCTTTGCAGTGTACGATCGAAAAGGAATGAGAGTGTCTCTCAGTTTGCCCTTCCTGGGACGGCCGAGCGGACCGATGATCGGATCGGAGCGGAGCACGATAGTTTTCAGCAGTGTCCAGGTCTGGCTTTCGGACCCAGAAGCGTAGGAGCAGCGACGCCATGCTTTCCCGTAACCTTGAACAGACGCTGCACCGCGCCTTGTCGCTCGCCAGCGAACGCCGGCATGAATACGCCACCCTTGAGCATCTGCTGCTGGGGCTGGCGGAGGACACCGATGCCGCGACGGTCCTTCGTGCGTGCGGGGTCGATCTGGACAAGCTGCGCAGCGATCTCTCGGAATTCCTCGACAAGGATCTCGCGGGTCTCGCAACCGACCGTCCGGGCGATCCCAAACCGACGGCAGGCTTCCAGCGCGTCGTGCAGCGGGCGGCGATCCATGTGCAATCCTCGGGCCGCGATGAGGTCACCGGCGCCAATGTGCTGGTTGCCTTGTTCAGTGAGCGCGAGAGCCATGCGGTCTATTTCCTGCAATTGCAGGACATGACGCGGCTGGATGCGGTGAACTTCATCAGCCACGGCATCGCCAAGGCGCCCGGCCGCTCTGCCCAGCGCCCCGTCACCGGCAGCAACAGCCAGCAGCCTGAAGGCAATCAGGAGCCGGAGCGGGAGGAGAAGCCGAACCGTCGCAATCAGGACGCGCTGTCCAACTACTGCGTGAACCTGAACAAGAAGGCGACGGCCGGAAAGATCGACCCGCTGATCGGCCGCGACCTGGAGATCGAGCGCACGATCCAGATCCTGTGCCGGCGCACCAAGAACAACCCGCTGTATGTCGGTGATCCCGGCGTCGGCAAGACCGCGATCGCGGAAGGCCTGGCCAAGCGCATCGTCGAGGGCGACGTGCCGGAAGTGCTGGCGAAGTCCACCATCTTCGCGCTGGACATGGGCGCGCTGCTGGCCGGAACGCGCTATCGCGGCGACTTCGAGGAGCGGCTGAAGGCCGTGGTGAACGAGCTGGAAAACCAGCCCGGTGCCATCCTGTTCATCGATGAGATCCACACGGTGATCGGTGCCGGCGCCACCAGCGGCGGTGCGATGGACGCGTCGAACCTGCTGAAGCCGGCGCTTGCCTCCGGCAACCTGCGCTGCATCGGCTCCACGACCTACAAGGAGTTCCGCAACTACTTCGAAAAGGACCGCGCGCTGGTCCGCCGCTTCCAGAAGATCGACGTGAACGAGCCGACGATCGAGGACAGCGTGAAGATCCTGCGCGGCCTGAAGCTGAACTACGAGAAGCATCACAAGGTTCGCTACACGGACGAGGCGATCCGGGCGGCGGTGGAGCTCTCGGCCAAGTACATCAACGACCGCAAGCTGCCGGACAAGGCGATCGACGTGATTGACGAGGTCGGCGCGTCGCGGATGCTGCTGCCGGAGAACAAGCGGCGGAAGACGGTGACTCTGCGCGATGTCGAGGAGATCGTCGCCAAGATCGCCCGCATTCCCCCGAAGTCGGTCTCGGCCGACGACAAGGAGACGCTGCGCAACCTTGAACGCGACCTGAAGTCCATGGTGTTTGGCCAGGACAAGGCGATCGAGGCGCTGTCGGCCGCGATCAAGCTGGCCCGTGCCGGGCTGCGGGAAGCCGAGAAGCCGATCGGCAACTACCTGTTCAGCGGCCCCACCGGCGTTGGCAAGACCGAGGTCGCGCGCCAGCTGGCATCGACCATGGGGATCGAGCTGATCCGCTTCGACATGTCGGAATACATGGAGCGGCATTCGGTCTCCCGCCTGATCGGCGCGCCGCCCGGCTATGTCGGGTTCGACCAGGGCGGGCTGCTGACGGACGCGATCGACCAGCACCCACACGCCGTGCTGCTGCTGGATGAGATCGAAAAGGCCCATCCGGACCTGTTCAACATCCTGCTGCAGGTAATGGACCACGGGAAGCTGACGGACCACAACGGCAAGACCGTCGATTTCCGCAACATCATCCTGATCATGACGACCAACGCCGGCGCATCCGACCTGGCGAAGGAAGCCATCGGCTTTGGCCGCGATACCCGCCAGGGCGAGGATGACGACGCGATCAAGCGGCTGTTCACGCCGGAGTTCCGTAACCGGTTGGACGCGACCATCGCCTTCGCCGGCCTGACGCCGGAGATCGTCGGCCGGGTGGTCGAGAAGTTCGTGATGCAGTTGGAAGCGCAGCTGGCCGACCGCAACGTCACGATCGAGCTGTCCTCGGCCGCGAAGGAGTGGCTGGCAGAGCGTGGCTATGACAAGCTGTACGGCGCGCGTCCGCTGGCGCGGGTCATCCAGGAATACATCAAGAAGCCGCTGGCCGAGGAGTTGCTGTTCGGCAAGCTGGTGAAGGGTGGCTCGGTCAAGGCGACGCTGAAGGACAACAAGCTGGACTTCGAAATCATTGAGGCCGCCGTCCCCGCATTGCCGAAGCCGGAAGGCGAGGGCGAACCGGACCGCGAGCAGGAGGAGGTGGAGTAGGCGCCTCCTACTCCACGCCTTCCGCTGCGTTCATCGTGACGACAGGACCGCACGCGGCGGCTCGGAAGCACCTTGCTCCAAGGGTGCTTCCGCCAACGCCTCGCGTATGCTTTTGACGATTCCGTTGACGACGCTCCTGCAATCGTAGCGCTGCTCAGCAACCTGTCGGGCCTGCTTGCCCAACTGCTCCGCCAGCGCGGAATCTCGCAGCAAGCGGATACAACCCGCCGCGAAACGCTCAGCCGTCTCGCACAGCAGGATGTTGCGGCCGTCCTCGACATCCAATCCTTCTGCACCGATTGGCGTCGACACCACCGGGCGACCATACGCGAAGGCTTCGATGATCTTGAAACGGGTGCCCGAACCGCTCAGGATCGGACAGACCACCACGCGCGTTTCCGCGTACAGCGCATCAAGGTCGGCCACGAAACCGCGGAATTCCACCCCGTCTGGCTGAGCAGCATGGCTCCTCAGGGATTCGGAGAACTCGCCTGCGATCAGCAGCGTCGCATTCGGCACCGCCGCCCGTACCAGCGGCCAGATGGTGCCGATCAACCAGTCGGCCGCTGCCTGGTTGGGTGCGAATGCGTAGGTCCCGAGGAAGAGCAGTGTCAGCAACGATGTAACCTGCGACGGCGGCGGAATGCGCACCGAGTTTGGAACCGCCTCTATGGTGCGGCTGCGGAACAGACGCTGCAGGTAGCTGCGATCAGTCAGCGAACAGACATATGTACGCCGAGCCTGGGCGATTGCCATTTGTTCGGCCAGAAACACCGGCGGTGTGTGGAGTAGACCGAGGTATTTTGTGCGCCAACGTGGCGGCGCCAGGATGTGCCGCACATGAGCGCGATGCTCGACATCATCCAGGTCGAAAAACAACGCAGGATGGCGCATGCGACCGCGCAGCAGGGCGGCCATCGCCGCCAGCCGATGGACAAACACCAGGTCTGGTGCCCGTGCCAGCGCGTCACGGACCGCGTCGACCTGCCTAGGGCCGGCCGTCAGGTAATAGTTGTGGAACCCCGGCGA
>JBFXDK010000106.1:0-19464 GCA_050181195.1 Acetobacteraceae bacterium | reverse complement strand
ATCGCGGTGGAGATGCTGAACGCCGCCAAGGGCATTTCCTGCCACAAGCCGGAAGGCGCGTTCTACGTGTTCCCCAACGTCGCGGGCTGCCTGGGCAAGACCACCGCCGGCGGGCGGACGCTGAAGAACGATGAGGATGTGTGCCTGGCGCTGCTGGAAGAACAGTATGTCGCGACCGTGCACGGCGCGGCCTATCACATGTCCCCCTATCTGCGGATCAGCACCGCGACGGCCGATGACGACCTGATCGAGGGGCTGAAACGCATCCAGACCTTCTGCGAAGGGCTGCACTGACCGGTCCGGCGCCCCCGCGTATCCGCCCCGGCCGCGACACCGACGCGGACGGGCTCATCGCCCTGATCTGGGCCTGCTGGTCGCAATACCCCGGCATCCGCATGGACGTGGATGCGGAAATGCCGGAGTTGCGGGCACTCGCGTCGTACTACGCCGGCAAGGGCGGCGCGCTATGGACCGCGGAACGCGATGGCGCCGTGGTGGGCATGGTCGCGACCTGCCCGCATGCCGGCGGCGGCTGGGAAATTTGCCGCGTCTATGTGCACCCGTCGCTGCATGGCTCGGGCCTGGGCCATGCGCTGCTCGACACGGCCGAGGCGCACGCCATTGCCGCCGGCGCGACGCGGCTGGTGCTGTGGAGCGACACGCGCTTCGACCGCGCGCACCGGTTCTATGAAAAGCGGTCCTATGTCCGCGCCGGCCCGGTGCGGGTGCTGCAGGACATCTCCAACTCCCTGGAATACGGCTATGCCAAGCCGGTGGACGGGATCGCGGTGCTGGACGCCGCGTCCGCCGCCTCGGCCGAACCGCGTCTTTCGTCCATGCTGATCGCCTGCGTGGCCGAGGGCGCCGGCGTGTCGTTCCTGCCGCCGCTGGCGCCGGATGTCGCGCAGGCCTTCTGGCGGGAAACGGCGCGGGACGTTGCGGCGGGGAAGAAGGTGCTGCTGGCTGGCTGGCACGGTGGTGTGCTGGCGGGCACCGTCACTCTGAACCTGGCGACGCCGCAGAACCAGCCGCACCGGGCCGAGGTGGCGAAACTGCTGGTCGATCCCGCCTGCCGGCGAAGCGGCCTGGCGCGCCGCCTGATGCAGCGGCTGGAACAGCAAGCACGGGCGGCGGGCCGCCGCTTGCTGACATTGGACACCCGCGCCGGCAGTGGCGCCGAGGCGCTGTATCGCGGCATGGGATGGCAGGAACTCGGGTGCATCCCCGGCTACGCCCAGCGTCCCGACGGAACGCCGGACGATACGGTGTTCTTCTGGAAGCGGCTTGATCCCATGCCGGCACCCGACGTGGACAGGGAGTCCGGGACCGATTGACCGGCTTAATCAATATTGACGGACCGCCGGGGACGATAGGACGCTGCCTGCGTGGCAGGAGGTCCCTCATGATCACCCCCGAATACATCCGCACGATGGCTTCATACAACGCCGAGATGAACCGCCGCATCTATGCCGGCGCGGCGCGCCTGACCGATGAACAGCGCCGGCAGGATCGCGGCCTGTTCTGGAAATCCCTGCATGGCACGCTGTGCCATTTGCTGTGGGGGGACCGGCAATGGATGTCACGCCTGGATGGCTGGCCGCCGAACACCATTCCCAATCCCCAAAGTCCCACGCTGATCCAGGATTTCGATGAGCTGCGGTCCGAACGGGAGAAGGCCGACGCGCGGATCGAGGATTTCGCGGGCCGCATCGACGATGACTGGCTGGACACCGACCTCACCTGGTACAGCGGTGCCGCGAAGAAGACCATGAGCATGAACAAGCGCCTGCTCATGGTGCATTTCTTCAATCACCAGACACATCACCGCGGCCAGGCGCATGCGGCGCTGACGATGTGCGGTGTCGATCCCGGCGATACCGACCTGTTCCTGGTGCTGCCGAATGCCTGATCGGGGCGGCGGCTCGTCAGGCCGCCATCAGGCAGCACTTCTTGTATTTCCTGCCGCTGCCGCAGGGGCACGGGTCGTTGCGGCCGACCTTCGCTCGCGCGGCGGGCGGTGGCGCGCCGTTCAGGTCGAACAGGGGCGGCCTGGTCGCGACCACGTCCTCGGCCGCCTTTTCCGTTGCCGCCGCCCGCCGTGCGTCCTCGGAATAGTACCACCATCCCGACATCAGTTCGATCACGTCGTCGATGGTCTTCACGCCAAATTCGCGCAGAACCGCGAGGCCGGTGGGGTCGTCCTCGGTCTTTCGCAGATCCGCTTCGAAGTGGGCAAAATCCATGAAGTCGGAGGTGATCGAGCCGCGGCTGAATGCCTGGCGGACCTGCCTGCTCATGTCCGCATAGCCCATCGCCGCGACAGCGGCGGCCCACGCTGGCCAGATCATGCTGGCGGTGCGCGGCCGCATCGCCTCGAACAGATGCAGCAGATAGGCATGCATGTCGAAATCCGGCAGCGCCCCGCTGCGCGCGAGCCAGGCCAGCGACTCCAGCGCCGCGGACCGGACGAACTCGCCGGCCTCGGCGTCATCAATGATCTGCTGCAGCGGGGCTGGGTTGCCGTCGAACACGCCGATCAAAAGGCCATGCAGGTCCTCGGTGACGCCATCCCCCAGCAGCAGCTCGGGCAGCTCGGGATCCAGCAGCAGCCGGCACAGCGGATCATAGGCGCGCGTTTCACGCTGCTCCGCCATCAGGTAGAGTCCCATCGAGAGTGCCGTCCCCGCGCGGTCCGACCGGTCGGCGCCGGACACATAGTCCGCCAGCATCGCCAGGAACCGCGGTCCGGCTTCGTCCCAATGCGCCCGGCACCACCTTATGGCGTCTTCCGGCAGGATGTGATCGTCACGGGCGAAGGTGTCGATGACATCGTCGATGGCCATGGTTCCTCCGATCGCTTTGCGGGCGCAGGGCGCCGAGCCGGGCCGCTGGCCGGTCAGTCAGGATCGCATGTCCAGGTGAATAGTTCGATCCAGGGCGTGGCAGCCGAGGGACGCCAGCACTCATCGGAGAGGACCGCCCGTGCCATGTCCAGGCTGCGGCGGCTGGCGTCGTCCTGCGGCAGGATCGCCAGCCCGACGCGGGCATGGCCGGCCAGCCGCTCGCGCAGCTGTGTTGGTGTATCGTCGCCGCCGATCAGCGTCAGCGGCGTCGCCGGGGGCGCCTCGATCCCGAAGGCGCCGACGATGCCCACCCCGTCATTGCCGCGTGGCAGCAGGACCAGGACCGCCGGACCGATCTCCGCAACCGATCGTGCCGCGGCGCGGGCGGGCTGCATCGTCTCGGGCCGCGTCATCATGCAGGCGAGCGAAAGAGCTTGAGTGGCCAGCACCACGGCGGCAACGATCCCGGCCATGGGCGTGGGCAGGCTGCCGATCGCCCCGGCCAGCAGCAGGGCGGCAAAGGGCGTCGCGAAGGCCAGGTAGCGCAGCTCGATCGGCGTCGTATTGAATACCAAGCCAAGGGCCAGAAGGCCGACCGGCGGCGCAAGCGCAGCGGCAAGGAACAGCCGGCGGTTGTCCGGCCGCCCGATACGGCGCCATTGCCGCGACACCAGCAGCAGACACAGCCCCAGCAATCCGGCCAGAGCCGCCGAAATCGCGTGCTGCCACCGGCCATTGACATAGAGCGGAAGCCCGCCGAACAGCGTCGCGGCCGAGTAGCGCGCAAGTCGGGCGATACTGTCGATCCAGGTGAACGGCGGGAACTGTCCCGGTCGCGACGCGTGCTGTGCCACGAAGAACCACAGATCGACAGCGAGGAACGGCAACATTCCAAGGGCAATCGGGACGATGCGCGGCGGATCGGGGCCGCAGGTGCGGGATGTGGCCGGATGCATCCCAGAACCTGGTAGAGCTCCGTCGGGTCTCGGCATTGCGCGACTGCGCCGGCCCGCCCCGCCGGGCAGATGGGCGACGCGGTGCCGGATCACCTGTGTCGCCGAGAGCGCCAGGGCGGCAAGCGGCACGAACGCGGCCAGGTAGTTGGCCATCGCCGCCGCGCCGAATGCGGCCCCCGCAGCGAAACGGCATGCCGGACGATCCGGACGCAGCAGCAGCGCGATCCCGCACAGGGTCAGGCATTGCGCCAGGGCAAAGCCGCGGGCAATGACGCTCGTATAGGCAAAGCCATAGCACCCCAGCGTCAGCAGCATGGCAAGGACCGGCGGCACCGACGCACGGCGAGCAATCGCGCCGACAGCGGCCAGGGCGCCAAGGCCGCAGGCGACGGAGAACAGCCGCAGCGCGAACAGATCGTTTCCCACCGCCCCACGCCACATCGTCGCCATCCAGAAATACAGCGGCGGGTGCACGTCGGTCGCGCGCAGGTGCCGCGCGATCGTTCGCAGATCGGTCCGGTCCGCCTGCACCTTCCGCGCCAACCCTGCCGGAAACACGCCATCGGGCCACGCCGGCCGCGGCGTGCCGGCCGTCAGGAACAGCGTGTATTGCTCATCGTATTCCGCCCCACGCAGCCATGCACCCGCGCCGAGAATGCCGGCGGCAAACAGCAGGACACCCAGGATCGGGCCGGCGCGGTGGGCACTCTTAACCAAGGATTCAGTCCGTCAATGGCAGGATCGGACTTAGCGGCAACTGCTTAACGGAGCGGAAATGCCCCGCCGGCCTCATTGTCTGCTCGTGATGCTGTGCGTCCTCGCCGAGCTGCTGTGCCAGACCGGTGGGGCGTCCGCTCGTCCGCCCGAGGCGCGGATCGCGGCGTTGCGCCGTGGCATCAACATCACCGGATGGTTCCGCCATCCCGTCAGCGCCGACCCCGCTGCGCTGCGCTCCTACCTCGGCGATGGCGCGATCGCCGATCTTCGTCAGGCGGGTTTTACGTTCGTCCGCCTCGCGGTCGATCCGGCGCTGCTGGAGGCGCCGGCGATCCGCGATGTACTGGTCGGGGCAGTGCGGCGGCTAAATCGCGTCGGCCTTGCTGTGGTGATCTCGATCCATCCGAACGCCTGGTATCTGGAAACCAGTCCGGCGGATCGGGACCGGCTGCATGCTGCCTGGCAGCGCCTTGCCCCGGCGCTGCGCAGGCTCGATCCTGCCCGTGTCATTCCCGAACTCCTGAACGAGCCGGTGTTTCCCGGCGATCCGGCCGGCTGGCATCGGCTGCAGCAGGCACTGCTCGCGCAACTCCGCGCCGATCTGCCTGCCAGCACGATCGTGCTGACCGGTCATGACTGGAGCAGCATCGCCGGGCTGCAGGCGCTGATGCCCGAAGCCGATTCCGACGTGGTCTACGGTTTCCACTTCTACGATCCGCCCGAGCTGACCTCGTTGGCGGCGTACCGGGCCGGATTGGATCGGGCCGCATTGGCACGCCTGCCGTTTCCCGCCGACGACCCTCCTGCCTGTGATGCGGTGGCCCGTCCGGTATCCGATCCGGCAACACGCGATCTCATGCGCTACTATTGTGCTCTGCATTGGGATCACGCGCGCATCAGGGCGCGGATTGATGCCGCCGCAGACTGGGCGCGGCGGCACAATGTGGTGCTGCTGGCGGGCGAATTCGGCGCGAGCATCGATCTGAACGCCGCGGCGCGGCTGGCCTGGCTGCGTACGGTGCGGGACCGCTTTGAAGCCAACGGGATCGGCTGGGCACTGTGGGGCTATGACGACCGCATGGGGTTGGGGATCCAGCGTCCGCCCGGCAACGCTCCGCTGCTGCCCGCAGAGACTTTGCAGGCACTCGGCCTGTCTGGCGGCGCGGCGCTCGGCCGGCGGCACGGTTTCCCCTGAAACCGTCTGGAAAAAGAAAACCCCCGGCATGAGGCCGGGGGCAAGTATACAGGGAGGCTTCACGTCTGGGAGACGCAGGGATCGAAACGACCCCTTTCCAGCTGTAGAAGCTGGAACTCTGGCGGCGAACCGCCGTATTCCGTGTAAGCACTTTAGGCCCTGGCTCGGTGCATGTGCCAACGCCAAATCACGGAACCGGCTATGCCGTTCATGCATGACACGAGCAGAAATCTTGCCATAATTTGAGGCCGAAGGCGGCTGCGGTGACACGAACGTGACAGATCACGCCCCGATAACGCTTCTACTTGGAATAAGTTGACGCTTGGCCGCCCCAACCCGGAACGATTCAGTATCGTTAGTGCAGCTCGGCCAGCCGTGCGAGCAGGAAATCGCGAAACACCGCCACGCGCTTCGAATTCCGTAATTCCTCGGGATAAACGAAGTACACATCCACCTTCGGCCCCTTCAGGTCCGTGAGGATCCGTACCAGGTCCGGATTGTCCGAGACGACATATTCCGGCAGCGCCCCGATGCCCACGCCCGAGCGAATCGCCAGCAGCTTGGCGTGGATATTGTTCACCTCCAGAAGCGCGCGTCGCGGATTGCCGGGACGGCGCCCGGCCTCGGCCAGCCAGTTGATGTCGGGAACCGGCGGGTGGTGCTGGCCGAACAGGATCAGCTTGTGCGCGTCCAGCTCCTCGGGCCGCTGCGGCACGCCGTGTCGCTTCAGGTATTCCGGCGCGGCGCAGATATGCCATTGCATCGACATCAGGTGGCGCTGCACCAGGTCCGGCTGCTTCGGCGGATGCATCCGGATCGCCACATCCGCCTCCCGCATCGCCAGGTCGAGCTCGGCATCGTCCAGGAGCAGGGAAACCGTGACCTCGGGATAGGCTTCCAGGAAGGCGTGTAGCCGCGGCGCCAGCCAGGCGGCGCCGAAGCCGATCGTCGTGGTGATCTTCAGGCGGCCGGCCGGCTTTTCCTTGCTTTCGGTCAGCAACGCCTCGGTCATCGCCAGCTTCGCGAATACCTCGCGCACCGTGCGGTTCAGCGACTCGCCCTGCTCGGTCAGGATCAGGCCGCGTGCGTGACGGTGGAACAGCGGGACCTGCAACGCCTCTTCCAGCGCCGAAATCTGGCGTGAAACTGCGGACTGGCTAAGGTTCAGCGTATCCCCCGCATGGGTGAAACTGCCAGCCTCGGCCACCGCGTGGAAAACGCGTAGCTTGTCCCAGTCCATTACTCAGCCACTCCCTGTGCCAGGTCGTCCTGGCCGCACGCCCGGCAAGACAGAAGCGCCCCCCGCGTCATGACAGTCTAGACAATTCCCGTCGAGTCCGGTGGCAACAACTGGTCCGATTTGGATTTCCGGGGTTAGTCCGCGGCGAGATCGGCCGTGGTTTCATGTTCTGCAAGATACTTTTCAGCCTCCAGCGCCGCCATGCAGCCGGTCCCGGCTGCCGTGACGGCCTGGCGATACACCTTGTCCTGCACATCGCCCGCGGCGAACACGCCGGATACGGTCGTCCGGGTGCTGCCGGGCACGGTCCGGATATAGCCCTCGGTATCCATGTCCAGCTGTCCGGAAAAGATCGCGGTCGTGGGCGTGTGGCCGATGGCGATGAACACGCCGTCGACGGGCAGGTCTGAAAGGGCGCCGGTCCGCGTGTCGCGCAGCCTGACGCCGGTCACGACCTCGGGCTGGCCGCCAGCCAGGATGTCGTCCACCACCGCGTTCCAGATGATCCGGATCTTCGGATTCGCGACCAGGCGCGCCTGCAGGATTTTTTCGGCCCGCAGCGTGTCGCGGCGATGGATCAGCGTGACGCTGTCGGCATGGTGCGTCAGGTACAGCGCCTCCTCCACCGCGGTGTTGCCGCCGCCGACCACGGCGACGGTCTTGCCGCGATAGAAGAACCCGTCGCAGGTCGCGCAGGCCGAAACGCCGCGGCCCTGCAACGCCATTTCCTGCGGCAGGCCCAGCCACCGCGCCTGTGCGCCAGTGGCGATGATGACAGACTCGGCAAGGTAGGTATCGCCCGAATCGCCAGTGCAGCGGAACGGTCTGGCTGAAAAGTCCACCGCGGTGATCAGATCGTAGGCGATCTCGGTGCCGACATGGCGGGCCTGCTGCTCCATCTGCTCCATCAGCCAGGGACCCTGGATGACGTCGGCAAAACCCGGGTAGTTCTCGACATCGGTAGTGATGGTCAGCTGGCCGCCAGGCTGCAGGCCGGCGACCAGCATCGGCTTCAGGTTGGCGCGGGCGGCATAGATCGCCGCGGTGTAGCCGGCGGGTCCGGCACCGATGATCAGGACCCGGGTGCGATGCGTGTTGGCCATGCGCCACAATATCGGTCGTTTCCGCGCCGGGGCAAGGAACAGCCGGCCCAACCGTGCCGTCCAGCCACTTTTGTGCCGGATCTGACACTGCGCGGCCGCAATTCATGCGACTTCTGCCGGCCTGGGGGCGCGCGCCTGTCCCCCACGCCACCCTCGGGCTGGTCTCCTTGTCAGGGACTGGGCGGGCCGGAAGCGGGGCTGGGCCGCGTTGCGAAGGGATGGCGCTCCCCCGCGAATGACGGCAGGATGAAACGGTGGAAGTCGAGCACCAGCCGGGGGACAGGTGTGCCGGGACTCATTCCAGCTGGCTTGTGAGGGATGATGTCCGACGACGTCCACGTTCCGCATCGTGCGCTGATCACCGCCTCGGCCATGCTGGCGATGTTCATGCAGGTGCTGGATACGTCGATCACTGTCGTCGCGCTGCCCTACATGCAGGGCAGCCTGGCCGCCAGCGCCGAGGAGATCAACTGGGTCCTGACCTCCAGCGTGATCGCGGCGGCGATCTTCACCGCACCGGTCGGCTGGATGGCGCAACGCTTCGGCCGCAGGAAACTGTTCATCTGCTGTCTGACCGGCTTTGTCGGTGCCTCCATAATGTGCGGCATGGCCCAGTCGCTGGAGCAGCTCGTGGCCTTTCGGCTGTTCCAGGGCATGTGCGGGGCCGGCATCGCGCCGCTGTCGCAGGCGACCATGCTGGACATCTACCCGTTCTCCCGGCGCGCGCAGGCAATGGCGCTGTTTTCCATGGGCGTGACCATGGGGCCGATGGTCGGCCCGACCTTGGGTGGATACCTGACCGACCTCTATTCCTGGCGCTGGGTGTTCTATGTGAACGTGCCGTTCGGTATCCTCGCGGTCAGCGGCCTGATCCTGTTCATGCCCAACACGCAGCCGCGGTCAGGGCTGAAGTTCAGCTGGTATGGCTTCTCGATGCTGGCGCTCGCCGCCGGATCGCTGCAGATGGTGCTGGATCGCGGACAGATCCTGGACTGGTTCACCTCGCCTGAGATCGTCGTCCTCGCCGTCATCTCCGGTCTCGCCTTCTACCTCTTCGTTGTGCATATGTGCGTCTCCGACAAGCCGTTCCTGCCGACGGCGCTGTTCAAGGACCGCAACTACGCATCCGCCATCATCATGGTGTTCTGCGTCTCGGCCATCCTGCAGTCGACCAGCGCGCTGCTCGCGCCCTATCTGCAGAAGCTGGCGGGCCTGCCGGCGGATGAGGCCGGTTGGGCACTGGCGCCGCGCGGCATCGGCACCATGATCTCGATGTTCCTGGCGAGCCGGTTGGGCATGGTCGTCGACCAGCGCAAGATCATGGCGACGGGTCTGATCATCCTGGCGCTGGTGCTGTATGAAATGAGCACCTGGACCCCGGCCGTGACCGGAGGGCACATGATGGTGGTGCTGGTGATGCAGGGCCTGTCGATCGGCCTGGTGTTCAATCCGATGACGGTGATGGCCTATACCACGCTGCCGCCGCAGTATCGCGGCGACGCTACCGCCGTGCAGTCGCTGGCGCGCAATATCGGATCCGCCATCGGCATCTCGGTCATGACCTTCACCCTCACGCGCGGCTTCCAGACCAACCATGCGGCGATCTCGGCCGGAATCACGCCGTTTGAGCGCCTGCTGCAGGCCGGGGACATGAGGTCGCACCTGCTGGACCCGATGAGCCAGCGCGGCGCCATGCTGCTCGACCAGATGATCAACTACCAGGCACAGATCATCGCGTACAACAACGACTTCCGGCTGATGATGCTGATCACCGTGCCGCCGCTGCTGCTGCTGATGCTGATGCGCCGGCATGTGCGGCCAGGCGAGAGAAGGGGTTGACCAGCCATGTCCGAGACGACGGTCGTTCCCCACCGGCGGCTGATCACGGCGTCGGTCATGCTGGCTATGTTCATCCAGACCCTGGATTCCACCATCGCCATCGTCGCACTGCCCTATATCCGAGGCAGCATGTCGGCCTCGGCCGACGAAATCTCCTGGGTGCTCACCTCCTATGTCATCGCCGCAGCGATCATGACCGCCCCGGTCGGCTGGATGGCGCAGCGCTACGGCCGCAAGAAACTGTTCCTGATCTGCTTGGCTGGCTTCCTTGTTATGTCGATGATGTCGGGCGCCTCGCAGACGCTGGAGCAGCTGATCCTGTTCCGCCTGGTCCAGGGCATGTTCGGCGCGGCGCTCGCGCCCCTGTGCCAGGCAACGATGCTGGACATCTACCCGTTCTCCCAGCGGGCGCAGGCAATGGCGATCTTCGCCATGGGAATTACCATGGGACCGATCATGGGCCCGACCCTCGGCGGCTGGCTGACCGATGCCTATAACTGGCGATGGGTGTTCTATGTCAGCGTGGCGCCGGGGCTGCTCGCCTTCCTCGGCGTGGCGCTGTTCCTGCCCAAAGTGCCGACCAAGGACGGCCTGAAATTCTCCTGGTACGGCTTCGCCATGCTGGGCATCGCCGTCGGCACGTTCCAGTTGATGCTGGACCGCGGGCAGACGCAGGACTGGTTCAACTCCACCGAGATCATCATTGAGGCAACGATCGCCGGCCTCTGCTTCTACCTGTTCCTGGTCCACATGTTCACGGCCGACAAGCCGTTCCTGCCGCCGGCGCTGTTCACGGACCGCAATTTCTTCTCCGGCATCATCATGGTGTCCTGCGTGTCGTCCCTGATGCTGTCCACTGCATCGCTGATGGCACCGTTCCTGCAGCAGCTTGCAAACTACGCCGTATTCGACTCCGGCCTTGCAATGGCGCCGCGCGGCCTCGGCACGATGGTGTCGATGTTCGTCGCAAGCTGGCTGGGCATGCGCTTCGACCAGCGCAAGATCATGGCCGTGGGACTGCTGACACTCGGCTCCGTCATGCTGGTCATGAGCACCTGGACGCCCGACGTAACGCAGGTGGAGATGATGACGGTGCTGTTCGTCCAGGGCTTCTCGATCGGCCTCGTGTTCAATCCGATGACCGTGATGGCCTACACGACACTGGCAGCGCATCTGCGGCCCGAGGCCACGTCGGTGCAGTCACTGGCCCGCAACCTGGGATCGGCAATCGGCATTTCCGTGACCACGTTCACCCTGACGCGCGGCACGCAGACCACGCATGCCGACATCGCCGCCGGCATCACCCCGTTCGACCGCGTGCTGCAGGCGGGCGATCGCGTGTCGCAGATCCTGGACCCGGCCACACGGCATGGCGCCGCCCTGCTGGACCAGATGGTCACGTACCAGTCGAAGATCATTGCCTACAACAACGACTTCCGCCTGATGGCACTGACGGTGATCCCGCCGCTGATCCTGCTGTTGTTCATGCGCCGGCACGCGAAGCCGGCATAGTCGCGATCCGCGGGGCCACAACCGGCAGGGCAGCGTGCTCCGCCGATGTCACGCCGGCCCCATGGTGACGGACGCGCAGGCTCAGTAACCCGCCGTCCGGTCCACCTCTTCCCGCAACGGCTTGCCGTCCAGAAACCGGCCGAGATTGTCGACGAACAGCTTCGCCACCGTCTTGTCGCGCTCGGGGTGCGGGCCGCCGATGTGCGGCAGCACGATGATGCCCTCGGCGTCCCAGAACGGGTGATCGGCGGGAAGCGGCTCCTGGCGGAACACGTCCAGCACCGCACCGGCGATCCGTTTCTCCTTCGCCGCCGCGATCAGGTCGGCGTCCTTGATCAGGTGGCCGCGGCCGAAATTTAGCAGCCACGCCTCCGGCTTCATCTTCGCCAGGCGTTCGGCATTGATGAAATTCTCCGTGGCCGGTGTCGCGGGCAGCAGCAGCAGGACGAAATCTGACCGGGCCAGCACCTCGTCCGTGCGCTCCTGCGGCAGCACCTCGGCGACGTCGGGCAGTGCCTCGGGCCGGCGCTTAGTGCCGATCACCCGCATGCCCAGGGCGGCGGCGATCCGCGCGACCTCCTGCCCGACCGCGCCCAGTCCCAATATGCCCAGCGTCCTGCCGTTCAGCGGCCGCGCCACGCGCTGTGTCCATTTATGTGACGGCTGGTCCGCCGCCGCGGCGGCATAGGGCTTCGCGACATAGAACAGGGCGCCAATGATGTTTTCCGGCATGGACTCGCGATGCGTGCCGCGGGCGCAGGTCAGCGTCAGCGGTCCCGGCAGGTCTGGCAGCGCCAGCCAGGATTCCACGCCGGCGGTCATCGCCTGCACCCAGCGCAGCCGCGGCATGCGCGGCAGCAGGCCCGGCGGCGCGCCGCCCGCCATCATCGCCTCGGTCTGTTCCAGCTGCGCGTCCGACGGCTTCTCCCGCCGTGGCAGCGTATCGACCTGCACGCGGTCGGAAAGGCCGGCGGCGGCAATCGCATCGATGTAGGCCGCGGTGGTATCCGTCCACAGCAGCACATGGGTCCTGTTTGTCATGATCTCACTCCCCTGCAGGCAGGATAGCGACGGTTCGGGCCCGGACGGAAGGGCGCATGACGGATGAGGGTCCGGCCCGGGGCGTGCCGCGGCATGCGTGCCACGCTGTCGCCGCGCCGGCCGAGCGGGGATGTCGGGGGGGGGCGCCCGCGACAGACAGGATCGCGGACGCTATCCTGCTCGGCCATTACGCCGGAAACCTCTCATGTCGCTGCAACGGTCCGCGTCCGTCAACGCCTGCGCCCAGGATGGACCGGCCGGCTTGACCTGAACCCGCACCAAGGATGTCGGAGTGGATTTCCCTGCTGGGCGCCCGTCGGTTCCGCGCGTTCTGGCTCGCCCTGCTGGCCAATAATCTCGGCAGCTGGTGTGTGATCGCCGCGCTGCCGATCCTGGTGGCGGACCGGTACGGCGTCGGCGCCGAACTCGTGCTCAGCCTGGGCTTCAGGGTGCTGCCGAAGATCGTGCTCGCGCCCGTGGCGGGCGGCCTGCTGCGCGCCTTCGGTCCGATGCGTGTTTCCGGTTGCGCGCTGGCGGCGATGGGGGTGCTGACCGCGCTTGTGCCATGGAGCGGTGACTTCCTGGTGTTGCAGGGGCTGATCACCCTGATCGGCGTGCTGGACGTGTTCACCACGCCCGGGCTGCTGTCTCTGCGTGCGCCAGTCACGCCCGCCGGGCTGGAAATGGCGGGGAACACGCTGTGCTCGGTTGCCGACCGCCTGGCGAAGATCGTCGGGCCGGTGATCGGGGGCCTTGTCGTGCTGGCCGGGTTTGTGCCCGCCTTCTTTCTGTTCGGCGCCATGACGCTGCTGGCGGCGGCCACCGTCGCGCGCCTGCCGATCCCGCGCGACCCGCCGCCGAGGGACGGCTTCCGGGGCTGGCAACTCGCCGCCGCGCCTATCGAGTTCGTGCGCATGCTGCGGGCCGACGCCGCGCTGACCGGACTGCTGATCTGTGCCGTGTCCTACATGGTGATGCTGGGCGGTCTGCGCCCGTTCCTGTTCTGGGCCAACCGGGACTGGTACGGCGCGTCCGACAGTGCCTGGACCGGGTTGCTTGCCGCGCAGGGCGCCGGTGCGCTCGTCGGGGCCCTGCTCGCCGGCCTGCTGAGCGGCACGTTGCTGCGCCGCATCAGTGCCTACACGCTGACGCTGCTGACCGGCATCCTGGAAGGCACGCTGCATCTGGCGCTGCTGCTGGCCGCCACCTCCGGGCAGGCGATGCTGATCCTGGCCCTGGCGAGCATCCCCGAGATCATCTCCACCGCGTCCTGGTTCACCGCCATGCAGCAGCGCGTGTCGGCGCAGCGGCAGGCGGTGTTCTTCAGCTTTGCCACCCCGCTCTGGGATGTCGCCTATGTCGGCGGGGTGCTGTCGGCAGGGCTGGTTCCGGGCGGCACGATCTCCCTGGCCGGCTACTGGGCCATGATCTCCCTGGCCTCAACCCTACCGATCCTGCCGGTTCTGATATTATCCCGTGTCCGGCGTCCGTAGCACGCACTGTCCGGCCGCCTGGACACCGATCCATGGCATCCAAGGAATGTTCGCCGACGAGGTGAAGTGCCTGCAACTTCAGGATTATGTGATCAGAAAGGAACTGTTTACCTACGATATTGACAAATCGAGACGTACCGCGTCTTGCCAACAGTCACAGGACGCTTCTGCTACACGAAACCGCGAGGAGCGGCATGTTGGTCGGCTTCCTGTCGTCAGACACCAACGCGCGGCCCTGGCCAGCGGCGGCCGTTTCGCGCGGCGCTGGCTGGATTTTGCCAGCGGCTGCCCTGCTGCTGCCCGCCTTGCCTCTATCGGCCGAGGTATGGCTTACTTGGCAGACCACCTGGCAACAGGCCCGCACGGAATTGGTCCAAAGCGCGGATGCCGGCGCGGAATATGCCGCCCGCACCCTGTACGGCTACCAAGTGGCCGCCGGACGTATAAACGATCTGCTCCGCAACCTTTCGGATGGCGACATTCGGGCACGTGAGGGCGAGCTGCATGAGGCGGCAAAGGCCATCGTCTCGGAAATTCCCTGCGCCGACGGCAGCTATGTGATCGACAGGTTCGGCTACCCGCTGCTGAGCGCGACAGTATTTCCCCTGCCCAAGGTGCGGCCCGATCTCAGGGACCGCGACTTCTTCCAGGCCCTGTCGCAGCCGGATCCGCCCGATCCGCACATCAGCCAGCTTCATGTCGGCCGGATCGAGGCAAATCTGTTCTTTGCCGTGAGCCGTCGCCGCACCGAAGCCGGGAATGGCCTGCCACAGGGCAGTTTCGACGGGCTGGTGAACCTGGCGATGGATCCGGCGACGCTGGCCGAGGGCATGCGCAAGTTCCTGGCCAATGACACCGACCGCATGTCGTTGATCCGGGCCGACCGGCAGCTGCTGGCCACGACCGGGCCGCAATACATTCTGTCTACAAAACGTTTGGTGGAGATGGTATTCACTCGCCAGACATTGCCTGCGCCGGCAACAACCGTCTCGGTTGTAAACGGCGCCGAACAGCTTGTCACTCGGCGCTGGGCCGGCGATCTCCCCGTCTATGTTGCTGTGAGCCGTCCCCGCGCCGCCATCGTCGCGGCGTGGTGGCACCAGGTCTCGATGCATTTGATCTTCGGCATACCGGCCATGCTGGCGCTGTTCCTGCTGGCGCTGCGAGTTCGTTCCAGCCAGCGGCAATTGGTGGATGCCAATGCCCGGTTGCATCAGGCCTGGGAGGGAAGCGAGGAACGTCTTCGCCGCACCGCTTTCGGCGGCAACGTCTATCCATTCGAAGTCGCGCCCGATGGGCTGGTGACGTGCCACGATGGATTTCGCCTGCTGTTCGGGCGGCGGCCCGGCACGCGGCTGGACTGGCTCGCCTTGCTGGATCTCATCCACCCCGACGACCGCGCCCTGGTGATCGCGGAACACGATCGCCTGGCGCGGGAAGGGGGAGCGTTCACCTGGGAGGTCCGTACCGATCTGGCCGGAGGCGAGGGACAATGGCTGATGGTCGCCGGCGAGGCCGTTGCAGGCGCCGGCGGGTTCCCCCGGCGCATGACCGGAATTGCCATGAACATCAGCGAGCGTAAGCATGCCGAACTGGCCCTGCAGCAGCTGAACCGCGACCTCGAGGAACGGGTCAGGGCGGAAATCGCGGCCCGGGAACTGACGCATGCCCAGCTGATGCAATCGCAGCACCTGAAGGCGCTGGGCCAGCTTGCGGACGGTGTGGCGCATGATTTCGATAACGTCCTGCAGACCGTGACCGGCGGCCTTGCCCTGATCCAGCGCCGGACGGACGATCCGTCCTCGGTGCAGCGCTTCGCCCAGATGGCGGCCGAAGCCGCCGGTCGCGGTGCCGCCATCACCGGTCGTCTGCTCACCTTCGCGCGCAAGGGCCAGTTGCGCGCCGAGGCGATCTTCGTCACAGCGCTGCTGGCCGATCTGCGCGAAATCCTGCTGGCCACGCTGGGACGGCAGATCGAGGTGGAAACCGTCTGCACCCCGCCGGACCTTGTTGCCTGGGCCGACAAGGCGCAGTTGCAAACAGCCCTGGTCAACCTGGCGGTGAACGCGCGCGACGCCATGCCGGACGGCGGCTGCCTGACCCTGATGGCCACGGCCGAGGTCGTGGCGGACGGCACGCTGCATCCGGCGGAGCTTGCGCCCGGCGGTTATGTACGGCTGTCGGTGATCGATACCGGCGTCGGCATGGACGCGGCCACGCTGGCGCGCGCAGCCGAGCCATTCTTCACCACCAAGGGGGTGGGGCAGGGAACCGGGCTCGGGTTGCCGATGGTGCACGGCTTCGTGCACCAGTCCGGCGGTGCCATGGCGATCGACAGCAAGCCCGGGAATGGCACCTCCATTAGCGTGTGGCTACCGGTTGCCGGGCGCGCACGCCAGGATGACCGCGCGCTGCAAGCCGCCCGCGACGGATGGCAGGCCGGCGCCAGTGCCCGCGTGCTGCTGGTGGACGACGACGCGCTGGTGCGAAATGTGCTCGTCGTCGGGCTGAAGGACGCCGGATTCGAAGTGGAGGAGGCGCCGGACGGGCTTTCAGCCCTGGTGCGGCTGGACCATGGCGAAAGGCCGGATGTCCTGGTGACGGACTTCGCCATGCCCGGCATGACCGGTGCATCCCTGATTGAGGAAGCGCGCCGCCGCATGCCGAACCTGCCGGTGCTGCTGATGACGGGCTACGCCGATAACCGGATCCTCTCGGCTATCGAGTTCGGCGCCGATCCGCCGTCCGCCTTCCTTCGCAAGCCGGTGCAGCCTGATGAACTGGCTCAGCGGCTGAGGGATTTGCTGGGCTTGCGGGACGCGGTGCAGGCGGCGGAGTGATATCAGGCGGCCGGACCGGGCGGACCGCCGCCGAACCGGGGCCGCTTACCGAGGGGAGCGGCCGCGCGATGGGGTGGCCGCGGCCTTCACCGGCGGCAGGTCTTCCTCCAGGATCGTCAGGTGCAGCGAGTAGGAGGTTTCGCCTTCCTCGGTGTCCTTGTGCACGGTGCCGATCACCTCGTCGTCCACCGCGACCTCGACGGACAGGCCGGCCCGGGGCGGCGGCACGATGCTGATGCGGTCCGAGCCGAACAGGCGGCGTAGATAGGTCTGGACGCGTTCCACGTCGGTTCTGGTCATGGCAACTTGGTTCCATTGCGCCGGCGGGCCGCCGGTCATGTTTGATCCAGGATGGCTCGTCTTGCCTTGTATCGGGCGCGGGCGATGCTTCCTAGTCTGTTGACGAGTTAAGGGGCCAGACGGCCTTTCGGTTCCGCGAGGCCGAGGCGGGGGCGGATCGCGTCCACCCCGAGGTCTGGTGACCTCCAGCGGCGCGCGTGCCAGCGCTTACCCAGACCAGCGGTCCAAAACCCGGATGCGCCCGGACCACCGGGCAGCCATGGGCGAAGGCGGCGCGGCTGGCGGTGTCGGGACTCGTTCGGCAGGACCAGGCATGCCCTTGCCTTCGCCGGCGTCGCACCCAACCATCCAATCTATGAAAACGCTGCTGATCGTCCATCACTCGCTGACCGGCGGCACGCGGCAGATGGCTGCCGCCGCACTGTCGGGTGCCGTGGCGGAGGCGGCCGTCAGGACCCGCCTGCTGACCGCCTCCGAAGCGAACGGACAGGACGTGCTGGGCGCGGACGGCTTCATCTTCGCGACGCCCGAGAACCTGGCCGCCATGGCCGGAATCATGAAGGACTTCTTCGACCGTACCTATTATGCCGCGCTGGACCGGATCAACGGCCGCCCCTACGCGACCATGATCTGCGCCGGCAGCGACGGCGAGAATGCCGCGAGGCAGATCGGCCGGATCGCCACCGGATGGCGGCTGCGCGCGGTGGCCGATCCGCTGATTGTCTGCACACGCGCCCAATCGCCGGAAGCGATCCTGGCCGCAAAGACAATCGGCACCGAGGACCTGGCGCGCTGCCAGGAGCTGGGCGCCGCGCTCGCGGCCGGCCTGGCCGCGGGGATCTTCTGACGCTCATTCAGCGCAGTAACGATCCGCGTCCTCGGCCAGCAGCAGCCGGTCCCGCAGCAGTTGCCGTGCCGCCGCACGCCGTTGCAGGAGGTAGGCATCGGCGGCGTAACGCTCCTCGATCGACGGGCGCGGATCGCCGGTCTTCTCCCGTTCGGCGCGCGTTTCGGCGAAAGCCAGGAACGTGCCGTCACGGTCGGCCAGTTCGCCTTCCGGGTAGGGCGGCCTGTAGAGGTTCCAGCCCATGAAGGTGCCACGCGGCACCGCGATGTCCGGCAAGCGGATGCCGGCAATTTCATTGCCATCGACATCAACCTGCGGCACCAGCGCCGTGTAGGTCCGTCCGGGCGGTTTCGGCGCAGTCCAGTCCCCGGGCGGGGACACGGGATTGGCGTGCCTGGGGCGTTGCAGGCCGGGGATGGTCGGGAACGCCACCTGGTCGGCCGGAACCAGCGTGCCGTCGGCGATGCGTGGCAGGCGGCTGTCGGGTGGGGCACGGCCGGAGACGACCCATTCGTCCAGCGCCACCAGCAAGGCGCGGATCGCCGCCATCGGATCGTGCCAATTGCGCGGGTGGATGCAGGGGCCGGCATCGCGCGGCATGCCCGCCTTGCCGCCATGCTGCGTGCCCGGCAGCAGATAGGCGCGCACATTGGCGGGCAGCTTGATATCGCGCTGGCCCAGCGGATCGGTGTGCAGCAGCGACGCGCCCTTTTGCCAGTATTCGGTCGAGGTATTCGTCTCGATCAGCTTCGGATCTGTATCGTCACCCTGCATCAGCCCGGCGGTGACGCCGGTGATGGGATCCGTCTGCGCCGCCGCCGAGAACGGGAATTCGATTTCCGGGAACTGGTGATCCTCATGCCAGGTTCGCGTGCGGAACGGCTGCGCAAATTGCGTGTTGTGGAAGACGCGGCCGATGCCGGCGACATGGCTGAACACGCCGTCGAATACGCGGCGTCCGTCCTCATCGGTGTTGAAGCCCTGGGCGAGATGGTCGCGCAGGTAACGACCGGCCTGGGAAATGCCGAAGGCGAGCGTGTGGGTGATCGCGCGTCCGGTCAGCGCCGAACCGTTGCGACGGAGATGGCTGACGATGTCGCGCGTCGCGGCGAAGCCGACGCCCTGCACGCGCGGCTTCGTCGCGTCATA
The DNA here is from genome assembly GCA_050181195.1 of Acetobacteraceae bacterium. Lineage (GTDB taxonomy): Bacteria > Pseudomonadota > Alphaproteobacteria > Acetobacterales > Acetobacteraceae > Rhodopila. Next base: position 389 of record JBFXDK010000106.1, on the reverse strand, counting down.
ATGGATTTCGTAGATCGAGCCGGTTTCGGCCGCGGTTCCCTCCGGCAGCAGGCGGATCGTGCGCGCATCGGCGAAGGCGAAGGGCACCGGCCAGCGTTCCGCCGTCTGCGCGCGCCGTACCGTCACGGTGGCGTCCTGCGTCGCGGCTTCGTGCGACAGGCGGAACGCCTGATGCACCCCAAGCCGCGTGCCGGAGACGAATTCCTCGCGGATGCGACGGGTCAGCCCGTCGATCGCCGGAACGTCAAGCCACAGACCGGTGTCCTTGGGCGCGCCCGCATCCCAGCCAGTCCAAAGCAGGGAAAAGCCGAGGCGCAGTGGTAGCGCGTTGCCGAGTTCGTCGGCGGATCTCCAGTGGTTGCCGGTGGAACCCGCGCAGAGGTTGGCCA
>JBFXDK010000105.1:0-19477 GCA_050181195.1 Acetobacteraceae bacterium | reverse complement strand
GGGAACAGCGCCTGGAGGCGCGGCGCCTGCGCCACATGGGCATGCGCAAGATGATGGTCGATCTCCATGCCGGCAGGACCATCGCGGCCACGCAGGAGCTGGTCATGGAGCCCTATCAGTTGATGGTGCTGAGCCGGGCGGGGTGACCCCGCCGTCCTTCCGGGGTCCGATGGATCACCGCCGCCGCCTCGGGCGGTCGCCCGGGACGACGAAGACGTTGTCCTGGAGTTCGCGGCCGATGCCGGTGTTGCGGCGGATGATTTGCGCCAGCGTCTGATCCTCCACCATCTTCAGCATGTCCTCCGGCAGGTAGGCCTGGTACCAGAAGCGGTCGCCGTCGCGCAGGCGTTCGAACTGGTCTTTCAGGATGGTGTACACCGTCTCTCCGACGAGCGCCCCGGCGACATGGTCCTCGGCCAGCCCGCCGACCCACAGGTCGATGTCGTCGACGGAGGCGTAGACGGACGTCAGCCGCGCCTGCACCTCGGGATCGGTGCTGATGTCCGCGAAACTGGTCGCCGCCGGGAGTCCCAGGCTGCGCCGCGTCTCATTGTACGAGGGCAGTCCGTGGTCGCGTCCGCGCTGGATGTTCAGCGAGGCGAGGTCGAAGCCGCCCTGTCCGGGCGCGCCGAAGAGGAAATTGCGCAGATCGTCCACGATGTAGGCGTCGATCTCCTGCGCCGGCTGTGCGGCGAGGCCCCGCAGCACGGAATCTATGCCGTTGTCGATGATCTCGCCCGGATTGAAGAACGCCGCCCGGAGGGGGAGGTCGCCCGCTGGGATCGTGGCGCCGTCCCTGTCCCTGCGCAGCAGCGTCGCCGAGATCATGCTGTGGCCGAAGCGGAACGACGCCGCGGCGAACTCATTGGCGATGCCGGCATTGGTCTCCGGGCGGTAGCCGGTATACGGAGTCAGGGCGTGCGGTCCCAGCAGCACGGGTAGAAACTCCTTGTAGGTGACGGCCTGCATCTCGGCAGCGACCAGCAGGCGCGCCATCTGGTAGATCTGTTCGTCGGTCAGGCCGGGGTGCTCGCGCCGGATCTTGTCCGCCCAGTAATTGTGTTCCCTGACGAAGAGGGTGTGGAACGCCGTCAGGCCGACCTGCTCGTTGGAGCGTGAATCGCCGGCGATGAACGGCAGGGGGTCGGTGGAGGAACTGACCGGCGCGCCGTCCCGGTTGAATGGCAGCAGGTTTCCCGCGCTTGTCCTGAGCCGGCCCCCGGTGCCGGTGCGCAGGGCCGCCGCAAGCCCGGCGTCCGAACCGTAGACCTGCGAGGCGTCGATGTAGGCGGTGTTGATGTTGACCTGCTGCCGCACGCCGCCGACGCTGTTATACAGCGAGCGGTCCAGCGGCATGCTCTGGCTGCCGGTCGCCTCCGGATCGAAGTGGGCGTCGCCCGCCGGCATCGGGATATCGAACGGTTCAACGGGGGAGATCACCGGCGTCAGGGTGAAGTCGTGATCGAGGAACTGACCCCACTGCCAGACGAAGTCCGAGGCGCGAAGACTGTTGATGATCATTGCCGGCTGCGCGACGACCCGGTTGCTGATCAGGCGCGGATTCGGACGCTGCCCGCCTGAAGGCGCGCCGGACCCGTCGCCGTAGGCATTCGGCGCGAGCCGCAGGAATTCGGTGTCGGCGGCGCCCCAGTCCGGGTTCCCCGTGTTGTTCCCGCTGCCGTCGATGCTGCGGATCTCGATGTCGAGCGGCAAATCCTGCAGGGGATTGTCGCGCGAGCTGCGACGGCGTTCACTCTCGTCCCGGGACTGCTGTATCTGCGTCGGCGAATGCCTGCGCGCCTCCGCGTCATCGCCGCGCCGTGCCGCCTCGGCATCGCACGGACAGAACCCGGCGATGGCCAGCGTGATCAGTCCGGCATGAAGGGGGTGGTGAAACTGCTTGCTGGAAGTAGCACCCATTGACGCACCTCCGTCGCCGCAGGGCGACACATCAGAGAATCGGATCACGCCGGTCCGGCCGGCCGATGAGCGCCTGCGGTGAAGACCGCAACGTCCATTCCGATGTCATCCATCCCACGCCGTCTGGCGACCGGAAGAACATGCCGGATTGCATTCCATCTATGACGAGGCGCTGCAGATGCGGGTTCCGCGGAAAGCGGCTTGAAATGAGAGACGCGTCGCAATATCGGCGATCCGTCGCGGCATGAACGACGGGACAGGCAAGCCGGGCTTTGCTCAGGCGGGTTTTACGACCCTGAACCAGGCCGCGTACAGGGCGGGCAGAAAGAACAGTGTGAACACGGTGGCGACGAGCAGCCCGCCCATGATGGCGACGGCCATCGGGCCCCAGAAGGTGCTGTGCGTCAGGGGGATCATCGCGAGTATGGCCGCGGCCGCGGTGAGCATGATCGGACGGAAGCGCCTCACCGTCGCCTCGATGATCGCCTCATATGCGGAATGCCCCGCCCCGATGTCCTGCTCGATCTGATCCACCAGGATCACCGAGTTGCGCATGATCATGCCCGCCAGCGCGATCACGCCCAGCATGGCGACGAAGCCGAACGGCCGCTGCAGCACGAGCAGGGAGGTCGAGGCTGGGGGTCTCCTGCAGTTTCTTCTCGATCTTGTCCGTGACCTGCAGTTCCATGTCGCGCGCCGTGGCGCCGGGCCAGACCATCTTCACGATCATCGTCCGGAAGGTGAAGTCCGGTTCCTCCTTCTGCGCGCGCCCAGATGTGTTTGTCTGTGATCGTGAAATTGCTATAAAACCTAATTTCCATGTAAAATTTGCTGCTTCTGGAGTGGCCTCGATAACAACAGGTGCTCGGCACGGTGTTTCCAGTTCACGTTATCCACGGTCAATTGTCGTCAACCGGGCGCCGCGGCGCACGAATGTCGTAAGGATTCAGTATGGGTGCACAGTGGAAAGCGAAAGGCAGAGAGGCCGCGGCCAACGCCAAGGGCCGGATCTTCACCCGCCTCGCACGCGAGATCATGGTGGCGGCGCGCGCGGGCGCAGACCCGGACATGAACCCGCGCCTGCGCCTCGCCGTCGACCAGGCGAAGAAGGCGTCCATGCCGAAGGAAACGCTGGAGCGCGCCATCAAGAAGGGCGCCGGCCTGCTCGATACGGGCGTGAACTTCGAGCGGCTGACCTATGAAGGCTTTGCGCCGCACCGCGTGCCGGTGATCGTCGAGTGCCTGACGGACAACGCCAACCGCACCGTCTCCAACGTGCGCATGCTGTTCCGCAAGGGCCAGCTCGGCGCCTCGGGCTCGGTGGCGTGGGACTTCGATTATCTCGGCATGATCGAGGCGATGCCGGAAACTCCGGGCGCCGATCCGGAAGTGGCTGCGATCGAGGCCGGCGCGCAGGACCTCGAACCCGCCGAGAACGGCGCCACGCTGTTCCTCACCGACCCCACCGACATGGACGCGGTGTCGCGCGCCTTGCCGGCGCACGGCTTCATCGTGCAGTCCGCGCACCTCGGCTACCGGCCGAAGAACCCGGTGTCGCTGGGCGAGGCGGAACGCGCCGAGGTCGAGGCCTTCCTCGAGGCCATCGACGCCGATGACGACGTGCAGCGCGTGTTCGTGGGTCTGGCCGACTGAGACCGAAGACCGGGGGTTCTCCCCGGCCGCTTCAATCCTTCTGTTTCCTCAGCGCCAGCGCGTTCATGCAGTAGCGCAGGCCGCCGGGCGCCGGGCCGTCCGGGAAGACATGGCCGAGGTGGGCGCCGCAGGTGTTGCAGGTGGTCTCGATGCGCCGCATGCCGTGCGTGGTGTCGCCGTGATAGGCGATGGCGTCCGCGCGGATCGGCTGGGTGAAGGACGGCCAGCCGGTGCCCGAGTCGAACTTCTCGCGCGCGTCGAACAGCAGCGTGCCGCAGCACACGCAGGCGTACAGGCCGGGTTCGAACAGGTTGCACATCTCGGAGCTGAACGCGCGCTCGGTGCCTTTCTCGCGCGTGACGTGGTATTCCTCGGGGGTGAGCCGGGCGCGCCACTCGGCGTCGGTCATGCTCACGCGGCGCTCCGGCTCGGGGTTGCCTGTGCTCGCGAATCCGGTCACGTCGTTCCACTTCAGCATGTCATGTCTCCAGGGTTGCGGGCCGGGCGGGTCGATCCAGCATAGCCGCGAATCGCGGGCGGACCAAGGTCCGCGCGTCCGGGCTGCGCGGGACCCGCTGGCGGCGACATCGTTCGAGACCGTAGCCCGGAGGGAGGCGCATGGCGCCGTAGTCCGGGGCCCGCCATCCACGGATTCCGCTTCGCTGCATCCGGTCTGCGGTTTCCCCGGCTTCCTGGCTCGACGGGTCAGAACAGCGCCGCGATCGCGGCGCGCTCCTCATCGCTGAGGTCGAAGGCGAAGATCCCCAGATCCTCCTGCATGTGCGCCTCCGAGGTGGTGCCGGTGAGCGGGACGACGCCTTCCTGGGTGAGCCAGCGGAACAGGATCTGCGCCGGCGTGCGCCGGTGCTTCCTGGCCGGCGCCTTGACCTTCTCGTGCGCCAGGATGTGCGGGTTCGCCGTCAGCGTCCAGAAACCCTGGTAGATGATGCCGTGGTCGCGGCAGAGGGCGCGGATCTCACGGTCGTAGCGGGACTCGGCATAGAAGCGATTCTGCACCACGGCCGGCGGGATCCGCGCCGAGCGCCGCAGCGCCTCGAGGTAGGCGAGGCTGTAGCAGTTGCTGATGCCGAGCTGGCGCGCGCCGCCGTCCTCGACGATCGCCTCCAGCGCCGACCAGACCTCGGCCAGTTGCCGGGTGTCTTGCAGCGGCGAATGCAGCACCAGGCAGTCGACGTAATCGGTGCGCAGGTTCTGCAGGGAGGCGCGGAACGACTGCGCGACCTGGTCCGCGAGCGCGGCGGAGCGGTCGTAGGGGATCTGCTTCGGGTCCTGGCCGTCGACCGGGGTAAATTTCGTCTGCAGGTAGAGTTCGTCCCGCGTCAGCCCGTCGTCCAGTGCGGCGGCGATGCCCGCGCCCACGCCGGCCTCATGGTAGTGCTTGGGCTGGCCGGCGGTATCGATGCCGCGGAAGCCGTGGCGCAGGGCCAGGCTCACCAGTTCCTGCGTCCGACTCTTTTTCCAGGCCGTGCCGTAGATGATGCGCGGGCTGCGCACGCCGTGGATGGAGGTGACGTATTCGTTCTCGCTCATGGCGCGGGCTTCTTCGCGTGGCGGATGCCGAACCGGGTCAGTCACATTCTACTTGATAGATCTCCATCGAGGGCAGATGGAGGCCGGTCAGGCGGCCGCGCCGTGAATCGTCCAGGCAGATCGCGAACACGCCCCTCCAGTCGGAGAATTTCCGCAGGCCGAACTGGGAGTTGTGTCCGGCGATCTGCATCCGGTATTGGCGCAGGCGCCGCGGCGGCTCCCGGTTCCAGAGCAGGCTGCGGTCGAAGCGGGCGTCGTAGGAGCCGGCGCCGAGGTCGCATGCCTCCGCCAGGCTGCGGCCGGGGCAGACGAAGGCATGCGACAGCAGGCAGCCCTCGACCTCCAGGTACAGGGGCAGCTGTTCGACCCAGTCCAGCACCTCTTCGGGGATGGCTCCGCCGAACGAGGCCAGGGTGGCGTCGCCGCCGTTGGTCTCCCAGGTGCCGGGCGTGTAATAATCCGCGCCCCGGCAGTAGTCGAGCATCATGTGCTCGTGGTTCGCCAGCACGGCGCGGCCGTTGGCCATGAACCATTCGACCACCGCGCGCGAATCCGGCCCGCGGTCGATCATGTCGCCGAGGGAGATGGCCTCGTCGTCCGGCATCTTCGCCAGCAGGCGCAGCAGGGCGGCGTAGTCTCCGGAGATGTCGGCGATGATGTTGGGCATGGCAACCATTTGGGGACGGATTTCAAATCCGTCCCCTGACATTGTGGGTATGGGGACAGATTTCAAATCTGTCCCCATTCAGCGTACGTAAGGGGACAGATTTAAATCTGTCACCAATGGCCCGGCTACTCAATCGACCGTTGAATCAGCGGCACCAGCGCCTCGGGCAACCGTATCCCGCCCGACAGCGCGAAGTCGCGCGCCTGTCCGGACATCTTTTCCCAGGTCTTGCGGATGATGCCGCGCCATTTCTCCTCGTCGTATTCGGGGTGTTTGGCGGCGAAGTCCAGCATGTAGCTCTCGATGAACACCAGCGCGATGACGTCCTCCAGCAGCTGGGTGTCCGGATTCTTCTTGAGCGCCCGTTTGCCCACCGCCTTCTTCACCCGGTCGATGACGTCCGCGCCGTAACCGGCCTGCGCCAGCAGCTCGGCCGCGGTGTCGGCATGGAAACGGTAGAGGTCCTTGCGCCACTGCAGATAGCCGTCGCGATCCATCGGATAGGCGTCGCGCGGCGAGGTCCAGCGCCGGACGTGCTGCGCGCGGACCGCGAGCTTCACCGCGTCGTCGGCCGCAGGGGCATAGCGCTGCAGCATGTCGGACATGCGGCGGGAGTAGAGCAGCTCCTTGGGCCACACTGTCCCGTCGGCGGTCTCGCGATTCGGGTCCGCGCGGTTCGCGGCGTCGATCAGTTCAATGGCCTTGTCGAATGTTCGTGACTGCGGCATGGCGTGTCTTCGGCTCAGCGGGTTCGTCCCGGGAGGATGCGCGCCAGCGATGGCCTCGGCGCGGCGTTCAGCGCCGTATATGATGCCTTAAATCGCGGAAATTACCAGTGCGTTAACGCCGTTGCGAGGCGGTGAATTCCGCGAAGCCGAGGATGAATTGCGCCAGCTGCTCCCGCGTCTTCGTGTCGGCGAGGTCGCCGCCCTCGCCGAACACGGTCCCCGCGCGCGACACCAGCAGGCGGGCGCCGAACCAGGGCCGCATGCCCAGCGTGCGCAGCACGGGCAGCCAGGCGTTCTGCGCGAGTATCGTCCCGAATCCTCCCGGCGAGGCCCCGATGACCGCGACCGGACGCCCGCCGAACACCTTGGGGATGTCGGACGCGGGCCGTGAGAGCCAGTCGATCGCGTTCTTGAACACGCCGGGCATCGAATTGTTGTACTCGGGCGTCACCAGCAGCAGGCCGTCACCGGAGACGATGCGATCCTTGAGCGCCGCCACTGTCGCAGGGATGCCTTCCTTCGCCTCGACGTCGCCGTCATAGAGCGGGATGCCCTTGATGCTCGCGATCTCCAGGCTTGAACCCTCGGGCATCAATCCGACGGCGGCGCGCAGCAGCGCCGCGTTGTACGAGCCGGAGCGCAGGCTGCCGGCGATTCCCACGATCCTGGGCATGGTCTCCTCCCGTCCGGCGGCATTACCGGGACAGCGTCAGTGGACGACGTCAGACGGCTATCATCCCGCCGGGTCTGGCGCGCGGTCAACCGGACAGGGCGGGGGCGTCGGGAACTTAGTGAAGACATTGGATCAGGCAGTCGTTCCCGACGCATGATTCCATGCGGATTTCTGCGCCGACCCCATGGCCCGGCGGACTTCGAACAGATACGTTGCGGGCAGTGGCGGCGGCCGCCCCATGAGCAAGTTTGACACCCCCCTGCGACCCTCTGTTGAAGCCGGGGCGCGTGGTATATTCCCTCGACAGCGGCAGGGAGGGCAGACCCTGTCCCCGCCCATCAGAAGGCGATGTGCAGGCGTTCCGTTCCGGGAGCGCCCGCGCCGAGGCACGAACAGCAGGAGGAGGTCATCATGCTCAGGAAAATCACCCTGGCCATCGCGGTCCTGGTTGCCGTGATCCTCGTCTATGCCGCAACCCGGCCCGACAACTTCCGCGTCGAGCGCGGCGCGGTGATCGAGGCGCCGCCGGAGGAGATCTTCGCGCGCCTCGAGGACCTGCACCAGTGGGCGGCCTGGTCGCCGTGGGAAAAGAAGGATCCCGCCATGCAGCGGACGCACAGCGGCGCGGCGCGCGGCACGGGCGCGGTGTACGCCTGGGACGGCAACGACGACGTGGGCCAGGGGAGCATGGAGATCATCGAGACCGTACCGCCCTCCCGGCTGGTCATCCGGCTCGATTTCATCAAGCCCTTCGAGGCGCACAACATCGTGGAATTCGCGCTGCAGCCGCAGGGCGGGGCGACGAACGTCGTCTGGTCCATCCATGGCCCCAGTCCCTACCTGTCGAAGCTGATGGGCCTGTTCTTCGACATGGACGCGATGATCGGCAAGGATTTCGAGGAGGGTCTCGCCAGCCTGAAGTCGCTCGCCGAGGCCTGAGCGGGAGGATTCCCGAGGCAGGGAGCACACGCTGGTCCGGATCCTGTATTCTGTTTCAGATTGTCCAGGAGGTGTTCGATCATGTCCAAGTACGTCGATGGATTCGTCCTGCCCGTCCCGAAGAAGAATCTGGCGGTCTATCGCCGCCTCGCGCGCAAGGCGGGGAAGATCTGGCGCGAGCATGGCGCACTGGAGTACATGGAATGCGTGGCGGACGACGTGAAGCCCGGCAAGCTCACCTCGTTTCCGCAGAGCGTGAAACTGAAGCCGGGCGAGGTCGTGTTCTTCTCGTGGATCGTCTACAAATCGCGTGCGCACCGCGACCGCGTGCTGAAAAAGGTCTTGGCGGATCCGCGCCTCACTTCCATGGGCCCGAATGCCATGCCCTTCGACAGCCGGCGCATGATCTACGGCGGCTTCAAGCCGGTGGTTATGCTTTGACCAGCGGGGACAGATTTATTTTTTACTCCGGGGGACGGACTTAAGTCCGTCCCCGTGCCATCGTAAATCTGTCCCGGATTATTTCTCAATCCCGGCTTTTTCCCGGCACTGCGCCGCCAGGCGCTCGGCGGCGAAGTCGATGAAGGCGCGTACCGCCGGGATCAGGCCGCGGCGCGAGATGTAGACGATGTGCAGTGTGACGCCGGGCAGTTGCCAGGCGGGCAATACGATCTCCAGCCGGCCGGCGTCGATGTCCTCCCGGCACATCTCGTCCGGGATCGCCGCGACGCCGAGGCCGTCCAGCGCCGCCTGCCGCAGCACCAGCCAGTCGTCCGACTCCAGCCGCGGTCGATAGGACACCGTCGCGTCCTCGCCACCCGCGCTTGTCAGATGCCAGGCGTAACCCGTGTCGTGGCGGCTCTTGCCCAGGCTGGGCAGGCGGGCGAGATCGGCCGGCTGGTCGGGGCGGCCGTGGGTGTCCAATAATGCGGGGCTCGCCACCAGATACGTGCGGCTCTCGCCGATCGTGCGCGCGACGAGGCTGGAGTCCTCCAGCGGCAGCGCGCGAAAGCGGATCGCCACGTCGAGGCCTTCGTCGATCAGGTTCACCAGCCGGTCGGTCGCCGCGAGCGAGACGCGCACCTCGGGATACTGGCGCATGAACCCGGTGATGATCGGCCCCAGCACCGACTGCGCCGTCAGCGCCGGGCAGGTCACGCGCACCTGCCCGCGCGGGACGGCCTGCACCTGTTCCACCACCTCGGCGGCGGCCTCCGCCTCGCTGACGATCGCGCGGCAGTGCTGGTAATACTGTTCGCCGATCGGCGTCAGCGCCAGCTTGCGCGTCGTACGGTGCAGCAGGCGCACCCCCAGGCGGTCCTCCAGGTCGGCGACACGCCGGCTGATGCGGGAGGTGGTCAACCCGGCCACCCGGCTCGCCGCGGTGAAGCTGCCTTCATCGACTACCAGCGCGAACAGGTAGAGGTCGTTCAGGTCCTGCAGGCCGGCCTTGGCGGTGGCGTTTCGATTGTTGCGCATTACATGAAAGTGTTTACTGTTATCGCTAACTAATCATGGATTACTTGCGGAATTAACATTAATCCTCAGAAAGACGGTTGTAAAGGGCGGGGTGTCCGCCCGCCGTGCCATCCCATGAGGAGAACGACCATGAAACTGCTGCACATCGATTCCAGCGTCCTGGGCACCCAATCGGTCACGCGCCAGCTCGGGCAGGAGCTTGTCGACCAGTGGCGCCTGCGTCACCCCGGCATCGAGGTCACGCATCGCGACCTCGCCGTGAACGCGCCCGGACATCTGACCGCCGAGATCCTCGGCGCGCGCCAGGTGACGCCGGGACAGCGCAGCCCGGTACAGCAGGCGGAGCTCGCGCTCGGAGAAGAGCTGCTGGCGGAATTCCTCGCCGCAGACGTGATCGTGCTCGGCGCGCCCATGTACAATTTCTCGATCCCCTCGCAGCTCAAGGCCTGGCTCGATCGCGTGCTGGTCGCGGGGCGCACCTTCAGGTACACGGAGCAGGGGCCGGTCGGTCTCGCCGGCGGCAAGCAGGTCGTGATCGTCTCCGCGCGCGGCGGGGTGTATTCCGCAGGTCCGGCACAGGCGATGGATCACCAGGAGTTGTACCTGAAGGCGGCGCTCGGCCTCGCCGGCATCACCGATATCAGCGTCATCCGCGCCGAGGGCGTCAATCTCGGCGCCGAAAAGCGCGAGCAGTCGATCGCCGCCGCACAACGGCAGATCAGTACGCTGCTGAAGAAGGCGGCGTGATCCGCAGGAGCAAGAGGGGACGGATTTCACAATCCGTCTCCCGGGTTTGGATCTCAGAGTAAGGGGACAGATTTAGAAAAGGGGACAGATTTTAAATCTGTCCCCGTGATGTTGATACAGGAGACAGGCCATGAAAAAACTTGCATTCATCCAAAGCCAGGACACCGGCCACTGGGTCGGCGACGGATTCCCGGTGCGCAGCATCTTCTCGTACCACGAGCGCGCCGCCGAGCTGTCGCCGTTCCTGCTGCTGGACTACGCCGGACCGGCGACGTTCGCGCCGACGCAGGCGCGGCGCGGCGTCGGCGAACATCCGCACCGCGGTTTCGAGACCGTGACCATCGTCTATTCCGGCGAGGTGGAGCATCGCGACTCGACCGGCGCCGGCGGCGTCATCGGCCCCGGCGACGTGCAGTGGATGACGGCGGCCGGCGGCATCGTGCACGAGGAGTTCCACGCCCCCGGCTTCGCGCGCGAGGGCGGCCTGTTCGAGGTGATCCAGCTGTGGGTGAACCTGCCTGCGCGGCACAAGATGGACGACCCCGGCTACCAGCCGATCACCAATGCAGACATCCCGCGCGTCGAACTGGAGAACGGCGCCGGTTCGGTGCGCGTGATCGCCGGCAGTTTCAACGGCGCGGCGGGACCGGCGCGCACCTTCACGCCGATCAACCTGTGGGACGTGCGCCTCGAGGCCGGCGCGCGCGCGGAGTTCGATCTGCCGGAGGGCCACACCGCCGGCGTGTTCGTGCTGCGCGGCAGCATCCGGCTCGGCGGCGGGGAGCCGGTGACGGACGCGCATATCGCCGTGCTGGAACGCGCGGGCAGCCGGGTCGCCATCGAGGCGGAAGTTGACACCACGCTGCTGCTGCTCGGCGGCGCGCCGATCGACGAGCCGGTGGTCGGTTACGGTCCCTTCGTCATGAACACCCAGCAGGAGATACGCCAGGCCATCGCCGACTACCAGAGCGGCAAGATGGGGCGCATCGCCCGGCGCGCGTAGCAATACCCCCCCGAGACTGGTTCGATTCCCAGTTTTCGGGGGTTTCCTCGCCTGTTGCGCCATATCAAGCATCGAAAAAGTCTGATTTCCCCTCAAATGGCGTGGGTTGATTGCGCGTTGCCCGCCGGGTAAAGGTGATTTATATTCCGTGTACACCGTCGGCGACGATCATACAGGCGCGCACGAGATGCCTGGCGCTGTAGCGGATAACAAGCATGAATAAAACTGCCGCAAGGATCGGGTCCTCAAGATGATCGACGAGAGCGTGTTCAGGGCGTCCTTCCGCGCCGTGGTGCGGGGCGTATTCATCATCATCGTGCTGTCGTTGTTCAAGGCCCTGACCGAGCACATCCCCGGCGCGGAGACGGCCTTCGGCAAGCTGCGCTTCAGCGACTGGCTCGACATCCTGCTCACGCTGGGCGTGGTTGCGATCCTCGTCCGGATCTTCGTGCCCCTGAAGCAGGTCATCGCGTTCTATCTCTCGATGCTGATGAAGGTCGGCAAGGTCCCGGGCCGGGATACGCTGCTGGGGCGTATCATCGCGCTGAGCCAGCTCCTGGTGCTGTTCGCCTACCTCGTCGTGCTGTACCAGTACCTGATGCCGGCGATCCTGCAGTTGAACAACGCCTTCCTCGACTGGGACAAGCTTAAGATGATCCTCGACATCGGCTCGGTGCTGTTCGGCGTCTATATCCTGGTGATGCTGTGGCGCGAGGGCGATCCGGTCATCGAGGTCATCACCGGCGGGATCACCGACAAGGTCGCCGGCTCCTCCGTGAAGGCCGCGTACCGCGACTGTGCGAAATGCGGCGCCAGGAATGATCTCGATGCGGAATTCTGCACCGGCTGCGGCACGTCACTGAGCCAGCCGGCGGGCGGCAGCGGCATTGCGTCCTGCCCGGGGTGTTCCGCCGCGAGCCCGGCCGGGGCGAGGTTCTGCCAGAAGTGCGGCATGGCGCTGCAGGCGGCCGGTCCCTGAACCCGGCGGCCCGATCCGTCCCGGTCGTCGTGATCCGGTGGCGGACCGCCGCCGTCACCTGTCCTGTGCGGCAACCCGGCCATCCTCGATCAGGCTGTTGGCACGGGTGTTGCTAAGCATATCCGGGCACCATTTCAGTTCGCTGCCGTTCGCGGAACATTACATGGATCAGGGAGACTGCAATGAGCACTAAGATCGCAATCGTCGGTTTGGGTAGGATCGGTTCCACTGTCCTCGAACAGATGCAGGGACGCCAGCGGCAGGGGATCGAGATCGTATGCGTCAGCGAGCTGCACGATACGCCCGGCAAGCGCAAGGCGCAGGCCAACGGCATGTCCGTGCTGAGTATCGACCAGATCGTCGCCAGTGGGGACGCGGTGGACATGATCTTCGACATGACCGGCATGCCGCAGGTCCGCAAGGAGCTGCGCGAGAAGCTGTTCGCGTCGAACAACAAACATACCGTGGTGGTGCCGGAGAACGTGGCCTACCTGATCTGGGCGCTGCTCTCCGGCGAACACGTGCCGGACAAGGATCACCGCAGCGGCTATTGATCGTGCGCGCGGATCGGTGCATGATGCGCTCCGGTGGTCATACCGAATGACCTGACGCGAGGAGCGAGGATGCCATGGCAAAAGGCCAGCAGAACAACAAGGAAACCAAAAAGAAACCGGCCATGACGCCGAAGGAAAAGAAGGCCGCGAAGAAGGCCAAGAAGAAGTAGAGCTGTCCCGCCGCGGCCCCGGGATGCAGGGGCCCGCGCGCCATTCCTGGCGCCGGTCGAATCTAGAGGTCGGCCGCCTGGATGATGATCGACCCGTCTTCCTCGTAGCCGCCTTTTTCGATCACTTTCCTTGCCGCGGCCTCGATAACCACCCGGTTATCCTTGATCGCCCGCAGCGGATTTTCCGCCGTGGCGTGGAATTTCTTTTGCAGGATCTCCATCGAAATCCGGCACAGCACCCGTTTCTTGTTGACCTGGGCCGCGATGGTGCCGGTCTTGCTGAGGGGATTCCAGGATTCAAGCCGCGGGAAGAGGATCTCTTTCCCGTTGAGCGGTGATGCGCGGTAGCCGGATAATTTCATGTCGATGGCTCTTGCTGATGGGGGGACGGCCCGTTCGCCTGCCGTCATGCCGGCGCCAGCCCGTGGAGGCAGTATGGCACGCATGGGCCTGTTTGTCCCTTTATTTAGTGAGTTGCGCGCCAAACAGCATGTTCAGCACCAGGCTCAGCACCGAGATGAACAGCGCCACCCCCACCGCCGGCCAGAAGCCGGCGACGGTGAAGCCGGGGACGACGAAGGCGACCAGCAGCAGGATCAGCGCGTTGATCACCAGCAGGAACAGGCCGAGCGTGAGCACGGTGACGGGCAGGGTGAGGATCACCAGGACCGGTTTGATGATGGCGTGCGCGATGCCGAACAGCAGTCCGGCGACGAACAGCGCGCCCAGGCCCTCGTAATGGACACTGGCGAACAGCTCCGCCGCGACCCACAGCAGCAGCGTGTTCAGTCCCCAGAAGACGATAAATCTCAGCATCGGAAAACCCGGGACAGATTTATTTTCATAGGAACTACAGGCTACAGGATAATAACAGATCTGTCCCGGGCGCGCGGAAAGGGTGCGTCGCCGGACGGACAGGCATAGAATGGGAAATCCACCCCTCTTGCATAGGAGAGATCCTATGAATCGTTATCTCCCCCTTGTCTCAGGTTATCCGTTGTACCCGGTCGTGCTGGCGAGGATTCCCGATCCGGGGCTGACCTTGCTGGGCTATGAGACGCCGGCGCTCGAGCTGATGACCGATTTCCGCCGCACGCCGGCGATCTCGGTCCACGCCGCGACCCAGATCGACGACGCCCTGAACCAGATGATCTATTCCGGTGTCCGCCTGCTGTTCGTGGTCGACGCGGCGTTCAGGGTGACCGGAACGGTCACCTCCTATGACATCCACAGCGAGAAGCCGATGCTCTACCTGCAGTCGCGGGACTGCCGCATCGGCATCTGTACGCGCGACGATGTCCAGGTGCAGGACATCCTGACGCCGGTACACGCCTGGCGCGCGCTGAATTACCGCGACCTCGCCGACGCCACGCTGGGCAACATCGTGCAGACCTTCAGGAATCTCGGCGTGCGGCACCTGATCGTCCTCGACGGGGTCTCGGTGCAGGGCATCCAGTCGGTGCGCGGCCTGTTTTCGGCGAGTGTCGTGGAGCGCGCGCTGGGCATCCGGATCGACTCGACCGAGACCGCAGAGAGTTTCGCCGACATCGAACGCGAACTGGCGCGCGGTTGAGACGGTTCGTGAACTGGGACGGATTTCAAATCCGTCCCCGGGTTCATGCCTGGCAGCCCTCCAGCACCGCGGAGGCGTATTCGTACGGCTCGCCCTGCCACAGGTAGGCATCGAAGATGATCCTGAGCAGGCGGGTGGAATAGGGGGCCGCGGCGCGGATTTCATCCTGCGAGGCGATGGCCGAGTCCGGATCGGTGGTCGCGAGGTGCAGGATGTGCTCCGGCCGGATGCCGAGCCGGGAGTTGATCACGGAGTCCATCCCCACCATGGCGAGGCCATAGCAGTGGGCGCCCGGTTGCCCGGGCGGGTGCGCGGTGATCTCCTCGGTCCCATGGCCGCCGCGGCTGATGGCAACCGCCAGCAGGAGATACACCACCGTCGGATACAGGGACCGCTTCATGCCGGTCACCCTTCCTTGACCGCCGTTCGATGGACGGGACGCTGTGTTGTAAGGCGGTCAATGGATTGGACAGCGGAATCTCACAATTGCTCAAAAATCCGGGACAGATTTATTTAATCGGGGACAGATTTATTTTTACGGGGCAGCCGAAGTGTCGGGACAGATTATGAAATCTGTCCCGGGTTTTCAGTCGGTGTCGGCGCCGAGGAAGCCGCCGGACTGGTGGGCCCAGAGCTGGGCGTAGAGGCCGTTCCGGGCGATCAGCGCGGCGTGGGTGCCTTCCTCGATGATGCGGCCCTGGTCCAGCACGATGAGGCGGTCCATCATGGCGATGGTGGACAGCCGGTGCGCGATGGCGATGACGGTCTTGTTGCGCATCAGGCGGTTGAGGTTGTCCTGGATCGCGGTCTCGACCTCCGAGTCGAGCGCGGAGGTCGCCTCGTCGAGGATCAGGATCGGCGCGTCCTTCAGCAGCACGCGCGCGATGGCGATGCGCTGGCGCTGTCCGCCGGAGAGCTTGACCCCGCGTTCGCCGACGTGGGCGTCGTAGCCGCGGCGGCCCTTGGCGTCCTGCAGCTGTTCGATGAACTCGTGCGCCTTGGCCTGTCGCGCCGCCGCGACAACGTCCGCCTCGGTGGCATCGGGCCGTCCGTACAGGATATTGTCGCGCACGGAGCGGTGCAGCAGCGAGGTGTCCTGCGTCACCAGGCCGATCTGTGCGCGCAGGCTTTCCTGCAGAACCCCGGCGATGTCCTGGCCGTCGATCAGGATGCGGCCGCCCTCGACGTCGTGGAAGCGCAGCAGCAGATGCACCAGTGTCGACTTGCCCGCGCCGGAACGGCCGACCAGGCCGATCTTCGCGCCGGGCTCGATGGTGAGAGAGAGGTCGTCGATGACGCCGCCGCCCTTGCCGTAGTGAAAGCGGAGGTGATCGAACTCGATGCGGCCCTGCGCCACCGCGAGCGGCGGCGCCTGCGGCCGGTCGATGACCTCGCGCGGCCTTGCGATGGTCGACATGCCGTCTTCCACGGTGCCGATGTTCTCGAACAGCGCCGACATCTCCCACATGATCCATTGCGACATGCCGTTCAGGCGCAGCACGAGGGCGACCGCGGCCGTGATCGCGCCGGCCGTCACGGCCTCGTGCATCCACAGCCAGATCGACAGCGCGCCGGTGGCGAGGATGAGCAGGATGTTGTTGAGCCAGACCGACACCACCAGCCCCGTGACCAGGCGCATCTGCGGATAGACGGTCTGCAGAAAGGATTCCATGCCCTCGCGCGCGTAGTCCGCCTCGCGGCGCGAGTGCGAAAAGAGCTTGACGGTGGCGATGTTGGTGTACGAGTCGACGATGCGCCCCACCATGGTCGAGCGGGCGTCGGCCTGGCGTGCCGAGACCTCCGAGAGGCGCGGGATGAAGAAGTACAGGATCCAGACGTAGACCGCGAGCCAGATCAGCAGCGGCACGGTCAGGCGCGCGTCGGAGGCGGCGGCGATGACGAGCACGCCGCCGAAGTACACCACGACGTACAGGATGACGTCGAGCAGCTTCATCACCGTCTCGCGCACCGCCAGCGCGGTCTGCATCACCTTGGTCGCGATGCGACCGGCGAACTCGTTCTGGAAGAACGACAGGCTCTGGCCGAGCAGGTAGCGGTGCGCCTTCCAGCGGATGATCATCGGGTAGTTGCCGAGCAGCGCCTGGTGCACGACCAGGGAGTGCACCACCACGACGACGGGCAGGGCGACCAGTACGGCGAGTGCCGTCCACAGGAAGCGGCCTTCAGCGCCGAACATCTCCGCAGGGGTGGTCTTGTTCAGCCAGTCGACCAGGCTGCCGAGATAGCCGAACAGGGATACTTCGAGGATCGCGATCAGGCCCGTCAGCAGCGCCATCGCCGCGAGATGCGGTTCGATGCCGCGCGTGTAATGGCGGCAGAAGGCGAACAGCCCCCGCGGCGGCAGTTCCGGGTCCAGCGGAGGAAAGGGCTTGATCAGTCTTTCGAAGAACGCGTACATAAAGGCGAACGATTCCCTGGTCAATCAGTAAAGCCCGACCGCATGGGTGCGAATGGACGCGGAACGACGCTGGATTCAGAGGGGCAACTGCCGCGGCACGGACGAATTCTCCCGCATTCGGCCGGGGCGATCAAGCGGCGCGGCGGAACCGCCCGCGGGTCAGGCGGATTTGTAGCGCATCGCGATATGGGAATCGATCAGCGCCTCCGCCTTGTCGCGGATGATGGAGCCGTCGGCGTCGGCGAGCCACAGGTTGATCAGGCCCTTCATGAAGAGATAGCTGTCGAGTGCGTATTGCGCCGGGTCGGCGCCGGTGCGCAGCAGGTCTTTCAGCCGGGCGTCCTCGTAGGCGTGCGTGAGCTTCTGGATGTAGGCGCAGCCGGTCCGGGTGACGCGGGTGTCGAGACGGGAGAATTCGTCGACGTACTCGCACTTGGAGTTGACGATCTCGAAGGTGGTGCGGGCGATGTCGTCGTCCTTCAGCAGGCGCAGGATCTCGATCATGCTGGCGCGGATGCTGCGCAGGGGGTCGCCGGGATTCTGCGCCGGCAGGTTTTCCTCGATGAGATCGACGAGGGGGAGGGACACCTGTTCCATCATGGCGAAGAACAGGTCCGGTTTGTTCTTGAAATGCCAGTAGATGGCGCCGCGCGTCACGCCCGCCTCCTTGGCGATGTCGGCGAGGGAGGTGCGGCTGACGCCGCGCTCGGCGAACACGCGCCGCGCCGCGGCGATGATCTCCAGCCGTGTCTGTTCCGTCTCCGCCTTTGTCTTGCGTACCATGGCCTTTCGTCAGGGCGGCGCCGGCGACCAGCCGCCGCCGAGTGCCTTGATCAGGTCGACGCTGTAGGCGAGCCGGGCCTGGCGGTGCTGGATCAGGGCCTGCTCGGCGGCATTGGCCGTGCGCTGCGCGTCGAGCACCTCGAGATAGCCCGAGTAGCCCGCCTCGTAACGCATCTGCGACAGGCGCAGGGCGTTGCGCGCCGCCGCCACGCGGATCTCCTGCTCCTCCGCGGCGGCGCGGGTGAGCTGCGCGTTGCTGAGCGCGTCGGCCACCTCGCGGAAGGCGGTCTCGACGGCCTTCTGGTAATCCGCCAGCGCCTGGCGCTGGACCGCCTCCGCCTGGCGCGTGCGCGCGGCGTAACGGCCGGCGTCGAGGATCGGCAGCGCGGCGCCGAGGCCGACCGACCAGATGCGCGCGCCCGATTCCAGCACATCGCCGAATTCCTCGCTCTGGCCGCCGAAGCTGCCGGTGAGGGAAAACGTCGGAAACTGCGCGGCCCGGGCCACGCCGATGCGGGCATTGGCCGCGACCAGCGCCTGTTCCGCCTGCTGCACGTCCGGACGGCGCTCGAGCAGGGTGGACGGCAGTCCGGGCGGCGGTTCGGCCGGCAGCGGGAGCAGCATCACGTCGCCCGCGGCGAGGGTGAGTCCCGGCGTGCCGGCCAGTTCGCCGAGCTGGTGCTCGACCAGCGCGCGCTGGCGCCGCAGTTCGTGCAGCTGCAGCGCGGCGTCGGCGCGGCCGGTCTCGGCCTGGTACACGTCGAGCTCGGAGGCGAGCCCGCCGGACGCGCGGCTGCGCGCCACCGCCAGGGATTCCTCGCGGGAGGCGAGCGTCCGTGCCGTGACCGCGATCTGGGCGTCGAGCGAGCGCAGCAGGAAATAGGCCTGCGCCGTGGCGCCGGACAGCGCCAGCGCGGCGACGTCGCGGCCGTAGCGGGTGCCGAGCAGTTGTGCGCGGGCGGACTCGGAGGCGCGCCGCAGTTTTCCCCACAGGTCGAGCTCGAATGAGGTGGAGAGCGCGAGCCGGTGCGAATTCGATATCACCGGCGTGCCGGCGGCGAGCGGCTGCGCGTTCAGGGTGCTCGCGCGCGCGCGGCTGCTGTTGAGGCCGAGGTCGATCTCGGGAAACAGGGTGGCGCGGGCCTCGGACAGCACCGCCTCGGCCTCGTCGACCTGCGCCACGGCCCGGCGCAGGTCCGCGTTGTTCTGCAGCGCCTGTGCGACGAGGCGGTCGAGCCCGTCGTCGCCGTACAGCGTCCACCAGTCGGCCGCGACCGCCGCCTCGCCGGTGTCCGCCGCGGCGGGATAGGCGGCGGGCAGGTCGATTTCCGGGCGACTGTAATCGGGGCCGACGGCGCAGCCGGCGAGGGCCGCGAGGAGGGCGAGCGGGATGGCGGCGG
Organism: Acetobacteraceae bacterium; assembly: GCA_050181195.1. Lineage (GTDB taxonomy): Bacteria > Pseudomonadota > Alphaproteobacteria > Acetobacterales > Acetobacteraceae > Rhodopila. The sequence continues at coordinate 239 of JBFXDK010000105.1, read as the reverse complement.
CGCGCGCGATCATGCGTTGTCCTCCTGCGCCGGCGCCGGGTGCGGCGGCTCGTGGTGCTCGTGGGTATGGACCGGGCGCGGTTTGCGCGCGAGCAGCGTGAAGAACAGCGGCACGAAGATCGGCGCGATGAAGGTTGCGACGATCATGCCGCCGAACACGCCGGAGCCCATCGACTGCCGCGCGGAGGCGCCGGCGCCGGTGGCGAGCACCAGCGGCACCACGCCGAACACGAAGGCGA
>JBFXDK010000104.1:0-19532 GCA_050181195.1 Acetobacteraceae bacterium | reverse complement strand
GAGCTGAACTGGCCGTCCAGAATGCGGGCGCCCGGCATCTTCTCCACGTCGCCGATCAGGCCGGGGCGCAGGCCGGCCAGTGCTTCCAGTTTCCCCTCGGTGAACAGCTTGATGGTCTCGGCCTGGCTGTTGCCGCGCACCAGCGTCGCGTTCTTGATGTTCCGTTCCAGCCACAGATCGTAGGCGGCGCGGGCGGTGACGGCGATACGGTTGCCGGCGCGGTCAACCTGATCGATCGACGTGATCGGGGACCCTGCCGGCACCAGGTAGGTCGCCTCGATCTCCACGTAAGCCGCGGTGAAGTCGATCTTCATCGCGCGCTGCGGTTCGGCGCCGATCAGCCCGATGTCCCATTTGTCCATACCGGCGTCATCGGCGAGTTCGCCCGGCTTGGCATAGGGGATGTACTTCACCGGCACGCCCAGTGTGGCGGCGATGGCGTAGGCCATGTCGGGCGAGCAGCCGGTGGGATCGCCGTTCGGCGAGCGGCCCGTGACCAGCAGGAAGTTGCCCATGTTGATGGCCGCGCGCAGCACGCCATGCGGCGCGAGTTCGGCGATGATTTGTTCTGTGACTTTGGGACCCATGACGATGCATTCCAGGGACGTTGCGGGATGGGATGGTACGGTTGGCGGCGCCGGCCGGCAAGCCGTCCCCAGCGGGTCAGCCCAGCCGGTAGAAGCGTGCGGCGGTGTCGTGGAACAGCGCGGCCTTTTCCCCGGCCGAGGCGCCCGCGGCGATGCGCTTGAACGCGTTCCACATCACGGGGTAGCTGCACATGCCCTTGTCGACGGGGAAATTGCTTTCGAACATGCAGCGGTTGGCACCGAACGCCTCGATCAGCGCCAGCATGTAGGGTCCCCAGGCATCGGCCATTTCGCCGGATGATGGGGGAAGCACGTTTTCATGGAAGTCGAACCCGTTCACCACCATCGCCAGTCCGCCGAGTTTCATGTGCACGTTCGGACAGGCGGCGAGGCGCCTGATGGCGGCGTGCCACTCCGCGAACACGGCGTCGCGTTTGCCGCGATACGGGCCGACGCCCAGCGGACCGCCCACGTGATTGAGGCAGATCGGCGTATCCGGGAAGGCCCGTGCGAGGTCGATCAGCTGGTCGATCTGCGTGTGATAAAGCCAGGCGTCATAGGACAGGCCGCGTTTGCCCAGTTCGGCGAAGCCCTGGCGGAAGGCCGGGCTGCCCATCAGCCCGAAGGCCGGCGGCGTGGACATGCTGGCGAGGAAGCGCGGATGCCGAGCGGTGATGTGGCGGATGCCTTTGAAGCGCGTGCCGCCGGCGGACATGTGCGCGTCCAGCACCTCGCCCACCGCCGCGCCCAGCGACAGGTCGGCAAAGCCCACGATCCCTGCGCAAACCTTCGCATGCGTCTTGCGCCGCTCCGCGTCTGCCGCGACGCCGGCGACGAACTCGGTCTCGCCCACCGGGCGCATCGCGGCGGGACCGTCCGTCCGGTAGGCCCAGAAGCATTGCAGAAAGACGGTGGCGACCACGTTGTGGCCCGAGGTCAGGTCGGCCAGCAGTTGGTCCAGGAAATACGTGTTGCCGTTGTGGTCCCACAGATGATGGTGCGGATCGACGATCGGCAGGTCGGGTTCCAGGATGTCTTCCGACAGTTTCGCCAGCCAGGACGGGTTCGGAACCGGGTGGGTCAGGACGAGCGGCGGCATTTCGGGCATGGCGTTTCCTCCGGTTGCCAGGCCGCGCATTGTTGCGACGTGCGGCGTGCCTGGCGGGTTGACGACCTGCGGCGAGGGGAGCATGCGATGCCCGGACGAGTCCACCCCGCGGAGGCACCCTATGCTGACCGATGCTCAGATCCAGGCATTTCACCGCGAAGGCTTCCTGTTCCTGCCGGAGACGTTCACCCCGGAAGAGGTCGCCATCCTGCGAGACGAAGCCGAGGTGATCTACCGCCAGCAGCGCCCAGAGGTGTGGCGGGAGAAATCCGGCGCGCCGCGCACCGCCTTCGCCGCGCATCTGTACAACGAGGCGTTCGGCCTGCTGGGCCGCCACCCGCGCATGATCCGGCCGGTGGAGCAGATCTTCGGTGAGCAGCTCTACATGCACCAGTACAAGGTGAACGCGAAGGCGTCGTTCACCGGTGACGTCTGGCAGTGGCACCAGGACTACGGCACCTGGGCGCGCGATGACGGCATGCCAGAGCCGCGCGCGATGAACATCGCGGTTTTCCTGGACGAGGTGATGCCGATCAACGGGCCGCTGATGCTGGTGCCTCGGAGTCATACGTATGGGGTGCTGGCGGCGGGACACGACACGACGACCACGTCCTATCCGCTATGGACTTTGGATGAGGAGACGGTGACGAAGCTGGTCGATCAGGGCGGCATCGTCGCGCCCACCGGCAAGCCCGGCGGGCTGCTGATGTTCCATGGCAACCTGGTGCACGGATCGGCCGGCAACATCACGCCTTATCCGCGCAAGATCGTCTATCTGACGCTGAACGCGGTTTCCAACTACATCCGGACGCCAACGCGGGCGGAGTGGATCGCGCATACGGATTTCGCGCCAATCATCCCGACGGATGATCAGGCGCTGACCCGCTACGCGCGTCGCTACAGGCAGGCGGCGGAGTAGCCGCCATGGCCGCAGACGATGCTGCCCTGATCGACGCGTTCTGGGACGCCCGCCAGCGTGGCGAGTTCTTCCCCACGGCGTATTTCGGCAAGCTGACGATCGAGCAGGCCTACCGGGTGCAACTGGGGCTGATCGCCCGCCGAACCGAGGCGGGGGAACGGCAGATCGGCTGGAAGGTCGGTCTGACCGCAAAGGCAATCCAGACCCAGTTCGGGTTCCACGAGCCCGTCTTCGGCTGCATCCTGCACAGCACGCGTTCTGGGCATGTGTTCGCGCCAGGGGACCTGATCAGCCCCGGCTTCGAGAACGAACTTTGCATGCGCCTGGGCCGCGACGTGTCCGGCGAGATCACCCTGGAGCAGGCGCGCGACGCGATCGATGTCGTCTATCCGTCGCTGGAGATCATCGAGACCCGCGGTCCGTTCACCGAACAGATCGCGCTCGCTTTGGCTGATAACGCGCAGCAGAAGACGGTGATCCTGGGCGCACCGGTGGCCTTGCCGGCGGACCTGGAAAGCATCGAGGCCAAGGTCTTCGTCAACGGCGCGCTGGTCGGTTCCGGCACCGGGGATGCCGTGCTGGGCAACCCGCTGACCTCCATCGTCTGGCTGGCCGGCAAGGTCGGGCAGTTTGGACGGACACTGAAGGCCGGGGAAATCGTGATGACCGGGTCCTTCACCCGCCAGTTCCCGATCACGCCAGGCGACCGGATCCGCACCGACTTCTCCGGCATCGGCGCGGTGGAAACCGCGATGACGGCGGGGTAGGCGGTTACGCCGGCTCCAGCGGTGCGTGCAGCTTCGTGTCCTTGCAGATGATCCCGCCGCGGTTGCCTTCCTCCAGGCTGCCATAGCGTTCGGCATAGATCGGCGGCAGCGGGCGGGCGCCCGGCGCGGCGAGCCAGAGGCGCAACAGGTGCCGCTTCTTCTCCGGCTCGTGCCAGTCCTCGAACGCCGTGCGGTCGTGCAGCATCGTGTGGTTGTGCACCAGCTGGATGTCGCCCTGCTGGAACTGGATATCCAGCCGCAGCTCGTCGCTTTCGGCCAGCGAATCGAAATAGTCCAGCGCTTCCAGATCGAATGCCGTCAGGCGCGGCGCCTCGGGGAAGCGCTGCGAGGAGCGGACATAGGTGCGGGAATAGATGGCCGAGAGATGGCCCTTATGGTCGTGGAACACCGGCATGTCGAACCAGGGCTTCTTGCCCACCGGCACCTCGCCGCGGCGATCGGTCGCGAAAGGCTCGAACAGCCGCCGAACCAGATCGGGCCGCCGCGTCGCCATGACGTTGTAGATCGTGTTCGAACTCACCAGCGACGACAGCCCGCCTGACCTTGCGGTCTTCAGGCACAGCAGGCCCACGATATCACAGGAATCCGTATGAAAATGCTGGCGCTCGGTCGTCTGGTAGGTGCGCACATTCGGGTCGTTGGTCGAAACGCCCATGTCGCGCACATGCCCCAGCACATGACCCTTGGCGTTCTGCGACCGTGCGCTGCCGAAATGCGTGCCGATGCCGAAATACGCCGTGGCGCTTTCGGCGATCGGCCGGTCCGCCACCGGCAGGCCGCGGATCATCACGAAGCCGCGGCCGTTCAGGATATCGTTGCGCAGCCTGTCCAGCACCGGCCCCAGCGTCGGCAGCGGGAAATCCGCCTTGCGGATATCGGCGATGTCGATGCCGCGCGCACGCACCGCCTTTGTCGCGGCCTCGATCTCGGCGATTTCCCCGGACGACAGGGTGTAGATCCATTCGTCGGGACGTTGCGCAAGCTCCGGGCCGAACCAGGCGGAAGGACCTTCGACCAGCGGGCGGGGCGGGGCGAGCGTGGTGGCGGACATCGGGAACTCCTGCGTGCGGAATCAGGCGGAGCGAACGGCGGGGAAGACCTCCTCGGAGATCAGTTGCATCTGGTCCATGGCGAGGCTTGCCGGCATGCCGGCCCAATGGATGCCCAGCAGCATGGTATTGGCGCCGAAGCGACGCTTCAGCGTCAGGATCTGTTCGGTGACCTCGGCCGGCGAGCCGAACAGGAACCGGTCCTGCATCAGGTCCTCGAAATCCAGGTGAAAATGGTCGCTGGCGGGCATCACCTTGTCCTGCCCCCAGTCGGCATAGGCCTTGTACTTGATCTCCAGATACGGGCTGGCGAGGCGGATCGCTTCCTCCCGCGACCGGGCGACGAACACCTCCCGCGCCATCGGCAGTTCCGCGGGGAACGGCTTGCCGGCTTCGTCCAGCGCGCGCTTGTAGACCTCCATCTGCTGGGCGATCGTATCCAGCTTGTTGTGCGGATTGATGAACCAGGCGTCGGCCATGCGCGCGGCACGCCTGATCCCGACATTCGCATTGGCGCCGATCCAGACGGGCGGCAGCGGCTTCTGCAGCGGCATTACGGTGCAGTTGGCATTGTCCAGCTTGAAATAGCTGGCTTCCATCGTCACGAAATCCTCGGTCCACAGGCGCTTCACCGCGGTCAGGCATTCCTCGAACCGCTTGCCGGACTGCTTCATCGTGGTGCCGAAAGCGTTGAACTCCACCTCGCGGTAACCGATGCCTGCGCCGAAGATCAGCTTGCCGTCGCACATCACGTCCAGCGACGCCAGCTCCTCTGCCACGTGCAGCGGACTGTGCAGCGGCAGCAGCACCACGCCCGGCATCAGCCGGAGCTTCGGCGCGATCATCGCCACCTGGCACAGATAGGGGATCTGCTGGATGTACTGGAACGGGTGGGAGGAGTAGTGCGACCCCTTGCCGATGCAGTCATAGCCGAGGTCTTCGGCGAATTTGGCGGCATCCAGGTCCTCCTTCAGGCGGACACGCATGTCGTCGCCCTGGGGATACTGGCCGCGGATGATCAGGCCGAAGCGCATGGCTGCCTCCCGTCTTTGGTTCCGACGGGAGGATAGAGCGGGCGAACCGGCAAGGGAAAGGCCCAGCCGCCCGCTCCTTCTCGTGGTCAGGGCAGCTGGATCACCACCGTGTCGTCGGAATACAGTGCCTGGGTCGTGTTCAGCATGCCGACACCTTTCCAGACAACCTGCTCCACGTACAGGTTGCGGTCCATCAACTCGTTGCCGCCATGCAGGTCGTTGACAAAGGAGATCTCCAGGGTGTGGCCCCCCAGGTCCCACGCTCCGGAGAAATCGAACGCCTGCGTCGCCGACCCGTTTGCCGCCGTGACGGGTGTCGGCCCCGCCGTCAGCGTCTGACCGTCAAGGGTGGCGATGAAGGCCGGATTGCCCTCATAGCTGTCGCCCGACAGCACGATCGACAGCGTATCGGGTGCCACATGGGCGGCGGCGGACGGTCCGCCCGGCGCTTGGAAGGTGGCGGCCCATTGTGCCACCTGCTCCCCGAACCAGGTCAGCTTGCCGTCGGCGTCCGTGATGTTGTCGTTTACCCCGGCGTGCCAGGCGAAGGCCGCGGCGCCGACGATGTCACCGGAGGACCGGATCGCGTTGACCACTTCGGCACGGTTGGCATCGTCCGTCACGCCGTCGGTGGACGGTCCGAATTCCCCGATCAGGATTGGCAGTTTGCCGTCCGCGCTCTGGATGGTCTGGGCGTTGTGCACAAGATCGGCCAGGGCGGCGTTTACCACGGTCTGGTCGGGAACGAACTTCGAAGACCAGCCATAGAGGTGGATATCGCCGATGATGTTCGTCATCTTGGCATAGACGGCGGGGTCCAGGCCGTAGCCCCGGAAATCGAGGCCTGGCCAGCCGCCACCCGGATAAGCAACCAGGATCGGATTCTCATTGCCCGCGCCGCGGATGGCGTCATACGTGGTCTGGTGCCATGCCGACAGGCCGACCTGCGGCGGTTCGTTGTTTGTTCCGAACCAGACATAGGGATTGTCGGCGAAAGCCTTGGCGACCGAGGCATACCAGGCCGACTCCGCCGCAAGCAGTTCGCCGGTGAAGGCAACCCCGTAGCCGCCGCCATGGTGCCCACCGGTGGTATCGGTGTGGTTCTCGAGTTCCACCACGACGCCGTTCGCGGTCATGGTTGCGATGAACGCTTCGTAGGCCGCCGGCGCCTGATAGGTATAGACCGGGACGCGAACAAAATTGAGGCCGGGCAGGGTTGCCAATATCTCTTCGGCGTCGCCCAGCTGGAAATCAAAGACGTTGATCCCCACGGCATAGAAGGGATTGCCGTTGGGATCGACGATTGTGCCGTTTACGACATGGAATCGCCCGGTGCCGGCCGGTTGGGTCGCACTGGTGGTGCCGCTCATGTATTCCTCTCGGGAGACGTGCCACGGATGGAAACAATGCAATCCGCAGTCAGGATAGGTTGTTTATTATCTCAGTCCGGTTGTTTTACTCGTTGCAACTATACGTAATGTTAATGGCAATCCTCCTCGTTGCAGCGTTCTCAAGTGACTTGTCCGGCAGATCTTGTCTTTTTCATGCCACGAGATAGATTTCACATCAAATTCAAGAGAGGCGACGTGAAAAGCGGAACCCGATCAGGGGTGAAATGCACGGATTGCCCGTCCGGCCGGACCGGATGCGGATAGGACAGGCAGGGCACGTTGCGGCTTGGAGCAATTTCGCCCGACCTGAATACGCCAGGGTATTTTCGCCAGATCAGTACATCGCATCATACGGGTTGTGTTGAGGTCCGGAGCATGATCGCGCCCGGCGAAACGCCGAGGCCGCGTGAAGCATGCGACCCAACCAGCAACATGATCGCACCCGGCGCAACGCCGAGGACGCGTGAGTCATGCGACCCAGCAAACAACATGATCGCGCCCGGCGGAACGCCGAGGGCGCGTGAAGCATGCGAACAGCGGACCGGACGGGATGGATTCAGCCTGCGCGGTCTGGCCGCAGACACACTCGCGCGGCAAGGCGGCCGGCCCCGCTGGATGCGGGCGCCCACACTGGGGCGCGCCGGTCCCTGGTGGCGGGGAACAGCGGGACGGAGTCGCCGGGGATGTGACAGGAAAGGAAACGGGTGCTGCGTGCGCGGACCGTGCCGGGAACGCCTGGCACGGTCCGCGCTGCGGCAGGACTACTCCTGCGGATAGCGCCAGGGCTTCTCCGGCTGCGACGCGTTCTCGTCGATGGTCCACTGCGGCAGCGACAGGCCGTCGGTGATGTCCGTGAACACCATCCGCACCCGCGTGCCGATACCGACCTTCTTCACCACATCCGGCGGCGCCATCTGCCCGTCCGGCGTGGTCAGGTTGGCGATCACGCGCAGCGCCTCATCCTCGGTCGGCTTGCCCTTCTGCGTGTCCAGATCGACCAGCAGCACCATGTACGGCGTCTTGCCCTTGAACGCCGGCTGAATCGCATGATGCACTTCCTCGTAGGAGTGCACCTCGCCCTTCCCTTCCACTGGCGTCCAGGTGGCGTTCGCCGAGGAGCACCACGGGCAGGCCGTGGTCGGCGGATACCGCAGCAGGTGGCAGTCGTCGCATTTCTGCAGGTGGAAATTGTGCTGCGAGCAGTGTTTGAAATACGCCAGGTTCTCGCCGTCGAGATCGTCGATCGTCAGCGGCATTCCCATGTATTCAGCGCGAATTCCCGACATCGTCCGATCCTCCCTCAGGCGCCGCGCCGCATGACCATCGCCGATGTCGTCATCGGGTTGGCCCAGCCCAGGTTCGCCGTCACTTCGATGTTCTTCACCTGCCGGCAGCCGCCCTCGCGGTAGTCGTGGGTGTGCTGGCGCTTGCCGTCCGGCCCGATCGGGCAGGAATCGTCCACGTCATGGCGCAACTGCCGGACGTTCTCGATCACCATGTTCATGCCGTGCGTGTAGCCCTCACACAGATGCCCGCCCGAGGTGTTGTTCGGCCGCTTTCCGCCCAACCGCGTAATGCCGGACGAGACGTACTCCCCGCCCTCGCCCTTCTTGCAGAAGCCGTAATCCTCCAGCTGCAGCATCGAGGTGAAGGTGAACGCGTCATAGGCGCCGGTCGCGTCCACATCCTCGGGTCCCACACCGGAATTCGGCCACAGGATGTTCTTCGCGTAGTAGCCGCCGACGCGCTCGATCGGGCCGCACTGGTAGTGCATGTCCATGCGCGGCTTCGAACAGCGGCCGACGATGCCGCGGATCAGCGCCGGCGTGTGACGCAGGTCGCGGGCGCGGTCCGCCTTGGTGACGATGATGCAGGTGGCGTTGTCGGTTTCCACGCAGCAATCCAGCAGATGCAGAGGCTTGCAGATGATGCGGCTGCTCAGCACGTCATCCACGGTGTAGCGCTTCTTGTAGTACGCCTTGGGATTGTTGGAGGCGTGCTCGGAATGCACGACCTTCACCATCGCCACCTGTTCCGGCTTCGTGCCATACTTGTATAGATGCCGCATGAAGCTGGGTGCGAACATCTGCCCCGCGCTCTGCCAGCCATAGGCTCGGCTGTGCAGCATGTCGCCGTTCACCGGCGCAGCCGAACGGGCACCGGTGCCGCCGATGCGGACCTGCGAGAAACCGTTCATGGAACGGAAGATCGCCACGCACTTGCAGAGCCCGGCTTCCATCACGCCGATGGCGATGCCGATCAGCGCCTCGGTGGACGACCCGCCGCCGATGCAGTCCATGAAGAAATTCAGCCGAGCGCCGACATCGCCGGCGACGAAGGTGGATGCGACGGAGTCATTGCCCGAATACGACAGCATCCCGTCGACATCGGATGCCTTCAGCCCGGCATCGGCGATCGCGTTGCGCAGCGCCCAGGTCGCCATGGCGCGGGTGGTCTTCCCGCCGCCGCGGGTATAGGTCGTCTCCCCGACGCCGACGATCGCATATTTGTCGCGCAGGTATTTCGGCGTGGTGACGTCAACATCCGTTGGCATCGGCATGGCCGCTTCCCCCTTTTCCGGTTCATGTCTGACGGGGACAGGCTGCGGCGAGGACGCCGCGGCGTCAATGCCGGCGGCCGGCCCGGTCAGCGATGAGAGCCTACGCGACCGCGCGATCCCCTGTTGCTGTCCCACCGGCGCGCGTGAAACCGAACCTGATTGTGCGCCTCGTCCCCATGGCAGGATCCAGTCACGTCGGCCGCTGTTTGCCGATGCCGCCACGCGACGCCATATGCCGTTATGGATATCGAGCGTTCGGGTGTCCCGGGCAGCAGCGGTGTTGCCGCTCTCCCGCCAACGCAGCACGTCGCGGATGGCCGACCTGCGCGGCAGCCATCCGCGATCATTTGCTGGAGGTCGATCCTGCCGGCGTCGTCAGATCAGAACAGGCCTTCGATCTCACCGTCCTCACGCAGATGGATCGATTCCGCGGCCGGCACGCGCGGCAGACCCGGCATCGTCATGATGTCGCCGCAGATCGCCACCACGAACCCGGCCCCTGCCGACAGCCGCACCTCGCGCAGCGGAATCACATGCCCGGTCGGCGCGCCCATCACCGTGGGATCCGATGTGAAGCTGTATTGCGTCTTGGCAATGCAAACCGGGACATTGCCGAAGCCCGCGTCCTCGAACGCCTTCAACCGACGAGCGACCGCGTCGGGGACAGAAATGTCAGAGGCACGGTAGATCTCCCGCGCGATCGTCCGCACCTTGTCCGCCAGCGTCATGTCCAGCGGATACAGCGGCTTGTAGGCAGCCTTGCCGCTCTCGATCCGGTTCATCACCGCATGCGCCAGCGCCTCGGCGCCTGCGCCGCCATGCGCCCAGTGCGTGCAGGAAATCGCCTCCACCCCCAGCGCCGCCATCGCGTCGCGAATCGCCGCGAACTCGGCTTCGGTGTCCGAGGTGAAGTGGTTGACCGCCACCACCACCGGCAGGCCGAACTTGCCCAGGTTCTCGACATGGCGCTGCAGGTTGGCGATGCCGCGCTTCACCGCGTCCACATTCTCGGTGCCCAGCGCATTGCGCGCCACGCCGCCGTGCATCTTCAGCGCGCGCACGGTCGCCACCACCACCGCACAGGACGGCTTCAGATCCGCCATGCGGCACTTGATGTCCAGGAACTTCTCGCCGCCCAGGTCGGCACCGAACCCGGCCTCGGTCACAACCACATCGGACAGCTTCAGCCCCAGGCGCGTCGCCATCACCGAGTTGCAGCCATGCGCGATATTGGCGAACGGCCCGCCATGCACGAAGGCCGGCGATCCCTCCAGCGTCTGCACCAGATTCGGCGCCACCGCGTCCTTCAGCAGCACCGACATAGCGCCGTCCGCCTTCAGGTCCGCGGCGGTGACGTTCTTCTGCTCGCGCGTCTGCGCCACGATCATCTTGCCCAGGCGAGTCTGCAGGTCATCGAGCCCGTTCGCCAGGCAGAACACCGCCATCACCTCGGACGCGACCGTGATGTCGAACCCATCCTCCCGCGGGAAGCCGTTCGCCACGCCGCCCAGGCTGCCGGCGATGGAGCGCAGCGCGCGATCGTTCATGTCCAGGCAGCGCCGCCAGGACACGCGGCGCGCATCGATGCCCAGCGGGTTGCCCCAGTAGATCGAGTTGTCGATCATCGCCGCCAGCAGGTTGTTGGCCGACGTGATCGCGTGAAAATCGCCGGTGAAGTGCAGGTTGATCTGGTCCATCGGCACCACCTGCGCATACCCGCCGCCGGCCGCCCCGCCTTTCATGCCGAAACTGGGGCCGAGCGAAGGCTCCCGCAGGCAGATCGCGGCGCGCTTGCCGATGCGGTTCAGCGCGTCGCCCAGGCCCACCGTCGTGGTCGTCTTGCCCTCGCCCGCCGGCGTCGGATTGATGCCGGTCACCAGCACCAGCGCACCGTCGGGCCGGTCCTTCAGCGAGTTGATGAAATCCAGGCCGATCTTCGCCTTGTGGCGCCCGTATGGCTCGATCGCATCATCGGGGATGTTCAGCTTCGCCGCGATCTCGCCGATGGGACGAAGTTTCGCGGCGCGCGCAATCTCAAGGTCTGGATTCATCGTAGGACTCCCTCCCGGCGGGTTATGCCGATCTCCTCCAGCGCCTCGCCCATCGCCGTGACCGCCCGCCGCATGTCGCCGGGAGTGATCGCGCCGATGCACCCGACGCGGAAGCTCGGTGCCGGCGTATTGTAGAAGTTGCTGATCAGAACGCCACGGGCCTTCAACGCATCGACGAAGCGCTGCAGATTCCAGTTCGGGTCGTCCGGGGCATGGACATTGACGATCACTGGCCCCTGGTGTTCCCGCGCCAGCCAGGGCGTCAGGCCCAGCGCCGATACGCCGTCATACAGCACGCGCATGTTCTCGGTGTAGCGCGCCAGGCGGGCCGGCTGGCCGCCCTCGGCCTCGTAGAAGTCCAGGGCCCGGTCGAACGCCGCCAGCACCTGCGCCGGCGGGGTGAAGCGGAAACTGCCGGGACCGCTGCGCTGCGCGTGCAGCTGGATATCCGCCAGGTCGAACGACCAGCTGCCGGCATTGCCGGCGCAGCCCGCCAGCCGGTCGATCCGTGCCACGGCGAAGGCCATGCCGGGCAGCGCCTCGATGCACTTGTTGGAGGTGAAGACGATCGCATCCACCTCCGGCTGCGCCGACAGGTCGAACGGCAGCGCCCCGAACGCCGAGACGGCATCCACGATCAGCCGCCGCCCTGCCGCGCGCACCGCGGCGCCGACCGCGCGCGGGTCGTGCACCACGCCGGTGCCGGTTTCCGAATAGACGAGGCCGACATGCGAAATCGACGGATCGGCATTCAGCGCCGCGGCGACCGCTTGCGGGTCGGTCGGCCGGTCCGGGTCGATCGGCAGCACCACCGGCACGCGCCCCGCCTCCCGGGTCAGGCGGATCATCCGGTCGGCGTAGGAGCCGGTGGCCGGCACCAGCAGCTTTCCGCCGGGCGGCAGGAAGGTGCGGACCGCTGCCTCGGTGATGAAGTGGCCGCAGCCCTGCAACGGCAGTGTCACGTGCTCGCCCGGCGTGCCGTTCGCCACCCGCAGCACACGTTCCTTCAGACGCGCCAGGAAGTCCCGGAAATCATGGTCCCAGGGTGCGAGGTCCTGGGTCAGCGCCGAACGCACTTCCGGACGTGTCGTGACCGGGCCAGGGATCAGGAGCAACATGGCGCGAGGCTTCGCATGCCCTCGCGGGGAAATCCACCCATCCCGCGGTGCAACCGTGGTAAGATGAACATTATGACCCTGCCATTTACCCTGCCCGACTGGCTGCCCTGGTGGGTTCCGCTGGTTCTGCTGCTGCCTGCCCTGCTGTATGCCCTGGCATTCCTGTTCATGCCGTTCAGCGTCATTGGCGTGAAATCCAGGCTGGAAGTCATCGAGGCGCGCCTGGACGAAATCCAGAATGAGATCCGCCACCTCGCGCTGCGCCTGCCGGCCGCCGCCCGCGAGGCTGACTTCGACGAGATCTACACGCCCCGCAGCACGGACCGCCGGACCGCCGACCCGCCCATCGTCGTCCGCCCCCCGATTCCCCCGGCGGCGCACGAACTGCACGACGGCCCGCAGGAGGACCGGCCCGCCCCGCCAGCCCATGCTCGGCCGGTTCGCCGGGCCGAGCCGCCGGTCCGCTCCGCGCGGTCCGAGCCGCGGCTGGATTGGCCGCGCTGACCAGCGCCTTGCCCGGGCCGGGCCCGATCCCTCTGGCGTTGCGCTGCGGTGGGCGCCCGCGCTCGCCCACCGCAGCCGCCCCTGCTACTCGCCCGCCTGGCGCAGCGGGACGCGGATCGATGCCAGCGCCGCCTCGGTGCCGGTTCCCAGCCGCGGTGCGCTGCCGCGAATCGCCGGGCGCGCACCGTCGAACGACAGGGGCGAGCCGGTCAGGCGGTAATCCTCGCCCGGCACGTCCTGCAGGATGCCCAGCGCCTGCACCTGCGGTTCCGCCAGCGCCTCGGGCAGCGTGTTGATCGGCGCGGCGGGCACGCCCACCGCCTCCAGCCGCTCGATCCACACCGCGCGCGGCTGCAGGCGCAGGATCTCGGACATCAGCACCACCAGCGTGCCCTTGTTGGTCAGGCGCGCGCGGTTGGTGGCGAATCGGGGATCCTCGCTCCATTCCGGCTTGCCGAGTTCGGCGGCGAGCTTGGCGAACAGCCGGTCGTTCCCGCAGCAGATGATGAACGGGCCGTCGGCGGCGTCGAACGCTTCATAGGGTACCAGCGCCGGATGCCCGGAGCGGTGCTTCTGCGGCAGGCTTCCCTCGTTCACCCATTGATCGCCGCGCTGGGCGGCCCAGACCAGGGCGGTTTCCAGCAGCGATGCGGTGACGATCGTGCCGCGCCCCGTCCGCTGCCGATTCTGCAGCGCCGCCAGCGCGCCGATGACGATCCACATGCCGGTGCCCTGGTCACACACCGCGACCCCCATGCGCATCGGGGGATCGTCCGGGCCGCCATTGCAGCTTGAAAGGCCGCTATAGGCCTGGATCAGCGGCTCATAGCCAGGCCGGTCCCGCATCGGCCCGATATGCCCGAAGGCCGAGATCGCGCAGTAGATCAGGCGCGGATGCCTCGCCGTGAGCGACGGGCCGTCGATTCCCAGCGCTTCGGGGACGCCGGGACGCAGGTTATGGATCAGGATGTCCGCGCTCGCCGCCAGGCGCTCGAAGTCCGCCTGGCCCTGCGCGCTCTTGAGATCCAGGGCGACGGACTGCTTGTTGCGGTTGACCATATGGAAGGTCAGGGCGTCGCCGTGGCGGAAATCGGGTCCCATGCGGCGGGCATCGTCGCCCCCTTCCACCCGTTCGATCTTCAGCACCTCGGCGCCCAGATCTCCCAGGATGGCACCGGCGAACGGTGCCGAGAGCACCTGCCCCAATTCCAGGACTCGGATTCCCTGCAACATCGGCTTCCTCCTCGATCACCCGGCGATCATGGCGCGGATCGGCGTGGCGGGGAAAGCCAGAGGGGGTGGGTCAAACAGGCCACATTAGCGAAATGCCAAATGTGCCATGTTAATTGATTTATGTCAATTGACTTGTGGTAGATTTACCACAGGGCGCTGCCATATATGCAACTACCCTCCTTTCCCGATTGTGGAATGGGTCGTGTGCGGCAACACTCTGCTCACGACGAATGGGCTGAGCCCGCGGACCGGGCACAAGCGCAACAGGAGGCATGAATGCGTCGTCTACTCGGATTAACCACTGCGCTGGTCGCCGCCACCGGACTGTGCGGCGCCGCCATGGCGCAGACCGCACCCGCGAGCCCGATTCAGGGGCAGCTTATTGCACCGCCGGGCGCCTATGTCGGCCCGAACAACAACAACAGTGCCGTCGGAACCGCTGTGAGGGGTCCCGCCGCGAACCCTACCCCGGGCACGATGGTCATCCACCTCGGCGGGCGCGTGATGTTCCAGTGGTTCCAGAGCTGGAACTCCCTGAACACACCCGGTAACGAGCGTACCTCCAACCAGATGCAGACCTGGCTTCGCCTGTATCCGGGCATGGACGCCATGGCGGCCAACGGCCTCCGCTACGGCGGCCAGATGGAAATCCGCACCAATAATTCCACCCTGTCGGCCCGTACCGCGACCGGCGTGAACACCAACCCGGGCAGCGGCGCTTCCGGCCAGAACAATACCCAGAGCCTGTATCTGCGCCGCGCCTTCGTCTACATGGGCACCAACGAGCTCGGCATTATTCGCTTTGGTCAGTCGGACGGCCTGATCGGCCTCTTCGACGGTGGCAAGGCGACGTTCCAGAGCTTCTCGGGCAACGGCGCGCTGAACGGATCCGACCTGCAATCGGCCATCGGCGGCAACAGCTCACCGCCCTTCGTGTTCCTGGCCGGCGCCGGCAACGAATACACGCCGAACAAGGTCGTCTACCTGTCGCCGAACTTCTCGGGCTTCGACTTCGGCGTGGGCTACTCGCCGGCCGCCGCGTCCGGCTCCGGCTTCTGCGGCGCCACCGTCTCCGGCGCGTGCTCGAACGTCATCACCTCGTCCAACCCGCTCGATGGCGAGCGCTACAAGGACCTGGTCAACGCCGGCCTGCGCTACTCCGGCCCGATCGGCCCGGTCAATCTGCTGGCCTACGGCATCTACAACTACGCCGGCCACGTCAACAACAGCCTGAGCGCCGCGGCGTCTCGCGCCGCTGTTGGTGCCCCGGCAACCAGCACCTGGAACGGCGGCTATGACAACCTGAGCTTCGGCCAGGCCGGCGTCGCGGTCACCTATGCCGGCTTCACGGTTGGCGGTGCCTATATCGGCGGTGCGGTGAACGGTCAGCTGGGCGCGCGTCCGTCCGGCGGTTCGACGATGAACTCGTACCTGGTCGGTGCCCAGTATAGCACCGGTCCGCTGACGATCGGCGTTGCCTACGAGCAGATCGAGAACCAGGGCGCCGTCGCGCTGACCGGCCTGAGCCAGCGCAAGGAATATGCGCTGGACATCGGCGGCACCTACAACCTGGCGCCGGGCCTGCAGCTGTGGGCGGACTACATCTACCAGAACCGCAAGCAGAGCGGCTTCAACTTCCAGACCGGCACGGTTGGCACCGCCAACAATTCGGTGCAGGGCCAGGGCTTCGTCCTCGGCACCACGGTCACCTGGTAACCGGCTACGCAGCTTCGCCTGCAAAGGGCGGCGAGGGAAACCTCGCCGCCCTTTCTTTTGCGAACCCGCCAACCAGTGCGCCCGGCCCACCGGCATGCGTCATGCCGGGACAATGCATCGTAAGCAGGAATTTGCGGCCCTGTGCGATGCAGCCCTGACGAGGTCTCGATGACCGTGCGCGTGTCCTGATCCGACATTTGAGGGGTGGTCTCGGGGAGCGTTGACGCCGAGCGGTTCCGGACGGCGTTGGCAGCAGCAGCGGACAGGCGGGCCGGCAGGAAGACTCCCGGGTTTTTCGAACGACACCGAGGCAAGCGGCATCCCCCCGATCGCACCATGCGGGACCGGGCGCGGGACCGGCGTCCCCCGTCGGACCAAGGGCGGGGTCGCGCAGGCTCCGCGTCGGATCTCTTTCGTGCCGCCAATGCGCGCCGACGCCGGTGCAGCGCACCGAATGCCGTCCGCGTCGACCGCGCCCTGTGCCGGCACCTGCCCGCCCGGCTGGCGCCTCCGGCGCCCACACGCAGTCGGGCCGAATTCAGACCGATTTCGTACTCGGTTCATTCTCCTCTAATTTGATGATTAGTAAATCTATACTCTATATGCCTAATGGCAAATTTATTATTGGTCACGGTAAAGTGGTATTTTTGCCACAACTGATTTTACAGTGTGACATTATTCAAATTGATCATTGTCGCTCGGAATGATTGTGGCCAAGACTTGGGCCGCGCCGCTGCATTGATGGGTATCAAGGCAGCACTTTCAAGAATTGCTATGTGTCGAAGGATGGCATCGATGCGTCGTCTACTCGGATTAACCACTGCGCTGGTCGCCGCCGCCGGGCTGAGCGGCAATGCAGGTGCGCAGACTGCGCCTGCGAGCCCGATCCAAGGGCAGCTTGTCGCCCCGCCCGGCGCCTATGTCGGCCCGAACAACAACAACAGCGCCGTCGGCACCGCCGTGAAAGGCGCCGCCGCCAACCCCACCCCGGGCACCATGGTCATTCACCTGGGCGGGCGCGTGCTGTTCCAGTGGTTCCAGGGCTGGAACTCCCTGAACACGCCGGGCGCCGAACGCACCTCCAACCAGATGCAGACCTGGCTTCGCCTGTATCCTGGCATGGATGCCATGGCGGCCAACGGCCTCCGCTACGGCGGCCAGATGGAAATCCGCACCAACAACTCCACCCTGGCGGCCCGCACGCCCACCGGCGTGAACACCAACCCGGGCAGCGGCGCTTCCGGCCAGAACAACACCCAGAGCCTGTATCTGCGCCGAGCCTTCATCTATTTGGGCACCAACGAGCTCGGCATCATCCGTATCGGCCAGGCGGACGGTCTGATCGGCCTGTTCGACGGCGGACGCGCCACCTTCCAGTCCATTTCGGGCAATGGCGGTCTGAACGGATCCGACCTGCAGGCGTCCATCGGCGGCGGCACCGCCCCGCCCTTCGTGTTCCTGGCCGGTGCCGGCAACGAGTATACCGCGAACAAGGTCGTCTACCTGTCGCCGAACTTCTCGGGCTTCGACTTCGGCGTCGGCTACTCGCCGGCCGCCGCGTCCGGCTCCGGCTTCTGCGGCGCCACCGTCTCCGGCGCGTGCTCGAACATCATCACCTCGGTCAACCCGCTTGATGGTGAGCGCTACAAGGACCTGGTCAACGCGGGTCTCCGCTACTCCGGCCCGGTCGGCCCGGTCAACGTCCTGGCTTACGGCATCTATAACTACGGTGGACACGTCAACAACAGCCTGAGCGCCGCGGCGTCTCGCACCTTCGTCGGCGCCCCGGCCGCCAGCACCTGGGACGGCCAGTACGACAACCTGAACTTCGGCCAGTTCGGTGCCACCGTCACCTATGCCGGCTTCACCGTCGGCGGCGCCTATATCGGTGGTGCGGTGAACGGTCAGTTGGGCGCGCGGCCCAGCGGCGGCGCCAACATGAACTCGTTCCTGGTCGGTGCCCAATACCGAGTTGGGCCGCTGACAGTCGGCGCTGCCTACGAGCAGATCGAGAACCAGGGCGCCGTTGCGCTGACCGGCCTGAGCCAGCGTAAGGAATACGCCCTGCTCATCGGCGGCACCTACAACCTGGCGCCCGGCCTGCAGCTGTGGGCGGACTACATCTACCAGAACCGCAAGCAGAGCGGCTTCAACTTCCAGACCGGCACTGTTGGCACCGCCAACAACAACATTCAGGGCCAGGGCATCGTCCTCGGCACCACGGTCACCTGGTAACCGGCCAAGCAGCGTCCGCTGCACGGGGCGGCGAGGGAAACCTCGCCGCCTTTTCTTTTGGTGCAAGCGTAAGGGGCCGACCCCGCCGCAGCGGACCGAAGCAGGGCACGGCTTCGGAGCCCGTATGGTCGATAATGATACGTCCCGTTCCAGCTGTCCGGGCAGTATCGGCGACCACTGACCCGGACCGGCACGGCGATCCTGCTCGCGGCCGCGGGAAGAGTGCCCCTTAGCGACATCTCGGCTGTAATTGCCGCCCAATCAAAGAATGTTAACGGGACGATAGGGCGGGATCCGCGCGCCGCCAGTCCCCGCCGCCCGACGAGCGGCCCCGCCGGACCGTGCGATACAGCCGTCGTTGAGAATGGCAGTCGTCATATTTGACTACAGTAAAACCGTCGAAGTCATGAACTATAGGCAATTTTAATATTTATCACTGTGCAGTTGTATTTTTGCCACATCCGCTCCCGCAGTGTGGCTTTATTCGAATTCATTATTGTCGGTCAGAATGAATGCCGCCAAGACTTGGCCCGCGCCGCTGCATTGACTGATGACCAATGTCAAAGCAGCTCCCACAAGAATTGCCATGTCTCGAAGGGAGGCAGGAATGCGTCGTCTCTTAAGTATTACCACCGCTCTGGCCGCAGTCGCCGGACTATGCGGTACCGCCGTTGCGCAGACCGCGCCTGCGAGTCCCTTGCAGGGACAACTGATCGCTCCCCCCGGGGCGTATGTCGGTCCGAACAACAACAACAGTGCCCTCGGCACCGCGCGAAAGGGTCCCGCCGCAAACCCTACCCCGGGAACGATGGTCATCCACCTGGGCGGGCGCGTGCTGTTCCAGTGGTTCCAGGGCTGGAACTCCCTGAACACGCCCGGTAACGAGCGTACCTCCAACCAGATGCAGACCTGGCTTCGGCTGTATCCAGGCATGGACGCCATGGCGGCCAACGGCCTCCGCTACGGCGGTCAGATGGAGATCCGCACCAACAACACCTCGATCTCCGCCCGCACGCCGACCGGCGTGAACACCAACCCGGGCAGCGGTGCCTCCAGCCAGGACAACACGCAAAGCCTGTATCTGCGCCGTGCCTTCATCTACATGGGCACCAACGAGCTCGGCATCATCCGCCTTGGCCGAGCGGACGGCCTGATCGGCCTGTTCGACGGCGGGCGAGCGACGTTCCAGTCCATCTCGGGCAACGGTGCGCTGAACGGCTCCGACCTGCAGTCGTCCAT
>JBFXDK010000103.1:7743-19634 GCA_050181195.1 Acetobacteraceae bacterium | reverse complement strand
GGCAGTCGGCTGAGCAGGCCGCGGCGGCGGGGCGCGAAACGGCGGCCTTTCATCCCTTCGCCGCCCAACTGGCGAACCAGGCCATCGACGTCGTGCAGCCCGTCGATCAGGCCGGCGCGCATCGCCTGGTCCCCCAGCATGAATCCGCCGTCGAACAGTGTGGCCTCGTCGGCCTTCAGGCGCGTGCCGCGGCGGCGGCGGACCCAGTCCTTGAACCGCTCGTGCAGGGAATCCATGAGTTCCCGCGCGAAGGCGACGTCCTCGGGCTTTTCCGGCTGGAACGGGTCGAACCGCGCCTTGTTGCGGCCGGCGGTATAGAGCCGGTACTCGATGCCGAGGCGCATCAGCACGTGCTGCAGGCCGAAGCCGCCGCCGCGCACGCCGATCGAGCCGACCACGCTCATGGGGTTGGCCCAGATCTCATCGGCGGCGCAGGCGATCCAGTAGCCGCCGGAGGCGCCGACCTCGCCGATCACGGCATGCACGCGCACCCCGGCCAGGTCGGCGTGGCGGCGCACCATCGCGGCGATCAGATCCGACTGGACGGGCGATCCGCCGGGGCTTTCGATGTCCAGGATCACCGGACGGCCGCCGGCGGTGGCGAAGGCGCGTTCGATCAGCGGGCCGGCGGACGCCGCGTTCAGGGCGCCGCGGCGGCGGGCGATCAGGCCGTGCAGTTCGATGACGTTGATGCGCGGTCGGCGCCAGAAGGACATCGCTCACCTCTTGTTGGTCCATCCCTATGTGGCGTGGCGGGGCGGCGATGACCAGGAGCGGCGGGTGAGGGGGGCGGGCGCATGCGGCGGCGGGCGTTGGCATGCCGCCGCCAGAAGGTTTCACCGGTGCGCGACCGCAGGGTGGTTTCAGCAGCAAAAGACCACCAGGGCACTTGCATTTCGTGAAAAAGAAAGTCGACACAGCCTGGCTGCGCTGGTGTATCGGGGCCGTCTCACAACGGATGCCGCCCGTTGTCTGGCCAGACTTGCCGAGCCTTCCCACGCCGTCGGTCGAGCTTCGTGATGGATCATAAGACGCTGGTTTGGGCGACCGTGACCACCCTGCCGCTGTTCAGTGTGGTGCTGCTTGCCATCTGGTCGCTCGACCGCCGCCTGATCTCATTGCCGGTGCTCGCGGCGGGTCTCGCGGTGCATACGGTTGCAGCGTTGCTGTTCGCATTGCGCGGCGCCATGCCGATCGCGTGGACGATCGTGGGGGCCAACAGCGTTGCCCTCCTCGGTTACGGGGTGATCTGGGCGGCGATGCGGATCGCCGAGGGGCGCCGGCCGGCGATCCTGCTGCATGCCGTTCCCGCGCTGATCTGGCTTCTGGCCTGTGCCGTGCCGCTCTTCTATGAAACGTTTCCGGCACGCGTGGCCTTGGTGTCGGCGCTGATCGCCGTGATCGATCTTGCGATCGTCCGGGAGTTTGCCAGGCCGGTCGCGGACCTGCCGTCCCGCCGGCTGGCCGTGCTGTTGTTCGGGCTGCATGCGGCGATCCATGTCCTTCGCACGATCCTGGCCGTGGTTGCGGGCGCCGGCGTGATCGCCACAGCCCAGGGCGGAGCCGAGGCTGAGCTCCGGCGGGCGCTCGATCTCGCGGTCTACGGGCTCGCGCTGGTTCACCCTGTCGCGATGTGCCTGGTACTCGTCACGATTGCGAAGGAGCGCGCCGAGGTTCAGTTGCGCCAGGCCGAGCGGTGGCGTGGGTTGCTGATGCGGGAATTGAACCACCGGGTGAAGAACGCCCTGGCGACGGTGCTGTCCCTGATGCATCAGACGGTGCGACAGTCGCAGGGCGACGTGGTTGCATTTCGCAACAGCTTCGAGGACCGGATCATGGCGCTGGGGCGGGCGCATGACCTGCTGCAACGGCAGAACTGGGACGCGATGCGTGCGCGGGAAGCAGCCGAAGCGGCGCTGTCGCCCTGGTTCGGCCTGGGGCAGGTTTCGATCGAAGGCGATCCGGACATCCGCTTGCGGCCGGAGCTCGGTCAGATGGTCGTGCTGGCGTTGCATGAGCTCGCCACGAATGCCGTCAAGTTCGGCGCCATGTCGACGCGCGACGGACGCGTTTCCGTGGTGCTGTCGCGGATGCGCAGGGCGGCGGACGAGCCGGCGTTGAGCTTGCTTTGGCAGGAGCGTGGGGGACCTCCGATCGCAGCGCCGCCCGTTGCGCGGGGCTTTGGGCGGCGGCTGCTGGAACAGGGGCTGGTGCATCAGTCCGGCGGTGCCGTGGACATGGATTTCCACCCTGCGGGCCTGAGCGTGCGGCTGCAATTGCCGCTGGACGAGCACGCGCCGGTTCCGGTCGAGATGGCCCTGGCTGCCGTCAGGTGACGGGTCCGGGCGGACGCGCGGCGCCCTGCTGCGGGCGTGCCGTCAGCGGCGGCATGGACGGTGCATCGCCGCAACGTCAGATCTGACGGACACTTTGCAGCGCGTCGGCAAGTTGATGCTGTCTGAATGGTTTGGAAAGAACGGGGACGTTGCGCAAAGTGCTGGGCAGTCCGTCCGTGCCGTAGCCGGTTGCGAAGACGACCGGTATGCCGCGCCCGCGCAGCACCTCGGCCACCGGATAGCTCATCTGGCCCGCGAGGTTCACATCCAGCAATCCGACATCCGCCTGGACGTCGGCGGCTTTCTCGAGCGCCTCCTGAAGTCGTGAGGCGGTGGCAACGACCTGGCAGCCGAGGTCTTCGAGGTATTCCAGGATCATCATCGCGACGAGCGCCTCATCCTCGACCACCATCACCCGCACGCCCGTCATGTGTCCTCCGTCCCGTGGCGCGCCATCGGGACGCGGGGCGCGTTGATTGTGCGTACTGCTTCATCCATCACCCGGACCATCCGCACTGCCCGCCGACACCGATGTCCTGCAAAAGTTGCTGGATATTCCTGGGGTACTTGCAAGGCAAGAGCGTCGTTGTCGATTCGTCCCGCGGCAGGACGCGTGCACGAGGTGCGGGGGTGACGCCGTGATGCAGGGCTGTCCGCCATTCCGACGGTCGGCCTTGCTGCGGCCGGCGGTGGCTGAACCGCCAGGAAACCCGGCGTCGCCGCCCTGCCTTGCCCCGGGGCGGCGGGCGTGCTTGGAATCCCCTGATATGTTAGCGCGACCATCACGCGTGGGATCGCCCGGGGGGACCGATGAAAATCAAAGCCGTGGAGACGCTGCAGGCCGATGCCGGCTGGCGGATGTTTTCCTTCCTGAAGGTCGTCACCGATGACGGCATCGTCGGCTGGTCGGAATTCAATGAGAGCTTCGGGTCCACCGGCCTGTCGGACGTGATCCGCGGCCTGTCGCCGGTGCTGATCGGTCGTGACCCGCGGCGGTATGAACAGATCACCCAGCACCTTCATGTCCTGACCCGCCAGTCCCGCGGCGGGCTGAACCAGCAGGCCATCGCCGCGATCGAGAACGCGCTGCTGGACGTGACAGGCAAGGCCTACGGCGTGCCGGTCTACGCGCTGTTCGGCGGCCCGATCCGCGAGCGCATCCCGGTCTACTGGTCGCATTTCGGCACCTATCGCGTGCGCAGCGCCGAACTGATGGGGGTGCGGCCGCTGCGCAGCCACGACGACCTGGCGCGCCACGCGCAGGAGGTGCAGAAGCTGGGCTTCCGCGCGCTGAAGACCAACATCATGCCGGAAGCCAATGGCACCCTGTCGGGCTACGTCCCCGGGTTCGGCCGCACGCAGGGCTGGCCGGAACTGAACTGGGACAACCGGCTGACCCGCGGCGTGACGCAGCAGCTGATGACGATCCGCGAGGCGGTGGGGCCCGACATGGGCATCCACCTGGACGTCAACTTCAACTTCAAGACGGAAGGCTTCAAGCGCATCGCCGAGGCGGTGGCGCCGGCGAACCTGACCTGGCTGGAAATCGACACGCACGACGCACCGGCGCTGGCCGAGATCAAGCGCGGCGCGCACTGCCCGATCGCGTCCTGCGAGACGCTGCATGGCCGGCGGGAGTTCAAGCCGTTCTTCGACAACTACGCCACCGATGTCGCGATCGTTGATGTCGTGTGGAACGGCCTGAACGAATCCCTCAAGATCGCCGCCATGGCGGATGTCTATGAGGTGAACTGCGCCCCGCACAACTTCTATGGCCATCTGTGCAGCGCGATCAGCGCCACCTTCAGCGCGCTGATCCCGAATTTCCGTGTCATGGAACTGGATATCGACAGCGCGCCGTGGCGCGACGAGTTCTATACGGTTGTCCCGACGATCGAGAACGGCGACTTCGTCCTGCCGACCGGGCCGGGCTGGGGCATCGACGTCAACGAACGGGCGGTGCGCGCGCGCCCGCCCAAGGGGTAAGGCCGGGTTCGGCTGATACGAAACAGGAGAGAAACATTGGCGAAATTCAAGATCGCGACCCCGGCCGGGGCAAGCTTCACCGTCGCGGGCGGCGGTTACGACTATGAGATGGAGCCGCTGGACGGCATCGACGCCGAAATCGTCGAAGGCCCGACCGATGAGGACGGTTTCATCAGGTTCGCCCAGGACGCCGACGCGGTGTATGCGAAGGGCATCCGGTTCACGAAAAAGATCGTTGATGCGCTACCGGAAAAATGCCGGGCGATCGTGCTGGGCAGCGTCGGGGTGGACAGTGTGGACGTGGCGGCGGCCACCGCGCGCGGCATGCCGGTGACGAACTGCCCCGACACGTTCATCGAGGAAGTCGCCGACCACGCGATGATGCTGCTGCTGGCGAGTTTCCGCCGCACGATCGAGCAGGACCGCATGGTGCGCGAAGGCCGCTGGCGCGAAGGCCGCCCGGCGCTGCTGCAGATTCCCCGACTGGCGGGCCAGACACTGGGGCTGATCGCGTTCGGCCACGTGGCGCGCGCGGTGGCGAAGCGGGCGAAGCCGTTCGGCCTGCGCGTCATTGCCTATGATCCGTTCATCGAGGAACTGGTCATGGTGGAACACGGCGTGCTGCCCTGCACGCTGGAAGAAGTCCTCAGCCAGTCCGACTTCGTGTCCATGCACGCGCCGGCCACGCCGGAAGCCGAGGGCATGCTGATGGAGAAGCATTTCCGGCTGATGAAGAAGACGGCGATCTTCATCAACACCGGCCGTGGCCCCACGGTGCAGGAAGCGGGGCTGATCAAGGCGCTGGAGGAAGGCTGGATCGCACATGCGGGCCTGGATGTGCTGGAGATCGAGCCGCCCGGCGACAACAACCCGATCCTGAAGATGCCGAATGTCACGCTGTCCGCCCATACGGCGTCGGCGTCGGCGCGCTTCGATCCGGCACGCAAGCGGCATGTGGGGCGCGAACTCGCGCTGGTGCTGTCCGGCAAATGGCCCATGAGCTGCGTCAATCCCGCGGTGCTGATGAACAACACGAAGCTGCGCCGCTGGCAGCCGATCTCGATGGAGCGCGGCCCGAACAGCTGACGCGCAACGATGCATCCCGGGGCGCCGGCGCGTTCCGGGACGCTTGACACGGACGTTGCGTTTCCCTGTCCTGCCGCGGACAGGTGGCGGGGAACAGGGACATGCTGCAAGGACTGGCTGCTTGGCTTCAGGCCTGGATAGGGCGTCGCCGCGCCCGCCGCCTTGTTCCGGCTGCGGCGCTTCTGGCCCTGGCCCCGCTGTTGTCCGGCGGCTGCGCGTCCATGCTCGTTCCGGACACCACGCCGCTGCCCGCCGAACGGATGCTGCCGCCGGGGAGTGCGGCGATTTCCACCGGCGGCTATCGCCTGCCCAGCCTGATGAAACCCGAGGAGCGGCCGGACCGCCTGATCCTTGTCGCCATGTCCGGCGGCGGCAAGCGGTCCGCCGCGTTCAGCTACGGCGTGCTGAAGGGCATGCGGGAGATGATGGTGCCGACGCCCGCCGGACCCAGGCCGTTGCTGGACCAGATCGACGCCATCACCGGCATTTCGGGCGGCAGTTTCACCGCTGCCTATTACGGGCTGCACCGCGCCGCCGCGTTCGGCCAGTACGAGCAGGATTTCCTTTATTCCGATACCAACAGCTATATCTGGGGCATCTACCTGCTGCCGTGGAACTGGACCTGGCTATCGGATCCGCTGGTCGGAACCAATGATTTCATGAACAAGGTGTATGACGACACCATGTTCCACGGCGCCCGCTATCGCGACCTGCAGGCGCTGGGCAAGCCGCTGATCGCGGTGGGCGCCACCGACATCAGCTATGGCACGCCGATGCTGTTCAGCCAGGAAACGTTCGACCTGATCTGTTCCGACCTGAACGATTTCTCGCTCGCCCGGGCGGTTGCGGCATCGAACGGATTCCCCGGGCTGTTCTCTCCCATCACCCTGACCAGCCACCGCCAGCAGTGCGGCGACCGCAAGCCCGGCTGGCTCGCGCTTGTTCCGCCGGCCGCGAAGACCAATCCGCTGTCGCGCGTCGGCGTCGCGGCGCGCCAGACCGAACGCTATCTGGATCCCGAGAGGACGAAGTACCTGCACCTGGCCGATGGCGGGATATCGGACAATCTGGGCCTGCGCGTGACCGGCGACCTGCTGACCAACGCCGCCCTGGCGCGCGATCAGCTGATGGCGCGCGGCTATGACCGGATCCGCCGCATCCTGCTGATCAGCGTCGACGGACAGGGCGCGCAGGATACAACGATCGCGCAACAACGCCTGGTGGGCGGGCTGTTCAGCCTGCTGGGCCTGGTCAGCGGCGCGCAGATCGATGCCTACAACTTCGAAACACTCGGCGCCGTTGCCCAGCAGGTGGCGGCGGTGACCAGCACGCTGCGCGAGGTCCGCTGCGCCGAGGCGCCGGTGATCGACGGTGCGCCCTGCGGTGACGTGCAGGGGGACCTGATCCGCGTGTCGCTGGCCGGCATGCCGGAAGGGCCGGAAAAGGCGAAGCTGCTGGCGATCCCGACCGGGCTGACGATCGACCGGACGGATGTGGATCTGCTGATCCAGGCCGGCACCGACGCGGTGACGCAATCCGAGCCGCTGCGCCGTTTCCTGGCGACGTTCCCCGGCCCGACGCCGCCGGCGCCCGTGCTGACGCAGCGGCAGAAGCGGCGGTAAGGCGCAGGGTGCCGCTGTGTGACCGGCGTCGTGACAGGTGTCGGGCGGCGGTGGCTCGGGCCGGCACCGACTGCGATCGACCAGGCGTCATACAGAAGCTTGACACATCGCCGCCGGCCTGGGCCAGCAGGTCCATGTCCGAGATGTTGCCGCTGACCAGCGTCAGGCCGGCTTCCTGCGCGGTGATGAACAGCCGGTGTCGTGCTGCGTGGGCGGACGGTGCGTGCCGCGCTCAGTCAGGGCGCCGTCTCGGTGATGGGGATGCCGCGCAGGATGTCTCCCGTGGACGGGTCGGTGGCGAATTCGGCGACCGCATGGTTTCTCACGGAGGAAGAAATGAGGAAGAAGGAGGAACACTGAGACATTGCGTTGGCATTGTGCCTTCCTGCCTGCGATGGGGGCGCCCAATGATGGTGGTTTGGGCGCTTCCGGCCGCTTTCTGTGGCTTGCCTCCTCGTGCGAGGTGGATGTTGGTGAGGCGGCGGTGGAGCACGCGCTGGCGCAATGACCGGCGCCGCTCCGCGACTGCTCTTCACCCGTCCAGGCCATGGGCCAGCGCGGCCGCCGCCTTGACGATGGCAAGCAGGGCGTACGGCAGCCACGGCCAGCGGTGCCCGCAGAACATCAGGACCAGGGCCATCAGGTACACCGCCGCGAAGACCATATCCTCGTAGAAGGTCAGGTTCGTGAGGATGACTTTCGGGATCAGGTGGATAAGATCGAAACGTGACACGGGATCCTCCATCGGTTGAGGACCCGCATTCATTGACACCGCTGAAGGGACTTCACGGCAAAAGGGAGCAAACCGTGGCGCGTTCTGGGGACAAGTCTCGCCAAGTCTCGCCGGGCGCAAAGCAAACCTCGGCCAAACATTGGCGCGTTGCGAAAGCCTTCCGTGATGCCTTCGGAAACCGGTTTCATGTTCCCGCCACCGAGGTGTTGCCGCGCGTGGAAGTCCGCGATCAGTTCTTCAGGGAATTCGCGACGATCGCAGATCGTAAGAGAGCCAATGTTCGCGGCCGCGACCGCGAGACTTTCCGGCAGTGGTGGTTGGGCAAGTCGCGGCCGAGCGGCGCCGATGTGGATATTGTGGTGGAAATCCTTTTCGGACCGCAGTGGCCATCCAACGAGAATGCCAAGGCGCTTGGAAAACTTTGCCGGGAAAGCTTGTCCAGGGATGCCCCGGCCGGACGGGTCGCCTCGGGTCATGCGCCAGCTTCGGCGGCTGCGGTCGGCTATGAGGCGCGGCCGCTTTCCTACCAGGAGCCGCCGTCGCTGATCGTTGGCCTTCGCGTTGATATCGCGCCGGCGGAGGGGGATACGTTGGACCCAGGGAATCTGCCGGTTTTCGTGAGACTCAACTGGGGCTACGATGACGAACAGGACTTTCGTTGCCGACTTTACCTCTGCGAGTTCGATCTCTTCGCCAACCTGATCAACTGTGCCATGGCCGGTGATGTCCTCGCCGAAGGCACGGAACCGCGATCAATTGGTGGCATCAATGTGCTGTGCCTGGGCCGACGGTGGCAGTTTACCGTGCCCAATGGCGCCTATCTGGCCGGGGTGTTCGCGAACAACGGCGCCTTCTTCCATGTTCGTCACTCCGAGAATGCCGATGGTCTGCCGCGGGTAGAGCTGACCGGGCGCGTTTCGGGGCAGCAATCCTTTCATGCGGTATGGACGTGCGATGTCGCCGACAAGGATCGGCTGAAACATGCTGTTGTCGAGCAGTTGCTGAAGAAGCATGCCGCACAGGAATATGCCCCGGTGACACTGATCCAGGCAGGGGTTCAGTTGACGGAGAAGAAGCCGTGAAGCTGAACGCCGAGGTCCGCGCGAAGGCCGAACGCATTTTGGAAAGCGACGGCCTGGATTTGAATGAACTGACCAGGATGGCAGGTCTGGACAAGCGGCTGGATTTCATCCGCGCCAACCTCCGCAACGTCGATTTCGGCACGTCCAACCTGGCCGGCTTCAACTTTTCACAGGCCGATCTGTCCAACGCCGATCTGTCCCGTGCCACGGGCAAGGACCGGCTGGTGCTGACCGACGCCATCACGACCGGTGCCATTGGCCTGCCGGCCGCGTGGGAGACTCGCGATGGCCCGCACCTGCCCGCGCTGGTCCGCATCCCCGCCGGCAGCTTTATGATGGGCGCGCTGGCCGCGGAGAATCCGCGGGAAAAGGTGCTGTCCGAGTATGCCGAATGGTCGACTCCGCAGCGGGAGATGATCATCGCCCAGCCTTTCTGGATCGGCAAATATCCGGTCACCCGCGGCCAGTTCGCGGCTTTTGTCGAGGCAACGGGGCACGTAATACCGAAAGGTGCCTGGACCTACGAACCCGATGATAAGGGTGAATGGAATGGGGAAATCCGCGACGACCGAGACTGGCGCAATCCCGGCTTTGAGCAGACCGACGATCACCCGGTTGTCTGCGTCAGCTACGACGATGCCATGGCCTATGTGCACTGGCTGCGAGCCATCACCAGAAAGCCCTATCGCCTGCTGAGCGAGGCGGAGTGGGAATACGCTGCGCGCGCCGGCACGATCACGGCCCGGTTCTGGGGTGATGCACGCGATCCGGCCTGTCGTTATGCCAATGTCGCCGATGCGGCACTGATGTCACGGACAGGCGCACGTTTCGACCCGGACCGGTTCTTTCGCGGCGATGACGGCTACGCCTTCACCGCACCGGTCGGGTCCTTCCTGCCCAATCCCTTCGGCCTCTACGACATGCTTGGCAACGTCTGGGAATGGTGCGCCGACGCGTGGACTGCCAAGCTGGCAGACCTGCCCTCCGACGGCTCGGCCAATACAACCGGGGAGAGCGGCCGCCGGCCCGTGCGGGGCGGTTCCTGGTACGTCAATCCGGGGATCGTCCGCGCCGCCATCCGCGGCAGGGACGGCACCGGCCACCGGATCACGAGCACCGGTTTCCGCGTGGCCAGAACGCTGTGACATCTTTAATCTTGGACTCTTTTCATCTTATGATTTCTCTCGTCCACGCTGGCTATATGGCGCGGGGCACGTAGAATCGATTTTTTTTGCTTTATCCGGTGTCGATTTCTCTTGGCGGACTCGGGCACGGCATGCGCTGCTTCCCGCATGACATCGATCCCCAACAATGCGCGACGAACCGGTCCCGCCCTGGAAGCGATGTATTAATTCCTGCTGTGGCTGGGACCGACGGTTGAGAAGTTTCCCCGCAGCCAGAAATTCGTGCTGGGCGATCGGATTCAGACCACGGCCCTGGACGTGCTGGATTCCCTGATCGCCGCAACCTACACCAGGGGCCGGGACGCGATGCTGGTCCAGGCCAATCTGGGTCTGGAACGGCTGCGCGTCTTCATGCGCCTGTCCAATGAACTGCGCCTGATCGACGCACGGCGCTATGAACATGCAGCACGCAGCCTGGATGAGGTCGGCCGGCTGGTGGGCGGGTGGATCAAGGCCCAGCATGCCCACGCGCCATAACGATCTGTTTGGCGAAATCGCCAATTTCGCTGCCCTGCACGCGGCATGGCGGAAGGCGATCCAAGGCAAGCGCCGCAAACCTGGCGCAGCCGCATTCACCGCTCGGCTGGAAACCAATCTGCTGCGGCTGGAACGCGAACTGAAGGACGGCACCTGGCAGCCCGGTCGTTTCGTCACGATCGAGGTACGCGATCCCAAGCATCGCATCGTCTCGGCGGCACCGTTTCGTGATCGCGTCGTGCACCATGCATTGTGCGCGGTGGTCGCACCGATCTTCGAACGCGGCTTCATCGACCACAGCTACGCCAACCGGGAAGGCAAGGGCACGCATCGAGCGGTGCGCCGCTATGAACGGTGGCGGGACGGCCACAGCCACGTCCTGCGATGCGATATCTATCGTTACTTTCCCGCGATTGATCACGCGGTGCTGAAATCCGATCTGCGGCGGCGGATCGCCTGTGCCGACACGCTTTGGCTGCTGGACACGATCATCGACGGATCCAACCCGCAGGAGCCGGTTCACCTCTACTACCCCGGCGATGACCTTTTCACGCCGTTCACACGGCGGCGGGGGCTGCCGATCGGTAACCTCACCAGCCAGTTCTTCGCGAACGTGCATCTGGATGCCCTGGACCACTTCGCCACCGAGGTCCTGCGCGCGCCATATCTGCGCTATGTCGACGACTTCGCCCTGTTTGCGAACGACCCAGCACAATTGGCGGACTGGCGGGACCGGATCGCGGGATTCCTGGCCCGGCGCCGGTTGACCTTGCATTCGGTCAAGACAGTGATCCAGCCCTCGGACCAGCCTGCGGTGTTCTTGGGATACGAGCTGGCGCCGCACAGGCGGCGCCTTGCCCCGGCGAACGTCACGCGTTTCCGCAATCGCCTGCGCGGGCTGCGGGACCGCTGGCGCCATGGCTCGCTGAATTTCGGAGACGTCGAGACCCGGGTGGGCGCATGGATCGCGCACGCGTCCTTCGCACAGACATGGCGCCTGCGCCAATCGATCTTCGCCGGCGGCTGGTTCGATCCGGCTGCCGCGAAGCCTGGCTGTCCCCCCGCCGCCGGCCCGTGCGGGGCGGTTCCTGGAACGACAATCCAAGGAACGTCCGCGCCGCCAACCGCGACAGGAACGACACCGGCAACCGGAACACGAACACCGGTTTCCGCGTGGCCAGCACGCCTCCATGCCGGAGCTGCCCGGTTCAAGGACCGGACAGGCGCGCCGAGGGTGCGTTCAGGGATGGTCATGACGACAGGGGGCCGATAGCGGCTCTCCACGGGCGGCGCCTGTCCTGGCCGCTGGCGACAGGCGCCGCCGGTGCCCCTTTTCGCCGGTCGGATTCCGTCGGCCAATAGCCCCGCACCCCGCACCCCGCACC
>JBFXDK010000103.1:0-7643 GCA_050181195.1 Acetobacteraceae bacterium | reverse complement strand
CCCCGCACCCCGCACCCCGCACCACCCTGGGAAACCGCCATGGAACGCACCGCACACATCCAGCCCTTGCCGGTGGACGCCACGCCGGAGCTCCGGGCGCTCGCCGACATCGCCCAGGCCAGCGGCGGCTATGTGGCGACCAGCATGCGGATCATGGCCCACAAGCCAGCGATCCTGCTGGCCTTCCGCGACCTGATCCAGGGGGTGATGCGCGCGCCCGGCGAGGTGCCGCAGGACCTGAAATGGCTCGTCGCGCATACCGTCAGCTCCGCCGCCGGCTGCCGCTATTGCCAGGCGCATACTGCCGCGGACGGCGCCAAGGCGGGCCTGGCGGTGCAGAAGGTGCAGGCGCTGGCGGACTACCCATCGAGCCCGCTGTTCACCGCAGCCGAGCGGGCGGCGGTGGCACTGGCCTGGGCGGCGGGCGAGGTGCCGAATGCCGTCACCCGCGCGCATTTCGACGCGCTGCGCGTCCACTTCACCGAACCCGGCATTGTCGAGCTGGTCTCGGTCATCTCCGTCTTTGGCTGGCTCAACCGCTGGAACGACACCTTCGCCAGCGACCTCGAGGACAGCCCGCTCGCCTTCGCCAGGCAGAACCTGTCCGCGGCGCGTGGCTGGGACGCCGGGAAGCACGGCGCCTGATGCGGCCGGGGGGCCTGTCGCGCGCCGCCCGGTTCGGCTCATCCGCATTCCCGTGCATGCCACGACTGCATGCGGCATGGGCATCTGCCCGGAAAACAATCCCGCCGCAAACCGGAATGAAACCCCCGGGAATCCGCATGGAATCGGAATGAAACCCCCCGTTTCCCGCATGGATTTGTAACGATCTGCCGCGGTGGCGCGTGCCGGCCGAATGCAACGCCAGATCCGGCATTGGCCGCCGGATCAGGCCGTTGCCAGCCAAACTTGCGACATCACCCCAGCTTCACTACCGGGAGAACTCGTTACAAATCCCGTTTTGCCCCAAATGCCCATTTTGCAGGCAAACACGTCGGTTTTTCCCTGGAAATCGCGTGAAAATCCGTGAAAACGGTGCCGTTTCGCGATTTTGTTTGGCGCGGAAAGGCGGCCCGGACTACGCCCTGGCGCCAAATACCGGCCGCTCAGCCCAGGAGACCGAACGACTGAAAAACACACGCGTGTGTGCGAAATGCACTCCCTTCCAGCCCCGCATCCTGCCGGCCCGGACGCCATTTGCCCTCGCTGCGCCGCGGGGCTACGGTCCGCGCCCCTTTGCAACGATGCGTTCCTGAAAGGCCTGCCATGGCGCCCAACACCAAGCGCGTGTTCTACGTCAACGCCGTCTCCGCCCAGGTCTATCTCGATATCCTCGCCGCTCGGCCCGACATCCAGGTCGACAAGCTGGTCAACGACAGCCCCGAGGACGAGGCCGAACGCGTGCTGTCGCAGGCGCATGCCTATCAGATCGGCTCCTCGCGCCAGGAACTGGCGATGGCATACCAGGGCTATGCGCCCCTGCTGCGGCGCTGCCCCAATCTGGTCGTGCTGTCGACCAACGGGGCCGGGTTTGACACCGTCAATCTCGCGGACGCCACGGCGGCCGGCATCGCCGTGGTGAACCAGGCCGGCGGCAACAAGGAAGGCGTGGCGGAACACGTCATGGCCATGATGCTCGCTTTGTCGAAGCGCATCATGCTGACGGACCACGCGATGCGGCGCGGCAGCGACTACAATCGCCGCGACTTCATGGGCGACGACGTCCTCGGCCGCACCATCGGCATCATCGGCCTGGGTCATGTCGGATCGCGGGTCGCCGAACTCTGCCGCGGCCTGTTCCAGATGCGGGTGATCGCCTTCGACCCCTACCTCTCGTCCGCGCAGATCGCCGCGAAGGGCGCCGAAAAGGCCGGAACGCTGGAGGAAATGCTGCGCCAGGCCGACTACGTCTCGATCAACTGCCCGCATACGGCGGAAACGCGCGGGATGATGGGGGCGGCGCAGTTCGCCGCCATGCAGCCGCATGCGTATTTCATCACGACCGCCCGCGGCGGAATCCATGACGAGGACGCGCTGGCCAAGGCGCTGACCGCGAAGCAGATCGCGGGTGCCGGCCTTGATGTGTGGGAGGAGGAGCCGCCGCCCTCGGACCACCCGCTTCTGCAGTTCGACAACGTACTGGTCAGCCCGCATACCGCCGGCATCACCCGTCAGTCGCGCCACAACATCGCGAAGATCGCCGCCGAACAGATGCTGGATATCCTGGACGGCAAGCGCCCGCCGCGGCTGCTGAACCCCGAGGTCTGGCCGGCCTACCAGGACCGGTTCCAGCGCATCCTCGGCTTCCGGCCGCAGGACTGACGGATGGCGCGGTGCCCGACCCTGGTCATTGGGTTGCGCGGCCGGCCCCCGGGGCGGCCGTGTTCACGGATCCAGGGCGGGCGCCGTGGGAAGCAGCGTGCGGCGTTTCGCCGCATTGACGGTAACCGGCCCGCACGGGACCGCCGGTTTCCGGCGCCTGGGGTGTTGTTCGGTGAAACCGGGCTTGCAGATCCCGGTTGCAGCAATAATATTTCGCGCTTGGCAGCATCGCGGTCGCACGAGACGCATGAAGAATCCAGGTTCCGAGTCCCCGATCCAGCTCGACGCGATTGATCGCCGCATCCTGGCCACGCTGCAGGAAAACGGCCGGATCACCAATATCGAGTTGTCGCGGCGTGCCGGCATCTCGGCGCCCCCCTGCCTGCGGCGGGT
Source organism: Acetobacteraceae bacterium (assembly GCA_050181195.1). Classification (GTDB taxonomy): domain Bacteria; phylum Pseudomonadota; class Alphaproteobacteria; order Acetobacterales; family Acetobacteraceae; genus Rhodopila. The sequence goes on along the minus strand of JBFXDK010000103.1, from coordinate 4,928 downwards.
GCGGGCGCTGGAGGAGGCGGGGGTGATCCGCGGCTACCACGCCGACCCGGACCCGCAGAAGCTGGGGTGGGAGATCACCTTCTTCGCCATCGTCGGCCTGGACAGCCAGAAGGAAAGCGTGCTGTCCGCCTTCGAGGAACTGGTCGCCACCTGGCCCGAGGTGCGGGAATGCCACATGATCCGCGGCGGCGGGGATTTCCTGCTGAAGCTGGTGGCGCGCGATACCGCGCATGAGAATCAGTTGACGCAGCGCCTGACCGGATCGAGCGCCGTCAGCCGGGTGCAGACCCTGCAGACGATCCGCACCAGCCGGAACCTGGCCGGCGTGCCGCTCTAATCGGTGGGGGCGTCCGGTTTGCCCCGGCCACGCCGCCGCCGGACCCAGCCAAGCGCCCCAAGACCTACCCCCAGCGCCGCCAGGCCGGACGGCTCCGGCGCCGCGGTCGCCGACGGCACCGGTAATGCCGGTGGGGAGGCGGCAGTCAGGCTGCCGGAGAAGGGGCGGCTGTGCAGCTCCCCGCTGCCATCATAGCTCGCGGCCACCAGGGTCCCGTCGATGGCACCCCGGTTTGAAACGGCGGCCAGCGTTGCCAGCACCGTGCCGCCGAATTCATTCGCGAAGGCCAGGCCGGTGGCGTTCGTGAAGTTCCACAGCACCCGTTCGGCATACCCGTTCGGGTTGACGAAGTTCACGCTGGATCCGAACGCGAAGGCGCAGGAGTTCACGACGCAGCTGTCCACGTTGACGTTGATGATCACCGTGCTCGCGTCATTCAGCTGGATCCTCACGGCCGAATTCGGCGCGAACAGCGATGTATCCACATCGAACACGGCCCGGCCGTCCGCGTCCGGCGTGGCGGCGAAGGTGATCGAATGGCCGGCGACCCGCGCCACGCTGTTGGCCGTCAGCGCGTCCAGCTGCGCCGAAAGCGCGGTCATCTGGTCCTGGAACGTCGGGCCGAACGCCGGCAGCGCCACACCCGGCACATCGGGCGCGGTAACCCCGACATCGGCCACCTTCGATGCCGTGGCCCCGCCATTCAGGTTCACGTTGCCGCTCTTGCTGCCCGTGTATGTCAGGCTGCCGCCGTTCATGCTCACGTTGCCGGTGTTGCCGGCGATCGTCGCCGAACCGCCATTGTTCAGCGTGACCTGGGCGGCATTGCCGCTGGCGATCGTGACCGATCCGGGGCCGCCGTTGACCGAGATTCCGCCGCCGGGGCTGTTCGACCCGACATACACGCTGCCGCCGCTGTTCAACGTGACGGGGGCGGTGGTGGCACCGATCACGGCGACGCTCCCCGGGCCGCCATTCACGGTGACCTGGCCGGTATTGCTGCCCCCCACCGAGACGCTGCCGCCGGCGTTCAGGTTGACCGTGCCGGTATTCGATCCCCCCACCGCCACGCTCGTCGCCCCGCCCGAGGACGCGATATTGCCCGCCGAGGAGCCGCCGATCAGGGCCGATCCGCCGCCGTTCAGCATGAACGTCCCGGCGTTCGAGCCGGCAATGGTGAGGCCGCCGCCGTGATTGATCGTATAGCCGCCGCTGCCGGTCTGGTTGCCATACACGGTCAGGGCCGAAAAGGCCGATGCCCCCGCCGCCCCCGGCGCGGTGTTGAAGCTGGCGCCGCGTGTCATGGAACCGCCCACGACGGTCCGGCCCTCGACGGCCGCCGTGGTCGCGAACGAGCCGAACACCACGGCGTTGAACTGCGAGAAGATGTCCGAGGTTGAAAGCAACGCGGCCGATGCCGGGCCGCCGCCCGCCAGGCCGGCGGCCATGCCCAGCATGATCGAACGTCGTGCACGCATGATATAAGACCCCCAGCACGAAATGTGAATTCATCTCAAAAGCGGACCAGATCTACGGCAGAAAATCTTGCAATGTCCTTAAAAGTCGACGCGTCGTTCTGCAACCTTAGGTGGTGTCATTCTTTCCTTGACGGTCTCCCACGCTCTTGTATCTGCGGCCGGCCATCATCCAGGCGGTCCCACAGGCCCTTATGAGCAATCGTCCCCAGCAAACCGTCGCGAACGTCGCGCCACCGGGCATCACGCCGGGTGGCATGCCCGAGATCGTCGGCCTGGCCGGCGCGCCCGAACTCAGCGTCATCGTGCCCTGCTACAACGAACGGCCGAACGTCGCGCCGTTGATCGCCCAGCTGGATGCGGCACTCGTCGGCATTGCCTGGGAAGTCATCTATGTCGATGACGACAGCCCGGACGGCACCGCGGCCGAGGTCCGCCGTATCGCCCAGGACGACCCAAGAGTGCGCTGCATCCGCCGCATCGGGCGGCGCGGCCTCGCCTCGGCGGTGATCGAGGGCGCGCTGTCCTCCTCCGCCGCCTATATTGCGGTGATCGACGGCGACCTGCAGCACGACGAGACCCGCCTGCCGGTGATGCTGGCGGACCTGCGCGGCGGACAATACGACGTGGTCATCGCCAGCCGCCATGTCGAAGGCGGCGACAATGCCGGCCTCTCCAGCCGGTGGCGGCATATCCTCTCCGATGGCGGCATCCGGCTCGCCCAGGTCTTCCTGCCGGGCAGGCTGACCGACCCGATGAGCGGCTTCTTCATGCTGCCGCGTCCGCTGTTCGAGGATCTGGCGCGCAACCTCACCGGCCAGGGGTTCAAGATCCTGCTGGACCTGATGCTCAGCGCCCCCGCGCCGCTGCGGGTCAGGGAGATCCCGGCGCGGTTCCGGGAGCGTGTGGCCGGCGAGAGCAAGCTCGACGCCCTGGTCATGATGCAGTTCGGCGGCCTGCTGCTGGACAAGGTGTTCGGCGGCCTGCTGCCGCAGCGCTTCCTCTCCTTCGCGCTGGTCGGCGCCATGGGCGTGCTGGTGCACCTGATGGTCCTGCTGGCCCTGCGTGAGAGCCTGGCGCTCGGGTTCAACGCCGACCAGACCATCGCCACCATCATCGCCATGATTTTCAACTTCCAGCTCAACAACGCGATCACCTATCGCGAGCAGCGGCTGCGCGGGCCGCGGCTGTGGCGGGGCCTGGGGCTGTTCATGCTGGTCTGCAGCGTGGGCGCCGTCGCCAATATCGGCATCGCCAATGTGCTGTATGAGAGCCAGACGACCTGGTCGATTGCCGGCGCCATCGGGGCAGTGATCGGCGTGGTGTGGAACTACGCGGTGTCCTCGACTCTCGTCTGGCGCGCGCGGTGACCAGGGCCGCCATTGCGCTGGCGGCCCTCACCCTGATCCGGCTGTGGGTGGCGGCGACCGCGCCGCTCGCCCCGGACGAGGCCTATTACTGGATCTGGTCGCGCGCGCTGGCCCCTGGATACCTGGATCATCCGCCCATGGTCGCGCTGTGGATCCGGATCGGCACCGCGCTCTGTGGCGATACGCCCCTGGGCATCCGGCTGCTGGGGCCGCTGTCCGGGGCGCTGGGAAGCTGGCTGCTGGCGGATGCGGCGAACCGGCTGCTGCCGGGACGGGGCGCCGGCGTGCTGGCGGCCACCCTGTTCAATGCGACGCTGCTGATGGGGGTGGGAACGGTCATCATGACCCCCGATACCCCGTTGATCCTGTTCTGGACGGCGACGCTCTGGGCGCTCGCGCGGATCGCCGTGGGCGGCGGCGGCGCCTGGTGGCTGGCAGCGGGCGGTTTCGCCGGCCTCGCGCTGCTGAGCAAGTATACCGCCGTGTTCCTCTGGGCCGGGACGGGGCTGTGGCTGCTGGCGGTGCCCGCGATACGTCCCTGGCTGCGGCGGCCGGCGCCCTGGGCGGGGATGCTGCTGGGCGGGGCGCTGTTCCTGCCGGTGCTGGCCTGGAACGCCGCCCATGGCTGGGCCGGATTCCTCCGGCAGGGCGGGCGCATCAGCGACTGGCGCCCGGAGCGGTCGGTGCAGTTCCTGGCCGAACTGATCGGCGGCCAGGCCGGGCTGGTCACGCCGGGCATCTGGCTGCTGTGCCTGACCGGAACCGGATGGGCCGTCGCCCGGGCCGTGCGGCAGCGCGAAGCCGGTCCGGCCCTGCTGGCCCTGCTGACGGTGCCGCCGATGTTGATGTTCCTGCAGCACGCCTTCCACGACCGGGTGCAGGGCAACTGGCCGGCCATCATCTACCCGGCCGCAGTCATCGCAGCCGCCGGCCTGACCGGGCGGACATGGCAGCGATTGACCGGACCCTCGGTGGTGCTGGGCCTTGCGGTGACCGCGCTTGCCTATGCCCAGGCCACGGTCCAGGCCTTGCCCATTCCCCCGCGGCTGGATCCGGTCGCGCTGCGGCTTGCCGGGTGGGACGAGATGGCGCGGCAAGTGGAGGCGATGCGGCGCGACACCGGCGCGGCCTTCGTCGCCGTGGAGCAATACGCCCTGGCCGCGGAACTGGCCTATACGCTTCCATCGGGCGTCGCGGTCCTGGGCGTGGAGCCGCGCTGGGCGCTGACGTCGCTGCCGGCGGCCGGGGCATTGGCCGGCCGCAGAGGCCTTCTGTTGCGGGACGCGCGGATCGACGCACCGCCGGACCGGGCGGTTTGGGGCGAGGCACTGGCGATCGGCGTCGTCGACCGGACCGCAGGGGGTGCGGTGCTGGAACGGTATCGTGTGTTCCGGGTCCGGGCCTTGGACGCGGGCGAGCGCTCCGCCGTCCTGTTGCCGCGTCCGCGGCCGTGATGGGGTGCGCCGATGCAGGAGGGGATTGCCGTCGGATCTCGATGGCTGGTTTCGCGGCTTGGTCCGCTTGGGTAGGCATGCAGGCGTTGGGTGCCAAGACTGCCTGCCCTGGGAGGCGTCTTGCCTGGATGGTTGCGTGCCGGCCCTGGCCACCGCATTGGTTTTCACGAAGGACGAGAAGAGGCACACAGAGGAACACGAAGGCGCCGGGTCGCCATCCCGCGTTGCCTTCGGACGCGGGGCGGCCCGCATGATCATGGCGCTTCGCGCGGCCCCTGTTCCGCGCGCGTGC
>JBFXDK010000102.1:0-19658 GCA_050181195.1 Acetobacteraceae bacterium | reverse complement strand
TCGACATCGCCCCAGGTCTTGAACCCCGACCGCTTCAGCGCCTTCTCGATCCGCTGCATCTCCTCCGCGCTCGGCTCGTCTACATCCGCGGACGCGGGCGCCGGCCGCACCATCACCGCCGCGGCCAGGATCAGGCCGCCCGCCGCAAGCAGCTTCCAGCGACTCCAAGACCGGATCCGGGCGTGGCTGGGCATTCCAGGCATCGTCGTCTCCCCCTCTCGGTTGTGGATCAGTTGGGCCGGCGCAGCGCGGCCAGGCGGGCGAACGGGTTCTCGTCCGCCTCGACCTCGATCTCCGGCAGTTCGGCGTCCGGCATGCGTGGATAGGGATCGAGTGCCAGGCCGAGCTGCTCGGCCGCGGCCTCGCCCAGGTCGAGCGCGCGGCCTTCGTAGGGAATTTCGTCGACCGACTCGGGGTCGGTGATCTCCTCTTCCTCCTCGCCCGATGGCACGAAGCGGACGCGGAACGTCTCGTCGACCGAGGTCTCGAAATCCTCCAGCGACACGATGCAGGTCTGCACGACGCTTGCGCGCAGATGGCCGCGGGCCAGCACGCGGTCGTCGTCCTCCCGCTGCAGGTGGAAGGCGCAGGTCAGGGACTGCACGGCCGGCAGTTGCATGCGATCGGCCAGGGCGGCGCATTCCGCCGGGGTAGCCTCGACCAGCACGTCCATGCCGTCGCGGCCGATGCGGTCCAGCGGGATGGGGCGATGCAGTTCGCGGATCATTGCGCGGCCTCCTCGGCTGGCAGGAACCGGACGCGCCCGGCCAGCAGCGCGTCGAACGGCTGCGCCGCCAGGCAGGCGGTCTGCGCGTGCGTCAGGCGGGCCAGCGCGGCGGCCGATCCGTCGGGCGGCGGCGCGCCGCGCCACAGGTTGCGCGCCAGGGCTTCCGCCAGTGCCGCGTCGTCGCCCTGGGCCAGCGCCGAGGCGTACACGTGTGACCGGCCATGGAAGGCTTCCCACATCGCGCGCACGCGCTTGCCCACGGACAGGTCGCTGACGCCCAGTTCCCGCAGGTTGATATCCATGTCGCTGAACATGGCGTCGAACACCGCCTGGGCCAAAGCGGGTCCCGGTTCCGGTTCCGGCTTCACGCGCTGGATCACCAGGAACGCATGCAGGCCGATGGCGTCGAACCGCCCGTCCAGCGTGTCGGGCACGCCCAGCGCGGTGTAGAGAAACGGGTCGCGTGCGGCGGCGACCGCGGCGCCATAGAGTTCGAAGCCCGCGCGCTCGTGCTTGTTGCGCCGGATCAGTCCCAGGAAACCCGCCAAAACCGCCTCGACCGTGTTGCCAGACAAGCTGTCACGTGGGCAGTCATCTCCGCATTGACAGGGGACCGGCCGGCGTGACACGCACAGGATAGAATGTGTCGGCCGTCCAGGTCCAACCGGGGCACGGGCGGCGAGGGAAGGATCAGAGGCGTTGCGGGTGGGGGACCGGTGAGACAGATGGCAGTGCGTTCGCGATCCCTGGCGTTGATGGCCCTGCTGACGCTGGGCGCCTGCAGCCTGTTCGAGGCGCCGCCCATGATTCGCGGCAACAAGATCGATAGCGAGCAGTTGAAGGAACTCACGCCCGGCACGTCGACGCGCGCCGACGTGACGGCGCTGATCGGCTCGCCCACGGTGCGGGCGGCGTTCGACGACAACACCTGGATCTATATCAGTGAAACGACGCAGCCGCGTGTCGGACGTACCCTGGCCGTGCTGGCGCAGGAAGTGGTGGTGCTGAAGTTCGACGGCCAGGGCGTGCTGCGCAACGTGGAGACGAAGGACAAGGCCGATTCGCTCCCGGTGGACGTCGTCAGCCGCACGACGCCCTCGCCGGGCACCCAGGCATCGTTCCTGCAGCAATTGTTCGGCAATGTCGGGCGGTTCAATGCGCTGGGCTCCAGCGCGGCCGGACGTGCCGGCCCGGGTGGCGGGGCGCCGGCGCCGTACTGACGGCGGGGCGCGGACCCGGTCTGGCTACACGACGCAGGGCATTCGGATGCCGGGGTCATCGGCAGGAAGGCCCCGTGTGTCCCGCGTGACGAACAGCATCCCATGCACCTGGGCCGACGCCCAGACGATCGCATCCGGCAGCGTCAGCCGGTACTGTTTCCGCAACTGCACCGTTCGATCGGCGACCGCGGCATCGAGCGGGAGAATAGCGAAGCGGTCCAGGAATGCCCGCGTTCCCGCCTCCGCTGCGGCCGGCGCGCCAGCCAGCACCTCCATCCAGGTGATGATGCTGATCGCCTTGTGGGGATAGCGCCCCAGTTCCGTGCGGGCCTGGGCAATGCCGCGCAGATGGTCGATCAGGATGTTCGTATCGAACAGCGCCTTCACCATTCGGCGCGGGCTTTCTCCTGATAGGCCGGCCCGTCCGCCGCGTCCGGACCCCACAAGCCAAACGCCTCCTCCTCGGCCACCGGCTGGTGACGGGCGAGATACTCGGCAATGGTCGTCCGCACGATGACGGCGCGCAGTTCCTTCGGGCGCTCACAGAGTTTCGTGAGGGCATGGATCAACCGACGTCCCCTGGCCAGGCTCGCGACGCGAGGCAACAGGGGCTGTCCGCCCGCGCCGGCGCCATGCCGCCGCGGGCGGTGTGTGGGTCAGAAGACCAGCTGCCCGGCCGTGAAGGCGATGATGAGGAAGATCACGAACAGCGCGATGGCGATGAAGAACAGAATCTTCGCAATGCCTGCCGTTGCGGCCGAGAGGCCGGAGAAGCCGAAGAATCCGGCGATGATGGAGATGACGAAGAAGATCAGGGCCCATTTCAGCATCAGGTTTTCTCCTTGGGATTGCACCGTTCCGGCAGGAATGAGGGCGCGCGCCGGCATGATCCGTTGCGATGTCCGAACGCGCTTCCTCCGCTGGGACAGCCGCTCGCCCCGGACAATCGACATGACGCGCCGCCCCCGTCCCGGCCGAGCGACAGGCGGGAATGTTCCTGCTTGCTCACAGCAGCCGAAACGGTGCTGAGCTGCGCGCGTTCCGGTGCGCAAACGCAAAATTGTTCGACTGTTCCAGGGCGCCGGTTCACCGCGACGTCGGTCTGGCCCGCGGAGCGGGATGTTCCGGCTTCGTGCCTGCGCCCGGGACAGGCGGCCGGTGCAACCGACCGTCCGCCCAGGCGGCGAGGAAGGCTACATCGTCGCGCCCAGCACCCAGGGCGCGAACTCGGCCGCCCCGAAATCGAACTGCTCGCTCTTGGTCCGCTCGCCCGACGCCACCCGCAGGATCAGGTCGAAGATCCGCTGCCCGCATTCGGCCACCGTCTCGTCCCCGTCCAACACCGTGCCGCAGTTCACGTCCATGTCGTCCTCGATATGGCGATACATCGGCGTGTTGGTGGCAAGCTTGATCGACGGCGCCGGCTTGCAGCCGAACACGCTGCCGCGTCCCGTGGTGAAGCACACCATGTTCGCGCCGCCCGCCACCTGGCCGGTGGCCGAGACCGGGTCATAGCCGGGCGTGTCCATGAAGACGAAGCCGCGCGCCTTCACCTCCTCGGCGTATTGCACCACGTCCACCAGGTTCGTGCTGCCGGCCTTGGCCATCGCGCCCAAGGACTTCTCCAGGATCGTCGTCAGCCCGCCCGCCTTGTTGCCGGGGGACGGGTTGGCGTCCATCTCCGCCCCCTCGCGCGCCGTGTATTCTTCCCACCAGCGCATCAGCCCGACCAGTTTCTCGCCCACCTCGCGGGAGACGGCGCGCCGCGTCAGCAGATGTTCCGCGCCATAGGTTTCGGGCGTTTCCGACAGGATCACCGACCCGCCATGCCGCACCAGCAGGTCGGACGCCGCGCCCAGGGCCGGGTTGGCGGAGATGCCGGAATAGCCGTCGGAGCCGCCGCATTGCAGCGCGAGGGTCAGCGCGCTCGCCGGGCAGGGTTCGCGGCGGACCTGGTTCGCTTCCGCCAGCACGTCCTTCACGAACTCCACCCCGGCGGCGACCGTCCTGCGGGAGCCGCCCATCGTCTGGATGTCCATCGCCTTCAGGCGTCCGGCCAGGCGCTGCTCCTCCATCAGGCCGCCGATCTGGTTCACCTCGCAGCCCAGCCCCAGCACGATGACATGGGAGAAGTTGGGATGCCGTGCATAGCCCGCGAGCGTGCGGCGCAGCACGCGCAGCGGTTCGTGCTGCGTCATGCCGCAGCCGGTCTTGTGGGTCAGCGCGACGACGCCATCCACGTTCGGGTAGTCGGCCAGCGGATCGTCACCGGTCAGCGGGTTGCGGCGGAACAGGTCGGTGACGACCTGCGCGACATGCGCCGAACAGTTCACGCTGGTCAGGATGCCGATGTAGTTTCGGGTAGCGATACGCCCGTCGGGGCGGCGGATGCCCATGAACGTCGCGGCCGGATCGGCGTAGTCGGTGGGGCGCGCATCGACGCCATAGGCATAATCCTTGGCGAAGTCGCCCATGCCGCAGTTCTGCACATGCACATGCTCGCCGGGCGCAATGGGCACGGTGGCGAAGCCGATGATCTGGCCGTAGCGGCGGATCGGCTCGCCCACCGCGATCGGGCGCACCGCCGCCTTGTGGCCGGCCGGGATGCGCTGGCTCGCCGTCACGCCATCGGCCACGGGCGTGTTCGGCAGCAGCGTGGCGCGCGCGATCACCACATTGTCATCGGGATGCAGGCGGATCACGGGGGGCTGCGACATTCTCTCTCCTGCTCCTTGCTGGACGCCACGGCCCGGGCACAGGCGCGGGTGCGCCCCGATCCGGCATAGGCGTATCGAGTCCGCCACAGCCTGCACCGGGCCGGCCGCCGAGGGAAGCGAGTCCCGCATGCGCCTTGCCCCGGGAACCGAAGCGCCCCTAAGGTGTATTCTTTATGCATCTTAGAGGCGGCTTCCAGATGGACCCGACCCTGACGGCATGGCGAAAGCAACAGCGCGCGGCATTGCTGGCGCAGCGTCAAACGCTCGACCCCGCCGCGCGCCGGCGAACGGCCGAGGCGATCATGCGCCATCTGGACACGCTTCTCTCGGGCCTGACCGTCCGGACGATCGGCCTTTATTGGCCGATCCAGTACGAGCCGAACCTGCTGTCCTGGGCCCGGGCGCTGGCGCAGCGCGGGGTCACGCTTGCCCTGCCGGTGGTCGTGGCGCGGGGACAGCCGCTGGAATACTGGCGCTGGCACGCGGACCAGCCGATGGGCAAGGGCATATGGGACATCCCGATCCCGTCGGCGCGGGACGTGCTGCTGCCAGACCTCGTGCTCGCGCCGCTGGTCGGCTTCGACGCCGCGGGGTATCGCCTGGGCTATGGCGGCGGCTATTTCGACCGCACGCTGGCCAGGCTGGCGCCACGGCCGCTGGCGATCGGGATCGGCTATGATTTCGCTGCGATCGAAACCATCCAGCCGCAGCCGCATGATATTCCGATGGACGCGATCCTGACCGAGGGCCGCGCCGACATCCCAACCACCTGGAGGCACCATGCAGCCTGATCGCTTCGCGGCCACGCTGGTCGAAGGCCTGCCCGACGCGCTGATCTACGCCGACGCCAGCGGCGCGATCCTTGTGTGGAACCGCGGCGCCGAACGCCTGTTCGGCTTCACCGAGGCGGACGCCCTTGGCCAGTCGCTCGACCTCATCATCCCCCAGACGCTCCGCCAGCGGCACTGGGACGGGTTCCACCAGACGATGCATACCGGCGAGACACGCTATGGCGACGGCCAGGTGCTGTCCGTGCCGGCGATCCGCAAGGACGGCACGCGCATCTCGGTCGAGTTCACCATTGTCCCCTTCACCGATGAATCCGGCCGGATGGAGGGCATCGCCGCGGTGATGCGCGACGCGACCGCGCGGTTCGAGGAAGTGCGGGCGCTGCGGAAGGAACTCGCGGCCCTGAAGGCGGGCCAGGGCGGGTAGTCCGGCCGCCTGCCCCCGGGGCCGTGGGTCCGTCCGCCCTGTCCCTGGGCAATCCGCCGTTGCCGATCCCGCCGATCGGCAGCGCGCCTTTCGCTGCCTGGGGCTGCCGACAGGACCTGGGTTCGCTATGGTGGGCGAGACCAGCCAACGGACGCATGGCATGAACGACCAGACTTCCCCTGCCCCACCGCTGCTGCTGCGGACGGATTGCGGCGACGGGATCACCACCCTGACGCTGAACCGGCCGGCGGCGCGGAATGCCCTCTCGATGGGGCTGATGGCGGCGCTGGACGACACCCTGGCCGGGATCGCCGGGGACGCTTCGGTCAAGGTGGTGATCCTCAGCGCCGCCGGTCCCGCCTTCTGCGCCGGGCACGACCTGCGGGAGATCCGCGCCCACCCGACGCGGGAGGCGTATGAGGCGGTCTTCGCGCTGTGCTCGCGGCTGATGCAGCGGATCGTCCAGCTGCCGAAGCCGGTGATCGCGCAGGTGCACGGCGTCGCGACCGCCGCGGGTTGCCAGCTGGTCGCCACCGCCGATCTGGCCGTTGCCGCCGATACCGCCCGGTTCGCGACACCGGGGGTGAATATCGGCCTGTTCTGCTCCACGCCGATGGTGGCGCTCACCCGCGCGGTGGGGCGGAAGGCAGCCATGGAGATGCTGCTGACGGGCGATCTGGTGGATGCCGCGCTCGCCCGCGAGCTGGGCCTGATCAACCGCGTCGTGCCGGAAGCCGACCTCGCCGCCGCGACCCTCGACCTGGCTCGTCGGATCGCATCGAAGAGCCCGCTTACGCTCGCCATCGGCAAGGAGGCGTTCTACCGCCAGGCCGAGATGGACCTGGCCGCCGCCTATGCCTATGCGTCCGAGGTCATGACACGCAACATGCTGGCGCGTGATGCCGCGGAAGGCATCGATGCATTCCTGACCAGACGGAATCCCATATGGACCGGCACTTGATCCCGATGCCCCGGCTGCTCAGGTACGGAAACCGATGAAAGACCCATACGAAATCCTGGGCGTGCAGCGCACCGACGATGCGGCGGCGATCCGCGCCGCATATCGGAAACTGGCGAAGCGCCACCACCCCGACCTGAATCCCGGCAAGCCCGAGGCCGCCGAACGGTTCAAGGAGATCAGCACCGCGTACGACCTGCTGTCGGACGCCGACAAGCGTGCGCGGTTCGACCGCGGCGAGATCGACGCGGCCGGCAATGAGATCCCGCAGCCGCAGCATTTCTACCGGGATTTCGGCGACGCGCCGGGCCGTGAGCGGTATCGCGCGTCCAGCGGCGGGTTCACGCAGGACGATATCGATGCGTTCTTCGCCCAGGCGTTCAGCGGCGGCGCTGGCGCTGGCGCTGGCGGCGGCGGGACACGCGGCGGGCGTGGCGGGCCGCGGTTTACCGCGCGCGGTCCGGATGCGCAGTACATGCTGACCATCGGTTTCCTGGATGCCGCCAACGGCACGACACGCCGTGTTTCATTGCCCGAGGGCCGCACGCTGGATGTGCGCATTCCCGCGGGCGTGGAGGACGGGCACGTGCTGCGGCTGAAGGGCCAGGGCATGGCGGGCATGGGCGGCGGCCCGGCGGGTGACGCATTGGTGGAAATCGCGGTCGCGCCGCATCCGCTGTTCCGGCGCGAGGGCGACGACATCGTCATCGAACTGCCGGTGACCCTGCAGGAAGTGGTGGTCGGCACCACGCTGGAAGTGCCGACGATCCGCGGCAAGGTCCGCCTGACGATCCCGCCGGGATCGGGCTCCGGCACGCGCCTGCGGCTGCGCGGGCGCGGCATCCGCGAAGGGCACCAGTTCGTGCAGTTGCATGTGGTCGTGCCGCCCGGGGAGGAACCGGACCTCGCCGACTTCCTGAAGAACTGGAAGCCGCGCCATCCCTTCAACCCGCGTGCGGGGATGGAGGACGCCTGATGCGTATCACCACGGTTATCGCAATGGTCCGCGGCCTGGGCGAGGCGGAGCTGCTGGCCTGGGTCGAACGCGGCTGGGTCCGTCCGGAAGGCGCCGACACCGGCTGGGAGTTCCACGAGATCGACGTGGCCCGCATCCGGCTGATCCACGACCTGCGCTACCGGATGGAGATGGCCGAGGAGACAATCCCGGTCGTGCTGTCGCTGCTGGACCAGATCCACGATCTGCGCGGCGATCTGCGCTCGGTTCTGCGTGCGGTGGAGCGCCAGCCGGAGGCAGTCAGGCGCGCGATCCTGTCCGAACTATAGGATCATGCGATCAGACAAAGAGGCCGAGCGTATTCAGCGCGCACAGTCAGGCTGAACAGGCCCCTGCGTCGCGGCATGCGGATGACGGGGCGTCATACCCCGTCGGAGTCGAGCATGGTCCGCACCATGGACGCCAGCGCGTCGCGGGTGAACGGCTTGCCGATCACCTTCACCCCAGGATCGAGCCGGCCGTGATGGACGATCGCATTGCGCGTATAGCCGGTGGTGAACAGCACCCGCAGTCCCGGCCGCCGCCGCACCGCCGCGTCCGCAAGCTGCCGCCCGTTCATGCCGCCGGGCATGACGATATCGGTGAACAGCAGGTCGATGTGTTCGCTTCCCTCAAGGATGTGCAGCGCCTCGGGCCCGTTCGCCGCCTCCAGCACGCGATAGCCGAGCTCGGCGAGCAATTCCGTCGTATAGGCGCGCAGCGCGTCGTCATCCTCGACCACCAGGATGCATTCGTCGCCGATGGCGCGCACGGAATCGCGCTGGGCCTGGGTGTCGGCCATCAGCTCGGGACCGATATAGCGGGGAAGGTACAGCTTCACGGTGGTGCCGTTGCCGGGCTCACTGTATAGGCGCACATGGCCGGCCGACTGGCGCACGAAGCCATAGACCTGGCTCAGGCCGAGGCCGCTGCCCCGGCCGACGCCCCGGGTGGTGAAGAACGGCTCGAACGCCCGCTCCATGGTGGCGGCATCCATGCCCTCCCCCGAATCCGCCACCGCGATCATCACGTACTGGCCGGGCTGCACGGGTTCGGCCAGCGCGCGGACATAGGCGTCGTCCAGGTAGCTGTTTTGGGTTTCGATCGTCAGCTTGCCGCCGTTCGGCATGGCATCGCGGGCATTCACCGCCAGGTTGACCAGCGCCTGCTCCAGCTGGTTCGGGTCGGCGTGGGTCATCCACAGCCCGCCCGACATCACGGTTTCCAGGGCAATCATCTCGCCGATCGTGCGCCGCAGCAGGTCCGACAGGTTGGAAACCAGCCGGTTCGCATCGATCGGCTGGGGTGACAATGGCTGACGACGAGCGAAGGCAAGCAGGCGCTTGGTCAGCGTAGCGGCGCGTGTCACGCCCTTCATCGACATGTCGCGCGCGCGCGCGATGCGCTGCGTCGCGGGCTGGTCGGGCAGTTCCGGCAGCATGCGGTCGATGATTTCCAGGCCGCCTGAAATGATCGTCAGGAGGTTGTTGAAATCATGCGCGACGCCGCCGGTGAGTTGCCCGACCGCTTCCATTTTCTGCGCCTGGCGCAGCGTGTCCTCGGCTCGTCGGCGGGCATCGTGTTCCGCTTCGAGCTCCACCGTACGCTCGCGGACCCGCTCCTCCAGCCTCTCGGCGAAGGCCTGCATCTGGCGCAGGCCATGCCGCCGCTCGGTGATATCGACGCAGACGCCCACCACGCGTTCGGGTCCGTCGCCCGCGCCGTAGAACACCAGCGCCCGCGTCTCCAGCCAGCGCAGCGAATTGTCGGCGGGAAGCACGACGCGGAACTCCCGCACGAACTCCCGTCGATGCGCGGCGAAGGCGGTGTCCAGCGCATCCACCAGGCCGGAACGGTCCTCATGGAAGACATGCGCCAGCCAGGAATCGTAACGCTCGTCGAAGTCCGCAAGGCCCTGCAGCGACAGGAGCTTGGAGGAAAGACGGACTGTCCCGGCCGGAGGCGACCATTCGAACACGCCGAAGCCGCCCGCCTCCTGCGCCAGGGCCAGCAGATCACGCGCTTCGTCGGCCGACGCGGCCAGCCCGTCCGGCGCACCGGCGGCGGCTGAAGCGGTGGGTGAAGGCCCCGCGCCAGGGCCGGGCACATGACCGATGTCAACCACGATCAGCCTCGCGCGTGTCTTGAGGGTATCCCGGATGGCGTGCGCCCGATCCCGGTCCTGGGCGGCAACGGCGGCAGGGCGCGCCCGGAGGCGTCCGTTCTGGACGTCACCGCCTCTCCTGGAGGGTAGTGAGCCATGATGGGGGCGCCGGTCACGGTGCCCATGGTGTCGTGACGCACGTCCCGATACCTTTCAACGATGCGCCGAGTGCAGGTGGATGCGGTGATCCGTCCCTGATGGAACCTTGTATCTCCAGCACCTGTCCGTCCTGCTCTCGGCGATGACCACTACCACTGTCGCACACGGTTGACCGATAGTAATGTTCGGTTGTGGCAACTCACTTGATCGTGAGACGGACCCACTCTCGAACGGACCATTCTCAATAGGAACAGCGACTCTCGATCAGTGAGACCCGGCTGACAGAGGCGTCCCGCAGGGTGCCGTTCCCCTTCGCCAAGTCAAGGCGGGATCATGTCCGACATGGTCACCTCGCCGTCAACGCCGCGGCAGGGGCCGGTCGACGACGACAGGCTGCCGCGGCACCGGTGGACGCGCCAGCAGCGCGGCAAGTGCGCTGATCCCGGCCAGGATCGCGAAGCACAGCAGCGACAGGTCATAGGTGCCGGTCAGGTCGCGAAGCACGCCCGAGATCAGCGGCCCGGCCGCCTGTGCGAGCACCTGCACCGACAGCGCGAGGCCGCGGATCGCGCCGTAGCTGCGCCGGCCGTAGTAGTCGGCCCAGGCGATCGGCAGCATGGTCAGCAGGCCGCCGATGCCCACGCCGAAGATCGCAGCCGAGACATAGCCGGTCGGCGCGTCGTGGACGAAGCGCAGCGCCAGCGCGCCGGCCATCATCAGCAACCCGACCGCCGCGAGACGGTGCCGCACGGCGACACGGCGGGACACCAGCCCGAACACCATGCTCGCCGCGCCGGACATCAGGGAGAAGGTGCTGACGACCGTCGCGGCCATGGTCGGCGTCAGGCCGCGCTCGATCAGGAACGGCGCCTGGTGCAGGCTGACGCCCGCCTGAACGGGGTAGGCGAACAGGGTGAACAGCGTCAGCAGCCAGAACGACGCGGTGCGCAGCGCCTCGGCCCGGGTGAACGTGGGTTCCGCAACCGGCGTCGCGGCCGGCGCGTCGGCGTTGCCGCGGACCTCGGTCCGGTCGGGCACCAGCCCGACATCCTCGGGCCGGCGCACCATCAGCAGGAAGACCGGGATGAAGCCCACGACCAGCACGGTGCCGCCAACCGCGAGCCAGCCCGTGCGCCAATCCCCGCCCAGCATCGCGAACTGCGCCACCAGCGGTAGCGTCACAAGGCCCACCATCTGGCCGATCGTCGCCAGTGCGTTGGCAAAGCCCCGACGCGCCACGAACCAGTTGTTCACCGCGCCGTAGATGCCAAGGTCGAACGGCCCGGCAAAGTTCATCCGGGCGATGCAGAACAGCACGTAGAACATCGGCAGCGCGACAGTGAGCGACAGCGACAGGTTCGCCAGCCCCGTTGCCAGGATCGCCAGGCACAGCACCTTCCGGGCGCCGTCGCGGTCCAGCAGGCGGCCCAGGAACGGTGAAACCAGCGCCGCCAGTACCCCGCCCAGCGACACGGCGCCGGAAATCGCCGTGCGTGACCAGCCGAACTCCTGGGTCATCGGCGCGACGAAGATCGACAGCGTCGCCACCGCGCCGCCCTGTCGCGACAGCCCGGCGCAGCAGACGCAGCCCAGGATCACCCAGCCGTAGAAGAACGGCAGACGCGGAATCAGCCAGCGCGACAGGACAGGAGCATGCATGCGGCGTTTCGACCCCCTCGGGAGGTCCGGCCAGACTTATCCGCCCCCTGCCCTGTCGCCAATCCGCTCGGCGCCACCTATCATCTGGTGATATGCAGGGAGGACGCGGCCATGGCCAGCACACAGGGGATTCCGCATCGCGCACTGGGCAGCGGCGGGCTCACGGTTTCCGCCATCGGACTCGGGTGCATGTCGCTGTCAGGCGTCTATGGCGCGGCCGACGACGCGGCGTCCGAGGACCTGATCCGCTATGCGATCGACCAGGGCGTGGACCACCTGGATTCGTCCGACATGTATGGCTGGGGCCACAATGAGGAACTGATCGGACGAGCGCTGAAGGGACGGCGCGAGAAGGTGGTGCTGGCATCGAAGTTCGGCCAGATTCAGCGGCCCGGCGGCGCCAACGGCGTGGACGGCCGCCCGGAGCACGTGATGGCCGCCTGCGAGGCCAGCCTGAAGCGGCTGCAGGTCGATGTGATCGACCTGTATTACCAGCACCGTGTCGACCCGGCCGTGCCGGTCGAGGAGACCGTGGGCGCGATGAAGCGCCTGGTGGAACAGGGCAAGGTCCGCTTCCTGGGCCTGTCGGAAGCCGCGCCCGAGCGCATCCGTCGCGCCCATGCCGTGCATCCGATCGCCGCGGTGCAGACGGAATACTCGCTGCTGTATCGCGCCGAGGCGGAGGAGACCCGCGAGACCACGCGCGCGCTGGGGATTGGCTTCGTCGCCTATTCGCCGCTGGGCCGCGGCTTCCTGACCGGCGCGATCAAGACATTTGCCGATGTGGACGGGCGGCGGGCAGCGCATCCGCGCTTCCAGGAGCAGAACTTCGACCAGAACCGCGCGCTGGTCGCCAGGATTGAGGCGATCGCGGCCGAGAAGCGCTGCACGCCGGCGCAAGTGACCCTGGCCTGGCTGCTGGCGCAGGGCGAGGACGTGGTGGCGATTCCGGGCACCCGCTACAAGCAGCGGCTGGACGAGAACCTGGGCGCCTTGCGTGTGGCCCTGAGCGCCGAGGAGGTGGCACGCATCTCGGCTGCCGTGCCGAGCGGCGCGGCGGCTGGAACCCGCTATCCGGCGGGCGGCATGGCCGGCGTGTTCATCTGAACGAAACGATCGGGGGACGGGCATCTGGCGTGTCCCGTCCCTTTCTCGACGCGTCCCGTCCCTTTCGGGCCGGTCAGCTGGCCGGGCTTGGCGCGGGCGGCGGGTTTTCCTCATCCCGATCGCCGATGCGCAGGATCCGGTCGGCGCCGTTCATCATCTCCGGCCGGTGGGCGACGCTGATCCGCGTGATGCTGAGTTGCCGCAGGCGTTCGTTGATCGAGCGTTCATTGTCCACGTCCAGGTGCGCCGTGCCCTCGTCCAGGAAGAGGATCTTCGGGCGCTTGTACAGCGCGCGGGCCAGCAGCACGCGCTGCTTCTGACCGCCGGAGAGTGAGCTGCCCATGTCGCCGATCAGGCTGTTGTAGCCCATCGGCATGACCATGATCTCGTCGTGGATGCCGGCGATCTGCGCGCAGGCCACCATGCGGTCGTGATCGAAGCCGGGATCGAAGAACGAGATATTGTCGGAGATCGAGCCTGACAGCAGCTGGTCGTCCTGCATGACCGCGGCGACCTGCTCGCGATAGGCGCGCACGCCCAGGGTCTTGAGCGGAATGCCGTCGATCAGCACCTCGCCGCTGGTCGGTTCCAGCAAGCCGAGGAGGATCTTCATCAGGGTGGTCTTGCCGCCGCCGGACGGGCCCATGACGGTGACATAGGCGCCGGCATCGACCTTCAGGTTGACGTCCTGCAGCACGAAGCGCTCGGTTTCCGCATAGCGGAAGCAGACATTCCGCAACTCGATCGCGCCGCGGATCGGCGTGATGTTGGCGATGGGCCGGTTGTGCCCCTCTTCCAGCGGGTTCAGCGCGATATCGGCGATGCGTTCCAGGTGCAGGTCCAGCAGGCGGAATTCCAGCAGCTTTTCGACCAGCGTGGAGGCCTTGCCGGTGAAGTTCATCTTGTAGGCCATGAAGGCGAAGATCATGCCGACGGTCAATTCGCCCACGAGCACAAGACCGATCGCCAGGTAGACGGTGATGATGTTCTCCAGGCCGAAGATCGCCTTATTGGCGGTATCAAACCGGACTTTGGCGCGCGCTTGACGCATTGTGGCATTGACCGAATCCGCATGCAGGTTCAGCCACTGTCCTTCGCGGTCCGATTCCCGGTTGAACAGCTTGACGCTTTGGATGGCACGCGCGTTCTCGATGAAGTTCGTCTCCTCCAGAGCATGCGTCTGGATCGTCGCCTCGTTCAGGTTGCGGAAGTAGCGGTATGAGGCCAAACGAATGATCAGGTAGAGCATCAGCGCACAGATCACCACGAGCGCTAACCGTACGCTGTAGAAGAAGATCACCGTCAGAGTCGCCACGGCCATGATACCGTCAATGACGGCAAGGATCATGCCTTCTGCCAGCGCATTCCGGATCGGTTCGATTGAATTGAAACGCGACAACACGTCACCGATGTGGCGCTTTTCGAAGAAGCTCATCGGCAGCCGGACCAGATGGTGGAACAATCTGGCGCCCATGTGGAAATGAACGGCGTTCTGCACGACTAGCGCGATGGTGGCGCGCAACGCGTATGTCACGACATTGATGACGGTCAGCAAACCGAAGCCAAGGGCCAGGGTTGTCATCAGGTCGACATCGCCGCGTGCAACCACCTCGTCGACCATCAACTGCATGTAGAACGGCAGGGCGATGACGAAGATCTCCAGCAGAACCGACAGGGCGAAGATCTGCAGGACTGCCGGCCAGATCCCCGTCAGGTGGCTCCAGAACACCCGCAACGGCAGACGTACCGTCTCCTTGGTGCGGACGAACCCCTCGGCCGGGGACAGTTCCAGCGCGATGCCGGTCAGATGCCGCGAGGCGACGGCAAGCGTGTAGGTCTTGATGCCGGATGCGGGATCATGGACGACGATTCCGCTGCGTGTGACGGCCTTCAGAACAACAAAATGGTTCATGTCCCAATGCACGATCGCCGGCAGGTTGAGTTGCCGAAGATCCTCGATCTCAAATCGCAGTGGCCGGGACGCCATGTTCATCTGGCTCGCCACATGGATCAGCCCGCGCAACGTAACCCCGTTCAGAGAGACAGGGTGGCGTCGGCGCAGTGTGTTCAGATCGATGCGGTGGCCGTGGTAGGAGGCGATCATGGCAAGGCAGGCAAGGCCGCATTCTGACGCTTCCGTCTGCAGGATTCGCGGCAGTCGGGTCCGGCCGCCGAAGCTGAGGAACGATTCTGTCATCCCTGCATCCGCACGCTCAGGATCGGCTCAAGCAGCCATTCCACGAGGGTCCGCCTCTCCAAAATGATGTCAGCCTTCAGCAACATGTCCGGTTGCACCGGAATCTTTCGGCCGTTCACGTCGACCTCCTGGCGGTCCAGGGCGACGGTCACCCGATATGCGACCTCCTTCAGCGGCACCGGCGCGGACACATCGGATGCGGTCAGGGCTGTGTGGGATACGCTGATGACGTGGCCCGAGTAGGTGCCGTATTTCTGGTAGGGGAACGCATCGTAGAGGATCCGCACCTCCTGGCCGACCTCTACCAGGCCCATGGCCCGCGCGGGGACGAAGAGTTCCGCCTGCAGGACATCGTCATGAGGCCTGATCTCGAGCTGCAATCGCTTCGGGTCCACTGACTGACCCACGGATGCCTGCAGCAACGATACGACCCCACTGACCGGCGCCGAGACCACATAGGAGCGACGAGCGTTCACTTCCGTGAGGCGCTGCTCGACCGACGACAGCTCATTGCGAATGTTCTGAACCTTCTCCGCATGCACGAACGGCAACTGGGTAAGATCGGTGCGTCCGTCGGTAAGCTGGCTTCGGCGCTGGCTGATCTGCTCTTCAAGACTGATCAGGTTGCGGCGGTATTCCAGAACCGAATCCTCCCGCCTGCGCTGATCGATTTCCGACACCAAGCCTTTGACCCGCAACTTCGCGCCCGTCTCGGCAAGCCGTTCCATCAACGTGATTCTCTGCCGCTGTATTTCGGCTTCCTTGTCGAGATGATCGAGTTCCGATTCCAGGTTACGTATGCGTTCGGCCAGACGCGTGCTCTCTTCATTGGTGCGGGCCATCTCGACGGCGACTTGCGCAGTCAGTGATTTCTTCTGCTGTTCCAGAGTAGCCAGCAGTGCCTTGTTGACATCCTGACCTCCAGCGGCGAGCTGGCTGGTGGTTACGGTGAGCAGCGGTTCACCTTGCTTTACGGTCTGCCCCTGCTGGACGAATAGCTCGCTGACCACGCCCGGCTGGCTGGCGAAGACTTTTGCCGAACCCGAGGCTTGCGCGACATAGCCGAGGGCCGTTTCCTTCCGAGCGTAATGCGCGAAGAAGAGAAACACGGCTACACCTGCGACGCACAGCACAACGAACCAAGCCGTTAGTCTGATTGACAGAGGTTGCAGCGGAACGACTCGTCCCCACTGACGATCGTGCTGCTGGAAGTCCAGCACTTCCTGACGAAACAGCGTCCCGCGCGCCACCGTGGTACTGCTGGCGCTCGGCTGCAGGCTGGCTTCGCCGGTCAGGGCGGCTGCGGTGCGTCGCAGCCCCCACCGGCGCCTCAGTCGCGTCATGCTGGTCTCCGTCCAGATGCAACTATTCGTTGTGCACGCGCAGATTTCCTGTTCGTTTTCGGGCTAGCACACAGCGTTGCTTCCCCGACCGGCGCCAGTCGGGGAAGCAGCACCATCGGCGGTGCGAGGTGGCAGACCGCCTATGTGCAGGCTTGGCGTCGCTAGCTGTTGCTGCCGGTAACGATCGTGTTGCCGGAGCTGCTGTTCCAATAGGCGTTTCCGGACGAAACCCCGCCCAGGATCACATTGACCCCCCATGCCGTCTGATAGTTGTTATTGCTATTGTAGTTATTATTGCTCTTCCAGTTTGAGGTGTATGATCCACCCCAGCCACCGGCGACCAGATCCAGGTCCTCGCTCGACAGAACGGTAAGTGTCGACATGTGTATTCTCCCTCACTTACGGCCCGCACTATTTGGGCCAGAACGGAGCTTCAGCTCCACTTATATGACCTGCATGATGTGCAGGCGCGCCGCTGCTAGTTGCTGCCGGTGATGATCTGATTACCGGAGCTGCTATACACAGAGGCAGATCCAGACGAGACCCCACCCCACCCGATAACGTTAACGCCAAATGCTTTCTGAAAATTGTTATTGCTGTTCCAGTTATTATTGCTATATGAGTTATAGGTGTATGATCCCCAGCCACCAGCCACCTGGTCCAGTTCTTCGCTGGACAAAACAGTAAGCGCAGACATGTGTATCCTCCTTCACTTACGGCCCAGACAACCCAGGCCGAAACGGAGCTTGCGCTCCCCTGCGCAGTGCCTCTGACAGCACTACACCCAATCGGCGCCAAGTCACACAACCCGCGCCTATTCCATGCCCAAGATTCGGCACACCTGCCATTGGCAGGGACTTGCCATCGTTCTGCATATTGCTGCTGTCTCAGGCTATCTGAAAGACATCGGAAACCTCAGTCCTATTGCTCTCCTACCGCCTTCAGTACGAAGATCGCACCCGTTCGATCATTTCCGAATGCAGACCTCGGAATGCGATGTCTTTGGACAAATGTGATAATTGTTTGCACGCACAATCACCCAACCCAGAAATCACCGGTAATTGGCCAGAAGATCGCGTAGCCACGGCCAGAACGGTCACGGTCACTGTAGGTGATATCTACATGGACTTCAAGATAATACCAAAATTACTGACACGGAATCACGATCATGGCCGAGGAGATTCTGGATATCAGGATTTAACGGAGAGGAATAGTTACAACGATGTCCTCACGCCGCAGATGGAAGCCGAACGCCAGAAACGGAACGGTCATCCAGTTTCCTCCTTAACGTATTATTTGCATATTAGCGGAAGACTGCGGCTCACGTCTTATGCGACCCGCGTCCAGGTTTTTATGCCGACGATTTCGCATTGTCCAGCGTTAGTACAACGTGAATCAACGAACTCACGCAATTGCGAACCCATCTGCATATCGCCTTCGTGTCATTTCATTTAAGATTTACTCTACAGCAATTATGGTGGATTACCGCGAGTTTCGGCAGGAAACAGGCGAAATGCGAGTACGCTTGTTGCCGCTGCATGGGTCGTGGGATCTCGATGTCGTCTGTTTATTCCAGCGCCGGACGTGTCGGAATCATGCTGTAATCGATCTCCAGGGTGGCCCAGTGTGAATCATGACCGGATTCACGCTCATCTCGTACTCAGTTGAGAACCACCGGCCACTCCTGGTGGTCGTCGTATGCGATATATGTGCACGCTCGTGCATTTGGATGTCGATATGTATTTGCGCCGATAATCGGCTATACCTACGTTTGTGTTATCAGCCCAGCCGAGCCGATTAATGCCTGGCGTAATGTCGACCGGTGCAGCTTCGGGATTTTGTGAGTTCGTTCCAGCAGGTCCGAAACAACGGAACTAATGAACCTCCAGCAGCATTGGATGCCATGGCTGCACGGCTCTGGACTGACAGAGTATAGAGAGCTGTCGACGCCGTAGGTGGCTACAGGCGGTCACATAGGCCAAAGGCGGCCGGAGCAGCCTATGGCCTATGTCAAATCTCAGCTCTGGTTCAAGCGAACTGCAATTCAGGCAAGGCGTGCCTGTCTGCCGAAGGAAATCCCGGTGATCACCCCGGAAAACAAAGTGATGCTCGTGTTCGATCCGTTCGATGCGTCGCCACTGGTGATATCGCCGTTGACGAAGATCAGTCCGATGGCAATGCTGATGTTATTAGTCAAGTTGACCATGCTGCGACCGCCTCCTCGGCGCCCTCCGCTAACGAGATCGATTTCGTCATCCGACAAGACCGCTACTGTTGACATCTATACCTTCTCCCGTTGCGCCCCTCAGCCGGGGCTGGTTGAGCTTGCGCTCCCCGTGCGGCGCCAGTGTCAGCACCTCACCTCACCGGTGTCGACAACGCGACCGACACCAGACCCTCCGACTCGGCCCCGAAGCGCACTTCGCTGACTTCGGACCGATCTCAAGCCCGTGATAGTAGTTGCACAACGGCGGTTTCGGCTGCAGCAGAGGCCACAGTCCCCAACTTCATCAAGACCGAACTACGTACACGGACGGAAGCCGTGTGCGTCCGTTAAGTGTTGACTGTCTGCTACTGAATATCTTGAGAAATGAAACCGGCCAACGCTATGCGCCCCCCCACCTTGCCACGGCGGCTTTCGTCCCTGTTAACGCAATGAGCACGACGTATTTGATCGCAAAATGAGGCAGGTCACGATGCATGTCTAGTATTCGTATCGGTCCAGAAGTTCACAGCTACGGGATGTGATCGCAATGCGCGCTGAGAAGTTGATGACAGAAAATTCAGTCATTGAATTAGTGCGGCTAGTCCAGCAGATACATCCCATGCCTGGCAGCAACCAAGGCGTTAAGTGTTCAATCCTTACCGGAGCTTCACTTGTATCCCCCGGAGCTCATGCGCCGCGATCGTATAATAGTCCAGACAGTGTGAGAGCAAATCTTCCGGCAACAAAAAAGGCCGGCAGAATGAAGCAAAGCGCCTCATCACTGCCGACCCGTTACGAAGCAAGACTGTCTGCGGCCAAATGCAGCTACGCGTTGACCTTCCGCATCAACTCGGAAATCCGCTCGATCTCCGGGACGATCTTTTCCGCCTTGTCAGACTCCAGATTGAACACCACCCGCTCCACGCCCAGGTCGACATAGCGCTTCATCAGGTCGACCTCCTGACGCGGGAACCACACCGTGATCGCGATACTGGCCGGGTCGCGTCCCGCCTCTGTCGCCATCTTGCGGAACTCGGGGATCATGTCGGCAA
>JBFXDK010000101.1:0-19762 GCA_050181195.1 Acetobacteraceae bacterium | reverse complement strand
CCCTACAGTCAGATTACGAAAAGAATTACTACAGACCTAGTAACCCACCTGGGGTTATCGTCACGCCTGGGAACGGCGGGTCACGATCCAAGAGCGGCGCGCGTATCAACAGATGCCCCCGGCGTATCACCACGGAGTATCATCACGGCGTAGCGATTTCCCTCACTGCTTCGGGATGACTTCGCTAACCCTTTGAGATTGCGCGGTGGACCTATATCCGCGCCTTAGCGTCCGTCGCGAAAAGCCATGATCCGGACTGCGACTTTGCCCACCTATACTTGCGTGTGCATCGCCCCCGCCGGGGAGTACGTTGCAGGCAGGACATAGAAGGCGCGACGCCATGAGCGACACCACGGGCGGGCCTGCGGGCGGCGGCAATCAGGAAGTCCTTGCCCTCGGCATAGACTCGTCCGGCATCCGGGACGGCGGCAATCAGGCGAAGGTGACGCTGGACCAGCTCAAGCGCGCGGCGGCGGAAGCAGCGGCGGCGCTGGACGCCATCGCACGGCCATCCGGGCAAGGTGGGCAGGCGGTGCGCGATACCGGCCGGGCGGCAGCTGAAACCGCGCAGCACATGGCGCGGCTGACGGAACTGACCGGCTCCATGGCCCAGGCATTCGGCTACGCCCAGCGGGCCGCCCTGGCGCTGGGGCTGGCCTGGGGCGGGATGCGTCTGGCCGGGTTCGTCAATGAAATCACGCAGACGGCGGCCAGGATCGAAACCCTGGGCGCGGTCATCAACCGGGTGGCCCTGAACACCAATTACTCGGCCCGGCAGATCAGCGAGTTTACCGTGGGCGTGCAGCGCATGGGGATCACGGCGACGGCGGCGCGCACGTCCATCGTGCAGATGATCCAGGCGCAAATGGATCTGACCCAGGCGGCCAGGGTTGCGCGGGTGGCGCAGGACGCGGCCGTGGTGGGCAACATCAATTCCAGCGAGGCATTCCAGCGCCTCGTGCAAGGCATCCAGTCCGGGGAGGTCGAAATCCTCCGGACCATGGGCCTGAACGTCAATTTCCAGAATTCGTATGAGCGGCTTGCGGCCTCGCTCAACAAGCCGGCTGCCGCCTTGTCGGAACTGGAAAAGACGCAGGCGCGCACGAATGCCGCATTGGACGCGGGACGCCAGATTGCGGGCGCTTATGCGGCCTCGATGGACACCGCCGGCAAGCAATTGTTGTCTTTGCAACGATACACGGAAGATGCGGCGGGCATGCTGGGCGGGGCATTGCTGCCGGCATTCACCAGCCTGATCCGACAGGTCACGCAGGGCATGCAGGCGTTCAACAATGCCTTGCGCGAGGACACACTGCGGGGGTCGGCCGGCTGGATCGGCTCCATAGGCGAGTCCTTGCGGCAGGTGGCCGACAGCGCGGGCGCGGCGATCAATGCGTTGGCGATCGGCTTTGGCGTGACCTTGGTTGCCGCCCTGGCGCGGTTCGCGGCCAGCCTGACGGCGGTGCGCGCGGTGCTGACCGGGGTATTTGCCGCAGGCGCCACGACGCCATGGGTGCTTGCCCTGGGCGCGGCAGCTGCGGCCCTGACGTTCTTCGGCACACGGCAGGGCGACGTGACCCGCGGGGCGCGGTTGTTCAGCGAGACGCTACGCGACCAGGAACGCGCGGCCGGCGCGGCATCGAAGGCGACGGACCAGCTGACCGAGGCCGAGAAGCGGTTGGCGGATTTCCAGGCGCGGGAAGGCGTGCGCCGGGCGGAGCGGAACCTTGTCCAGCATCGGCAGGCGTTGACGGACGTGCTGAACAGCATGGGCTTTGCCGACCAGGACCGCGCCCAGCGGACGATCCAGCGCGGGCCGGACATTTCCGCAGCGCCGCAGCCCGACGATCCGATTGAAATGCAGCTGCGGCGATTGGCCCAGATGCGGCTGGAATTTCAGCGGTCCGACCGTGGTGACGCGGCGTTGGCGCGGTTCGTTGAGCAATTCGACCGGCTGAACGCGGCGGTCCCGGCCGGGTCGGAAAAATGGGAGTTCTTCTCGGGCAAGATACGCGATGCCCTGGCGGCGGTGCGCGACGGGCAACAGGCGATCCGCGGCCTTGAGCGTGCCCTGGGCGACATGAACACCCAGCTGGAAAGCGCCGGCTTCCAGCGGTTCAACCTGCTTGAGGCGCAGACGAATGCGGCGCGGGTGCTGGGCCAGTTGGGCCTGGGCCTGACACCGGGCGGGCAGTTCGGCGCGGCGGATGCGATCCGCAACCAGGACATCGGCGCGACCATGCAGGGCTACCGGGCCAGCCTCGAACAAGCCCGGCAGCGGGTGGCCGACGAGATGGATCGGATGCGCGATCGTGGGGTCGACCCGAACGCGCAAAGCATGGTCGACATGCTCAATCAGGGTTTGGAGATCAGTCGCGCCCTGGACACGATCATCCGGGCATGGCCTGACGTGATGCGGCGTGCGGCCGAGGCCATGGAAGCGCCGTTCCAGCGGATGGAGCGCCAGCAGCGGGATGCCATGGCGATTGCGGGTGCGCGGACCCCGCAGCAGCGGGCGGCGATCCAGGCGCAGCAGCAATACGAGCAATTTGCCCGGGATACGCCGGACCTGACGGGCAACATCCGCCGGTTCTTCGGCCTCGGCGATACGGTGGAACCGTCGGCGGATCAGGCGGACCAGTTCCGCCGCTACATGACCGGGCTTTTCCAGGCGCCGGCGAACATCCAGCGGCAGACGGAAATGCAGGCGTCCGCGGCGGATGCGCAGGTCCAGGCGCGGTATGCCTTCCAGATGGCCGCAGCCCAGGCGGACGGGGCCGAGGCGGTGCGGCGGGTGCGCACGGAAATGCAGGCGGCGCTGGACGCGCAGCGCGGGGCGACGAATGCGGCCGAGGCGTTGGCGCGGGCCTGGGGCGACATTGCCAGCCAGATCGGCGAGGCGGTCGCGAACCTGCGGCAGATGGTCCAGGAACAGGAATTGTCGACCGCGATCATCCGCGCCCAGGCGGGCGGGGACTTCGGAGCGGCGGGCATGGCCGAACGGGCGCAGATCGAGGCGCGCATCCGCCGGCAGCTTGGCCTGTCCACCGGGGCGCCGCAGTTGCCGGGCATGCCGGGCGCGCCATCGTTCGGGACGGCGGGGTTGCCGCAGGCGCCCGTGGTGCCGCAATCGTCGATCGTCATCCCGCCCAGCCCCGCGATTTCCGGCTGGGCCAATGACTTTGCATCGGTGGAGCGGGCCTACGGCATCCCGTCCGGGACGCTCGCGCGCATTGCCTATCGGGAAAGCAGCGGCAACCCGGATGCGGTCAATCCCCGCTCCGGAGCGGCGGGGTTGATGGGCATACTGCCGTCGACGGCGCGTGATCCGGGATACGGGGTGCAGCCAATCGCGGATGTCCACGATGCGGTCGAGTCCATTCGGTTTGCCGGACAGTATCTTGGCGCCCTGATCCAGCGGCAGGGCTTTGACCGGGCGGTAACGCAATACTCGGGCGGGGAATACACCGCCGCGCAGTTGATGGGGCGGACGATCACCGCGCCCGGGGTTGCCGGCGGCGGGAGTCCGTTCGCGCCTGGGGCGGCGATGCCACGGGAATGGGAGGATTACCTGTCCGGGATGGCGCGCAGGCTTGCGGCGACCGAGCAGGGCGGGCGGATCGAAGCGCGCGTGTCCGAACAGGTGGTGGCGGGGCGGGATACCGTGGCCCAGTCACGGGCCGACCTGGAAACCATGTTCATGAGCAACACCCAGCGCGAGCATGCCTTGCAGCTGCGGCGGCTCGAGGTCGAGGAAACCCGCAATCTGGCATTGGTCCAGGACGATCAGCAGCGCCGGCAGATCGCGGGTTATTACGAAATCCTCCGCAGCCAAGAGGCGGAACTGGACCAGTTGCGGCGGCTCCAGGAACAGGCGGCGATTTGGCAGGAAGCCAGCTCCAGCGCGGCGGCGGCGCTGGGCGACGGGTTGATGCGGGTGATCGTCATGGGCGAGGACGCGCGGCAGGTATTGTCCGGCGTGACGCGCGAGTTGGCGCAGATCGCATGGCGCGCGGCAGTGACGCGGCCCCTCGAGAACATGCTGACGGGCTTCGTGGGCAACATGTTCCTGGGCGCGGCTGGCGCGGCCATGGGCGGCGGGCTGGTCGATGCCGGGACGTGGGATGTCCTGGCGCGTGGCGGGGTTGCCGCTGGCGGGTTCTCGGGGCGCAGCAACAGCTTCGTCAACACGCCCACGGGCTTTGACTACATGGGCGGCGGGCCTGGGCGGACACCATTCGCGCGCGGGTCTGCGGGATTGATGGGTGAGGCAGGGCCGGAAGCGATCCTGCCATTGCTGCGCGATGAGCAGGGGAACCTGGGCGTGCGGGTGGCCGATACCGGCGGCGGGGCGGGTGCGGCCCCGATGGTGTTCAACAACAACATCACGATCGAAGCCGGCGCGGCGAAGGGTGGGCAGCTTGACCCGGCGGCGGCGCGGCAGTTGCAGATGGAGATTGACCGGACGGTGCGCATGGCCGTGCGGCAGGTGGTCAACGATGAACAGCGCCCGGGAGGCGACTTGCACCGCTGACGGGCGGCGATTTCGCCTGATCCGGCGCTATCCCTGACGGGACTTCCGGCCGGCAGGTCTTGCAAGCCTCTTGGATGCGGCGGATGTCTCTTTACTGCGTGCACATCGGCAGGTCGGGCTGCCCGTCCTGTGGGACGGGTGCCATGCTCGCTTCAATCCCGGCGTGATTCCCCGCAACAGCCGCCATTGCCGCCTGGGCGTTGTACCAGGCGACGGCGGCGTCCAGACGCACGGCGGGCGGGGGGCTTTTCACCGGCCGATCCCGCGTCCGGCCCAGCGGCTGGCGCTGTGCAGCATCGGGTTGATGTTCGGCAGCACGCCATGGCCCATGCGCATTGCCAGCAGCGGCAGGAACAGCGTCATGAAGGCCGAGAACGCGAAGAACGTCACGATGCACCGCAGCGTATCGATCATTTCCAGCACGGTGCCTTGCCGGGCGATCATGGACTCAAGGAATGCGTTATTCACCGCGACGGTGAAGGACACCATCACGCCCAGCATCATCATTGCCAGCAGCGCGGAAATGGCCGTGCCGGCCCAGTTCAGGGTTATGTGGCGGGTGGCGGCGAACAAGTAGAAGGCAAGCAGGAACGGCGCGGCGACCACGAGGAAGGCAATAACCCCGCGCATCAACTGCCACATGCCCCAGACGAACCACAGCTCCCCGGCAATCAGCGCGACCGTCCCGGATGTCACGATCATTTCGGCGATCTGTGCCATGCCAAGCTGTTGATAGATGCGGCCTTCGATCATCAGCACCCCGGCGCGCATCCGGTCGAATGCGGCGGGCACATCCTGGACGTCGACGCCCATGGTGGTGCTGGCGATCCAGGCGGGGATCGTCTCCATGAGTGGGGTCTGGACGTACTGGGAGAAGGCGGGCGCGGCCAGCAGCATCGAAACCGCCGAGCCGCGGACCATCCAGGTGACGAACTCGGGCCAGGACACCTTTCCGAAACTGGTCAGGATGCCCAGCAGGATGACGTAGATCGTCAGGATGCTGGCCAGCAGCGTGGCGTTCGCCTCGATCGCGCGGGAGACGACGGACGTGACCCCGGCACCGATGGCGCGGTCCCATTGCTCGGTCAGGGCGGCAAAGACATTGACGGGCATCAGCGGGGCCTCGGCCCGACCGCTTGCAGCGCGGCGGCGCCGGCCGCGTGGCAGTAGCCTATGGGCGGTGGGTATTCCATCTCGCCCCGGCGCTGGCATTGCCCCAGCATTGCGTCACGTGCGACCGGGTTGCGGGTCCACCAGTCCGGCATGTTCATGTCGGGGCCTTGCTGGGCCAGCCGGGCATAGGCGTCGGCCAGGGCGCCGTAGCCCCGGCGGATCGCCTCTTGGCATTCGATGGTGTGGCCGAGGCGGGCGGCGTTGCGCTGGCACTCGCGCATGTCCTGGGCCTGGGCCGGCAGCGCGGTCAGCAGGACCCCGGCAATCAGCAGCGCCGTGCGCATGGTCATTCTCCCCTGACCTGACCGGGCGGGGCGATGGCGGTTCGCACCATCGCTGCTTCGTTCTGGGCGTGCAGGTCGCGCGCGTAGCGCAGGCCGAAGATCATCGGCCCCACGATGGCGATGAGGCAGGCCAGGGTGACGGCGACGATGCTAATACGCTGGTATTTCTGCATTATTTTCCCCTTTGCTCCTCGATGAAGCGGGCGACGATTTCTTCCGGAACGAGTCCGACGGTCAGCGCGAGATAGCTGCGGTTCCACAGGGTCGGCAGGCGCGAGCGCAGCGTCGGAAATTCGGCCCGGAGGATGCGGCTGGTGCGACCTTTGAAGCGGGCGACGATTTCCGCGACCGGCATGGTGGGATCGGATGCGATCAGCAGGCGGACGCGATCGGGCGCGATGTCGGCGCTGTGGATGGCGATCCCATGATCGGCGGCGACATCGGTCAGGATTTGCTTGAGGCGGGCATCGACCGGCGGGACCAGGACCGGCCGGCGGTATTTCGGGCACCAGACGAGGCAGGCGGTCAGCGAGAAAACCGCCTTTGCATTCCGGACATAACGTTTTCCTGGCATACCGGAGAATATACATCTGCCGGATATCTAGTAAAAGCGGGCGTCATGACACGTTGCCGCTATATGCCTACATACGAATGTCTACATTGTATTTGGATGTATCTAAACAGAACCGGCAAGAAAACCATCTCACTACGTCTCGGCACGTCTCACTACGTCTGGATACATCGTATCTAAACGATTGCGCTCACGTTCCATGTAGACCAGGCGCCCGGCGGATGCTCCAGCGTCGGCCGGACCCAGGCCATGCGGCCGATCCTGTGGGCCAACCACACGTCGATCCGCGGCACCAGGACCGGGCAATAGGCGCAGCGGGCGGGTTCGGCGCCGGGGATGGCGCGGACGTATTCAGCGATCAGCAAGCCCGGCTCGGCGGTGATGTCGACCCCGCCCCAGTCGGCCAGCCCGGCTTGCGCGGCGGCCGGCGTTGTCCAGCGCCAGGAGTAGGCCAAGGCGATGTCGGCGGGCACGGACAGGACCACGCCACCCTCGGCCAGCATCCATTCGACCGGCGGCACGGGTGAGAACGGCGCGGGCGCCTCGGGCGCCGGGGCTTGGCTCGGCGCGGGCATGGGGATCGCCCTGGACAGCGGCGGCAGGGTATCCGCCGGCAGCGGCGGGGCAGGCGGCAGGTGCGCCGGTCCGGCATCGCGCACCCAGGCGATCGTGCCCAGCCTCGCGGCCAGCCATCTGTGGGGGTCCGGGATGGTGGCCGGGTCGTGGAACGCCCAGCCGGTCTTAGGACGCAGCCCGGAGAGGCGCCGGTATTCCACGCGCCGCAGCCCAGGCGGGCAATCGCCCATGGGATAGGCGGGGTCCCAGTCCAAGCCACCGTTGCGCAGGCGCCAGATATTCCGCGCCGTTCCAAGCCGGCATGGGTATTCCCATACTCCAGGAAAGGCGTCGATCGCATCGGACGGGCTGCGAACGATCATGCCGCCCATCTGCAACATGCGTCGATCGGGCGATGGCATGGCGCGCGTGTGCTTGAGCGGCAGGTTGTCCGGCAGCACCCAGGCGTGATGGCGGGCCAGGGCCGGCGAAATCGCCACGCGCGGTTGCCGCTCGTGCAGATTTGTTTCGCTCATCGGACCGATATCTCCCGTTGTGAGCGGCAGGATGATCCTTTTCCTATATTTCAACGGGTTGAGCGGGGTCAGCCCACTAGGACGTGCGCGATGACGAAGGCCGGGACGAGGAACAGGACGCGGGATCGGCAGGAACGGGCGGCGGCGCTGGCGAAGCTGGCACCAGCCGAGGCGCAAGGCGCGCACCGCGCGTTCTTCGCGCGCTACGGCTACGCTACAGACGGCCAACAGGTGGACGGCGAGCCGCTCCAGATGGGCCACGAAGCGCCGTATGTGGACTGGGGCAGGCTGGCCTATTCGCAGGGCGCGCGGACGACGGAGTTCATGATCCGGTTCCAGGTGGCGCAGATCGAGGACTGGGGCGACGCGCGGCACGTGGCGGGGTTCGTGCGCGAGGCAGACGGGTCGACCTGCTTGTCCGCGCTGGTGCCCGACAAGCTCGAGGTGATCCGCGCGGCGATGGACCCGACCGGGATGCTGCGGGTGCGCGGGCGGCTGGAAGGCCGGGAGCGGACCGACCGGCAGGGCGATCCGTTCCGCATGCTGATCGGGCGCGTGGTGGCCTGACCGGGCGCATGCTTGCCGGCGGAATGCTTGCTTGCCCTAAGCCAGAAATAAAGGACATCCGGCGCATTCCCGCCTGATAGCAGGCGCGGGGTCAGGCAGGTCCGGCATCCGCTTTGCCGCGATGTGCCGGCAAGCTGCCTAGCGACCATGACACCAAGGCGTCTTAGCGCCTTGCTACTCTGCTACCTTGATGCCGTGAACGGCCAGGACATGCTTGGCGCCGTCGATCATCAGATCATGCACCGTCACCCGCTGCCCGGTCTCAACCCGCTGGCGGACGGCAAGATCGTTCAATGCGGCCCACAGCTCCGGCTCCAGACGCACGGATGTCTGGATGCGCGGGGCCGGCTTGGCTTTGGCGGCAGGTTGGCGATCCTCGGCAGGCGCCACGATCTCGGGCGCCGGCTTGGTTTTCTTCAAGGCGCCGAACGACGGGCGCTGGGCCATAGGGTCTTCTCCACGAGTTGCCAAAGACGGGTCATTTCCACCGCGGCCTTGCCGGCCGGGTCGAATTCATTGACGGCGCGGCCGTCCACCAGGGCATAGGCCAGCGCAGCCCGCAGCCCGATCGAGGTCGGGGCGACGGGGATGCCGTAGTCAGCGAGAGCGCGGCGTGCATCCGCTGTGGCGGGTGCCTCCCCGAAGCCACGCGCGGCCTGCGTGCCGTTCAGCACGACGAACGCGGGCACCTTGGCGGCGCGCACGATGTCGGTCGTGGCGCCGATCGCCTTGAGGTCGAAAATCGCCGGGCGGGTGGGGATCAGCACGAGATCGGCCACCGCGGCAGCAGCAGCGGCATCCGCTCCGGCGCTGGGCCGGGTATCCAGCACGCAGAGGTCCACACCATCGTCGCGGGCGGCGTCCAGCACCGCGCGCAATTCGCCGGGCGTGGTTTCGACCATCTCAGGCGTCTCGGCCGTGCGGCTCTCCCACCAG
Source organism: Acetobacteraceae bacterium (assembly GCA_050181195.1). Taxonomy (GTDB): domain Bacteria; phylum Pseudomonadota; class Alphaproteobacteria; order Acetobacterales; family Acetobacteraceae; genus Rhodopila. Next base: position 10,606 of record JBFXDK010000101.1, on the reverse strand, counting down.
CCGGCGGCACTGCGCTGCGGATCGAGGTCGACGATGACCGTGCGCCGACCGCTCGCCTGGGCGATGACGGCCAGATGAACGGCCAAGGTGGATTTGCCCGATCCGCCCTTTTGCGACAGCAGTGCCAGAGTCTTCATGCAGCCCTCTTGCTACCAAGGCAGCATGGCCGCTTTGTTGCTAGATGGCAAGATGACGGATCAGTCCGCGGGCGGCGCTGCGACCGCGCCTCGGCCGGGCCGGTCATGGGCAGCCTGGGCGACCGCCTGGGCTGTGACCTGGGCCAGCGCGGCGGCCATCGCGAGCAAGGCAGCCTCCGATAGCTGGCCCGGGCGCAGCGTGATCCGGCCGGACAAGGCGTAGGGGTCCCGCTCGGCCAGGATCGGCGGCGAGGCGGCGTTGGCCCAGGCGGGCAGTGTGTCGGGCATCGTGTGCTTCTCCGATGGGGATGCGGGGGCTGCGGGAACGGGCGTGTCCTGCCGCACAGGCGGCGCGTGGGGCGGGGGCGCGGGATCGGGCACGGCTTTGGCATGGGCCGGGGCCTCGGCGCCGTGTGCGGCTTCCTGGGGCTGGGCAACGGGGGCATCCACCAGCACCACGGGGCCGAGATAGCGGGCCAGGGCGGCAGCTGGATCGGGGTGTCTCCGGGTGTCGATCCAGGCCTTGGAAGGTCTCCCTCGCTGCCCAGGACGGCGAAAATTAAATACCCTCATTTCCCAAATAGGATTCTTATTTGAAGAATGAGGGTATTTAATCCAGGCACGCTCAAACGATATCAACGTATTGATAACGTTGGGATTTACCCGCGAAAAATCGGCGAAATTGCAGGGCAGGATGCCGGTCCTGGCCGCCGCCCGCTCCAGCGGCCCGCCGCCGGCTACAAGGTCCCGGTGCGTCCGGATCACGTCATAGGTGACATCCAGGCACAGATCGTTCGCGACGATGAATTGCCGGTGGTTCCAGATCGGCCGGGTGCGGTCGACAAACTGAACGATCGAGGCTTCCCGGATTTGCTCATAGACCCGCTGCACGCGCGGATCGGGGTGGATTTCCACTTCCACAGGTTGCAGCGTGCCATCCGCCATCCGCCGCATCCTGGTCGCCTTGTAGGGCCACTGCTCGTATTCCCAGCCCTTCGGCGCCGGGTAATCCATGCTCACGAACGGCGCTGGATCGTCGGCCAAGAACGCGCGGGCGGTCCCTTCCAATGCGCCAATCGAGAGGTATTCCGCGCCGAACACGGCCACGCCCTCGCATTTCTCCCAGGTGTTCAGGCCGCGCATCTTGGACAGGTGCGTGCGTGGCGTGTCAGCCGGCAGCACGCCCGACTCCACCAGCCGGTCCACCACCCGTTTCGTCCCGCCCAGCAGTGACCCGGCCGGCAGGCTGGACTGGATCGTGCCGATTTCGCGGCGCAGCCGCTCGGACGCCGCGGCCTTGTTCGCGATCGGCTGGCCGTGTCGATCCATCCCGGTAATCGACTGGCGCGAATATTTCCGGCCCGTCGTGCCGGTGACGTGCGCGTTCCTCGGAAATGGCACATGAACGTGGCGCAGGTTCGCACCGACCAGCTTGCGCATCAGGTCGACATCGCCTGTTCCGTCCAACACGGTCAGGCTTGCTTGGCTGATCCCGCGCGGCGATTGCCGGCGGCTGATGTCCACCGTGCCATCCGCCTTCACGACGATGCCGGTCAGCGTATCGCGCGGCATGTCGATTTCCGTTTTCAGCGCACGGACCAGCCCCAGGACCGCCCGCACCCTGGCCCGGTCCGGGCCTTTCAACGCCCGGGCAATATCTTCGTCGGACATGCTTGCTGAAAGCGCCGGGGTCAGCTGATCCAGCGAGATTTCCAGCGAATTGACGACGGTGCGCAGTTCCTTGCGGTCGACTCCGGCCTCCCGCAGCACGGCCAGCGGCTTCGGTTGCCGGATCGCGTGGAATATCTGCGAAAGCGTGTTCCGGGTATCGATGCCGATATGCGGGAGCTGCGGGTCCAGCATCTCGGGCTTGATCGTGTGCTGATCCACCGACATGGCAATGATCGTTTCGTCAATAACGACATGATCGGGATGCGTGATCGGCGATTGCGGGAACAGGTATGCGCTCGCCTGGAAGAAAACCCCGCCGCGTCCTTCCGCGATCAGCGCCTTGGCCTCGCGGCGCTGGCGCCAATAGCCGCATTCGTCGCGAAACGGGCAATCCGTGCAGAGGCTTTGCACCACCGACAATCCGGCTTTGGCAATCCGGGCGGCGGCATCGGCCCGGTCGCAAATCTGGTGGTCTGGCCGCGTCGGGTCGGGCTTGTCGCGGCCCAGGATGCGCATGGCGGGCGGTGAGGTCGGGGTCGCGATTTCCAGATAGGCCAGGAATTCTTCCTTTGCCTTGTCGGTGGTGAGTTCATTGAACACCCACACGTCAGGCTGGGTGGAACCGGCGGCGAATTCACGAACGATCGTGCTTTTCCCTGTGCCCTGCCCGCCCGTCTGCATCAGCCGCGGCGGCTTCGGAATGCGGCGCCCGAACCCGTACTTCTCGGCGATCTCGCCGATCAGCTGGCGGGTGATTGCGGCCTTGATCCGGGGTGGCACGTCGGCCGGATCGGCGGGGGCAACGCGTTCTGGCGATCGCGCGGCGATGGTTTCGGCTTCCTCCAGGATGGCGGCAGTGCGGCGCGTGTGCAGTTCCCGCCGGGCTGCGCTGATCAGCTCGGCTTCGCGCAGGTGGCCGAGCAGCGCATCGTCCTGGCGCTGCTTGGCCTCATCCACGGTTTCGCTGGGCGGGTCGTAATAGGCGGGCAGCAGGCTGGTGCGGGCGGTGTGCGGGAATACCGACCATCCGGCCACAGCCTCATCAAGCTGTGCCAGCACCGCATCAGCGCCCCGCTCTTGCAGGACATCGTTCAGATCGCCGCCCTGCTTTGCTGTTGCGGCTTCACAAACGGCGATGCGCGCCCCGCGCGATCGGGCTTGGGCAACGGCTTCTGCGAGCCTTGTTCGTGCCTGACTGCCTTCCGCGTAGGCTTCTGCGGCCAGCACGAACAGCCGGCCGGCGGGTAGGGCCTCGATCGCCTTGGCGAGATTATCGACGCCACCGAGTGCGTGCGTTTCCCAGCCGCGCAGGCAATGCACTGTGGCGCCGGTCTCAACCCCCTCGCACAGCACGATCGGCGCATCGGCGGGTCCGGGCAGCCGCATGCAGGTGCCTGCCGGCATCGGCCCGAACGTCTGCTTGGACCCCAGCTTGCCGCCGATCCATTCCGTGCGCTTGGCGCCCTGGCGCGTCAGGTAGACGAGGTGCACGTAGGAGACGCGGCCGTCCTGCCATGTGCCGGCGGTCAGTAGCGCCCGCTTTCCTGGGTGGTAGCGCATGGCATCGGGGCATTGGCCGGCGGAATAGTTGATGCCGCGGGACCGCAGGTAGAGTTCAGCGGGGTTGCCGGGGGCGTCCTTAATCGGCACGGCTTCATCGCCCATCTGCCGGACGGATTCGGCTTTCTGCGCGGCACGCTGTTCCTGTTCCAGCCGCTCGCGCTCGGCCTCGCGGGCATCTCGGTCGCGGTCAGCCTGAGATTTCCGGCGGGGGGCATCGGTGCCGGCGAGCCGCTTGATTTCGTCCTGCGACAGCCCGCGGCGCTCGTGCAGCCAGTCTACGGCGCGGCCTTCGCGCTTGCAGCGGTGGCACTTCCACCATCCCTTGGCGATCGCCAGCGGGCGGTCCCGGTGCTTATCCGCGCAAAGCGGGCAGTCAGCGCGGAATATAGGCTCGCCCTGCCGATCGATGCCGCCGCCCCTGAACAGGCGCACCCCGTCCTCTCGGGCGAGGGTGCGGCAATCCAGCCGCCGCGCGCTCACGACGCGCCCTCGGTAAAATCCGGGTCAAACCGGAACTTAATTTTGTGATGCTGTGGCGAGTGGTGCCAGAACCGGCCTCGGTCCTGGGGTTTTTGTGATAGCGCAGATGATAGCATCATCGGCACGGTCCGGGCCTTCCTACTTGGCGCCGACGCCCGAAGTCGCTATGTTCTGCGTGGAGGTTTGTCGCAGGGCCTCCAGGTCGGGATCTGGTAAATCCCGGCAGATAGCGATTTCGGGCACGACACGCTCGAAACGACACTTTGGTTTTCGCCGGCCCAGCTTCGCAAAAAGTTCAGGGCCGGCGTTTCCCACCTCCAGCATTGATCAGTCCACGATTCGGTAGCAACCCGCTTTCGTGCGCCGCCGCTGCCCTATTCGGCCGACCCCGCTGAAATTGCTTGTCGTATCAACGCCATGCACGGCCGGACTGGCGGCGTTCAACTAATTTGGAATGGTTGAAAATCAAACCATTTCCGAGACGACAGAAAATCCGCTTATTTTGCCGTTCAACCCGGAAGTTGATGTGCGCGAAAAACCCCATTTTCGCGGCGTTTACGCGCAGTGCCTGGGCCGCTATCATTGCGGCGCCGGTGGTGCCCTGCTGGCACTGGCGCAGACGGTGAATGCCGGCCCTTTCCGCACCGATGGGGGGCCGGCATTTGCTTGCCCGGGCTGCGAATCGGGGGTGGGTGGACGGCAGGTATCTACCTACGGATCGGACATGGCGGCGATATCAATGGGTTATCTGGCGGTGATTGCCTCAGTACAGGATTGTGTGCCGCCCCGCATTCGCACTTGGCGGTGCGGCACCTGCGCGGCACGCGGGAACGCGATCAGCGGCGCGGCTATGTGAATTGTCTGGCGGGTGCGGTCCATTGCATTTGTAACCATGCCAACGAACCCAGCCCGGCGCGTGACCGCCAACCTTACCCTGCGGCAGATCGCCTTCGTGCAGGCCGAGGCAAAGCGCCTTGGCGTCAGCGAAAGCGCCGTCGTCCGCTACGTGCTGGACGCCTATCAGGACTGGCGATCGGCTATGCCCGGCATCCGCAGCATCGAGCCGCCGCGCCAGTCCAGGCCAAGGCGCCGCGCGGCTTAATCCCCGGCACCGGTGGCTTGGCAGCCTCGCGCTCCATGGTCCTGGCTTGCATCCCCTGCTGCGCCAGTTGGGTGATCCGTGGCGGGGCCGGGCTTTCCACCTGTCGGTCGAAATCGGCCTGGGGAACGGCAGCAACCCGGATGGCCGTTTCCACATCCTTTTTCGACAACCCGGCTTCCTTGGTAGCCTGTTGTCGGGGCGTCGTTGTGACTTTGAAAGCATCCGCGCGGATGTTTTCAAAAGTGTTTTGATTTCCCGGCTTTTGCCTCCCCGGCCCTCGTTCGGGCGGTATCTGCAACAGCAAATCTCCGACCTTCCTGATGGCATGCGCCCTGACGCGCATGGCCAAGACGAACAGCTCCTTGTCATCGGCCATCCGCGCATAGGCCAGCAGCGCGGCCATCTTGTCCGCAAAGTCCTTGGCGTCATCGATCCGCGTGCAAGCGCCCGGCGGGTTAATCCCCGGCGGCGGCTTGCTGCCGGGCTTCGCGTGCGTTCCGCTCGATCTGGCGCAGCACCGCCCGGATGGCCTCGGCCATGTCGACGGCATGCTTGACCTCGCTGGTCATTGCGGGCGGCTCGTCCGGGGTCCAGGCGATCGGGTGCGGAGAGCCGCTCATATCGATCCGGTTCAGCCCCACGTCCGGGATGATGTCGGAGGGATGGCGGGTCAGGTCGCGCGTCAGCGCGATCCCGTTCAGACCCAGATAGAACCCGGCACCCTGCCCGTCGACGGTGATGTTGCTGACGGCATTGCCCAGCATCTTCGCCTCGGCCAGCAACGCGGTCATCCGCTCGGCGAGCGGGCCATATTCATCGGCGATGCGCCGCGCCTGGGCCTGCATGAACGCAGCCAGCCGCTCCATGTCGGCCCGGGCGGCATCCATCAGGCGATCGTCGGCCTGGGCCAGCCGGCGCTGTAGACCGCGCAGCCTGAGCGTGCATTCCTCCTGCCGATCCAGCGCGTGATCGAGGACATCGCGGGCGCCCCGGATGTCGACAATGCTGGGTTCATCGGCACTCTGGGCTGCCTCGAGCGCGGCCCTGGCATCGGCCACGGCGCGGTCTGCCTCGGCAAGCCCGGCTTCGGCCTCGCGGATCAACTCCAGCAGCTTGGTGCGCTGGGCCAACGCCTCGATGGCCTGGGCTTCGCCAATCGCTTCATCCGGCATGGTCGGGGTCCTTTCGGGATCAGTGGGCGCGCTTCATCGCGGCGGCGATCAACGGGCTGACGGCTGGGGATGCTGCGGACTGTCCGGCCGCGCGGGCCTTGGCGATGGCGACGCGAACCAACGGACTTTCATCGTCGTCGTCAGCAGTGACTTCGCCATTGGCGCGTGTCCGGGCTTTCTCAACCGCCGCGCGGAGCGGGCTTTCCAGCGAGTCCAGTTCCGCCTGGGCCGCCTTGACCGTTTCCGAAACGACGGCCCACAGATCACGGGTGCCGGTTTGCTGGGCGTGGACCGCGCATTCCGTCGCGAAGCGCAGCATGCCCTGGGCGCGAGCGATGATAGTTTCCCTGTCGTTCTGGTCTTCCGCGGGGACGGGCATTGTTCTTCTCCGATGAAAGGGGTGGCGGCCTGCCGTAATCCCTCCCAGCAGGCCGCCGGGGGCCGGGCACCATGCCTAGTTAACCCGGCCCCATCTGGTGCCGCGTCAGGCGGCCATCTGGCCTGTCAGCGCGCGGGTGAAGCTGATTGCAGCGTCCACGTCCGGGAAATGCAGGGCGGCCGGCTCGGGAAGCTGCGTCCTGATCTCTGCCGTGACGGGTTCCGCCTTCCCGGGCGGGCCTGGGCGCCGATCGGCACGGCGGACGGTGATCGTGATGCCCTGCGCCTCAAGCGTGGCGATGGCGTGCCCAGCCGGGCCGGTCGTGGTGATGAAGCCGCATCTGCCAAGCGCCGCAATCGCGTCCATGATGGCCTTTCCTCTCGCTCTGTTCCTGGGCTTGCGACCATAGCGCCGCTCTGGCGTGGCGGTATCTTCGGACATCATGCGCAGGCGATGGAGCCAGCCACGGGCGGCGATCCTGAAACTGACGGCCAACGCCATGGCGATCAGCCGGGGGTCATCGTCACGGCGCACGCGGTCGATCCGGTGCAGGATCGCCTCCAGGCGGTCAGCGGTCCGGGCGGCAGATTGTGGATCAGGGGCCAGCCACCAGATGACTTCGGCCAGCGCGTCCAATTGCTGCGGGGTCAGGTCGTAATCATCAAAGGACACGATCCCCATAGCGCGACGCTGGGCACGTTGCTGGGTAGTTTCGCGTGTCATGTGATCGTCTCGGCATTTGACGGTGCAACAGTAATGCAGCCCGGCAACAATGCGCGATAGCAATGCCGCGATTTATTCGGGAAATCCGCTGATTTCTAGGGAAACGACTGCCGGGTCGGCGAACCCGGCAGTCGCAGTCCGGCTTAGGAGGAACGCGCGCGCATGCCTGTAGCGCGCGGCCAGTATAGACCGCTCGGCGTCTAGGCGCACGACATCACAGGTGCAGCACGATCACGATGCTACGATTCCGGCTCATGCGGCGCTGGCACGATTTCGACCCGGCCGAGGTGATCGGCGAGCCACGCGGCGGGATCAGGCACGCGCTTCGGGTCATAGAGCATCCAGGCGACCTCTTGATTGCGCCGCTTGAGGCGATACCAGACGCGGATCATACCCCTGTGGGCCGGCTGTGGATGCGCCTTACGCCAGCGCCGCAGCGCGGTGACGGAAGCATCCCAGGACGGCCACAAGTCGACGCAGGCGTCTGCCGCATGCACGGGGGCGCCCAGGATTACGCCCTCGGCCGCGCGCATCCGGGCATCCGGGGACAGGGCGCGTTCCCTGCTGGGCTTGCGGGGCGGTCGCAACATGAATTCTTCGGCGATGGGATAGAACCCCGGCGTCCACATGCCGCCCTCCTATGCCTGCGCCGCGGATCGCAGCGGTATTACATTACCGCCGGGGTTGCCGATGATGTCCAGCCTGTCGGCCAGCCGTTGCAGCGCCTCGGCGACCTGATCCGTTCGGCGCGAGCGATTATAGATGCCGGCGACCCCGGGCAGCTTGTGCGCCAGGGCTATCTCTATGATTTCGTTCATTTCCCCCAGGTCGGCCATGAGCGTTGCGGCGGTGCGCCTCAAATCGTGCCGGGTCCAGCCTTCCGTCTCGCTCATGGCCTGGATGCGCTTCGTTTCGCGGTCCCACGCGCCGATCGCGTGGTTGCCGTCGCGGTTGGGGAACACCAGGGTGCTGGCATCCGGCCGGTCGGCGGGGATCACATCGGCCAGGATCGCCTGGGCCTGCCGTGACAACGGGATCACGTGCGGCTTTTTGCCCTTCATCCGCTGGGCGCCAATCGTCAGCACCGACAGGTCTGGCGCGATCTCGCCCATGCGCAGTTCGCCGATCTCGTCGCGTCTGGCGCCGGTCAGCAGCAGCAGCAGCATGACGGTGGCATAGCGGCTGCCGGCCCCGTGCTGGGTGTGCAGGACCGGCAGCAGGCGGGCCAGTTCATCGGCCGACAGGACGCGATCTCGGCGGGTGGTGGGCGCCGTGACCTCGATTTGGCTCAGTTCGCGCGAGCAAGCCGCACGGGCGGGTGCGGATGCCCATTTCAAGCAGGGGCGCAGGGCGCCACAGATGCCCTTGGCGCTGGACTTTGACGGCATGGCGTCCAGGATGTCCTGGATTTCCCGCAGCGCGATGCCGGCGATCGGGCGCGCCATCAGCCGGGCGAATACCTGCCTGACCCGGCGTTCGGACTGCCGCCATGACCGCAAATGCCGGCCTTTTTCAACGCCGTAGCGATGCCACACGTCGGCCAGTGTCGGGCCTGGGGCTGGTGGCTTTTCCCTGGCACGCGCGGCGCGGCGTTCGGCGGCCGGATCGCGGCCCCGCTGGACATCGCTTCGCAGGACGATCGCGTCGCGCCGGGCCTGGGTCAGCGGGACAACGCGTGCATCGCCTGGGATGCGGATGCGACGTGCGCGGCCGGCGGGATCGGTGACGCTGACATGCCATGCGACGGTCCCACCTGGGCGGGCGATCAGGCGCAGGCCCACGGACCCGGGATCGCGGATGACGACATCGCGGCCGGTTGTGGCGGCGGTCTGCACGGCGCGGCGGATGCCGGCGGGACTCAGGTCTGGGCGGCTGGTGGACATGGCGCGGTTCCTCAGTATGCGCGACGGCGGCGGCGCGGGGTGGCGTCTGGCGTGGTGGGATCGGCTGGTGGCGCGGCCTGGGCGCCCTTGGGGCTGGGTGGCGCCTCTGGGGCGGGCTTGTCCCCCAGCAAGGCGGCCTCGCGCTGGGCCACGTACCGTTCAAACGCCCCCGGCGCGGCAGACTGGATGGATGCCGGCGGGGCCAGAACAGGCATCGGGCGGGGTGCGCCGAGAACGCGCTCGTCTATTTGCCGCCGCAGGCTGGCTATACAGGCCGGCTCGGCCGATGTTCCAGGCGATGCCTCGACGGATGCCGGCGGCGCTGCCGGTGCTGGCCGTGGGACGGGGGCGGGGTTGCTGCGGACGATCTCGGTCAGGGCGATCTGGAGCGTTGATCCGCCACGCTCGCGCTGTTGGCGGTCCTTCTCGACCTGCTTACGCGCCCGATACCACGTCATCATCGCGGTATTCTCGTTGGCGGGCTTGCCGGTGATGTCGGTCAGCCCGGCCTCGGCGAATATCTTGCAAGCTTCGGACCAGTCCGCGCCCTTGAGGGTTTCCAACAGCGAATCGTGGTGTTCGTACATCCAGGCGAACAAGGTCGACCGCCGGCCCCGTCCATTGCGGATCGCGCGCAGCTTGCGAAGGATGTCCTGATCGCTCACCGGGGCGCCTCCAGTATCCGGGCAACCATCTGGTCATGCCGCTGGGCCGCGATTTCCCGCCGCACCCTGGTCCATTCATGGGCGGCGTACTCAGGTGACGGGCGACGATTGAACGGGCCGGATTGCCCGCCCTCAGCCTCATACAGTGCCAGGATTTGCGCGATGTTCAGGCCCAGCAGATCATCGTGGCGGGCGCACAGGAAGTCATAGAACGGCGCAATGCGGACACGCTGGACCATGCGCTTGTAGCGATCGTCGGCAAGCTCGCGGCGCCCCTTTGGCTTCTCCGGCGGGCGGGCGGCCTCGGGGTCGATCTTGTGGCCCAGGATGGTTTCCAGGTGCCGGATCACCGTGGGCAGGTCCGTGCGGAAGGAGTCGTATCCGTCCGGCGTCGACCGATCCCGCAGGCGCAGCCGTAGCGCCCCTTCGGTCCGATTGGCGTCCGTGACCTGTAGCTGGAACACGACCGTCCATTGCGCGGCCACGGCCCGGCGTGTGGCATCCTGCGCCCGGAGCTTCGGATCGGCCGTCGTGCGCCCGATTTTCAGCAGTCCGGGGCATCCGTCCGATGCCAGCGCGTAAACCCACCCTCTCATGGCTTGTGATCCCGCTTCGGTTGCCGGGGCATTCTACGTTTACCCTACGTTTTCAGCAACACTATGATAACGCCATGCGGGACAAAACCGGACAAAACCGGACTTTTTCCCTACAGTCAGATTACGAAAAGAATTACTACAGACCTAGTAACCCACCTGGGGTTATCGTCACGCCTGGGAACGGCGGGTCACGATCCAAGAGCGGCGCGCGTATCAACAGATGCCCCCGGCGTAT
>JBFXDK010000100.1:0-20732 GCA_050181195.1 Acetobacteraceae bacterium | reverse complement strand
GCGCGGCCGCGACCCCGCGCGCATCAGCGATGCCGCCGGTCGCCACCACCGGCACCCGCACCGTGTCGACCACCGCGGGCAGCAGTGCGAACAGCCCCACGGCCTCCGCCTCTGCCCGTTCTGCTTCGAAGCGGCCGCGATGCCCGCCTGCTTCCATCCCCTGCGCCACGATCACCTGGGCGCCGGCCGCCTCGGCCGCGCGCGCCTCGGCCACCGTTGTCACCGTGGCAAACCAGGCGATCCCTCTCGCTTTCAGCCGAATCACGAAGTCCGGCGAATAGACGCCCATGATCGATGACACGACCGGCGGCCCCGCTTCCAGCAACGCTTCGCACTGCGCCGCGAAGTCCGGCGGAACGCCAGCGGCGGCTTCGGCGGGCACCGCCGGCCCCCATTGCGCCAGGAACGCGCGGAGCGCGGCCTCACGGGCGGGATCGCGCCGCGGCGGCGGGTCGGGAATCCATAAATTCATCTGGAACGCGCCGTTGCTGGCGCAGCGCACCTCGGCTGCCCAGGCGCGGATCGCGTCGGGTTGCATCAGCAACGCACCGCAGCCGCCCAGGCCGCCCGCATTGGCAACCGCGATGGACAGCGGAGGCGGACACGCGCCGGCCATCGGTGCCAGCAGGATCGGCGCACGCAGGCCGAAGCGCTGACAGAATGCCTCGGCTCGGGTCAGGGCGATGTGGCTGCCGGATGCGGTGGGGTCGGTCATGGCCTCTGCTCCTTTGGGCCTCGTAGGTTGCTCCGCCGAGCGACAACATCAAACGACGATTTGCAATCAAGAGAATCGCTTGGGCAGACGGGTGGCACTGCGGTGAACCGGCGGCGGTCCGACGACGTCAACGCCCGTGGGATCGGGTATAATCGCCCGCGATCCCCTGAAGGAGTACTGCGCATGTTCGTTGCCATGAACCGTTTTCGCATCGCCCTCGGCCAGGAGGAGGCCTTCGAAAAGGTCTGGACCTCGCGCGACACGCATTTGCGGGATGTGCCTGGCTTCGGAGAATTTCATCTGCTGCGCGGTCCGACGCGGGAAGATCATACGCTGTATGCGTCGCACACGATCTGGAACAGCCGAGCAGATTTCGAGGCGTGGACGCGATCCGAGGCGTTTCGGGCGGCGCACCGCAATGCGGGCCAGACCGGCGGGTTGTACCTGGGGCATCCGGAATTCGAAGGCTTTGATGCGGTGCAGACCGTGACACGAGAGGGATAGGGACTGGCGCGGTCGCCACAGGCGCTGGATCGGCGGTCAGACCTTCGCAGATCCGGCGCAACCGCTGGCCTGCCAGGCTCCGTTCCCGCGGAGACGGCCGTGGCGTCCCCCGGTGACTGGACGAATACCGGCCCTTGATCCGGGTTCGTGGTGCCGCGTGCTCTGCCGCCCTGGATGGCCGCATCGGGCGCCGCCAAAGTCATACGCCGTGCGAAATGAAGCCGACAATCGCGGGTTTCGAACGCCGCACGCGGAGCGCCGCACCGGTGAAGCAGTGTCCGCGACAGACGTCACCCGCCGTATGGCCGAGCAGTGGCCTGCACGCCGAGGCGATGTCAGCCGCGTACCGCCGCCTCGATCCGGGCGACGTCGATCTTCCGCATGTCCATCATCGCTTCAAACGCGCGCTTCGCCACATCACCGCCCCTGGCCATCGCCTCGGTCAGGACACGCGGCGTGATCTGCCAGGAGACGCCCCACCTGTCTTTGCACCAGCCGCACGCACTCTCCTGGCCCCCATTGGCGACAATGGCGTTCCAGTATCGGTCCGTTTCCTCCTGGTCATCCGTGGCGATCTGGAATGAGAACGCCTCGGTCTGTTTGAAGGCGGGCCCGCCATTGAGGCCGAGACAAGGAACGCCGGCCACCGTGAACTCGACCGTCAGCACGTCGCCTTCCTTGCCGGACGGGTAGTCACCGGGGGCGCGAAGGACGGCACCCACCGCGCTGTCGGGAAAGGTCTCTGCGTAGAAACGGGCAGCAGCCTCGGCGTCCTTATCGAACCACAGGCAGATCGTGTTCTTTGCCATCGTGCGTATCCTTCCGCCTGGCAGCCATGCTCGAATTCTATTCCCGATCCGGACGGTGATATGCGCACGAATCACTATCCGGCGATGCCCTGCGCCAGAGCGGGTTCAGGGATCAGAGATACTCGTCCGCCAGCGCTAGGTCGCGGATCTCGTCGACCGTGCCGCTGCGCCGCACCTCGCCGCCGCGCATCACATACCCGCGCGTTGCCAGTTTCAGCGCCGGGCGCGCCATCTGCTCGGTCATCAACACCGTCGTGCCGCGGGCGCGCAGTTGCAGGATCGCTTCGCTGATCTGCTGGATCCACACCGGGGCCAGGCCCAGGAACGGCTCATCCATCAGCAGCAGGCGCGGAAACGACGCCATCGCCCGGCTCAGCGCCACGATCTGCTGCTGCCCGCCCGACAGCTGCCCTGCCGGCTGGCTGGCGCGATCGGTCAGTAGCGGAAAGATCGAGCACAGGAAATCCAGCGCCTGCTTTTGCTTCGCCCGCCCCAGCCCGAACGCCCCGGCCAGCACGTTGTCTGTCACCGACAGGGTCGGAAACACGCGCCGCCCCTCGGGCGAGTAGCCGATTCCCAGGCGGGCACGCCGCTCGCAGGGGATCGCGGTGATATCTTTCCCATCTAGTACGATCCGGCCGCCCGATGGCTTGACCAGGCCAATGATGGAATTGATCGTGCTGGACTTGCCCGCGCCGTTGGCGCCGACCAGCAGCACCGTCTCGCCTTCCGGCACGTCGATAGAGATGCCGGACAGCGCGATGATGCCGCCGTAGCGCACCTGCAGGTTTTCGATGCGAAGCAGCATCAGTGCGCCTCCTCGGAGTCGCCCAGATAGGCGGCGATGACGTCGGGGCGCGCAAGTACCTCCGCCGGCGGCCCGTCGGCCAGTAGCACGCCGGCGTCCAGCACCAGGATGCGCGGGCACAGGCGGCGGATCAGGTCCATGTCGTGCTCGATGATCAGCACGCTGCACCGCCCGGCCGACCGCGCATGGGCCACGAACGTATCGACGTGATGCCGTTCGGCGTGCTCCAACCCCGCCGCTGGCTCATCCAGCAGCAGAATGTCGGGCGCGGTGGCATAGGCCATGACCAGGCCCAGCATCTTCTGCAACCCGTAGGGCAGCTTATCGGACTGTTCGTCCAGGCGGGTGGCGAGACCGAAACGTGCGAGCAGGTCCTCCAGCCCCTCGGGCATGCCACGCTGGCCGAAGCGGATGGCGCGGACGATGTTCTCCCGCACCGAGACGCTCTTGAACGTGTTGGTCTGCTGGAAGCTCCGTGCCAGCCCGAGCCGGCTGATCGCATGCGCGGGCTGGCCGGACACGTCGCGCCCGCCCACGAACACGCGCCCGCCCGAGGGCGGCTGGCGGCCCGAGATGACGTTGATCAGCGTGGTCTTGCCCGCGCCATTCGGCCCGATGACGCCCAGCAGCCCGCCGGCTTCCAAGGCAAAGCTGATGTCCTGGAAGACGCGCAGCCCGCCGAAGCGCTTCGACAGGCCATCGACCCGTAGCTCGGTCATGCCCCGGCCTCCCGCCGGCCGCGCAGCTTGCGAACCAGCGTGCGCGTGGTGCCGACGATGCCGCCGCGCGCCACCAGGATCACCACCAGGATCAGCACGCCATACAGGCCCTGCGCGTACTGGCCCTGGGTGCCGAACGAATGCGTCGCATAGACCAGTGCGATCGAACCGATGATCGGTCCCAGGATCGATTCCCGTCCGCCGATGATCGTGTAGGCGATGAAGTCGACGGCGATGACGGAGTCGAATGAGCTCGGGTGCGCCGTCAGCAGCATGTTGACCAGCGAGTATCCGGCAAGGCCCGCCAATCCCGCGGCCACGACGAAGCCCAGCGCCTTGTAGCGCCAGACGACCAGGCCCAGGCTTTCCGCGAGGATCTCGTTTTCCTCGATCGCGGCGAAGTGCTGGCGGAAATACCGGGTCAGCGCGACGGCGATGATCGTGGCGACCAGGGCGATGCCGCAGGCAAACAGCAGCACCTGCTGGTAGCTTGCCATCTCGACGCCCACCAGCGTCACGGGTGGCACGCCGGCGATGCCGTTGGACCCGCCCGTCAGGGCGGGCGTCTGGAACAGCACCAACTGCATGATCTGCGACAGAACGAACGTGACCAGGACGAAATACGTGCCGCGCAGGCGCAGCACCAGCGCGCCCAGGGGCACCGCCACCAGCGCCGGAACCAGGAAGGCGGCGGCGGTCATCAGGAAGGCGTCGGTGATGTCGTACCGGCCGGCGATCGCAACCGTATAGCCGCCCAGCGCCATGAAGGCCGGGGTGGCGAAGGTGAGCAGATTCATGCGCAGCATGATCCACACGCTCTGAGCCGCCACGACACCGATCAGCGCGTGGTTCAGCACCGAGTAGACCAGCACGCTTTTCGTCATCAGCGGAATGGCGAAGCAGGCGGCCGCCACGACGAGGGCGGTGATTTCATCCCACGCGAGGAAGCGCTCGCGCAGGAGCAGGGGACGGGACGCCATGGTTCAGGCGCCCCGCACTTCGCGGCCCAACAGGCCGGTGGGACGGAACACGAGCAGCAGCAGCACCAGGATGAACAGCACCAGCGCCCCGATCGAGCCGCCGAAATAGACGCTGGAATAGGCTTCCACGATGCCGACGATGAAGGCTGCCAGCGCCGCGCCGCCCAGGCTGCCGAGGCCGCCCAGGATCACTGTCAGGAACGACGTCGCCAGCACCGGATCGCCCACCCCTGGCGACAGCGCCAGGATCGGCGTGACCAGCGCACCCGTCAGGCCCGCAAGACCGGTCGCGAGCGCGAAGGCCGCGGGGAACAGCAGCTTCGGCCGCATGCCCTGCGCCATTGCCACCTGCCGGTCATCCGCCAGCGCCCGCAGCGCCCGGCCGAGATCGGTGCGGAACAGCACGAGCCATAGCGCGACGATCGCGGCCAGACAGACCCCCAGCACGATCAGGTTCTCTCGCGGCACGTAGATCGGCCCGAAGCGGATCGATCCGGTGACAGGGAAGGTAAACTCCATCGACAGCGGCCCGAACACGCGGAGTAGCGTGTTGGACGTGACGAGATACAGGCCGAGCGTCAGCATCAGGGTCGCCAGATGGTCGTCGATCAAGCGTTCCAGCAGGAACAGTTCGAACAGCCAGCCCAGCGCGGCGGTGGCCAGCACCGCCACGATCACCGCGAGCGGAAACGGCAGGCCCAGGAAGGCGACGCACGAATAGGCGACATAGCCGCCCAGCATGTAGAAGCCGCCATGGGCGAAGTTGACTACGCCCAGGATGCCGAAAATCAGCGTGAAGCCCAGGGCGAGCAGCGCGTACTGCGCACCCAGGCTTATGCCGATGACGGCCGCTTGCAGGAACTGCTCCACGACCGGACGATCAGCCTTCCGGGGTGATGCGCGTGATCCCCAGGTTCTTGCCGTCCTTGATGACGCCCGCGCCGAACGGGAAGAACAGTTCCTGGTTGATGCCGTACTGCTTCTGGCCCGACCAGATGCCCTTGCCCATGTTCGGGTCCTGGACGGGCAATTTGCGCAGTTCCGCCGCGACCTTCTGCGCGTCGTCCACGGTGCCGGCGTTGGCGATGGCCTTGATGGTCATGCGCGCGGCGGGCAGATCACCCCACAGCGCCGTGCCGCCCACCGGGTCCTTGCCCAGCAGCTTCTTGTAGATGGTGTCGATCTCTCGCATCTCATCCGTCACGGCGACGGTTTCGAACCAGTAGAAGTCCTTCAGCACGTCGATGCCGCCGGAGACGCGCAGGATTTCCTCGGTGCCCGGCCCGCCCAGGCGGCCGATCGGACCCTTGAACCCGGCCAGGCGCAATTGCTTGACGATGACGCCGGCGTCGCCGGGCGGCGAGGACGCGGTGTCGACTGCGTCGGGGTTAGAGGCCAGCAGGCGTGTGATGATGGGCGCGAAGTTGGTGGTGCCGCGCTGGTAGTATTCCTCGGTCGCCTTGATGCCGTTGTTGCGATACGCCACCGCGTCGACGCTGGCGATATCGGTGCCGCCCTGGTCGTTCGGTGCGATCAGCGCCACCGACTTGATCTGCGGGAAATATTTCAGCGCGTGCTTGACCATCGCGTCCGACCAGGTTGCCGGCCCGGGCGCAACGTGGAACGCCAGCGGATATTTAGGATCGAGCGCGTTCTTGGCGTAGGCGGCGTTCCAGGTGAGCTGGCCGTTGCGCGCTGCCACCGGCTTAATGCCGGTGGCTTCGGGGGAGCCGACGGGTCCGATGATGATCTTGATGCCTTCGCTGGCGAAGGCGTTGGCGCCGGCCGCCGCGCCGTCCGCCGTGTATTTGCTGTCGTAGGGGACGACGACGAGCTTGCACTTCTGGCCGTCGATCATGACGCCGCCCTGGGCGTTGGCCTCGGCTGCCGCGAGTTCGGCGGCGCCAAGCATGGCGAGGCCCCACTGGGCGGCGCCGCCCGACATCGGGCCCATGGCGCCGATCTTCTTCTCGCAGGTCTGCGCGAGGGCGGAGGCACTGGTCGCGGCAAGCAGTGCCGCGGCGAGCCAGGCGGTGGAGTGCTTCATGGTCCGTCTCATCCCTGATCGTGGCCCGCCCCGGGGGCGGCTGGGTGGCGGGAACCTAGAAGGGCGGGCGGGGACGTCAAGGCAGGTTTTCACGAATGGTGCGATGGTCGCCCGGTTTGCGAGGAGGGCGTGACGGCCTGCCCGCCGGCCCGGGGCGCCGCGAGGAGGGGAGCCAGGCGGCCTGTCGGCACCCGGTAGGGCGGGCTGGCGCGCGGGAGGCATGCCAGCCGGTGCGGCCGATTTTTTTCGAAACCGCATCATATTGCTGCCGTGCCCGAGATGCGTTCGATGGAAATCGCGCGTTGACGCCCCGGCCAGAACGAAGAACTCTGGAATGTTGCCTGTTGCAACCTATTCCATCATAACAGGTTACTGAAAGCAGCCCGCGGCCAGGACGTTCGTTCAAGAAATCCGCGACTCCGTGACGGAACGCGCGGCGTCGGGCGGGGGAATGTCAGCGTGAGCGAGCTGAGCGATACGAAGTGTGACGTTCTGATCGTGGGGGCGGGGTTCGCGGGCGCGGCGGCGGCGGTCGTCCTGGCGGGCGCCGGTGTCAATGTCGCGGTGGTGGACCGCCGCGCCACGTTCCAGGCCGATTTCCGCGCGGAACAGATCGTCGGGCCGCAACTTGCACTCTTGCAACGGCTCGGCCTGCTGGAATCCGTGCTGGATGGGGTCCAGGCGGTTTCATCCGCCGTTGTGGGCCGCGCCGGGCACATCATCGGCATTTCCCATGCCCTGCATTACGGTCTGTCATATGAAACGATGGTCAATCGTATCCGCGCGCAGATTCCGTCCGACGTGCCATTCATCATCGACACGGTCTACGCCGCCCATACCGGACCGTGCCGGCAGCGGGTGGAGCTGGCATCCGGCCGGTGTATCGACACGCGTCTGCTGGTTCTGGCAACCGGGCTGCAACGCAACGCCCCCGCCGCGGCAGGGATTACCCGGGACGTGGTGCGCAAGGCGCATTCCCTGACGGTTGGGTTCGATATCACGCCGGCTGATCCGGACGGGTTCAAGGTGCCGCTGCTGTGCTACAAGCCGACCGGCATTGCGACGCGGATCGACTACTTGATGGCGTTTCCGATCGATGACCGGATGCGGGTCAATCTGTTCACCTATCATCGGATCAACGACGTCTGGGTGCAGGCGGTGCGAACTGACCCGCACGCCGCCCTGGACTCGGCCCTGCCGGGACTGGAGCACGTATTGGGGCGCTTCTGTCCAGTCGGACCGGTGCAGGTTCGGGTCAACGATCTGAACCGCGCATCCGGTCTGGTGCGCGATGGGGTTGTGCTGATCGGTGACGCGTTCAGGACATCCTGCCCCGCCACCGGCGGCGGGTTGTCTCGTGTACTGACCGATACCGAGCGGTTGTGCCGGGCTTACATTCCGCAATGGCTTGCCTCGCCGGGCATGGGGGCGGACAAAATCGCCCGCTTCTACACCGACCCGGTGAAGCAGGCAGTGGATGCGGAATGTGCCAGACTTGCGGAATACCAGCGCGGCGTGGCGAGTTCGACCGGGCTGCTGTGGTCGATGCATCGGGCGAAGGCGGCGGTGCGGCGACAGGTGGGGCAGATAGTGGGGGCGGCATCGGTCGCGACGGCGGGCCTGATCGGGCCCACGATATAACACGATATGAGGTGTGGATAAGGTGTGGGGTTATTTAGTTGCGCGGTCTGTCGCGGCCAACCGGCTATCGTTGTTGCCGCGATCCTTTGTTGCATGAGGTGAAACGCCGCCTCGCGGGACGGGCCCACCTTGACCCCACCGGCCTCCCACCCCTCCAATCCCCACTCCACCCGGGGGGCACACACCCATGAAAGTCACCGTCTATGGCGCCGGCGCGATCGGCGGTCACATTGCCATGCGCCTGAACCGCGCCGGCGCGGATGTCTCGGTCATCGCCCGCGGCCCGCATCTCGCTGCCATCCAGCAGAACGGCCTGACGGTCCACGCCGTGGACGGCACCCACACCGCCCGCGTCCGGGCCACCGACGACCCCGCGACACTCGGCCCGCAGGAGGCCGTCTTCGTCACCGTGAAAGCCCCCGCGCTGCCGCAGATCGCCGACGGAATCGGCCCGCTGCTCGGCCCCGACACCCCCGTCGCCTTCGTCATGAACGGCATCCCCTGGTGGTATTTCCTCCGCCTCGCCGGCCCGCACCGCGACAAGTCCCTCCCGCGGATCGACCCCGACGATCGTCTGCGAACCGTCCTCGGCGCCCGGCGCACCATGGGCGGTGTCGTCTATTCCGCCAGCGCCGTCATCGCCCCCGGCGTGATCGAGGTGGAGCAGCCGAAAAGCCGTGTCATCCTGGGCGAACCCGACGACACGCTGTCCGAGCGCGTGCAGACGCTGGCCGGCCTGATCACCGCGGGCGGCATCAGCGGCGAGGCCACGCCCGCCATCCGAACCGAGATCTGGAACAAGCTGATCAGCAACCTCGCCGGCGGCACGTTGGCGGTCCTCAGCGGCTGCGCGCCCAAGACCAACTACACCGAACCGGCGGCGCGCGCCGCCGCACTGCGCGCGATGCACGAGGCCGAGGCGATCGCCCGCGCGCACGGCGCCACGCCGACATCGAACCACGAAGGCCGGGTGAACAGCCAAGGATCGATGGACCACAAGCCCAGCATCCTGCAGGACCTGGAACTGGGGCGGCCGATGGAGGTGGACGGGATGTTCGATGCACCGCTCACGCTCGCCCGAATGGCGGGGGTGGAGACGCCGACGCTCGACCTGCTGGTCGCGCTGTGCAAGCTCCGGGCCGAGGCCGCCGGGCTGTACGCGCGCTGACGCAGCGGGGGGGCGACTGGTTCGCACGCCACCTGCACGATACAATCCGCCCACACGCCAGGGGAGAGAACACGATGGAAATGCGCACATTCGGCCGGACCGGCATGTCGGTCTCGATCCTGGGCTTCGGCTGCGGCGCGGTCGGCGGGCTGATGGTGCGCGGCGATCCCAAGGACCAGGAGCGGGCGATCGCCCGGGCGCTGGAGGTCGGGATCAACTACTTCGACACCGCGGTGCAATACGGCAATGGCGCCTCGGAGACGCATCTGGGACAGGTGCTGGCAAAGCTGAAGCCGGCCAGCGCGATCGTCGGCACGAAGGTGCGGATCCCCTCGGCCTCCTTCGGCCAGATCGCTGCGACGGTCACCGCCTCGCTGGATGGCAGCCTGCAGCGGCTGGGGATGCAGCGCGTCGACATTTTCCACCTGCACAACCCGATCACCGCGTCCGGCGGCGGCGAAAGCCTGAGCGCGCAGCAGGTGCTGAATGAAGTGGTCCCGGCCTTTCAGAGGCTGCAGCAGGCCGGCAAGACCCGGTTCCTGGGCATCACGGCGGTGGGCGATACGGCGGCGCTGCACCAGGTGATCGACGCCAACGTCTTCGACAGCGCGCAGGTCAGCTACAACATGCTGAACCCATCGGCAGCCACGGCACTGCCCGCTGGCTATCCGGCGCAGGATTACAGCCGGATGTTCGACCATACGCAGAAGGCGGGCGTCGGCGTCGTCGGCATCCGCGTCCTGGCGGGCGGGGCGCTGACCGGCAGTGGGGAGCGGCATCCGATCGCGAGCGAGCCGCCAGCGCCGATCGGATCGGCGATGGCCTATGACACCGACCTCGATCGCGCGCGCCGCCTGATGCCGCTGGTGATCGAAGGGTTCGCCGGCTCGCTGGCCGAGGCGGCAACGCGGTTCGCGATCAGTCATCCCGCGATGGGCACGATTCTGGTGGGCATGGCGACGCCCGATGAGTTCGAGGCCGCGCTCGCTGCGGTGCAGAAGGGGCCTCTGCCGAAGGCCGCGCTCGACCGCCTTGCTGCCCTGTCGGCGGGCTTCGTAGGCGAGTCGCGATAGCCACGGGCAGGCGGCCCGCCGATGCGGGCCGCGGCCGGATCAGGCATGCGGCAGCGGCCAGCGCTTCGCCAGGTTCGACACGTAGCGCGCCAGCATGTCCGCGGCCGCCTCGTCGTCAAAGCCGTGCAACGGCACCGGGGACCAGCCGAAATCGAGCTTGGCACACGGCGCCTCGGGATAGGGCGGGCAGGGCTCGCCCATCGTCGCCGTCACCAGGTCCTCGTGCGTCAGCTCGACCAGCAGCGGTTCCCCCACCTGGCGGCCGTCGATGCGGAACTGATAGCCAATCGGGTTGCACTGCGATCCGCCGCCGCCACGCATCGGGCCGGTATAGCAGGCGGAAATGTCGTAGAATTCGCAGCATTCCGGCATGCCCAGGAAATGCTGGTTGGCCTGCACGGCGGCGCGATGCATCGCCTCGCGGACCTCGGCCCAGTATTTCGTCAGCGTCTGTTCCCGCCCGAGCTGAACGACCTCGCCTTCGGGAACGGTCAGCCCCTGGTTGGTGCGCGGGCCGCTTGCGTGCGCGGCAATGGACCCCATGGCCGATTCAAGGCGGCTCCCCAACGGTTCCGACATGTGTGTCACCTCCTGTGACATGGCCAGTCGTGCACGGGCGCTTTCGTCATGCCTGCATGAATCGCAGACTGCGTCCACCAGTTTCTTGTGAACGGGCCTGCACTGGCTTTGCGCCCGTGTGATCATCAGGACGGGTGCCGAGGCATCGCGCATTGACCTGGATCAAGCTCCGGCCAGGCGTTTTGGCGCCCGTTAGCAGGGGTTTGTGGAACGGACGCGCGCGGCGCCCGTCGCAAGGCGGCGCGCGATTACGCGCGTCTGGAGGTCACGGTCGTATCACGCTCTCGTGACCACGGCTGCCGAGCGTCGGCGGCGGGTCGGTCCGGTCCGCAACGGCTGCCTCGCGCCCGGGAGCAGGAGCTCTCGCGGGCGCAGGCTGATCGCGCGGCAGCACACCCCCTGGCGGATGCGGCTCCGCTGCCTGGCGACGCTTGGCGCTGGCCAGTGTCGCCGAGGCTTGAGCGCGTGTCGCTACGGTCGTCAGGCGGCGCGCCGCTCACACTCGCTGGAAACCACGTATGGCACGGTGTCGCTCACGTGCACTTCCAGCACGCGGACGCCGCTCATCGGCGGAAGGGCAATCGCTGCGGCGCCGTCCGTCCAGCGGCGAAGCATCGGCCCGTCCCGCTCGACGGCCCACCAGCCGCGGGTCAATGACGGATGGTCGACCGGGATCTCGATCGTTTCAATCTGGTTGCGGACAACCAGGCGCGCGATGCGCATCCCAAGGCAGCGCCGGTCTTCAAGCCAGGGGCGGGAAGCCGTCGGCGTCGCGCTGCGTGACAGAAGCGTCGCCGCCATGGCGCCAGGCGGAACGACGAACGAGAACGACCCTGCCGCATGGGAGGTTGGTGCGATGGTCCGGCCGCCGATCGTCAGGACCGGCTCCGGATCGTTCGTGGTGGACGTGGCCGGGACGGCGCTGCCCAATGCGGCGGCGCGATCCGCCAGTCTTCGCCATGCCGGCTTCACAAAGGTTTCGTCAGACACGAAGGGGCGGCAGGAGTGGGCTTCGCGGGTTGGCGTGCTGGCCGTGTCAGTCAGGTCCGGGCGCAGCACCAGCGGTTCGCCGCTGTTGGCGAAGAAGCCGCGGTTGCCGGTATCGAGGTAGCTTTCAACAGCCAAGCCCTCGGCCAGCAGGATCGCGTGTGCTTCCAGTTCGATGTGGAAGTATTCGACCGTGTCGTGATGCAGTTCCTGGCGGATCGTCACGCCGTTCACGAGTTGGCGGGCGCAGATCAGCATATCATCGACGAGAATCGCATGATCAGGGGACAGCAGCAGGTCCCTGCAAGGGACATTGTCGGCGAACGCGTGCCGCACGATGCGGACCGGCGCGGCGAGTTCACG
Organism: Acetobacteraceae bacterium; assembly: GCA_050181195.1. Classification (GTDB taxonomy): domain Bacteria; phylum Pseudomonadota; class Alphaproteobacteria; order Acetobacterales; family Acetobacteraceae; genus Rhodopila. The sequence goes on along the minus strand of JBFXDK010000100.1, from coordinate 8,339 downwards.
ACGCCGGTAGGCCTTCAGGTCCAGCGTCCGGCGTCCGATCCAGCGGATCCTGGCTGTTGCTCCATCCCCAAGCACGACCGCATCCCCGGCGCTCAGCGCCTCGACCGCCGTGGTGCCATCGGGTGTCGTGATCAGGGTGCCTCGCACGAAACACGTGACGTAGCTGAAATTGCTGGCGGTCGACGAAGGGAAATTCGTTCCGTTGAAACCGGAGACGCGTACGGTGTTCGACCCGTCGGTGAGGGATGGTGTCACCGAGGACAGACTTGAATCCGTCAGTGTCCAGTCAATGGACTTGGGAGAGCCGGTGTTGTGGACCGCCGTCACCGTTGCGGTGAAGGTCTGTGAGGCGCCATTGCTATACGTCAAAACCACCTGAAACGTGTTTCCCACGCTCGGAGGCGTTGAGGAATATTGCGTATTGCCCGTGACGGTGAACGATCCCGAGGCTTCGGATCCGTCCACCCATCCATCGCTGAAATTCGTGATGGTCGGATTGGTGAAGGTTGCCATTGCAGTCTCGTCCCCTTATGCGAATGTCGTTCCGTTAATTAGATGAGATCGATAACTTTAATCAAGCTAAAAAATAATACCGTACCCGATCGTAGTTTAGTCGAACTGGAATCTAAATCATTGATATTTATAGAAAATTTCGTGCCTTTGCCAGCGCGTCGAAGATCGCGCCGCTCCCCCGGCCTGCTTTTTGTTCCATGGTCCGGCGGATTTTGAGCGGGCTGTGAGACATGTCCTGAGATTCGCCTCAAAATTCCTGCTGCGCGGCTGGACGAAATGACCGCGCAACTGTTCTCAATTTATCCTATAAAAGATACCGTCTGGCGCCACCGGTAATGCAGCTCGGCGCGTGTCCGCTTCCTGCGTCCTGGCCGGATCCCCGTCTGACCAAGGCGCGGCTGTGTCGCTCGATGGTGCGTTCGAAGGAGGCAGCCCAACCAGGAGTGCGTTTCCGTGGGCGGCAGATTGGTCACGGGACACCGCGCGTGCTACAGATCCGCGCGGATCGGCAACGATGATGGATGGGGAAGGGGAACGCGCATGGCGGGGCGGCTGCGTGCGGACACGGTTACCGCGTTGCTGGCCTTGGCTCTGGCCGCCTACCTCGCCTATGAGGCGATGGACCTGGGCCTGGGCGAGCCGTCCGACCCCGGCTCCGGCTATATCCAGTTCTGGACCGCCTGCATCATGGGCGTCCTCGGCCTGATCCAACTGGTGCAAAGCATGCTGCCCGGCGGCGACAAGACAAGCCTGGGCAGTGTGTTCGCCGGATTGCGCTGGGGCAAGGTGCTGTATGTGGTCGGGCTGCTGGTCGCCTACGCCGCCGTGCTGCAGACCCTGGGCTTCGTCCTGACAACCTTCATCCTGCTCCTGATCCTGTTCAAGACGGTCGAGCCGCAGGGCTGGGGCGTTTCGCTCATCGGTTCCGCGGTGACGACGCTGGTCGCCTGGGCGGTGTTCGTCGCCTGGCTGGGCACGCAGATGCCCAGCGGTACGCTGCTCGGGGACTGAGCCATGGATGTGTTCGCCAGCCTCTGGCACGGCCTCGGCGTCGCGACGCAGCCGATCAACCTGTTGTTCTGCTTTGCCGGCGTGTTCATCGGCACGCTGATCGGCGTTCTGCCCGGCATCGGCCCGGTGGCAGCGATGTCGCTTCTGCTGCCGATCACCTTCAACGTCACGCCCGAGGCCGGCATCATCATGCTCGCGGGCATCTATTACGGTTCGATGTACGGCGGCTCCACCACCTCGATCCTGGTGAATATCCCCGGGGAAGCGGCGAGCGTGATCACCTGTCTCGACGGCTATCAGATGGCGCGGCAAGGCCGAGCGGGGCCGGCGCTGGGGATGGCGGCGATCGGATCGTTCATTGCCGGGACGGCCGCAGTGGTCGGGCTGATGCTGCTGGCGCCGACCATGGCGGCCTTCGCCGTGAAATTCGGGCCCGCCGAGTATTTCTCGCTGATGGTGCTGGGTCTCACGATTCTGGTCTGGCTCAGTCAGGGATCCGTCATAAAGGCGCTGATCATGGCCTGTATCGGCGTGGTGCTTGGCCTGGTCGGTATCGATTCCATTACTGCCGTGCCGCGCATGACCTATGACCAGCTGCAACTGCTGGACGGGCTCGGTCTGGTCCCCATTGTGATGGGGCTGTTCGGCATTGCTGAAATCCTCTCGAACCTGGAACAGCGGCTGGACCGGCAGGTCTTCCAGACCAATGTGCAGGGGCTGCTGCCGACGCGGGAGGATTGGAAGCGCAGCGCCGGACCGATCGGGCGCGGCACCGTCCTGGGCTTCTTACTGGGCATTCTGCCGGGCGGCGGCGCGGTGATTTCGTCCTTCCTGTCCTACGCGCTGGAGAAGCGCCTGTCGAAGACACCCGAGCAGTTCGGCAAGGGTGCGATCGAGGGCGTGGCCGGGCCGGAAACCGCCAACAACGCCGCCGCTGGTGCGGGCTTCATCCCGCTGCTGACCCTGGGCGTCCCCCCGAACGTGGTGATGGCGCTGCTGCTGGGCGCCTTCATCGTGCATGGCGTGCAGCCGGGACCGCTTCTGATGGTGCAGCAGCCCGATCTGTTCTGGGGTGTCGTCGCCAGCATGTATATCGGCAATGCCATGCTGCTGGTCCTGAACATGCCGCTGATCGGGATGTGGGTGCAGTTGCTGAAGGTGCCCTACAGGATACTGTTCCCGATGATCCTGCTATTCTGTCTGATCGGGGCCTATTCCGTCTCGAATCAGATCTTTGATGTCTACCTGATGCTGGCCTTTGGCGTACTGGGCTGGCTGATGAAGAAGTACGGGTTTGAACCCGCGCCGCTGGTGCTGGCCTTCGTTCTGGGGCCGATGCTGGAGAACAACCTGCGCAAGGCGCTGATCCTGAGCCGCGGTGACTTCATCATCTTTGTCGAGCGGCCAATCTCCGCTGTCTGCCTTGTTGCCGCCGCGCTCTTGCTGCTCTCGCCGCTGCTGCCGATGTTCAACGCTCGCAGACGCGCGCTGGCGACCGAGGAAAGCTGACCGCCGCATATGTGAACGGCCAGGGGTGCGGGTTCCCTGGCCGCTGCCAGCAACTTGTCAGTTCTTGTGCGCGATGCCCAGGCGCTGCAGCGCCTCGCGATAGGCGACGATCTGCGTCTTCGCCCAAGCGGTGAAGTCCTCGCTGCTCATGTAGCAATTGGGCTGGTCCAGCGTCTGGAGGATCTGCTCGTGCTCGGGCGTTTCCATCGCCTTCTTGAACCCGTCATGCAGGATCTTCACCACGGCGGGGTCCATGCCCTTCGGCCCGGCCAGGCCGAACGGAAAGTTCAGGTCGATATCCGACGTCACCCCGATCTCCTTCAGGCTCGGCACATCCTTGTAGCGCGGGCTTGGATTGCGGGTCAGCCACAACAGCGGGCGCGCCTGCCCGGCATCGATCAGCGGGAACACGTTGCCGCCCGTCGCGGCCAGGTCCACATGCCCGCCCAGCATGGCCGTCACCTGCTCCGCCGCGCCGCGGAACGGCACGTGGGTGAACTTCAGGCCCAGCGGGTAGGCCGCGGACTCGAACGCAAGGTGCGTGGCACTGCCCGGGCCAGGGGTGGAGTAGGTGATCTTCATCGGATGGGCGCGCGCCTCATCAGCGACCTCCTGCCAGGTCTTCCACCGGGTGTCGGATTTTACCGACACGACGATGCGATAGCCGGACAGGCCGATGATGTAGGTGAAGTCCCGCGCCGGATCGAATGCCGCCTTCTGAATCACCGGAACCGTAAAGATGCCCGTCCCGACATAAGAGATCGTGTAGCCGTCGGGCTTTGCCGTCGCGGCCATGGTGGCGGGACCCACAGTGCCAGCGCCGCCCAGCTTGTTCTCCACAACGATCGGCACACCGAAGATGTCCTTGGCCTTGTTGGCGAGCGCGCGCAGGTAAATGTCCGACGGTCCACCGGCGGCGAAGACATTGATCAAGGTGATCGGGCGGGACGGGAACGTCTCGGCCAGTGCCGGTCCGCTGAGCGACAGGACGGCGAGACCCGCCACCATCAGGCGGGACAGGCCCGCAAACCATCGAGACATGTACTTTTCCTCCTTCATGGACGCCCCGGGCACCCCAGGCCCGTTCGATCCCTGTCCTGATGCCGAACGGCAGCATGCTTGAAGCGGACGCACAATTGGATTCTCGGGTTGATCAGATTTTCTGGAACTGGACTTTGTTTTGCGACTGGACCTCGGCCGGTCACGGCACGATCCGTCGATCAGGGGCGCGGGGGAGGAAAATGGGGCGGCACGGGTGCTTCACGAGGAGGAGCGCCGGTTTCGTGAAGGTGCTTGGGAAGGCGGCTTGATGTAACAATATGTAACGGGCTGGAGCGCTACTTACCATTCGACGGTAAGTAGTAAGTCACAACGGAATATGACCAACTCTTAACCTGCCTAACAGCGTTGTAACCACTCTGACCAAAGAACGTTCACGTGGTGGCTCCTAGATTTACCGTGTCCACAGCGACCCACGTCGCCCTCTAGAACGCTTCTCGTCCCACGGAGGTTACATGACCCCTGACACCGCACCCCGGCGCACGCCGTCCCCGATGCGGCGCGCCGCACTGGTCGCAGCCCTGCTTGCCGGCACCACGCTGGGCGGCTTCGCCGTCGGCCATGCCGCGAACGATACGGCCCAGACCACGCCGGTCAATCCGCCCAGCGCGAACGTCATGCCGCGCACCGTCCCCGACTTCACCAACCTGGTCACCCAGGTGAAGCCGGCGGTGGTTTCGATCACGACCAAGATGAAAAGCCGCATCTCCGACACGGATTCGATGAACGGCATGCCGTTCCCGTTCCCGTTCGGCAACATGACCCCCGAGGGACCCCGTTCCCGGGTCGTCGAAGCCCGTGGTTCCGGCTTCATCATCGACGCCAACGGCACGATCGTGACCAACAATCACGTCGTGAAGGACGCCACAAGCGTCATGGTCGCTTTCGATGACGGCACTGAACTTCCGGCCAAGGTCGTTGGACGTGATCCGCGGACCGACATTGCGGTGCTGAAGGTTTCCGCCGACCACAAGCTGCCGTTCATCCAACTCGGCAATTCGCGCGACGTGAAGCCCGGCGAATGGGTTATCGCCATGGGCAATCCGTTCGGCCTGGGCGGCACGGTCACCGCCGGCATCGTCTCCGCCGTCAGCCGCGACATCGGTGCCGGACCTTATGACCAGTTCATCCAGATAGACGCCCCGATCAACCAGGGCAACTCGGGCGGGCCGCTGTTCACGCAGGACGGCAAGGTGATCGGCATGAACACCGCCATCCTGTCGCCTTCCGGCGGGTCGATCGGCATCGGTTTCGCGGTGCCGTCCGACATGATCCGGACGGTGGTGTCGCAGATTGAAGATACCGGACATGTGACCCGCGGCTATGTCGGCGTTGAGGTCCAGGGGCTGACCCCGGCGACCGCCAAGGCGCTGCAGGTCAAAGAGAATGCCGGTGCGCTGCTGGCCGGCGTGCAGCCGAACGGTCCGGCGGCCAAGGCCGGGCTGCAACCGGGCGACATCGTCCAGTCCGTGAATGGTCAGCAGGTTCGCAGCCCGCGTGACCTCGCGCTGAAGATCGCCAGCCTGAAGCCGGGCGAGGAAGCCAGCCTGCAGGTCCTGCGCAGCGGGTCGACCAAGGACATCGAGGTGAAGGTCGGCGAAATGCCGCGTGAGCGGACTGCCAGCGCGGAGCAGCCGGCCCAGGGCAACCGCGGCCAGCTGGGCCTGGCCCTGGCGCCGCTGTCGCCGGACATGCGGGCGCAGCTGGATGTTCCCGACGGCACGGACGGCGCGGTCATCCAGAACGTGCGCCCCGGATCGGCGGCGGAACAGGCTGGGCTGAAGGCCGGTGACGTGATCGTCGGCGTCGGCAACCAGACTGTCGGCTCGCCAGGCGAGGCGGTGCGGGCGGTGCGCAAGGCGCTCAGCGGCGATAACCGTGCCGTGGCGCTGCGCATCATGCGGGACGGCCAGCCGGCCTTTGTGGGCATCACGGTGGGCGAGAACGCCAGCGACGCCGGCTGACCGGGCGGACGGGGGAGGGCCGGTGGTCCTCCCCCGCCGTTCCTACAATTCGATCGTGCCGCGCAGCATCGGCACGCAGTTCCCCGCCACCGTCGCCAGGATCGGCCCCTCGGCCGTCTTCCTTGCTCCCGCAACGATCTCGCTCCTCCGGCCCATCTCCACGCCCTGCGTGATCGCATAGTGCAGATCGACATTCTCGCCGGGCGCCAGCGAGGTCAGCAGCGCCGCCAGCGCCGCATTGGCGCTGCCGGTCGCGGGATCCTCCATCACGCCACCCAGTGGCGCGAACATCCGAGCCCGCAGCCGCGTCGCATCTCCGTCGATACGAGCGTAGAGATGCAGCGCGAACCGCAGTTCCATGCCCGGAAAGCGCTCCGCCGCGTCGCGGAAGGCCGAGATGTCGGGGGCGGCGCGCGACAGCGCCTCGACACTCGCGACCTCGGCAATCACGAAGGGCGTGCCGACCGAGGCAACCAGCGGGTTGTGCGAGGTCGTCTCCAGATCGTCGACCGACAGGCTGGCACAGGCGGCAATCACGTCCGTCGGGATGTCGATATCGATCGACAGTGACCGCGGCGCGGAAATGCGAGCGCCCGCAATGCGCCTGTCCGCCCCGTGCAGCAGATGCACCCGTACCAGGCCGGCGAGCTCCTCGAACGTGTAGTGCTCGGGCGGGTTGTCGTCCCTGACGCCGAGGACGAAGCCGGTGCCGACATTGGGGTGGCCGGCGAAGGGCAGTTCGGCCCGCGGCGTGAAGATCCGCACCTTGGCGTGGTGCTGCGGATTGTCCGGCGGCAGCACGAAGGTGGTTTCCGACAGATTGAACTCGCCGGCAAGCGCCTGCATCTGCGCGTCGCTCAGCCCGCGCGCATCGGGAAACACCGCCAGCGGGTTGCCGCCGAAGCGCTGGTCGGTGAAGACGTCGACGGTGACGAACTCATAGGCGGCCATGGGAACCTCCGATAGGCTGACCGGCCCACAATGCCGCAACCTGCGCGAAGGAGCGACCCGCACGATGCAAGACACCCAGGCCTGGCGCGCCGTCGCGGACTGGTATCACGGCTTCTTCACCGGGATCATCCTGCGCACCGTGGTGCAGCGAGGCGCGAAGGACGCGGCGGAGCTTGTGTTCCGCACCTTCCGCCGCCAACACCACCAGCGCTTTCTGCCGGGGCTGAAGAAGCTGGGCCTGACCGGCCTGCCCGACGCGGTGGCGGCGGCGAGCTACCATTACCTGTCCAACCGCATCGGCGGTGTATCGGTGGAGTTCATGCCCGAATCCGACCGCAAGGCCTGGGTGCGCTTCCCGCCGCCGCGCTGGGTGTGGCGGGATATTGCGATCTGCGGCATCCCGTCCGAGGTCTCCACCGCGTTCCTGCGCGGCTGGCAGGCGCATAACGGCGTGTCGCTGGGCAATCCGCGCCTGGGATTCGTCTGCACCAAGCAGACGGTGGACGGCGAGGCTGGGTTGGAAGGCTATTTCCTGGAGCACGACCATGACCTGGCGCCCGAGGAGCGGCTGCGCTTCGCCCGCAATGAAAGTGCCCCGCCTTTCGATCCCGCGCTGGCGCCGCGGCTGAATGAGGCGGACTGGCCCGCCGAACGCCTGGCGAAGGCGCACCGCAACTATGCCATGGAATACATCCGGTCATCGCTGCCTGAAGTCGTGAACCTGTTCGGACGCGACGCCGCGCTGTTCGTCGCGGGCGGGGCGGCGCGCCTGGTCGGGATGCAGCTTTACCACCGGATCGCCGAGGCGCTGGGCACCGTCGGTCCCACCGACGTGGCGGGTTTCGCCGTGTTCATGACGCGCCTGGCCGAAGGGCAGGGAGACCGGGTGGAAATCGGCGCGGAGGCCGGTTCCGTGGTGGTCCGCCAGACTGGGTGGAAGCTGCTGGACGGCGTGCCCGGTCCGCATCCAGCGGTGCTGGAGTGCTGGGCGCTGCTGCTGGAAGGCGCGCTGGCGGCGCACAACCCGCATCTGGCGATGCGGCGGGACGGGTTCGTGTGGCGGATCGGTTGAGCGATACTGCCAGTTGGGTCGGCGGCTGGCTTGGCGCTGAATGCGGGCAAAGCGGAAAGCTTGTCGACGCAAGCGCGTGTGCCGGTTAGGTATCCCCAACGGGTATCGCGGTTCCATCACCGACCGGTTGATCGCGGCCTGCCGGCCTTCGCGACGGCAGGATCGCACGCATCGCGGTCCTGTTTGTGTCACGTCAGCCGGGGGGCGCGGAGGGGGCGACCAGTTACGGCGTGGCCAGACCTGACTTGCAGACGATAGCT
>JBFXDK010000099.1:0-21049 GCA_050181195.1 Acetobacteraceae bacterium | reverse complement strand
CCGGAACCGTACTATCCTTGATGCATACCACGATCTCAAAGGCACTTCGGAGCATTGCCGCCCTGGCCTTTGTCCTGGCGGTTTCGGTGCTGAACGTCCCAACCTTCACTATGGCGGCTGAAATGCGCTGCGACTTCCACGCGCGCCACGCGTGCACTGCTAGGGGGTGCTCCCCCATCATGCCGTCCGACATCTATGTCCGGTTGAACATGGCCGAGCGCAGGTATGGCCGGTGTGACGACAAGCGCCCGTGTGACTGGTATCCGATGAGCGTCCATGCTGCCGGAGGCTTCGTTGACCTCGATTTCCGACCTGGATTGCAAGGTGCGAAGATGTCCGCCGATGGTTCAATTTTTATCGAAATTACAAGTGCCTTGGACGCCATCGTCGTGAGTTACGGAAGCTGCGCCCCGGAGGGATAGGGTGCGCACCCGCATTCTCGGACGCCGCTGGCTCCCGCACGATCAATATGATACGGCATAGTACCGTCAACGGGTGATCTGGTTCGCCTGAACTCGCACCGGCAACGGCACGCCTACCGTATACACCGCGGAGATCTGCGACATGCGCTAGATTGTGCTGCTTCTTTTAGCTGCGTATGCAATCCTCGGCACTCCCGCGCGAGACATTACGAATCCGCTATGGCCTCATCGGCCTGCCCCTTGGGAAGCAATTGACGCCGTATACTATCCAGACCGCAAGAATCTAAGCGTTCACAGAATGGCCCTGGATGTAAAATCGCTCGACAATTGCCGGGCGTGGGTTGAAGCGCAGGCTGCTCGGGAGGGTGATAAATACATCAAGCGTGGCGACTATGAGTGTGCGGTTGGCAGATTGGACGATCTCGGCGGGCTACTCGTCTATCGATTCACCACTTGCTAGCGCGGTTGGTCGCAACGTGACGCGGCCCGTTCCATCGTGCCCGGACCTTCACCGAAACGCTTGATGTTCACGATCAGAGCGGCGTCATGCGGCACGTGCAGATACTTCGCCTCCCACTCGGCCAGCACCTCGCCCTTCACGTCGGCAGGACGGGTCAGCGCCCGCACGCCGCTCCGCCCCTGTGCGGCACGTTCGAGAGCGCGGACGCGACGGGCGAGATTCCGCGCCGACATGGCTTGGCGTCCTCGTGCTTGTTCCAGCGCCTCCAGGAGCACCTCCAGGTCGTTCGTCTCGATAGCCCGGCGATGAACGTCTAGCACCGCAGCTATGGCACTGGCTTCCTCGGCCGACATGTGCCCCTATCCATCGCCGACACGATAGCCCCGAGCGCAACCGGCAGGTCGCTCGCGTTCATCAGGGGTGGCAGGTCCGACTCCACAGCGCGGCCTTTCCGAGCCGGCCAGGCCCGGGACAGGATTTGCGCAGCGGCTTGCTGGTCCCCTTCTGTCGCACGGGCAATGGCAGATCGAAAGATGGCCTCGGCAGCGTCCTCGCCAACGCGGTTCAGTGCGGTCAGCACGCGGTTTCGGCTGCCTACCATAAACTCGCCGGACGTGGGCAGGGACGCTGAGACCATCGGAACGGCTCCACGGCAGAGGCAGCCGTATCGAATCGAACCAGACCTCGCCTGTCAGCCCCGGTAACTCGCCTGCGTGAGCCTGCCTCTCCCCACCCCGGTCCGCATCCGCGTCAGGCGTCCATCTTCAGCGCCGCCAGGAACGCCGACTGCGGAATCTCCACCTTGCCGAACTGCCGCATCCGCTTCTTGCCTTCCTTCTGCTTCTCCAGCAGCTTCCGCTTGCGGGTGATGTCGCCGCCATAGCATTTCGCGGTGACGTCCTTGCTCAACGCGCTGATCGTCTCGCGCGCGATCACCCGCGACCCGATCGCCGCCTGGATGGCAATCTTGAACAACTGCTTGGGGATCAGGTCCTTCAACCGCGCGCAGATCGCCCGTCCCCGGCTCTCGGCGGCCGAGCGGTGGGCGATGAACGACAGCGCGTCCACCGGATCGCCGTTCACCAGGATCGAGATCCGGACCAGTTCGCTCTCGGCATATTCGTCCATCTGGTAGTCGAAGCTGGCATAGCCGCGGGAGCACGACTTCAACCGGTCGTAGAAGTCGAACACCACCTCGTTCAGCGGCAGCCGGTACACCGCCATGGCGCGGTTGCCGACATAGGTCAGGTCCACCTGCACGCCACGACGCTCGGAGCACAGCGCCAGCACCGCGCCCAGGTATTCGTCGGGAACCATGATCGTCGCCTTGATCCAGGGCTCCTCGATCCGCTCGATGACGGACCCGTCCGGCATGTCGACGGGGTTGTGCAGCTCCAGCATCTCACCGTTCGTCTTGAACACGTGATAGACGACCGATGGCGCGGTCGCGATCAGGTCCAGGTCGAACTCGCGGCTCAGCCGTTCCTGGATGATCTCCAGATGCAGCAGGCCCAGGAACCCGCAGCGGAAGCCGAAGCCCAGCGCGGCCGAGGTCTCGGGCTCGTAGTGGAAGCTCGCGTCATTCAGCCGCAGCTTGCCCAGGCTTTCCCGCAGCTTCTCGAAATCATCGGCATCAACGGGATACAGGCCGCACCACACCACGGGGATGGAAGGCTTGAACCCGGGCAGCGGATCCGCGGCGGGGTTGCGATCCTCGGTGATCGTGTCTCCGACGTTGCAGTCCGCCACGGTCTTGATGGCCGCCGTGATGTAGCCCATCTCGCCCGGCCCCAGATCGTCCACCGGGATCATCTTGGGCGTGAACACGCCCACCTGTTCCACGTTGTGGACGGCGCCGGTGGACATCATGCGGATCTTCTGCCCGCGCTTCAGGCGGCCGTCCCTGACCCGCACCAGGATCACCACGCCCAGGTACTGGTCGTACCAGCTGTCCACCAGCAGCGCCTTCAGCGGCGCGTTGGCATCGCCGGTGGGCGGCGGCAGGCGCTGGACCAGCGCCTCCAGCACCCCTTCGATGTTCAGCCCGGTCTTGGCGCTGATCTCCACCGCGTCCGAGGCATCAAGGCCGATCACGTCCTCGATCTGCTGCTTCACCCGCTCGGGTTCCGCGGCCGGCAGGTCGATCTTGTTCAGCACCGGCACGATCTCGTGGTTCGCGTCGATCGCCTGGTAGACATTCGCCAGCGTCTGCGCCTCGACGCCCTGCGAGGCGTCAACCACCAGCAGGCTGCCTTCGCAGGCGGCCAGGCTGCGGCTGACCTCATAGGCGAAGTCGACGTGGCCGGGCGTGTCCATCAGGTTGAGTTCGTAGACCTGCCCATCTTTGGCCTTGTAGATCAGCCGGACGGTCTGGGCCTTGATGGTGATGCCGCGTTCCCGCTCCAGTTCCATGTTGTCCAGGACCTGGTTCGTCATCTCCCGGTCGGTCAGCGCGCCGGTGGCCTGGATCAGCCGGTCGGCCAGGGTGGATTTCCCGTGGTCGATATGGGCGATGATCGAGAAGTTGCGGATATGGTCGATCGGGGTGTCGGTCATGGGGGCGTTCAGGGGGCCTGCTGTGTCCCGGGCCGGGTCGCCCGTGCTTCGCCGGGAGAGATAGAGTGTCCGGGCCGCAATGTCATCTGTGACGGTGTCCGCGCCGTCCCGGGAACCGTCACGGCGCGGAAAGGCGCGCCGGCGGCTTCGTCCCTCGGCCTCCGCCGGCTTCGTCCCCGGGCCGGTGCGGACAACGCGGGCGCCGTGCCTTGCGCCGGCCGGCCGGATGACGGCCCGCTCTCATGCCATCCTGAACGAAGGCAGGGAGATGCCGGAGTACTGACCCCGGCCTCACCCCTGCCGCTGACGCCCTACTCCAGATGCGCTTCCAGCGTGATCGCGGCGTTCAGCACGCGGGACACCGGGCAGTTCGCCTTCGCCGTATCGGCCAGGCGCTGGAACTCGTCCTCGGCGATGCCGGGCACCGTCGCGCGCAGCACCAGATGGACCGCGGCGATGCGGAACCCGCCGCCTTCCTGTTCCATGGTCAGCGTCGCCTCCGTGTTCAGCCGGTCCGGCGGATGGCCGGCGCCCGTCAGCTGGAACGCCGTCGCCATGCTGAAGCACCCGGCATGCGCCGCCGCGATCAGTTCCTCGGGGTTCGTGCCCGCGCCCTCGCCGAACCGCGCCTGGAACCCGTAGCGCGTGTCGTGCAGCGTCCCGCTCTGTGTGGACAGGCTGCCGGTCCCCTCCTTGCCGGTGCCCTGCCAGACGGCCGAGGCGTGTCGCTTGATGCTGGCCATGATCATGCTCCCAGGTGTGTCCCCGGCATGTGGGGGCAGGGCCGGCCAGGTCATCGCGCGCCGTGATCGCATTTCCGTCAGGTCCGGGCCGCCTGGCCCGCCAGCGATCCCGCGCGATTTGCGTCCGCGCGGAAACCCCGGGATAGTGCGCGGGAACCGGCCATCAGCCGGTCAGCAGGAGGGAGTCCGATGAGTTACGAAACCATCACGGTGAAACCCGTCACCCCCACCATCGGCGCCGAGGTCTCCGGCATCGATCTCGCCCGCCCGCTCGGCAACCAGCAGTTCCAGGAAGTGCACGACGCGCTGATGGCGCACCAGGTCCTGTTCTTCCGCGACCAGAAGCTGACGCTGGACCAGCACAAGGCGTTCGGCCGCCTGTTCGGCGAACTGGCGATCCACCCCAACACCAAGGGGCCGGACGGGCATCCGGAAATCCTGCCGATCCACGCCGACGCCAATTCCAAGCGTGTGTCGGGCGAGCGCTGGCACTCCGACGTCTCCTGCGATCCCGAACCGCCGATGGGATCGATCCTGAACCTGAAGACCATCCCCGAGAGCGGTGGCGACACGATCTTCGCCAGCATGTACGCGGCCTATGACGCGCTGTCCGAGCCGATGAAGACATTCCTGGCCGGCCTGACCGCGGTGCATGACGGCGCGCAGAACTATGTCCGCACCAACCGCATCATCGGCGACAACACGGAAAAGACCTTCCCGCGCGCCGAACATCCGGTGATCCGCACGCATCCCGTCACCGGGCGGACGGCGATCTTCGTCAACCCGGTGTTCACGTCCCACATCAAGGGCCTGCCCGAGGCGGAATCGAAGGCGATCCTGGAATTCCTCTACGAGCATTGCGGCCGGCCGCACTGGCAGGTGCGCTTCCGCTGGACCCCGGACGCCATCGCCTTCTGGGATAATCGCTGCGTCCAGCACATCGCGATGTGGGACTACTTCCCGCAGGTCCGCTCGGGGTTCCGCGTTACCGTGAAGGGCGACAAGCCGTTCCACCGGCCCAGCCACTGACATTTCCGGCCGGCCGGGGAGCGTCTCCGGCAACCATGTCCGCCCCGATCCCGGGGACAGATTCCGGGATCGGGGCTGGAAGAGGGGCGTCCCCACCCCTGAGCAGACAGCGCCGCTTTCCCCGCCCCGATGAGAACCCTCGCTCCCGCGACGCGCCGCGACGACCGTCTGCTGCAGGCCATGGGCCTGATGTGCGTGTATGTCGGCCTGATCGTCTATGTGAACGCCTGTGGCAAGGTGATGGCGGAACACTACCACCCGTTCGAGGTGACGCTGTTCCGCCACGGCACCGCGTTCCTGTGGATGCTGATCCTGTTCGCCCCGCGCTTCGGCCCGCGCATCCTGGTCCCGAGGCGTCCGGGCACGCAGATCCTGCGCGGGCTGTTCGGCATTTCCTCCTCGCTGTTCTATTTCACCGGCCTGACGCAGCTCTCGCTCGCCACCGCCGCGGCGATCAGCTTCTCCACGCCGCTGATCGTCGCCGCGCTGTCCGGCCCGCTGCTGGGCGAGAAGGTGGGGATGCACCGCTGGGCCGCCATCCTGGTGGGCTTCGCCGGCACGCTGATCATCATCCGCCCGGGCGGTGACGGAACCGCGCAGCTCAGCGCCCTGCTGCTGGTCGGCTCCGCTGTCTGTGCGGCGATGTACCAGCTCATGACACGCCGCCTGGCCGGGCAGGACCATGCCGAAACGACGAACATCTGGTCGGGCTTCGTCGGGTCCTGCGTCGTGGTCGCGATGTCGCCGTTCTACTTCACGCTGCCCACGCGCTGGGAACACTGGGCGCTGTTCCTGTCGATGGGCATCATCGGCGGCAGCGCGCACTACCTGCTGACCAAGGCGTTCGAGCGCGCGCCCGCCGCGCTGCTGTCCCCCTTCAACTACCTGCAACTGCTGGGCGCCACGCTGACCGGCTATGTGCTGTATCGCAACCTGCCGGATCACTGGACCTGGATCGGCGCGGCGGTCATCGTAGGCGCCGGATTGTATATCGCGCGGCGGGAAAACCGCCTGCGCGCCCCCGTAAAAAGGAGCGGCTGATCCATGGCCAAGGCATTTTCCGGCGTCCGTGTCATCGATTTCTCCCAGGTCTTCGCGGGACCCTTCGCCACGATGCAGCTCGCCCTGCTGGGCGCCGACGTGATCAAGATCGAGGAACCGAAAGACGGCGACCAGTGCCGCAACATCGGCGCCGACAATGATATCGGCCAGGTCGGGATGCCGCCGTTCTACCTGGCGATGAACGCCAACAAGCGCTCGATGACGCTGGACCTGAAGCATCCGCGCGCGGTGGAGATCATCAGCCGGCTGGTGCGGGACGCCGACGTCGTGGTGCAGAACTTCCGGCCCGGCGTGATCGAAAGGCTGGGCTTCGGCTATGAGGCGATGAAGGCGATCAGGCCGGATCTGATCTATTGCTCGGTGTCGGGCTATGGCCAGTCCGGCCCATCCTCCAGCGCGCCGGCCTATGACGGCGCGGTGCAGGCGGTCTCCGGCATGATGTCGGTCACCGGCTTCCCGGAAACCGGACCGACGCGCGTGGGCTTCACCGTCGTCGATCTGGGCACGGCGGTGATGGCCGCGTTCGCCATCGCCGGCGCGCTGTTCCGGCGGGCGACGACGGGCGAGGGGCAGCATGTGGATGTGTCCATGCTGGACACCTCGCTCGCGTTGATGTCGCCGCTGGTCAGCAATTTCCTGAATATCGGCCTCGCGCCACAGCTCGTCGGCAACGGGTCGCCCTTGAAACTGCCCACGGCGGGGTCGTTCGCGACCGAAGGCGGCGGCGGCATCCTCATGAGCGCGCTGACCAACCGGCAATGGGCGGGCATCACCAAGGCGATCGGCCGGCCGGACCTGGCGGACGATCCGCGCTTCAGCAGCGTGGATGGGCGGCGCGAGCACCATGACCATCTGCGCGCCGAACTGCAGCAGGCATTCGCCAGGGATACCGCGATGAACTGGGAGAACCGGCTGAACGCCGAGGGCGTGCCGGCTTCCGCCATCCGCACCGTGCCCGAGATTGTCGAACATCCGCAGGTTGCGTTCCGCAACGTGATCGGCCGCATCAAGGGGGCGGCGGGGGTCGAGCGGGAGATCGGCCTGGTGACGTCCGGCTTCACCGCCGGGCCGGACAGCCCCGCCATCACATCGCCACCGCCGGGCAAGGGCGAGCACACGGACCAGGTGCTGGCCGAAGCCGGCTATTCCGCGGCCGAGATCGCGGAGCTGCGGGCGTCCGGCGCGCTGTAGCGGGCCGGACGCCGCGGTTGCTCAGCCCGCAATCGACCCTTCCACCCGCGCCAGATGGCGCGCGTGGCGGGGCGTGTGGTTCAGCAGCCGGTAGGTGCCGATCTTGACCGCGCTCGCGATGAGGAACGAAGCGAGCGTATAGGCCCAGACCATCAGCGCGAGCTCCCAGCCGGTCGGCGCCATGAACCACCCATAGACAACCGCCAATGTGCCGACCAGCTGCGTCGCCTCACAGGGAATGACGAGCTTCAGGCTGGGCCACGGACGTTGCCAGATCGCCCCCTGGTTGCGCGTGAGATAGATCGTCATGTGACCGGAGACGAGAAGTTTCAGGAAGATCAGCGCCTGCACGACGGGCGGGGTCAGCACCAGATAGTCCCGTACGATCCAATACAGCCCGAAGCTTTCGATCACCCCGTAGATGCCCAGGACCGAACCGATCGTCAGGACGCGTGTCATGTCCCAGCGAACCGGCTTTTGGGCTATCGGAGCGTTGTCGTACGCAATCATCATGATCGGAAGGTCGTTCAGCAATGCCAGCAGAACGATCATGATCGCGGTGACAGGATAGAAGTTGAAGATCAGGATGCTCGCCGTCATGAACAGCAGCAGCCGCATCGTCTCGGCGATGCGGTAGATCGCATAGCTTGTCATGCGCTCGAAGATGCGCCGCGCCTCCTCGATGGCGGTCGTGATGACCGACAGCCCCGGGGCGGTCAGCACCAGATCCGCCGCGGAACGAGCGGCATCGGTCGCGCCGCTGACCGCGATCCCGACATCGGCCTGCTTCAGGGCCGGGGCGTCGTTGACGCCATCGCCGGTCATGCCGACGATGTATCCGGCACCCTGCAGCGCCTTCACGATGCGGAACTTGTGCTCGGGAAAGACCCTGGCGAAACCATCCGCCGCGGCGATGCGGGACGCATCGGGGTCCGCCCCGTTGCCGGCAAAGACCTTGTCCGCAACAAGGATATCCTGGCCGAGGTCGAGCTGGCCGGCGATCTCCCTGGCAATCGCCTCATGATCGCCGGTCACCATTTTCACATCGACGCCCATCGCCCGGGCGGCGGCGACCGTGGCGGCACAATCGTCCCGCGGCGGATCGAACAACGGCAGCAATCCCAGGAATCGCCAGGGACCATCCCCATCGGATCGGGCAACGCCGAGCGTGCGGTATCCCTTCGCGGCATCCTGGTCCACCAGCGTCGCGATGGCGCGGCGCTCCGCCTCGTCCGGTGCGCAAAGATTGATGATCACCTGCGGAGCACCCTTGACGACCTTGAACCGCTTGCCGGCGTGTTCGATGTCCGCCTGGGCCCGCTTCGATACCGGATCGAATGGCTGGAAGCGGCGCACCACATAATCGCCGAGATCGTGCGATAGGTTGCTGCCGGCGATGATCGCCGCATCGATCGCATCCGGCGCGTCGCGGCGCGAAGCCAGCACCGCGGCGTGGAGCAGCGTCTCCGGTGCCACGCCTTGGGCCGGCTGCGGCTGCCCGAGCGTCAGCTCGTTCTTGGTCAGCGTGCCCGTCTTGTCGCTGCAAAGCATGTCCATGCCGGCCATCTCCTCGATGGAGACAAGCCGGGAGACAATCGCCTTGAGCTTCGCCAGGCGTTCCGCGCCGATGGCCATTGTCACCGAGAGCACGGCGGGCAGCGCCACCGGGATGGAGGCCACCGTCAGGATCAATGCGAACTGCACGGTTTCGAACAGCGGATCGCGCCGGAACAGCGTCGCCAGTCCGATGACCAGCACAAGGCCGATCGTCACAAGGATAAGGAAGTTGCCGATGCGCAGGACGGCCCGCTGGAAATGCGACACTGATCGCGCCTGTTCGACAAGGTGCGCGGTCTTGCCGAAATAGGTGTTCATTCCGGTCGCAGTGACAAGGCCGATCATCTCTCCCTGTTTTGCGATCGATCCGGAATAGGCGTCGTCGCCGGCGCGCTTGTCGACCGGCAGCGACTCGCCGGTGAGCGCCGACTGATCGACGCTGAGGTAATCGCCGCTGACGAGTTTCATATCAGCCGGAACGATATTGCCCAGCTTGACCAGGACCGCGTCGCCGGGGACCAGCAGCTTCGCCTCGATCTCCCTCCACACGCCGTTGCGCCTGACATGGGCCTTCAGCGCCAGGCGCTGCTTCAGCAGGGCGATCGCGTTGTCGGCCTTGTACTCCTGCCAGAAGCCGACGCCGGCGTTGATGAACAGCATGGCCAGGATGATGCCGAGGTCATCCCAGTGCTGCAGCGCGCCCGACAGCACCGCGGCAATTTCGATCATCCAGGGGATCGGCCCCCAGAAGAAATGCGCGAGACGTTCGACCACCCCGACGTGATGCTCTGCCAGGGCATTCTCGCCATGCCGGGCCAGCCGCCGATCGGCCTCGGCGTCGCTCAATCCTTCGGTTTCGTTGGGAACCGGTGGAGTCGCCGGATTGCCTTGCGTACGATCCAGCATCATCGCTTCGTCAGCCATGTTGCCTCCTGTCTCCGGCGGCGTGGGCGGTTGCGACACGCCGCGTGCCGCGTGCCATCAGCCAAGAACGTGATAGCCGCCGTCGATGAACTCGATGTTTCCGGTCAGGGCCGCGGCGGCGTCATCGACGAGGAACCGCGCGAGGCTGCCGACATCCTCGATGCCCACGAGCTGGTGTTCGGGTGTGCGCGAACGGGTGCGTTCCAGCAGCTCGTCGAAGCGGTCGATGCCGCTTGCCGCGCGGGTCCTGAGCGGGCCAGGGGAAAGCGCGTGGACCCGGATGCGTTTCGGCCCAAGTTCTGCCGCGAGATAACGCACGCTGCTTTCCAGGGCCGCCTTCACCGGTCCCATCAGGTTGTACTCCGCAACCACTTTCTCGGAGCCGTAGAAGGTGACGGTCAGCAGGCAGCCGCCATCGGTCATCAACGGCTCCGCCAGCCGCGCCATGCGAATGAAGGAATGGCACGACACGTCCATTGCCGTGGCGAAGCCGGCCTGGGAGCAATCGACGACGCGGCTGTGAAGATCCTCCCGCGGCGCAAAGGCGATCGAGTGCAGCACGAAATCCAGCCTGCCCCATTCCGCCCGGATGCGGGCGAACACCGCTTCCAGGTGGCCCGGTTCACGCACATCGCAGGCAACGATGATGGGACTTTGCAGCCTCTCCGCCAGCGGCCGGACATAGGGTTCCGCCTTGGCGTTGAGATAGGTGACGGCAAGGTCCGCGCCGGCGCGGTGGAACGCATCGGCGCAGCCGAAGGCGATGCTGTGCTCGTTGGCGATGCCGACGATCAGCCCTTTCTTTCCGGTGAGCGACATGAAGTCCTCCTGCATCAGGGGGACGGCGGTACGGCGCCGCCCCCCTGGCGATGACGGTCAGCGTTGCAGGACGTAGAGCCCGGGCGCGTCTTCCAGGGGCGGATACCCCGCGTCCGGCGCGCCCATGGATGGCGGCGGGGTGCGACCCTGCGATCGTTCCGACAGCCAGGACTGCCAGGCGGGCCACCAGGAGCCTGGCGTGACCGGCGCCGTGGCTTGCCAGGTTTCGGGATCGATGTATGGCGCGTCGGCCTTCCGGTGCGACAGCCGGAAATGCCGGCGTGCGTGCCCGGGCTCACTGACGATGCCGGCATTGTGGCCGCCATTGGTCAATACGAACGTCACGTCAGTGTCGCTGACCAGGTTGATCTTGTACACCGACCGCCATGGCGCCACGTGGTCCCGCTCGGTCGCGACGGCGAAGATCGGTGCGCGGATGTCGCTGAGGGCGATCGGCCGGCCGTCGATGTCGTATCGTCCTTCGAACAGCTCATTCGACAGGAACAGGCGGCGCAGATATTCGCCGTGCATCCTGTATGGCATCCGGGTGGTGTCCGCGTTCCATGCCATCAGGTCGGTCATCGGCGGCCGCTGGCCCATGAGGTACTCATGCACGATGCGGGACCAGATCAGGTCGTTGGAGCGCAGAAGCTGGAATGCGCCCGACATCTGCCGGGTATCGAGGTAGCCCTGATCCCACATGATGTCCTCGAGATAGTCGAGCTGGCTGTCATCAATGAACAGCGTCAGCTCTCCCGCCTCGGTGAAGTCCGTCTGCGCGGCGAGCAGGGTCACCGAGTTCAGGATCGGATCGCCTTCCCGCGCCAGGTAGGCGGCGGCCATCGACAGCAGGGTGCCGCCCAGGCAATAGCCGACGGCATTCACACTGGCCTGCGGCACGATGGTCCGGATCGCCTTCAGCGTGTCCAGAATGCCCAGCCGCAGATAGTCGTTCAGAGCCAGGTCGCGGTCCGCCGCCGTCGGGTTGCGCCAGGAAATGGCGAACACGGTATGACCCCGATCGACCAGGTACTTCACCAGGGAGTTCCCGGGCGAGAGATCCAGGATGTAGTATTTCATGATCCAGGCCGGCACGATCAGCAGCGGTTCGGCCTGAACCTGCGGCGTCGCGGGGGAGTACTGGATCAGCTCGGCCAGATGATTGCGGTAGACAACCTTCCCCGCCGTGACCGCCACGCGCTCGCCTGGCTGGAATTCGTCGGCACCGACCGGCGGCTTGCCGCCGACGGCCCGTTCCCAGTCCGCCCAGAAGTTCATCATGCCGCGAACCAGGTTCTGTCCGCCTTCGCGCAGTGTTGTCGCCAGCACCTCGGGGTTCGTTGCGATGAAGTTCACCGGCGATACGGTATCCAGCAGTTGCCGCGTGGTGAACGCAACGACGTGCTCGTGGTGCGTCGAAACCCCGCCGATGCCCGTCGTGGCACTGTGCCACCATTGCTGGTGCAGAAGGAATGCCTGCTGGATCAGATTGAACGGCGCCTGCTGCCAGGCTTCGCCGGCAAAGCGAAGGTCCTGCGGCAGTGGCGCAATGCAGGGCGGGCAATGCGGATCGGTTGCGGCACGTGCGGCGTAGGTCAGGAAGCGAACCGCCTTGCGCACGCCCTTTTCGGCCAGTTGCTCACACTTGCCCGGCGAGACCGCCAGATGGATGCCCCAGTCGGCATAGGCCAGCCAGAGCGCCGCCGGCGACAGACCCGCCGTGAAGCGCCCCATGCTGGCGTGCAGCAGCCGGTCGACGCTGGTGGGGGGATCGACGTTGTCGGGCGAAGCCGGCTGGGGCGGCCGCCTTGCCCCCGCCAGGGCGTTCCGTTCGGCCGGGTCCACCGGCCCGAAAGGAAGCATGCTCCGCCACGCATCGGACATGGCGTCGCTGAACCAGGGCAGCGGCCACCCGGCGGAGGCCGGCGCCGGTGTTGCCGGACGATGCTCTGCGTCCGGGGATCGCGGGGAAGACGATGCCGCCATTGCCACCGGTTGCGATTCCGCTTCCATCGCTTCTTCTCCGTCATGCTGCCCGGACGAACCGGCGGCGCCGACACGAGGTCGGTTCGATGCCGCATCCCTGGGGGCCTGGTTGCCATCGTGGCCGGATCACTGCGGCCGGTGCTTGCTGCACCGTTCCGGTTCGGATTTCGTAATGGTGAACGGGGACACCCTGTGCCGATCGCGCTTCACGCTCCTTGATCTGGATCACTCGGGCGGGTGCTGGGGGATGACAAATTGCCCATGCTTCCGCCATGACTCGTGCCGATCGCGCAGGCGTGTGGCCTGACGTGTCGACGAAGCAGGATCGTTCCGATTCCGCCTGACCGGTGTTGTCGATACGGTGCGATGACAACGTTCGTCACAACGCCGGCCGGCGCATGATGTGGCACTTGGCGGGTGCGGATCCGGTTGGTCTCGGGGCGGGACGGGCGATCCCCGGACACGAAGCGGCCGTCGGCGGAAAGTGTTTGTTCACCAATCCCGGCGATATTGGCGGGAATGCGGACAGTCCTGCCAGACCGGGCCGTGGTGCCCACCGGTGCGCTCCTGCTCCTGGGGGCGGGGCTGGGTGCGGCCGCGCTCGCGCCGCCATTGTTCTGGATGCTTCTCGCGGCCACGATGACGGCCGGCGTCGTGTTCCTGGCCTTCCGCCACACCACGCCGTTCTGCGTCACCTGGCTGCTGGTCACGGCGGCCACGATCGAAATGACGGTGTCCGACCTTCTGGGCCTGTCCACCTTCCAGCCTACGATTGCCGCGCTGAAGGCGACGCAGGTCGCGCTGGCGGCGATCTGCGTCGTGCGCTGGGGACCGCGGATCGATCCGTTCAATCCCGCCTGGGGCTTCGTCGCGATCGCCGCCGCGGGCCTCGCGCACGGGCTGTACCCAGGCCTGAGCACTGGCGACAGCCTGCGATCGCTGGCGGGCTCGGTGGCGCCTTTCGCCTTCTTCTTTGCCCGTCCGCCATTGTCCTGGGCCAATGCCATGCTGGCGGCGACGCGCTGGGCGCCGATGATCGTGGTCACCGGCGGCGTGATCGCCGCGCTGGCGGGCGTGCGGCCCTTGTTCATCGACAGCGGCGGCGCGCGCCTGACCGGGCTCGGGCATCCGGCCTTCCTGGCCGGTGTCTGCCTGGCCGGCGTCTATGCCTGCCTGATCGAGACGTATCGCCGCCTGCGCGCCGGTGACCTCGCGCTGTTGGGCGTGAACACGGTGCTGCTGCTGCTGACGGGGGCTCGCGCCCCGCTGGCCTGCGGCGGCGTGGTGGTCCTGCTGAGCCTCATGTTCGTCCCATCCCCGGCGTTTCCGCCGCGGTATCGCCTGCTGCTGGTCCTGGCCGTGGCCGCTACCCTGCCGGTTCTGGCAGTGCTGGCTGGGGAATTTGCGGCCGTGCGTGTGTTCAACCTGCTGTCGACCGACGCGGTGCATCTGAGCGGGCGGGACGTGCTGTGGCCGGCGTTCATATCGGCGGCGGAGCAATCCCCCTGGTTCGGCTGGGGTGTGGGCGCGGGCAACGTCGTCATCCCGCCGGACAGTCCGGTCGCGAAACTTCTGCATACCTGGGCTGCCCATAATGAGTATCTGCGCATCCAGGTGGAAGGCGGCCATGTCGGGCGAACCCTGCTGGTGACATTGTTCGTGCTGTGGGTCTGGCGGCGTACGCGGCTCCTGCGCCAGTCGGACCGGCTGATCCTGCGATTCGCCTTCGCCGCCCTGGCCGCGCACGCCTTCACCGACAATGTGCTGATCTCCACACCAGCCTGTGTGCTGTTCGCCTTCGCCGCCGCGGCGTTCACGCGGGGCGAGCGGGAGGCGAACGACAGCAGCGATTGAACTTGCCCGCTGCGGCCCGCATGGCGTAGGGAGCGGCCACGGTTCCGCCGGAGTGCCAGCCATGCGCCGTCTTGCAATTTGCTTTACAATCGCTGTGTTACAGCTTGTCGGGCTGCGCGGGGCGGGGGCCACGGGCGTGGCCTTCATCCTCAATTCCGGTGCCGCGTCGGTCAGCGTCGTGGACATGACGAGCCTGAAGGAGGTGCGTCGGATCCCCGTGATGCGGGAGCCGCATCACCTGGTCATGTCCCCGGACGGCAAGAGCCTGATGGTCGGCGACACGGTCGGCAACGAGATGCTGTTCCTCGATCCGGTGACCGGGGATGTGCGCAGGCGGATGCCGATGTCGGATCCTTATCAATTTGGTTTCAGTCCGGACAACCGGTTCTTCACCGTCGCCGCGCTCGCCCGCAATCAGATCGATGTCTATGACGGCGGCTCGCTGACGCTGCTGAAGCGCTTCCAGGTCGTTGCGACGCCGAGTCACCTGGCGTACATGCCGGATTCCTCCGCGGTTTATGTCAGCCTGCAGGACAGCGACCGGCTGATCGCCATCGATCTGAAGAAGCTGGACGTGAAGTGGAACCAGCCGGTGGGCAAGACGCCGGCCGGCGTGATGTGGCATGACGGGCATGTGCTGGTCGCCAACATGGGCACCGACCACGTCGCGCAGGTCGACCCGGCAACGGGGCGCGTGGTGCGGAAGATCCAGACGGGAAAGGGCGCGCACACGGTCTTCATGGCGCCCGACCGCAAGCTGATCTGGGTGAACAACCGCGCGTCCGGCACCACCGTCTCGCTCGATCCCGTTACACTGAATATCGTGCGCACCTACCGGATTCCGGGCGGGCCGGACGATATCGACTTCACCCCGGACGGGAAGCTTTGGATCACCCGGCGCTGGGCCGAGAAGGTCGCGGTACTGGATCCGGCAACCGGGAACTATGAAAACGTCCAGGTCGGGCGATCGCCGCACGGGCTGTATCTGAACGCGAAGGCGCCGTCACCGTCCAGCGTGGCGATGAACCGCTGATGCGCGACCCGTTCGACTTCGTCGCGGGCTGGTTGCAGGAAAATCTTCTCGTTCCTCTGCTTTACCAGATCGGCCTCATGAGCTGGGAGGACATCGCCTATGGCTGGGCGCTGTTCGCCGTCTACGGCGCGTTCCAGGTGGCGATCACCTTCGCCGTCTGCGTGCCGCTGGAGCGGTGGCGCCCGGTCGAGCGCTGGCCCGACAACGGCGCGGTGTTCGTCGACGTGCTGTACACGGTGCTGTCGCGCGTCGGCATCCTGCCGCTGTTCACCTTCGTGCTGTTCTATCGCGTGCAGGTCTGGATGAACGGGATCCTGGCCGACCAGGGCTGGGTGCCGCCGACGCTGGAGCGTCTGTTCCCGTTCCTGCTGGGCCATCAGGTGCTGACGTTCATCCTGTACGCCATCATCCTCGATTTCGCCGAATACCTGCGCCACTACCTGTCGCACCAGTTCCGCTGGTGGTGGGCGCTGCATTCGCTGCATCATGCGCAGCGGCAGATGACGTTCTGGTCGGATGACCGGAACCACGTGCTGGACGACCTGATCGCCTTCGTCTGGTTCGGCATCATCGCCCTGCTGATCGGCGTGCCGCCGTTGCAATTCCCGCTGCTGGTGCTGGTGCTGCGGTTCCTGGAAAGCCTGTCGCACGCCAACGTGCGCCTGTCGTTCGGCCGGCTGGGCGAGCGGCTGCTGATCTCGCCGCGCTTCCATCGCGCGCATCACGGCATCCGGGCGGCCGGTGAGACAAGCTGCAACTACGGCGCCGTGCTGCCGTGGTGGGACATGGCGTTCCGCACGGCGGATTTCTCGCGGGAGTATGTCCGCACCGGAGATCCGTCAGGCGAGGAGGCGCTCGCGACCGGATCGTATCTGCAACAGCAACTGGCCGGGCTGCGCCGGTTCGGCCGGGCCGTTGGGCTGCTGCCGCGGGTCGTTCGTCCGGCGGCGAAGTAGCGGCGCGCGCGCCAGCCGGCGGTTGACTGCGCCCGTCCATTGCGCCGAGCGGCCTTGCGGGCCAGCATGCGCAGGACAGGGGAGAACGGCCATGCTGATCATCGACGCGCAGGTGCATATCTGGGGCAGCGGCAAGCCCAGCGACCACCACCGGCAGACCTCGCTCTATACGGCCGAGGAGCTGATCAAGGAAATGGATGAGGCCGGTGTCGATGGCGCCGTGCTGCACCCGCCCAGCTGGGACCCCGGATCGAACGAAATGGCGATCGAGGCGGCGGAAAAATATCCCGCGAAGTTCTGCTCGCTGGGGTGGTTTCCGCTGAACGATCCGTCGCAGCGCAAGCGGATCGAGACCTGGAAGCAGCAGCCCGGCATGGTGGGGCTGCGCTGGTCCCTGACCCGCGCCGGACAGGAAACCTGGCACGAGGATGGGACGATGGACTGGCTGTGGCCGGCGGCGGAGAAGGCCGGCACGCCGGTCGCGACCATGGCCTGGCGCTTCCTGCCGCTGTTCGGACGGATCGCCGAACGCCATCCGCACCTGAAGCTGATCGTCGATCACCTGGGCCTGGTGCGCAGCGGCAAGGGCGAGGCGGCGTTCGACACGCTGAAGGACCTGCTGCCGCTGGCGAAGCTGCCGAACGTCGCGGTCAAGGCGACCGGCGCGCCGGGCTATGGCGCGGGTCCGTACCCCTACAAGGAGCTGCATGACGGGCTGCACCGCATCTTCGACGCGTTCGGTCCGCAGCGATTCTTCTGGGGCACCGACATCACGCGGATGCCGTGTTCCTACCGGCAATGCGTGACGATGTTCACCGAGGAGCTGCCCTGGCTGAAGGGGCGTGACCTGGACCTGGTGATGGGCCAGGCGGTGGTGGACTGGCTGGAGTGGAAGCGGCCGGCGTAGGGAAGGGGACGGAGCCCTCAGGACAATTGCCGAACAGGGGGAACGGCCGCGTCGCTCGTCGCCAAGGGCGCCTTCCGGCGGTCACTCACTGTTTCCCGGCACCGTTTCGCGGCCGCCATCCCCAGACTTGTCTTCCAACGTCATCCCCGTGCTTGTCGGGGGATCAATTCCAGCCTCGGTGCCGCGATGAATCCCCGGGGCGATGCCCGGGATGACAATGGACGCGGTTAGTCCCCGCGCCGGTGCCCGGGGCGCCCGTCTCTGATCAACCCGCCGGATCGAGCACCACAACCGGGATCTCCCGGTCCGTCTTCTGCGCGTAATCCGCATAGGGCGGCCAGAATTTCAGGGCGATCTGCCACAGGCGCGCGCGTTCCTCCCCCGACGCGGTCCTCGCCTTCACCTTCAGCTTGTGCGTGCCGACCTGGATCTCGGCGTCGGGGTGGGCCAGCAGGTTCTTGTACCAGCTCGGATGGTCCGGCGCGCCGCCCTTCGAGGCGACGATGATGTAGCTGTTGCCGGTCTCACCGTAGTACAGCGGGAAGATGTATTTCTCCCCGGACTTCCGCCCGGTGGTGATCAGCAGCAGCGATGGAACCACCATGTCGCCATAGCCCGGGGGCGATGCCTTGTACATGTGCCCGTCGGTCCCGCCGCTGGAAAGATAGCGGTTCGTGTGGTCGATCTGCCAATCCTTGAGGTTCGGCGCCATCCTGGCTTCGGTCATCGTTGGTTCCTCCTTCCGCATGGGACAGAAGCGTATCTGGGGCGCCCGCCGTTCCGATCAAACGATCGGCGGCAACGTGGCCTCGAAGGACGGGGTCTTCGCGATCTCGTCATACCAGGCGGACAGCACAGGCCGTCCCTCCCGCCAGGGGAAGCTGCGATGCCGCCGTTCGGTCCAGCTCAGCGTGCAGCCCAGCGCGATGCGCGCGGCGTCCATCCGCCCGCAGTAGGCGCCGTCGGCCACCGCCGTCTCCAACGCATCCATCGTGCGGTGGGTGCGCGCCGTATCCACCGCGATCATGGATGGCGAGCGTTCGTTCTCCGGCCGCCGCAGCTCGCGGTTCCACACCGCGATGCCGTCCATCATCCCCCAGGCGGTGCCCAGGCGCGCCATCGTCACCCAGTCGTCCGACCCGTCGCGCGGCAGCAAAGGCTGGCCGCCATGCTGCGCGTCCAGGTAGCTCAGGATCAGCAGGCTTTCCGTCAGCACCGTGCCGTTATCGAGTTGCAGCGTCGGCACCCGCCCCACCGGGTTGTAGGGCAGCAGGGCGGAATGCGGGTCGCGCAGCGTGACCTCCTGCTTCTCGACACCGGCATCCAGGCCGAGTTCCAGAAGCGCGATCCGGATCAGGCGGGCATAGGGGGAGCCCGCGGCGTAGAACAGCTTCATGGCTCAGACCACGCCGGACTGCTTCATCCGCGCGACCTCCTCGGCCGAAAGGCCGCAGAGCTCGCCCAGCAGGTCGGCGGTATGCTCGCCCAGCATCGGCGGACGCTGCAGTTCGGCGGGCGAGTCCGACAGCTTGATCGGGCAGCCGACGGTCTTGTAGGTGCCGCGGGTCGGGTAATCGATATCGACGACCATCTCGCGCGCTTTCAGGTGCGGGTCCTCCAGCACCTCGCCGGTGTCCTGGCAGGCGCCGCAGGGCACGCCGGCATCGCCCAGGATCTTCATCACCTCGTGCTTGCTGCGCTGCATGGTCCAGGCGGACATGATCTGGCTGAAGGCGTCACGGTTCTGCCAGCGCGCATCGGGCGTGGCGAACAGCGGATCATCGGCCAGTTCCGGCTTGCCCATCGCGGTGATCAGCGGCTTCCACATCTGTGGCTGGGCGAAGATATAGACATAGTCGTTCGGTCCGCCGGGGGCGCAGGGGAAGGTGCTGCCCGGCACGGTGCGGCCAAGCTGGTTGCCCGATCGCGCCGGCGGATGACCCATGCGCTGGTGGTCGCGCAGCGACACGCGGATCAGGTTCACCACGGCATCCTGCATCGACACTTCGACATGCTGGCCCTTGCCGGTGGCGTGGCGCTGCTGCAGCGCCGCCAGGATGCCGATCGCCATGTGCATGCCGGTGCCGGAATCGCCGATCGCCGGGAAGTTGAAGGTCGGCGGATTGTCCGGGAAGCCGGTGACGCACATTGCCCCGCCCATCGCCTGGGCAATCGGCTCGAAGCTTTTGAAGTCCGCATAGGGGCCGTAGGTGCCGAACCCCTTGATCGTCGCGTAGATCAGCCGCGGGTTGATCTTCGACAGCGCCTCGTATCCCAGGCCCAGGCGGTCCAGCGCGCCGGGGCCGAAATTCTCCAGCAGCACGTCGGACTGGGCGATGACCTTGCGAAACAGCTCCTTGCCTTCCTCGGTCTTCAGGTTGAGCGTCAGGCTGCGCTTGTTGGCGTTCAGGATCAGGAAGAACAGGCTGTCGCTGTCCGGCTTGTCGCGCATGTTGGTGCGGGCGACGTCGCCGCCTTTCGGCTCCTCCAGCTTGATCACGTCGGCACCGAGGAAGCCGAGGATCTGTGCGCAGGCGGGACCTGCCTGGTTGTGCGTCATGTCGATGACGCGGATGCCCTTAAGCGCCTGGCTCATGCGGACTTGGACTCCCTTCCGGCCTGGTCATGGGTGCAAAGCAAACGGCCTCCGCCGGCGTGCCGGGGAGGCCAGGAAGGATGACGCACCCAGGGGTGGCGTCAAGAATACTTTACGCCGGAGGTGTCAGGCAGGGCGGCGGCGGCGGACGATGCCAAGGCCGATCGCGGCGGTGCCCAGCAACGCGAGGGTCATCGGCTCGGGCGCCGCAATAACCGGAACGGTGAAGCCGGAAACCACCAGCACCTGGTTTCCGCCGCCGAAGGT
The DNA here is from genome assembly GCA_050181195.1 of Acetobacteraceae bacterium. Taxonomy (GTDB): domain Bacteria; phylum Pseudomonadota; class Alphaproteobacteria; order Acetobacterales; family Acetobacteraceae; genus Rhodopila. The sequence goes on along the minus strand of JBFXDK010000099.1, from coordinate 687 downwards.
GGAGAACAGGAAGTCGCCGGTCAGCGGATCGATCACCGCGCCTTCGGCGCCGGTCAGCCCCGACAGGAACACCTGTCGCGTTCCGGTCATGGGGTCGCCATTGGAATCGATCTGATAGGCCGCGACGGCGCCGCTGCCATATTCGCTGATCAGGACGCTGTCCGATCCCCCAAATCCGGCATTTCCGCCGTCGACATACACGATGCCCTCTGGCCCGCCGTTCAACACGATACTGCTGGCGCCGATCGTCATGTCGAACGTCCCATTGCCGTCGCCGGTGAGCGTGGCGCTGTACCAGAAGCCGGCGGAGTAGCTGGCAATCTTGAGTTGCCCCGCTCCGTTGAAGCCGGTTGGCACGAAGGCCAGGGTTCCGACCGAAGCAGCGACCGATGGTGAGAGAGAGCCGAGGCTGATGACCCTGTCCGCCGCGGTGCTGCCCAGCTTGATCTGACCAATCGTGTTGTTCGAGTAGGTCGTATAGAACAGGACGCCATTCGGGCCGAAGCTCAGGCCGCCATCGATGTTGGGGGCCGACGCATAGGACGTGGCCGAACCGCTGAACCCGGTGATGTGGCCGTTGCCGTCCCGGGTCACACCGATCTGCTTGATGTCGCCCGCTGGACCGTTGGCGTTGCCGCCGATCAGCAAAGTGTCGCTGTTCAGGAAGGTGAGGCCACCCAGCGACGG
>JBFXDK010000098.1:0-21180 GCA_050181195.1 Acetobacteraceae bacterium | reverse complement strand
TCACCCGCGCCGTCGCGCTGCCTTCCGCCATCACCGGCGCCCCGGCGCTCGGCTTCTTTCCGGGATCGACGATCGGCAACATGGAACCGTCGGAAGCGGCTTCCTTCCTGCGGCGCGCCCATGCGGCGCTGGGCGACGGCGCGCGCTTCCTGCTGGGCGCGGACACGCGCAAGTCCCCGGCCTTGCTGCTGCCCGCCTATGACGACAGCGAAGGCGTGACCGCCGCGTTCAATCGCAATATCCTGATACGCCTGAACCGCGAGGCGGCGGCGGATTTCGACCTTGCCGCGTTCGCGCATCGCGCGGTGTGGAACGACGGCGAAAGCCGGATCGAGATGCACCTGGTCAGCCGCCGGGACCAGACGGTCCACGTCGCCGGACACACCATCCAATTCGTGTCAGGGGAAACCATTCATACCGAGAACAGCTACAAGCACGCACCGGAGCAGGTACAGGCCATCGCAGCCTCGGCCGGATGGCACTCTGGCCGGATATGGACCGATTCCGACCGTCTTTTCGCCGTATACCTGTTCGAAAGGGATTAGCGGAAATTCTCGGCGGGAGATTGGGGAGATTTCATGGCCTTGGCCGCGCATACCAGCTTGCAACACGCGGACAGCGGATTACCCTGCCGGCGCCGGCGGCACCACTCGCTGACCAGCTGATGAATGGTTATCTGCCGTGCCAGGCCCTGCGGCGGGGCCTGGCACGGCGGAACGGATTACGCCGCCTGTGCGGCGGTGTTCATCAAGCCGCCGCCTTGGTCTGCTCGCCGGTGAGATAAGTCCGGAGCTGCACCCGCGCGCGATGGACGCGGCTCTTGAGGGTACCGATCGCGCAGCCCGTGGCCTCGGAGGCGTCCTCGTATGACTTTTCCTGCAGCACGATCATGTCCAGGGCTTCCCGCTGGTCGGCCGGCAGCCGGTTCAGCGCCCAGCCGAGCTCGCGCAGGGCGGTTCGATCCTCGTGCGCTGCCGCCACCGGGAGTTCTGGCATGTTCTCCATGTCGGTGAATTCGCGACGATTGCGCACGCTGCTGATGAAGTGGTTGATCATGATGCGATGAACCCAGGCGGAAAAATTTGTGCCCGGAATAAAGCAGTCCTTTGCGACCAGCACCTTGGTCGCGACATCCTGCGTCAGGTCGTCGGCTGCGGCGCGATTACGGGTTAAGGCTAAAGCCCACACGCGCATTTTCGGAAGGAATGAAATCAATTGATCGTGAAATTCCTGAGCCATTATCGACATCTCCTGACGATGAACTCGAGTAGCAATGTTCACCTGTGTCGCGACTTGCGACTTGGCAACCGCGCTGACATCGGGTTGATGATCACGACCGCTGCGGATCCACCCGGGCCGCCCTGGAACCGCGGAATTCCGTCCCATGCACTGGATGTCACGACACCGTGAGAAATACTGCCTTTGACCCAAGCATGATCCCGCACGCGCCATGTTTCGTTACCTGATCGCCGTCCTCGCCTCCCTGCTCGGCCTTTCCATGCTGGCGATCGCGGTATTCGGCGATCCCGCGTCCCTGTCGCAGTCGGTCCGCCAGGCCCTGGATACGCACCCAGAGGCCGGCCCGGACATCCAGGCCGCTGCCCCTCCGGGCACCGCTGTGGACGCATTGCGGGCACAGCGCGACGCGTTGACGCAGCAGGTGACCAGCCTCCGCACCCAGCTCACGCAGTTGAACCAGGACATGGCCCTGCGCCAGCACGAGGCCGAGGCAGCCAGGGCCGCCCTGGACACCCTGCGCCGGCAGCGCGCCGCGGCGGAGACCGAAGCCGAACGAAGGCCGCAGCCAGCGCCGCCAGTCCGGACGCGGGCCGAACCCCAGGCCGAACGGGAGCCGCCACCGCCACCGCGCCCACGCGCCGAACGCCCTCCTGCTCCCGCCCCCGCCCCCGCCCCCGCCCCGGCGCCGCGACGCGCGGAGAGCGAGGAGACAACCGTCGCGGTGCTGGAGCGCTTGCGCCAGGCCGGTCCGGAACCCGGCCAGCGCGAGCCGCCGCCCAGCGGCCTCGATTCGGCGGGGGACAGTCTGGTCCGCGTGCGCACCGCTCTGGCGCACGGCCAGTGGGATCAGGCGCAGCGCCTGCTGCAGGTGGCACAGCTGCAGCTGGTGTTCCGCCCGGTGACACCCGAGGGCGACATGTCCCCGACTCTGGGCCGAGCCACCGCCGAGGTCGGGCGCGCCCTGAACGCGCTTGGGACAGGCAATGTGCGCCAGGCAGACCAGCACGTGGCCCGCGCAATGGATGAGATCGCCGCCATACAATAGAGCCCGAGACGCACCTCTCGCACACGTGAATGCCGGCCGCATTTCTCACGTCAGGCGGGAAAATCCCCTCGCGTTCGCGTGAAACGCGTTCACACCTGACAAGTCTGTGATTTGACGGAACGCCGCCGCAACGCAACAGGGCTGCCCGGGGAAACGGAAGCGGGGGAAAAACCATAATAATATGAAACAATTATGCTATGGCATCGCCGACGATCGGCGGCGCCGACCCGATCACGAACTCGCTCTCATAGGCTGTTCCGACGGCGTGCACGGAATGAACCGCGCTTGCCAAAGTGCCACGCATTCCTGAGCCGGAAGGTACATCACCAGGGATTTACAGGAAATCGCTCATGTATTCGCTAGCATGTGCCCAACGATCATTGTTGGCGGGGCGAGCGATGTCACCAACCCTAAGAAGACTGACCTGCAACGGACAGACCCCACACCGCGGCACACCGCCGCCAGACCCCTGATCCAACTTGTTTTCCCCCGGAACGGCTCCCCCGCGTCCGGCTACTAGCTTTCCTTCTTGATCGACCGACGGGTCTCGAACGACCCGCCGCGTACCCCAACCGCCGTCCCGGCCCTGCGCGTGCGGGCCGAAACAGGAGATGTGGCACTATGGATTCAATGGCAATTTCTTCCGGCCGGCGTGGTCATGGCCGTCTCGCGTGGATCCGCGCGCATCTCAGGCACGGTACGATCCTGGGCGCGGGTGCGATCGCGCTGGCAGCCTGCTCCACGGTGCCGGAACTGCCGCCAGCCCCGCTGGTGCCGGCGGAAGTCGCCCCCACCTCCGCGCTGCCGCCCTACCGGCTGCAGGTCGGTGACGTGCTGGAGGTGAAGCTGCTGCTGAACCCGGAACTGAACGAGGAGGTGATCGTGCGCCCGGACGGCCACATCTCCACCACCGTCGTTCCCGACGCCGTCGCGTTTGGCCGCACGCCAGCGGACGTGGCGGCAGAGCTGCGCCGGGGCTATTCCCGCGAACTCACGAACCCGCGCGTTTCAGTCGTCGTGAAGTCCTTCGCGCCGACCCGCATCTATGTGGGCGGTGAGGTCAACTCCCCCGGCGAGTTCATCAATGTCGGACCCTCGCTGACGCTGTCGCAGGCGATCGCCCGTGCCGGCGGAACGAAGCTGTCCAGTGACGACGCGGCCATCTTCATCATCCGCCGCGGCCAGGACGACATGCCGGTGTTCCTGGCGACGCGCTACAACGCGATCAAGCGGGCGCAGGATCCCGCCGCCGATGTGCGGCTTGCGCCCTACGACGTGGTGTATGCGCCCAAGAGCGGCATCGCCGAGGTCTATGCCTTCTACAACCAGTATATCGAGCAGTTCGCCCATCCGAGCTTCGGCTTCTCCTACGTGCTCGGCGGCGGTGGCACCAACGGGACGACGATCGTCAGCCCGTAATGATGTTTCCGGCCTGAGGCCGTTGCGGAACGCGCCACCGGAATCGGAAGATTTCGGTGGCGTTTCGCACGAAGATGTGACCACAAGGGTGCATGCGCCCGGTTTTCGCTTTGCTGTGTAGCCTTCTGCCGCTGACCGCAGCGGCACAATCCCGCACCGCACCGTCGCGGCCCGCCCTCTCACCATCAGCCCAGTGCGAGGCCGCAATCACATCGGCGGAGCATGCCGCCCGCCTGCCGCCACGGCTGCTGGGCGCGATCGGTGTCACGGAAAGCGGCCGCGTCGACGCCCAGACCGGCACGATCCGCCCCTGGCCCTGGACGATCAACGCCGAAGGCAGCGGACAGTATTTCGCCAGCAAGGCCGATGCGATCGCGGCGGTGAAGGCGCTGCAGGCGCGCGGCGTCCGCTCGATCGATGTCGGCTGCATGCAGGTGAACCTGTATTTCCACCCGAACGCCTTCGCGACGCTTGACGACGCCTTCGATCCGCGCCCGAACGCCGCCTATGCGGCGCGCTTCCTGAATTCACTGTATGCGAACAGCGGCAGCTGGCTGCAGGCGATCGGATCCTATCATTCCGAGACGCCGGCGCTGGGCGCGGCATATCGCAGCCTGGTGGTAGCGCGCTGGCAAGGTGCCGATCCCAACTTCCGTCCCGCCGCGCCGGTCGCCTATCGCGCGTTTGAACCTCAGCAGACGGCCTATGGCGCGTTCGCGTCCCCCAGCCGCGTCTACGGCGCCTTCGCAACGTCATCGCCGGCCGCCACGTCCGCCGCGACGCGCCGCTGATCCGCCGCAGCGGCGTGGGCGAGGAGCAGGCGGATCGCCAGCTACCAGCCGTTCACGCGGGTCCACACCGCGACGACCTCATCCTCGCCGTCCGTGACGAAGTAACGATCATGCGCCGCCGCCGTCATGCACACATGGTTGGGCGCGATCCGAAGCCGCCCGCCAATGGGCAGGTCGACCGGGTGTGCCGGGTCGAGTTCGACCACCCCGTGTTCCTGGTAGGCGCGCCGGACGATCGCATCGCCATACCCACGTCGTCCTGCCAGGTCCAGCGCCAAGCCGAAGCCGTAATCCCGGGGCGCCTGCTCGGTGCTGCGGTCCTTCGACAGCGCGAGCCCGCCCGCATCCACCAGCAGCCGCCCGGGCCGGCGGCCGATCACGCTGGTCAGCACCGTCACCGCCATGCTGTCCAGCCCGTGCGTCTCGATTTCCGCCTGGAACAGGTCGCCGAACATGAACACGCCGGGGCGCATCTCGGTCACGCCCGCCAGGTTTTCGGCATGCCGCGCGGTTGGTGAACTGCCGGCCGAGACGATCGTGATCCGGTGCCCCCTCTCCCGCAGCCGCTCCGCCGCCCGCGTCACCGCCGCCCGCTCGGCCTCGGCGATCGACGCCATCTCGCGCACGCTGCGGCCGGCATAGGACTGCCCGGCATGGGTCATGACGCCGGTCAGCGCCCCGCCCAGCCGTTCGGCAATCACCGGCAGGCGTTCATCGCCGGACGTGACGCCGCCCCGCTCCTCGCCGCAATCCACCTCGATCAGCGTGCGTGGCGCCGCCGGATGCGCCCCGATGACCCCGGCCATGTCGGGATCGTCGGTCACGACGATGATCTGCGCACCGGCCGCGTTCAGCCGAACGACGTGCTCCAGCTTCGCCGGGGTGATGCCGACGGCATAGAGGATATCGGTGATCCCGTGGCCGAAGAAATATTCCGCTTCGGCGAGCGTCGAGACGGTGATACCGCCCGGCTGCCCTTCCAGCGCCAGGCGCGCGACGTCGATCGACTTCGCGGTCTTCATGTGTGGCCGCATCGGCACGCCCAGGCGGCGCAATGCCGCGGACATCACCCGCAGGTTGCGGACCAGGATGGTCCGATCCAGAACGAGGCAGGGCGTCGGCAGGTCGGCAAGCTTCATGCAGGCAGGTCCGGGCAACGGGGAAACGCGGCGCGCGTCCCACTATGCGCCGAACGGCGCGTCTGTCGAGGCCGCCCAGGTTCTGCCGCCGTTGTCATACCAGGGGCTGGATGGGCGTCCGGGCTGCGCGCAGGGCTGATGTGCCGGCTGCACACGAAATCAAGCGGATACCAACCGGCTGCCCAGCATCGCATGGGTCGATGCCTCTGGCGGCTGGCATACGTATCACGCTTCCCGTCCACCCGCCTGCAAGGTGCGCAGCAGGCGCTGGCGATCCGGCTTGCCGTTCGGCAGTCGAGGCAGGGACGGGAGAACCGCGATTCGCGTGGGGATCATGTAACCGGGAAGCAGCGGCCGTAGGAATCGCACGACTGTTTCGTTGGTAAGGACCGCGGAATTTGTTTCGGCTGCTACGATGAAGGCCGCCAGCACACCCCCGGTCTCGTTGCGGATCGGTATGACGGTCGCGTCGGCAATCTCCGGCATCCGGCGCAGGGCCGCCTCCACCTCGGATGGCTGCACACGATTGCCCCTGACCTTCACCATATCGTCCGCTCGGCCCGCGAACATCAGCAGCCCGTCCGGCTGCTCCCGCATCAGGTCGTTGGTTTGCAGGATCAGTCGGTCCGGGTCCGACGGGTCGGGAATTGCTCGTCCGCGGACGATCCTCCCATCCCGCCACTCACCGCGGGAAACCGCGGCGCCGCGAACCCAGAATGCGCCGACCTCGCCGCGCGGCACGGACGCGCCGGATTCGTCGACGATGGCGAACTCCGTATCCTCGCGCGGGTAGCCGATCGGCAACCGGTCCGGTTGGCCGGAGAGATCCCGCGGCAGGATCCATCCGGCGATCGAGTTGGCCTCGGTCATGCCGTAGGACAGCAGCACATCGCATTCCGGCGGCAGCATGCGCCGCCATTCCTGCAATTCGTCCCGCTGAATCGGCTCGCTGACCAGGTAGATGGCCCGCAGGTCCGTAAGCCGGGACGCCGCCGCGGGATCCGAAAGCACCAGCCGCAGAACAGTCGGGATGCCGACCAGCACCGTGGGTCGGTGGGCCGAGATGGCCGCCGCCGTGCCCCGGATCCCCAGGCGATCCGGGCGAAGAAAGCTGAAACGCGCGCCGCCGATGAACGCGGTGGTCCACCAGGTGGCCGTGGTTCCGACGGCCGCGCTCAGCAGGCTGGTGACGCGGTCGCCGGACGACAGGCGGAGTTCGCAGGCGTGCGATGCCCCGCGCGCCAGGAACCGCGCCTGGGTGCGGGCATATCCCTTGGGCTGTCCGGTCGTCCCGGAGGTATAGTAGACAAAGCAGGCCTCGGCCTGCATCGCCGACGAAGCCGGAACGGTATTTCCCGCCCATCCCTCGGTCGAAATGCCGAAAAGGACCGGAACTGATCCGGCCAGGTCCGCCGGCAGCGTGTCGCGATCCGCGATCAGCAGCCCGGGCGACGCATCCGCCAGCACGGTACGCAACCGCTCGACCGGATGATGGGCGTTGATGACCAGGCAGGTCCGGCCGGCCGCCGCAGCGGCCAACTGCGCCACCACAACGTCCAGATCATCCGCCAGCAGGACCGCAACCGCGCCACCGGGCGGCGCCAGACATTCGATCCGGCTGCCAAGCGCGTGAATAAGACGCTGCAGTTCGGCATAGGTGAGGGCGTGGTCCGGCGCCCAGAGCGCCATGGCATCCGGCTGCCGCCTGGCGACTTCGCCGATCAGGGCAACGAGTGAGGCCGGAACCGAGGCCCCGACCAGGCCCACCGCGTCGTCGGAACCGATCGCTCGCAGGCGCACGCCCGATCGGCTGCCCAGACGCCATGCCGATTCGTGTGGGATGGCAGCAGTCATGAAAAGCGCGGCTCCGTTCTGAAATCCGGACGACTTCATGAACGAAACAGGGCGATTCTTTCAAGCGGGTCCGGGCGTGGCACGGTCGGCCGGCCTGACCATGTCGCGGCAGGCACGCTCTGCCGCGACGGTCTCGGCGGAACCCGGCCGCAATGCGGCAGCAGCAGCTCTTATCGTGTGCCGCATCCAACGGGCGAGCCACGCGGCGACGCTCGGATCACCTCCGGAGACGACGAGACGATATCCCGCGGCAGCGTCCGGTCGCGGCCAGAACCAAGCCTGCCGTGGCCTCAGCCTGCATCAAGTTGCTGATGCCGAGCGCGGGCGCCGCGTTCGATCGCCGCTGCGATCAGCGGATCGAGATGCAACTCCTCCCGCACGAATTCCAGCATATCCAGGCTCTGCTGCTTCAGATCGCGGCTGCCCGCGATCACTTCACAGGCCAGGGCATAGGCGGTTTCGCGCAGCCGCGGGTCCAGCGCGGCGCGCATCAGCCGCCCGGCATAGGCAAGCCCGTCCTCGGCCCGCAACAGCCGGACCGCCGCCTCGGTCACATCCGCCAGGTTGTCCGCCGTGAAGGTGTGGAACGCCGGCAATGTCTGGACCTGGCCGGACATCACCCCGATCTCCCGGTCCGTCAGGCCCCCGTCCGCGGCGGCAATCAGCACCATCGTCAGGACCAGCGCCTCGGGAGGGCTCAGGGCATCGCGGGATCGCATCGCATCTACTCCGGTTGTTCGACTGCACATAAGCATCATTCGGCGGAGTGCCGCAGGTGCAAAGCCGATCAAATGATGCGCTCATCCGTGTTGCCCACAGGCATTCGTGACCCAGGCCACGGCCGCCTGCTCATAAGGCGGCGGGCGCGCACGTCACCCCGTCGGCTTCGAAAGGAATGCGGCGGTCTGGGCAGCGGCTTCGGCCAGGCCCACCCGGCGCGTGGCGACGCCCTCGGGGAAGGCGGACAGCAACCGGGTCGGCGTCTGACGATCGAGCAGGACGAAAACCCCCCGGTCGGAGGCCCGCCGGATCAGGCGCCCGAAGGCCTGGCGCAGACGCAGACGAGCGATCCGGTCATCGAAGGCCTTGGGCTGGCCGCCGGACAGATGGATGCGACGCTCGCGATGCAGGATGTCCGGGCGCGGCCAGGGCACCCGTTCCAGCACCACAAGCCGCAGGGCTTGTCCCGGGACATCGACGCCGTCCCGCATCGCATCCGTGCCCAGCAGGCAGCTCGACTCCTCGGACCGGAACACGTCGACCAACGATGCATTGCTCATCGCATCGACATGCTGCGCATACAGCGGGATATCGCGGGCCGCCAGTTCGGGGGCAATGCGCCCATGCACCTCCCGCAGGCGCCGAATGGCGGTGAACAGGCCCAACCCGCCGCCGCCGGCAGCCAGGAAAAGTACGCGATAGGCGCTGGCAAGCTGCGCGATATCGCCGACGGACACATCCGTGACGACGAAGGCCCGGGTCTGGCTGGCATAGTCGAAGGGCGACGCGACCGCGGCGCGAACGGCCGGCGACGGCAGCAGGGTCGCCCCGACCTGCGTCTCGGCTGCCGACCAGGCGATCTCCGGGTCCTGGTCGCCGCTGTCGCGCAGCGTCGCCGAGGTGACGAGGACCCCGTGCGCCGGTTCGGCCAGCGTGCCGATGAACGGGATCGTCGGATCCAGCCAGTGGCGATGCAGGCCGACATCGATGTCCCGGATTCCATCCCGGTCCAGGCTGAAGAAATGCACGTGCTGGGGGCGCTCCTGCTCCGGCTCCTGCGGTTGCAGCAGATGGCGCAGCATGGCCTGCCATGCCAGCAACGGAATGAGGGCGCGCCGTTCGAGGGTGCGGGCGATCGCGTCGATCCGGCTGCGCGTCGCCGTGTCCAGCTCATCCGCATCCAGATCCAGCAGCGCCAGCAGGCGGTTTCGTAGCGTCTGCAACGGCTCCGCGATGCGTCCGAGGGCAGCGACAAGGCGATCCGCCGCCGCCGCAAGCGGGGGTGCGACCGGAAACACGTCGCATTGCAGGGAACCGGCATAGGCAGGCGTGCCGGCCCCACCCCTGGGGTCGGTTCCCGCCTGCGCGGTGCGCGCCAGCACCTGCTGGTGGACCAGTTGCAGGAAGGCCTCGGTCGGATTGGCCGGAGCTGGTTCGCCCCCCGCGGCGTGCAGGGCGTCACCCTGCCGAAGCCGCGCCGCCCAGTCCGACGGCGGCAGGGCATTGGCCGCCATCAACGCCGCCTCCATCGGTGCCTCGAGCGCGGGATGGCTGGCAAGCAGGTCCTCGACACGGCGGCGCAGGCCGCGGGCGCGGGACCGCCTGCCCTCGGCACCGCGCAGCCAGCGCCGCAGCTCCGCGGTTTCCAGTCCGGTCAGCGCGGCGGAGAATGCGCTGTCGGCGGCATCGAACAGGTGGTGCCCCTCATCGAATACATACCGGCTTGGCACCGTCGGATCGTCCAGGCCGCCCCAGGCCGCCTGCAGCATCACCAGCGCATGGTTGGCCACGACCAATTGCGCCGTCCGCGCCCGCCGGATCGTGTGCTCGATGAAGCATTTGCGCCAGTGCGGGCACGCCGAGTGGATACATTCGCCACGACGATCCGTCAGGCTGCCGATCAGGGCCATGCCGTGCAGTTCGCCCAGCCAGCCCGGCAGGTCGCCGCCTTGCATGTCGCCGCCTTGCGTCGCAAGGATCCAGCGCGCAATCAGCCCGAGCGGGATCGTGTATTGCTGGCCCAGGCCGCCCGCGAGCGCATTCACCGCGTCCTCGAAATTCAGCAGGCAGAGATAGTTTTCCCGCCCCTTGCGCACGACGAATCGCTGGCGCCGTTCCTGCGGATCGGCGACCAGGCGTTCGAGCTCCTGGTCGATCTGGCGCTGCAGATGGCGCGTGAAGGTGCTGATCCAGACGGTGCCGCGGTTCTTCTCGGACCAGAGGCTGGCGGGGGCGATATAGCCCAGCGTCTTGCCCACGCCCGTCCCCGCTTCCGCCAGCACGAAATGCGGATCACCGCGCCGTTCCCGTGGTGCGAAGGCCGCGGATGCCGCCGCGGCATAGTCCGCCTGGCCCGGCCTCTGTTCGGCAAGGACGCCGAGAAGGGCGGCGAGACGGGAGCGGGCTTCCTGGTCGGTGACGGGGAAGGCGGACGCCGGGGGGGTGGGCGCCGTCTCCTCCCATTCCGGCAGATGCCGCCAGGCCTTCAGCGCGTCGAGCGAGGCGATGGCATCCGGCTGGTCCAGCGCCGCCACCACATACGCTCCCCACCCCCATCCCGCTCGCCCCATGCGCGCGGCGAGGCTGGCGGCCGTCCGGTTCAGCGGCAGATCGCGCCCCTGCCACAGATGGTTCAGCAGCAGCGACGCAATCGTCGGCAGCACGGCGACCTCCGCCTCCAGCCCATCCGGCGGTTCGCCGTCCGTCAGGGCCAGCGCAAGGCCGCGGGCCGAGGCGGTGGCAATCCGGCCCGGCATCGCAAACGCGAACAGATCCAGGAGATCGAAGGCAGGACCGGCCGGCAGCCCCAGGCGGCGGAAGGTCGCCGGCGCATGAACCAGGATGGGGGGCGGCAATTCCGCCAGGCGCGCGACCGCCTCGGCTGTGGAAAGGATCAGGATTTCGCCATCCGGCGTCAGGAGAGCCGCTCGTCCATGCCGCGCGACGACCGCCGGAGCGTCAGGCAATGCGAGTCGGTGCTTCACACCGCCGAATCTAGCCGTCGCACCGCGCGATAGCCAGCCGCCGCGGCGATGACCGTCTTCAACAAACCCGACCTGGCGCCTAACGGCAGGGCTACAGCGCGATGCCCAGCAGCTCCGCGATCCGCGGCGTCGCCTTCAGCCCGCTGCCGGTCAGCACCAGCACCGTCGTCTGTTCCGGCGTGATCGCCCCCGCCTCCACCAGCTTTGCCAGGCCCGCCGCCACCTGCGCCGAGGTCGGCTCCACATAGACACCCAACCGGGCCAGATCGAGCGTCGCGGCGGCGATCTCCTCCTCGGTCACCATCACCGCGCCGCCGCGGGTCACGCGCAACGCGCCCAGCACCTCGGCCAGGCGGATCGGTTGAGCGATAGCGGTGCCTTCGGCAATGGTCGGTGCGACCGGGCGTTCCACCGGCTGGTCATCGCCGGCCAGGAATGCGGCGGCAATCGGCGCGCAATTGGCGGGCTGCACCGCGAAGATGCGCGGCATCCGGTCCACCTCCCCCGCCCGCAGCAGTTCCGAAAAGCCGATTTCGCAGCCCAGCACGTTGGAGCCGGCGCCACAGGGGGTGATGATGTTGTCGGGGACCCGAAAGTCCAGGTCCTCCCACAATTCATACGCCAGAGTCTTCGTGCCGTGCAGGAAGAACGGGTGCCAGTTGTGGCTGGCGTAGAAGGTCGTGGCAGAGCGGGCCACGGCCGCGTCCGCGGTATCCTGCCGCGATCCGGGGATCAGTTCCACGGTCGCACCGTGGGCGCGCATCTGTACGGTCTTGGCGGGGCTGGTGGACGCCGGGGCCATGATCGTCGCCGCCATGCCGCCGGCCGCGGCATAGGCGGACACGGCTGCTCCGCCATTCCCGGAACTGTCCTCCAGCACATGCGCGATGCCCTGGGCACGCAGCAGCGACAGCATGACCGAGGCCCCGCGGTCCTTGAAGCTGCCGGTGGGCATGAACCATTCGCATTTCAGCAGCACGGGCACGCCCGCGACGGTGCGGGGGATCAATGGCGTGCAGCCCTCGCCCATCGTGATCGGTGTCTCGACCGGGAAGGGAAAAGCCGAACGGTAGCGCCAGAGGCTGCGCACGGAGCGGTCTATGGCGTCGCGGGTCAGGCCGGGAAGCGGTGTCAGCAGCAGCGGGGCAAGACCGGCGCCGCACCAGCGCGGCTGGTCCAGCGGGAATGTCTCGCCGCTGCGTGGATCGAGATAGAGCGCGGTCATGGCCGCCGCCCCGCTGCCGCGATGCGAGACGGACGTCTGAGCCTGATTACATGCGGTTCCATCGGCGTCCTTCCCGGCTGCTGCCAGGAAGGACGCCGGCCCGCAGCGCCGGCGTCAAGTCCGGCGTTGCGTCATCACAAGCGCTGTCAGCGATAGGTGCTGCCGCTGCCCTGCATGTTGCTGCCCTGCATACCGCCGCTGCGATAGGCGCCGGAGCCGCTGCCGGCGCCCATGTTCCCGCTGGAGCCACTCGCGCCCATATCCGAGCCGGCGCCGCTCGCGCCCATGTTCGAGCCGTAGGAGCCGCCCATGAAGTTCCGGCCTGCCTGCGCGGCCTGCAGGCTCTGCTGGTTCAAGCGCTCGATCTCGGCGCTGCCGCCGTCCTGCGCGCGGTTGGAACGGTTGGACGACATGTCGGAGCGTGAGCCATGGGTGCCGTGGTCCATCGCCGAACCGCTGCCCATGGTCGAGCCGGTGCTGCCATAGGTCGAGCCGCCGCGGCTGCCAGCAGCCGAACCGGTGCTGCCATAGGTGGAGCCGGTGCTGCCCATGTTGGACCCGGTGGCGCCATAGGATCCGGTGGTCGCCCCCCTGCCCGCGGCCGAACCGCTGCTGCTATAGTTGCCGGGCGAGCCGCTGTTCATGGCCGATCCCTGGGTCCCATAACCTGTGCCGGGCGTTGTCGCGCCGCCGCTCATGCCGGGATTGGCGCCCATCTGCCCGCCGCTGCCCATCGTGCCGGCCGTTCCACCGCCCATGCCGCCCGACATGCCAGCCGCGGACCCGCCGGTACCTCCGCCGCCGCCGGCGCTACCGCCACCGCCGGCACCACCGCCCCCCTGGGCGAATGCCGGACTCGCCATCGCCAGACCCAGGGCACACACGCCGGCCAACAAATGAAATCGTGTCATCATCACTCCTCCTTCATCCTGCCTCCGGCGCTGCCCGCCAAAGGTGGTCGCGGAGGAGAACGAACGGCGCCGTGGGGGCGATGCGGCTTCACGATCACAAACCCGCGCGCAGAGAGCGGCGGGAGCGGCAGCCGCCAGAAAGATCCGCCAGAACGAACCGTGGCGATTCGCCGGATGCGCGCACCTTTTCCTGATTCTGCAATTCCCGTCACCGTTTGTCTCGGGCCGTGCTACGCAGTCCGCTTTCCGCCGCCGTCCTGGAGCACCCATGACCGATCCTGCCGCCTCCGTCGTTCGCCAGATCATGGACAGCGCCGCCTTCCGGAAAGCGGTTGAGACGCTGCGGGCGGAGCACGAGCGGACGGTGCAGGACATCATTGCGCTGACCGAGACCGCCGCGCCGCCGTTCCAGGAGCAGACACGTGCCCGTGCATGGATGGAGATGGCCCGCGCGCACGGACTGACCGACCTGGAAATGGACGCCGAGGGCAACGTCACCGGGCTGCGCCGGGGCCAGGGCAATGGCAAGCTGGTCTGCATCGCCGCGCATCTGGACACCGTCTTCCCCGAGGGCACGGACGTGACGGTGCGGCGCGAAGGCACCAAGCTGTTCGCCCCGGGCGTGGGTGACGACACCCGCAGCCTGGCGGTGCTGCTGGCCTGGCTGCGGGCGATGGACGCCGCCGGGATCACCACGCGCGACGACATCCTGTTCGTGGCGGATGTGGGGGAGGAAGGCCTGGGCGATCTGCGCGGCGTGCGCCACCTGTTCCAGCAGAGCAGATACAAGGACCGGATCAGCGCCTTCGTCACCGTGGACAGCCCCGACATGGACCGGATCGTGACCGGGGGCGTCGGATCGAAGCGCTACCGCGTGACGTTCAACGGCCCAGGCGGGCACAGCTATGGCGCGTTCGGTCTGGTCAATCCGATGTTCGCAATGGCCGATGCCGTCTGCCGTCTTGGCCGCGTGATGGTCCCGTCCCGCCCGAAGACCACGTTCAGCGCCAGCGTCACCGGCGGCGGCACGTCGATCAATTCCATCCCCGACAGTGTCTGGACGGATTTCGACCTGCGATCGGAATCACCCGAGGCGCTGGACCGGCTGGAAGCGCAATTCCTCGCCATCGTCGAGGAGGCGACAAAGGCCGAGAACGCGGCGCGCTCGACCGTGAACGGAGCGATCACGGCCGAAATCCGCAAGGTCGGCGACCGTCCCGCCGGATCGACCGACACCGGACACGAACTCGTGCGGCTGGCCGAGGCCGCGATCGGCGCGCACGGGTACGAAACCCGGTTCGAGTATTCCTCGACGGACGCGAACATCCCCATGAGCCTGGGCATTCCCGCGATCCGCATCGGCTCGGGCGGATCGGGCGGGCGCGGCCACTCACTGGACGAATGGATCGATGTCGAGCCCGAGGCGAGCCTGCGCGGCATGACCGCCGGGCTTGCGACGGTGCTGGCGCTGGCCGGGGCGCAGACCAGCGGATAGACTTCCCGCCCTCGGCGATCCGAACCCACGGGAGAAGCAAGATGAAGCTCATGTGGTTCCACCTGATGCCCTACACCGAACTGCCGCCGAACTTTCGCGGCCAGCATCCGTCGGTCTGGGTGGACATCCATTCCTCGCTGTTCGACCCGAAGCGTGCCCACCTGATGTACAACGACTTCATGGACGAGCTCGAATACGCCGCCGAGGTCGGGTTCGATGCGGTGTGCGTGAATGAACATCATTCGAACGGCTACGGGCTGATGCCCTCGCCCAACCTGATCGCCTCGTCCCTCGCGCGCCGCACCACCGACACCGCGCTGTGCGTCATGGGCAACTCGCTGGCGCTGTACAATCCGCCGACCCGCGTCGCCGAGGAATTCGCGATGATCGACGTGATCTCGGGCGGGCGGCTGATCGCCGGCTTCCCGGTCGGCTCACCGATGGACACATGCTATGCCTATGGCCAGAACCCGTCGATGCTGCGGGAGCGGTATCACGAGGCGCATGACCTGATCCTGCGCGCCTGGACCGACAAGGACACGTTCGCCTTCAACGGCCGCTACAACCAGCAGCGCTATGTCAACATCTGGCCGCGCCCGGTGCAGGACCCGCATCCGCCGGTCTGGGTGCCCGGCGGCGGCTCGGTTGAGACATGGCGCTGGTGCGCCGAGATGGACTACGTCTACTGCTACCTGTCCTATTACGGCTACAAGGTGGGACAGGCCACCATGGACGGGTTCTGGAGCGAAATGGCCCGCCTGGGCAAGGACCGCAACCCGTACCGCGCAGGGTTCCTGCAGTTCGTCGGCGTCGGCGAAAGCCGCCAGCACGCGATGGAGCTGTACGCGCAATCCGCCGAATATTTCTACGGCAACTGCCTGCACATCGATCCGCGCTTCGCCGCCCCGCCCGGCTATGCGACGGAAGCAACGCAGCGCAAGGGCATGGAAAGCCAGGTCTCCAAGGCGGCGTCCTATGCCAGCAAGTTCAACACGCTGGCGCGCGAGATGGATGCCATCGTGGACAACGGCTATGTCATCATCGGATCGCCGGATGAGGTCGTCGAGCAGTTGCGCGAAGTCGCCGTCAACCTGAATGTCGGCAACCTGATGCTGCTTCTGCAGTTCGGCAACATGAGCAAGGAGCTCGCGAAGTACAATACCAGATTGTTCGCCGAACAGGTGAAGCCGAAGCTCGCCGGCCTGTTCTCGGAGTGGGATCATCGCTGGTGGCCGCGGCCGATGGAAACGGCAAAGCGCGCCGAGGTGCCAGCCTTCCTGCCGCAGGCCGCGGCGGCGGAGTAACGGCGGCGCGGACAGGCCGCCTTCGTCCTTTCCGACGAAGGCGGCTGTGCCGGAGGTTACAGGTATTCGGCGTAGGCGCTCTCGCCGTTGATGGTGACAGCACCCGGCATGATCACGACCCGGTTGCGGTCGAAACTCTGGAAGGTGAAATACGGGGCACCTCCGCCGGGGTGCCGGTCGATGAAGTCGGCCAGTTCCCGTGCCAGATAGATGACCGCGATCTTCTCACCCAGCCGCAGGCTTCGCACGTTGTCGCTGCGCCAGTGGACGCCGCCCATGGAACGCCCCATGGCGACATTGCAGGCCAGCTTGTTCAGTTCACCTTCGACGGTGAGGGTGTCCCCGCCCTTGTAGGAGGGCAGTTTCCGGATCGGCCCGGTGAACGGGAAGGTGGAATCCTTCTCGTCGGTGCAGGGCAGGCTCATGTACTCGTCAGTCGAAACAAGGTCGACCGGATCCTTGATCGCTGGGGAATTGCCATCCTGGCCGAACCATGCCTTCAGGATGGTGACACAGGCTCCCGCGACCGTGGCGTGACCGGCGCCATAGGCCGGATGGGTCGGGCTCCCCTGCGGGAAAGCCATGGGGAGGAAGCTTGTGCCGGTCTGCTGCCTGACGAGCGCCAGCGCGTCCGAACCCAGCACGACCGGTGACAGGCCATAGCGCCGCTTGGCACCGCCCACGCCGATCTCCTGCATGTGCACGAGCCCGCCATAGGCTTCGGGGCGGGCCCGGCGATGCACCTGCCATTTCTGATGCCAGACGACCTTCAGCGCCCGTGCCGCGACTTCCGAGACCAGCGAAAGCAGATGCGGTCCCCCGAAGCAGACAAATCCCTTCTGTCGCTCGGATGGATAGGGGTTGCCAGGCCCGGCCTTGTAGTTGCGGTCCAGGATCAGGGCCGCGTTGAAGTAGGCCTGGTGCAGGGCGTCCTGATTCACGAAGGTCGCCAGGTCGCGCATGGTCAGGAACGGGCGGACGAACTTCTCCAGTTCCGGACGCGACGTGCCGTAGGGCTGGTTCTTCCGATCCTTGCCGCGGATCTGGGCATCCAGCCAGTCCTCGTAGGTGACGAGGAAGTCCTTCCTCAGATCGCCGCCGGCACTCCTGTATGGCTGCACGCGCTGGTCGATCAGTTGCGCGCCATAATGGATGGTCGGCAGGAAGAACTGCGACACGATCGGCCCCTTGTCCTCCCCCGGCAGTCCGCAGCGGAAGAGTGTCTCCAGGCGGATATCCAGCTTGTTGCCACCGGTGGCCGGCAGGTCGGTCAGAAGCTGCAGCTTCCCGAGATCGACGTTCACGTCACTGTCCAGCGCCGCCTGGAATGCGGTCCGGATATCGGCGATGGCTTGGTTGATACGGGGATTGTTCTTGAATTCAGAGAACGGCACGTCGCGGAGCAGCGCCATCCAGTACAATTCGACCATTTCGGCCGCCGTGGACGCAAGCTGGATCTTCGGCGCGGGCGCCATGGCAACCGACGTGGGGTGGGGCAGAGTGCGTTCATTCGCCTGTCCCGCCAGCGGCGACACGAACTGGTCGCTGTCCTGGGCACCGGGCGGGACCTGATCGATCAGCCCCGGCGCGTCGCCGGGGGAAGCCGTCAGCCCCTGACTCAGCAGATCGTAGTCGGCGGCCACGACCTCGCCGAATTCATTGTGGCGCATCGTCTTATGGAAGTTGCCGATGTATTTCGCGCCATCCGGCGTGACGATGGTTTCGTCACCATTGGAAGTCTGGCTCACGATGGGGGTTGGGTAACCCTGGTGGTGGACGATCTGAATAACCGACATTACTTGACCCTCTTGGCGATGGTGAATGCACTCCAGCCGGTCAACGCGGGTGTTCAGGCTCGATCGATGCTTCCCGTGCCCGTGGAACAACTGGCTTCGGGCTGAAAAGCCTCGTGGGATCCGACTTCTTCTTGCCGGCGCTTCCGGTCATCCCGGCACGCCGTTTCTGAACACATGACAAGAATACACGGGGATGGCGGCACGCTGCGTGACGCAGATCACAGACAAGCAGGAAAACCCCGGGCGAGTGCAGCGAGCGCGTTCTAATAAAATATGGTATGAAATGATCCGATCAGGATGTTGCCATTCCGGACTCACCCCTGACTTCTCCAACACCCTCTCCACCGACGAATACATCCCGCTCGGCCTGCCTGTGCATGCGTTCGTGGTATGCAGTGATGCGCCGGAGCAAACCTGCATGCCCGCGTGCCGGCCCCTGAGAACGAGCGCGACCGCGGAGCGCGGAACCAGTCATCATTTCCATCGACCATCCAGCCACGCCGATGGCAGCGCCGCAGCTTTTCGTGGTATGAAGATGGTATTGTGCGAAAGGTCCAGGAATACGAAGGCCGCCGGCCGCCCCGTGCCGCACGGATGTTGTGTCGCGATCCGTGTGACAGGCATGACCGGGTGCCCCACGCCCTGCCCGCGGATTGTCCGCATTCGCGCGCCGCGTCCAACGCCAACGCGCCTGGCCTTCGCCTCGGCCTTAGCTGGATGCTCCAGATGAACTCCGCCACCGTTCGACCGGGTAGCTGACAGTGCCCATGGACCAGTTCTCTCCCACACCCTTCATCCCCCCGGCACCGACGCCGCCCGCGGCGCCGCTGCCGCTGCGCGGGTTCCTGCGCGCGATCCGCACCAATTCGCTGACCCTGTGGCCGGAATCCGCCTACCACCAGGACATCACCCAGCGCCGCTTCATCGGCCGCAGCAACGTCCTGCTCTGCTGCCCCGACGCGATCCACCACGTGCTGGTCGACAACCACGCCAACTACCGCCGCTCCCGCGCGTCGATCCGCATCCTGCGGCCGATCGCGGGCGACGGCCTGCTGCTCAGCCAGGGGGAAAGCTGGCGCCAGCAGCGCCGCACCATCGCGCCGGCCCTGGCGCCGCGGGTTCTGCCGATGCTGACGCGCCACATTGCCGCGACGACGCAGGAGGTGATGCCGCGGCTGGCCGCCCAGGCCGAGCGGGATGTCGACCTGCTGGCGGAGATGCAGGCGCTGGCGCTGGAGATCGCCGGCCGGTCGATGTTCTCGCTGGAGACGCAGCAGTTCGGACCGGCCATGCGCCGCGAGATCACGATCTTCGGCGCACGCCACGCCCAGCCGCATCTGATGGACATGGTCCTGCCGCCGTCGGTCCCGACGATCCGCGATGTTGGCCGTCATGTGTTCCGCCGCCGCTGGATGCGGCTGATCGACGCGATCATGCAGGCGCGCCTGCAGGCCCCCGCGACCGATGCGCCGCGAGACCTGTTCGACCTGCTGCGCCTGGCCCGGGATCCCGAAACCGGCGCCGGCTTTTCCATGCACGAATTGCGCGACCAGATCGCCACCATGATCCTGGCGGGCCATGAGACGACGGCACTGACGCTTTGCTGGGCGCTGACGCTGCTGGCCCAGGCACCGGATTGGCAGGACTGGGTGGCCGAGGAGGCCGCCGGCGCCGAACTCACCCGCGACGCGGCAGCCACGACCCTGACCCGCCTGCCGCGCACCCGGGCGGTGATCAGCGAAACGCTGCGGCTGTTCCCGCCGATCTTTACCATGGTCCGCGAGGTGGCCCGCCCCGACCGGATCGGCGCGCTGATACTGGCACCCACCGACGTGGTGATGATCGCGCCCTGGGTGCTGCACCGTCATCACAAACTCTGGGACCGGCCGGCCGCGTTCGACCCGACGCGCTTCCTGCCCGGGGCACCGCCGCCGCCGCGCTTTGCCTATCTTCCGTTCGGCGCGGGACCGCGCGTCTGCATCGGCGCGCAGTTCGCGCTGGCCGAGGCGACGATCGTGCTGGCCGCGGTGATCCAGCGCTTCCAGGTGAGCCTGGCCAGCGACCGGCCGGTGCTGCCGGTCGGCGTGATCACCACCCGGCCGGACCATGCGCCGCCGTTCCGCCTGCGCGCGCGCTGAGCAAGGGTCAACAGCCGCCGTTCAGGCGGCCACCACGGCGCGGTGGCCATCCAACGCGAAACTGGCCTCGATATGCTCAGCCAGCGCATCGGTCACCGGCTGGGTCGGCGCCCGCCCCTTCAGCATCAGGATGCCGAATTCCGGCAGCGGCGGCAGGCCTTCATCCGGGGGCAGCGGACGCAGCCCCTCGGGCAGTGCGGTGATGGCGCAGACCGTCACCGCAAGCCCCGCCAGCACCGCCGCATGCGTACCAACCTGCGTCCCCGACAGATAGGCCACCCGATAGCGCCGGCCGGCCTTCTCCAGCGCCGCCAGCGCGGCCGTCCGCCAACTGCACGCCTCATGCGCAAGCGCGAGCGGCAGCGGATCCTGCCGGTGCGGCGCATGGCGCACCGAGGTGATCCAGGACAACGGCCCACGCCACAGCGGCACGGTCGGCCAGTTGCGCGGCTCATTGCCCTCGGACACCAGCGTCAGGTCGAGCTCGCCCGCCCGCAGGCACTCGACCAGATGCGAGGAGGCGGCACACAACACATCCACCTGCACCGCCGGATGCGTCTCGGCGAACCGCTTCAGGATCGGCGGCAGATGCGATAGCGCGTAGTCGTCCGGCGTGCCAAGGCGCACCGTGCCGGCGATCTGCGGCGAGCGGAACGTGGCGATCACCTCGTCATTCAGCGCCAGGATCTGCCGCGCACGGGACAGCAGATAACGCCCATGCGGCGTGAGATCGACCGAACCGCCCTTCCCCCGGCTGAACACGCGCTGGCCCAGCACTTCCTCCAGCCGTTTCACCTGCATCGACACGGCGGACTGCGTGCGCCCGATCCGAAGCGCGGCCTGGGTGAAGCTGTGACCGTCGGCGATCAGCACGAAGGCACGCAGCAGTTCGGGATCGAGCGTCGGGACCTGGGTCATACCCATCAAGATCGCTGATCGCCTGCATCAATGCAATTCGTTTTACTGATTACGCAGCGCACAGCAGAGTGCCGCCTCGTTGGATGCATGAGGAGGAGGAGCCCATGTCCGACCGTTTCCCCACCCGTTCCACGGGCCGGTCCTGGTTCCGGACGCGGGCCCTGGCCACCCTGGCGGTGATGCTGCGCACCGCGCGCACGCG
>JBFXDK010000097.1:17270-21447 GCA_050181195.1 Acetobacteraceae bacterium | reverse complement strand
ATGACGCCCTGCGCCCTCGGCTGCTCCGGCGCCGCGGGCAGCACGCGGTGAAGGCTTCCGCAGATCCCGATAATTTCCTATGCATCAGGCAGTTGCAGAGGTCGCACGATATGGCCGAATCCGCGAAGTCACCCCGACGGGCGAACCATGTCCGAATCGGCAGCATCGGACGGATGCTGGACATCCGGCCTGGTCCGGCGCGCACAGACCGCGCACCCGGCATCCGCGGACTCGCGACCGGTGGACCGGGCGCGTGACCCTGCCCACGGCCGCCGCGGAACCCGCCTGGCTGACCTGGGCGCGGGAAATCCAGGCCACGGCGCAGACCGGCCTCACCTTCAGCAACGACCCGTACGACCTCGACCGCTACCGCGCGCTGCTGGCACTCGCGGCCCGGATCATGGCGGCACATACCGAAGCCGAGGCGACGCGGATCGAAGGCCTGTTCCAGGCCGAGACCGGCTACGCCACGCCGAAGATGGGTGTGCGCGCGGCCGTGTTCGATGACCGCGAACGCATCCTGATGGTGCGGGAAACCGCCGATGACCACCGCTGGACCTTGCCTGGCGGCTGGGCCGACGTGAACCAGACCGCCGCGCAGTCCGTCGTGCGGGAAGTGTTCGAGGAATCGGGCTACCGCGTCCGCCCCGTGAAGCTCGCCGCCGTGTGGGACAAGGTGACGCAGGGCCATCCGCCCGGCCCGTTCTCGATCACCACGCTGTTCTTCATCTGCGCGCTGGAAGGCGGATCACCCACCACCAGCCTGGAAACCAGCGGCAGCGACTGGTTCGCGGAAGATGCGATCCCCGCCGACCTCTCTGCCCGCCGGGTGCGACCGCACCAGATCGCGCGCATGTTCGCCCACAAGCGCGATCCGGCGCTGCCGACCGAGTTCGACTGGCCGCCCCGCCCGCTATGATCGGGCGGTCTGATCAGGCGCCGCGCTCGTACCACCCCCGGCTCGCGCGCACGATCCGCACCACCGACAGCATCACCGGCACTTCGATCAGCACGCCCACCACGGTGGCCAGCGCCGCGCCCGACTGGAAGCCGAACAGCGCGATCGCGGTGGCGACCGCGAGTTCGAAGAAATTCGACGCGCCGATCAGCGCCGACGGCCCCGCCACGCACCAGGCGACACCCAGCCGGCGGTTCAGCCAGTAGGCCAGGCCCGCGTTGAAGTAGACCTGGATCAGGATCGGCACCGCCAGCAGCAGGATCACCAGCGGCTGCGCCATGATCTGCTCGCCCTGCAGCCCGAACAGCAGCACCAGCGTCAGCAGCAGCGCGCACAGCGACACCGGGGCCAGGCGCGCCAGCATCGCCGACAGGGCCGCATGCCCGCCCTGGCGCAGCAGCGCCGACAGCCAGACCTGCGCCACGATCACCGGCACGACGATATACAGCACCACCGACAGCAGCAGCGTGTCCCAGGGCACGGTGATCGACGAAAGGCCCAGAAGAAACCCGACGATCGGGGCGAAGGCGATCACCATGATCGTGTCGTTCAGCGCCACCTGGCTCAAGGTGAAATGCGGCTCGCCTTCCACCAGGTTCGACCAGACGAACACCATCGCCGTGCAGGGTGCCGCGGCCAGAAGGATCAGGCCGGCGACGTAGGAATCGATCTGCCCCTCGGGCAGCCACGGGCGGAACAAATGGCTGATGAAGATCCACGCCAGCAGCGCCATGGAGAACGGCTTGACCAGCCAGTTCACCCCCACGGTCGCGGCGATGCCGCGCCAGTGCTCGCGCACCTGACCCAAGGCGCCCAGGTCGATCTTCAGCAGCATCGGCACGATCATCAGCCAGACCAGCACGGCGACCGGCAGGTTCACCTCGGCCACCGTCGCGGCGCCGATCGCGCGGAACACGCCGGGCATGATCTGCCCGAGCGCGATGCCGACAATGATGCACAGCCCAACCCAGACAGTCAGGAAACGCTCAAACACGCCCATCGCGGGTCTCGCGGACGCTGCCTCGCCGGTCGTTGCGCTCATCCCAGTCCTTTCCTGCTCCCAGGCCATCCCGCGCCGCACCCATCGGCGCTGCGCCGTCCGACCCACCCGTCCCTCGCCTGTGATCGTTCGGTGCGCCTCGACGCCGGCGCCCGGATGGTCAGCCTGCCGCAACCTGTGACGGCAGAGGATGAAACCGGGATGACAGCGTGCGGCGCCGCCGCGTGGGCCAGCCAGCCGCGCCCACCCTAACCCTTCATCAGCACGATATCGAAGCTGACCGCCAGCGCGCCGGGCTCCTTCCCCGCAATGGGCTGCGGGTCGGTGATCAGCACGTCCTTGCGGGCGGCGCTGTTCAGCCAGGTATCCTTCTCATTCCATTCCTCACCCTTGAAGTACATCTGGGTGATAAGCTGCTCGGTTTTGCCGGTGACGCTGAAATGGATATGCGCCGGGCGCCAGCGCCCCGGGGCGGCCGGATAGGCGGCGGGACGCACGGTCTTGAAGGAATACCGGCCGTCGGCGTCCGTCGCCGTCACCGCGAAACCGTGGAAGTTGGGATCCAGCGGCGCGCTGTTCTCATCATTCGGATGTTCGTAGCGGCCCTTGGCGTTGGCCTGCCAGATCTCCACGCGCGCCCCCGCGACCGGCTGGCCCGCCTTGTTCACCACGCGCCCCGACACATACAGGATCGTGCCGTCGGCCTTGCCGCCACTGGTCAGGTCGCCGGTCTCGGTCGGCTTGTGCATGAACGGATAGAACGGCCCCAGGATCTGCGGCGGGGTCGTGAGCAGTTCGGTCGCCGCCGACGGCGGCGCGACGGTATCGGCCATGAGGTGACTCTCCTGTCGTCCTGGTCCAAGCGGCCGGTTGGATGGGCGCGGCAGCCATGCGGCGCTATGATCGCGCCATGCTGACCGATCCGCAACGCCGCTTTCTCGACCGCAACCGCGTCGCCCGCCTGGCCACCGCCGATGCGAAGGGCGCACCGCATCTGGTGCCGGTCTGCTTCGCCGTCGAGGCGGACAGCCTGTACATCACGGTCGACGAGAAGCCGAAACGCCAGGACATCCCGCTGAAGCGCATCCGCAACATCCAGGAGAACCCGGCCGTTGCGGTCACGGTGGACCGGTGGGATGAGGACTGGAGCCGCCTCGCCTGGGTCATGCTGCGCGGCAAGGCCGACATTCTGCCGGACGGCCCGGAACACGACCGCGCGCAGGCGATCCTGCGGGAGAAATACCCGCAGTACCGCAGCATGGAGATCGCGCCCCTGCCGGTGATCGCGCTGCGCATCAGCCGCGTGCTGTCCTGGGGCGCACTGGACGACTGAACACCCGGTCTCACCCGGTCTGGTCCGGGCGTTTGCGGCCTTGCGCGCCGGCCCGGACCGCGGCGGTTTACCGGCCGAGATAATCCATCCGCCCGCCATCCACCGCCAGCACCTGCGCGGTGACCCAGCCCGAGTCGGGCGAGGCGAAGAAGGCGACCGCATTCGCGACATCCTCGGGGTCGCCGATCCGGCCAAGCATGGAGCGGCGGGAGAGATCGTCGACGGTGGCCTTCCAGCCGTCGGAATCGCGGCGATTCGCGGCCATTTCGGTGTCCACGAACCCAGGAGCCACCGCGTTCACGGTGATGCCGTAGCTGCCCAGTTCCATTGCGAAGCGCAGCGTCAGCAGCTGCACCTCGGCCTTGGTCGCGGCGTAGAAGGTGCTGCCCGGCAGCGCGGTGCCGATCGCCGCGATCGAGGTGACGTTGACGATGCGCCCGAACTTCGCCCGCCGCATGCCGCCCATCACCGCGCGCACGGTGTGGATCATCCCGTCGGCGTTCACCTGGCGCATCCGGGTCAGCGCCTGGGCATCATAATTGTCCAGCGTCGCCTGGTGCGAGATGCCGGCATTGTTCACCAGGATGCTCACGTCGCCGAACGCGGCAGCGACCCGGTCCACCATGCCTTCCACCGCGGCGTCGTCCGAGACATCGGCGGCGACCGAGATCGCCCGCCCGCCCTGGGCCCGAATATCGGCCACCAGCGCCTCGGCCGCATCATCGCGTTCCAGGTAGTTCACGCACACGGCGGCGCCCTCGCGCGCGAGACGGCGCGCGATCGCCCGCCCTATGCCGCGACCGCCCCCGGTGACCAAGGCCACCTGTTCACGCCACCCCGCCATTCGGTCCTCCGCCCCACCGTTTCCCCAGACAGGATATCCCGG
>JBFXDK010000097.1:0-17170 GCA_050181195.1 Acetobacteraceae bacterium | reverse complement strand
GCCCGGACCGCGGTGGCTGTCGCCATCCGCTCGCCGGCCGAACAGGTCGCGCCGCTGCCGGTCCCGGTCCTCGGCCCCGGCGCGGGCGGGATCGAGACCGCACCCGAGGACACGTCCCTCCTCGCGCGCACACCATTCGGATTCGGCTCATTCCGCGTGCTCAACTCGGCCGTGAGCCTCGCACTGGCGAGCTACGTGTCCGGCAGCCTTGTGACCGGCGGCTGGGTCGCCCTGTGGCAGGGGACTGCCCGCAGCGCGCTCTTTCTCGCCGGCGAACTGGCCTGGGGATGGCAGAACAGTCAGCGCGTGATCGACCTCGCCAGCCCGCCTGCCGCCCATGCTCGTCCAGCCCCCGCCGCGGGATCACCGACCAACAGGCCCGCGGCGTTTCCGCTGGACGGCAAACTGGTGCCGCTGCCCCAGGGAGACTGGGTCACGCTGGCGCAGGACCGAAAATCCGGCATCGGCGGCGTCGTGCTGGGCCGGATCGACGACAAGGTCCTGAAGGCGCTCGTGATCGCGCGCACCAACCTGGCGCCGACGCGGCAGATCGTCGCGGCGGCGGCGGATTGCGGCCGGAACGACATGTATTTCCGTATCGTCCGCATGGCGACACCGGACGACGGCTATTGCGCCTGGTCGAAGCGGGTGGTGCCCAGCGAACCGGCGACCGAGGATCCGCTGTGGGGGGCAGCGCTGCAACGCCTGCGTGCCGAGAAGGTGGAACTCCCCGTCACGTTCCTGATGGTTGGGGCGCGCCCGCGCACGCGGGAGAATTTCCTCGACCTGCGCTACTATTTCGCCGGGGATGCCGGTGCGATGATGCCGCGCGCCCGCGCCGCCGCGGACCCGTCGATGCAGACCCGCATCGACGGGCTGCGCGCCTGGGCGGACCTGATCGAGGATCCTGCCTTGTTCGGCCTGCGCGGCCAGGCGGCGGCCGGCCGCCAGGCCCTGCCCCCGCCCTGGCCGGTGGAAGCGGTGGACAAGGCCCTGATCACGCAGAGCCACGACCCGATCGAGGCAATGCGTGCCATCGGCGCACTCGATGACGCCGGTTTCCAGCGGCAGATCACCCTGGCCGACCGGGCGGCCGTGCAGCGCGAACAGGAGCGATGGTCGTTCTGGACGCCGTCCATGTACAAGGAGACGAGCGACCGGATGCTGGACTACGTCGATATCGTCACGACATCCTGGGCGGTGACCGGCAGTTTCGACCAGAGCGTGACACTCGCGAACATACACGCGGTGATCAGGCCGGTGGTTGCCCTCGCGAGCGGCGCGGGAACAACGGCGTCCGCCACCGAGGCGCCCCAGGCCGCGCCGCTGTCGGCCGATTTTCCGGAAATCGGCGTGGACCGGCAGTGACGTTCGGGATTTGGCCGCGGGTTCAGACCCGGCCGCGCCCGTTGCGGGCGGGCGTGATACGGCGCCTCGACCGCGTCCGGGCGCCCGGCCGGACGGGCTGATCCTGCACCCCGCGCGCCATGGCGCCCGGCCAATGGCTGGCGAGCGCGCCGGATGTCACGCAGCGATCGGGATCAGCCTGCTCGCCAGCCGCCGGTTTACTTCGCGGCCGGCCGCAACACCCGCCCCACGACATCATCGACGCGCAGGACGATGATGTCGGCGGCCATGCGAGCCTGCGCGTCCTCGATCCAGCCGACGAACACCTGCTCGTAGGCCCCGGAAACCCGCTTCAGCTGCTCGATCGCGGCCGGATAGTCGCCATCGGCGACATTGGATGCGGCGGCCTGGACATAATCCGCCGTGGGATCGGGTTGCTGGGCCGGGCGGCCGAACTGATTGGTCCAGGACACGACGGTCGCCATCCAGGTCGTCGGGATCAGGCCGCGGCCGGGCCGCACGATCTGGTCGGCCATGCGGCGGAAATCCCGCTCGAGGTCGGCGGACGACGGAACCCCGGTGGAGGCGTAGGGGCCGATCTTGTCGAGCATCGGCTTGATGTCGTCGAGATTGACGCCGGCGCCGCGCGCGACGGCAAGGTCGGGGCCGAACGGAGCGGAACGCCGGAGCGCATCGCCCAACCGGGTGAGCGCCATGGCCCGCACCCAGGCCATCGCGTCCTCCTGGCGCTTCGCGGCCTGGGCGAGATCGCTCTGTGCCCTGGTGAGTTGTGCCGCTGTCGCGGTGAGACGCTGATCCAGGTCCTGCTGCTTGCGCTCGAGGCGGGCGATGACGATCGCATCCTCCTGCTGGGCGCGGCTGACCGGGGTGGTGATGCCGAGTGTCCGCAGCACCGGATCCTGCCAGATGGGCGCGGACAGGCTGACGACGAGGGCCGCGACCGCGATCCCCCAAGCCGACCCATACCCGGACGCTGGCGCCCCGTATGACGCGGAAGAAGCGGGAGTGGGAGAAGAGGTCATTGGCAGATCCGGTCTACTTGGAGGGTTGGGCGGAGGCGTGACGCTGGCCCGCGGGAGGGATGGCGCCGGCGGAGAAACAGGATCGATCGCCGCAGGCGCGGCCGGCACAGGCGGCATGGGCGCCGGGTGGTCGGGCGGAGCCGGCGGCGCTGCAGAGTCGGCGGACATCGTCGGTTCGGCAACCATCGCCGGCTCTGGCGACGGGGCGGCAGCGGACACCGTCAGAGGCGGAGACGACGCGGCCGCCCACGCAGCGGAACCGGCCGATGCCGCCGGCCCAGCCTCCATCGCGTGCGCGGCGGCCGCTGGTTCAGGCGCCGGGGGCTCGGGCGCCCGGGGGCTGTCCGCCGTCGCGGTCATGAGCGCCGGCGCTGGCGACAGGGCGGCAGCGGACACCGTCAGAGGCGGAGACGACGCGGCGGCCCACGCAGCGGAACCGGCCGATGCCGCCGGCCCAGCCTCCGTCGCGTGCGTGGCGGCCGCTGGTTCAGGGCCCCGCAGATCGGGCGTCCCGGCGCCATCCGCCCCCGGCGTTGGGACCGCCGCGGGCCGAGCAGACGCGTCCGGACCGGCGGCGCGGGCCAATTTTGCCGGTCGCGCAACCCTGGCCAGACGAGCGGCCTTGGCCGCACGAGGCGAACCGGTCGCCGGCGCGGAGGCAATCGCCGGCGCATTGGCGTCCGATGCCGTCTGCACCGACCCGGCAGCCTCAGCGGGGTCACCCGTTACCGACGGAGCGGCTTGCCCATCCGGCGGGTGGGCGCTGGCAGGCAATTTTTCGATCGGCGTGCCGCGCGACGGAGCCTGGCCGGGCTTCGCGAAAACGTCGGGCAGCGATGCGGCTGGCTTGCGGGCCATGAATGGCTATCCCCTCATCCCTCGGCGGCGGTCAGGACGCCGCGGCCAGTCGCGGTGCGTCGGCCGGCCGCCCGGACTTGCGTAACTCATTTGCTACAAACGCCCACAGTTCCCGCACCTCGGCGGCGGCCTTTCCCTGCGGCTCGTACTCGCTCGCGGCCAGCGCGGCGGCACCGGCCGCTGGAAACGCCGAACGGAACCGCAGCACCCCGGCCACGCGACCCTGGCGGGCGAGGATCGGAATCGCTTCCTCCACCGCCCGGATGCGCCGCCCCGTCGGCGCCTGCGTCACCACGAATGCATAGCGCCGTCCCGAGTCCTCGATCATTTCGACAATTTCCGGCAGTGCCTCGAAATCGTCCGAGGTCGGCCGCACGGGCACCAGGATGAAGTCCACGACGTCCATCACGCCGCGCATGAAACTATGCACCGACGGCGGGACGTCGATCACCACAAGGTCGGCCGCATCGGACGCCTTCAACTGGCGCAGCACGCCCAGCAGCTGGTTGGGGGCGACGGCGGCCAGTGCCGGGTTGGGCTTGTCGGACGCCTGCGCGGTGCGGCGGTTCCACCATTTCGACAGGGACGCCTGCGGATCGAGGTCGACGAACACCACGCGCCTGCCCTCGGCCGCCGCCACGACCCCAAGCTCGCGCGCGAGCGTGCTGGCGCCCACGCCTCCCTTCTGCTTGGCAAACATCACTATATGCATGGCTTTGAACCTCCCCGCCACGCGCCGGACCGGATACGTCCCCCGGCATCGTAATCGGCGACTTGTTCCCGATGCAAACGCTTAACGGAAAACGCCCGTAACGGTCCGCCACGTCCAGAAAGTGACCGAACTCGTGACGGTGGCCGCCGCGGACAATCCGCAGAACAGCGCCGCCGTTCCGGCCGGCGATCCAACACCGGAGGCAACGACCAACAAGAACCCGATCGCCGCGCCGCCGGCGCAGGAGGCCAGCGCCGCCTCGCCGACCCCGACCGGCGGCATCACGATCACGGTCTCCTGGCGCACCACATCCGCCCGCGCGACCCGAGGCGCCAACCCGGCCGCAAGCAGCGCCAGGGCCAGGACCGGCGCGGTCAGACGCATCCGCCCGCTCATGACCGGCCGCCCTTGCCGTCGCGCCCGGCGGTGAGTTCCTCGACGCGGCGGATCAGCGTGTCGGCCGCAAGCCGCGCCGCGGTGTCATCCAGCCATTCCTCGACCCCGGCGGTCCGCGGTTCCGGAAGGGCGCGCATGGCCGTCATCGCGCCGGCCAGGTCGTCATCACGCAGGTGCCGGTCCGCGTCGGCAATCGCCAGGCCGATCGGGTCGTTGCTTCCCGGCACGCCGATCACCCGACGCACGATCGCCAGCGGCGAACTGTCTCCCGCGGGATCAGGCGGCTGCAACTGGGCCAGCGACCGCCGCAACCGGTCCCGTCCGGGAATGCCGGTTTCGGCATAGGGTTCGATCCGACGCACCAGTTCGGCGAGTTCCGGGGTGGCCTTCATCACCGCACGCGCCGCCGCCAGCTGGTTCATGAAACCGGCATTTTGACGCAGCGCGGCCCCGAGTTCGGTAATCGCGAGCGAGGCCATTGCCCGCGCCGTCTGATCCGCACCGCCGTGCACCTGCGCCACGCCTGCCTTGACGCGCGCGGCATCGCCAGCGGTTGCCGTCACCTTGCGGTCCAGTTCGTCGATCTGACGCTCCATCCGCACCAGGGTTTCCCGCGACTGAAGGGCGCGCTGTTCCTCGGCCGGGTGCTGGTTCAGGCTGCCCAGCACCAGCGGACCCCAGAACGGTTCGGCCAGGGCCAGGATCACCGCGGCACCAGCCAGCATGACAATCGACCGGAAGCGTACGGCGGATGCATGTGCCGAGGCCGCCTCCTGCGCATGGGCACCCGACCCGTCCTTGACGCTCATGCGTAACAATCCATGGCGCGAATGTCTCCCTTCTGGCGGTCCGCCCCGCCGGAGACATTCATCCTACCCGCGGATCAGATCGCTGTCAGCGCCGAAATGACAGCATGTACCAGCAAGGCGACGATAACGCCCGCGACGATCGCATTGGCGACCGACCGGCTGACATCCAGGCTGGACGTTT
Organism: Acetobacteraceae bacterium; assembly: GCA_050181195.1. Lineage (GTDB taxonomy): Bacteria > Pseudomonadota > Alphaproteobacteria > Acetobacterales > Acetobacteraceae > Rhodopila. The sequence goes on along the minus strand of JBFXDK010000097.1, from coordinate 11,824 downwards.
TGGGGCCGAGCGCGATGGCGATCGAGGTGATGGCGGCGAGCAAGCCGCTGAGCGCGGCCTTGACCACGACCCAGCCCATCACCGGCAACGGCCAGCCCGATGCCGTGATCAGATTGCGGAAGAACAGAGTACGGAAGAGCTCCCGGTACTGCGACGCGAACTGGATGCTCCACGTCTCCTGCGATGCCCAGGCGCCCAGGAGCAACGACAGGAACAACAGGATGACGGCGCCGCTGACCATGCTGATGATGATCGCCGAGAAGACGTAGAACCGCCCGGGAATTCCCAGGTTGGCCATGGCCTGGAACTGCGACGTCAGCACCCGGTTGCCGATATCGGCGGCGATCACCGCGCTGTTGCGTGCAACAAACAGGATGGTCGTGATCAGCGGCAGCGCCACGCGCCCCTGCACGGTCCCCAGCCCGATCAGCGTCTCGTCATGCAGGATGGATTTCAGCACGCCGCCATAGGAGTAGTAGTTGAAACCAAACCAGATCGTCACGAACCCGGTGATGCAGGCCCCTGCCGTCATGTACAGAAGCATCACCGGTGAGGCGCAGAGCAGCCACAGATAGCTGGCGATGTAATGCATCAGCCAATACGTGCGGGAATGCCGCCGGTCCTCCGCCCGGCCCGGCAGCCGCCAGGTCCGGGTACGCGCGGGCGCACCTTGTGCGGCCGCCGATCGCGCGCCCGCCGCCTCCCGCAGCCCGGCCTCCAACGCCGGCGCGGTCGGCGCAACCTCGCGCAGTGCCGCGACCCCCGGGTCCATGACCAGCACGCGATCCGCGAGCGGCAGCAGTTCCGAGGCATGGTGCACGGCGATCAGCGCCGGCTTGCCCATGGTCCGGCACAGCCCCTTGATCAGCTCCACCAGGCGCTGCGACGACACGATGTCCAGGCCCGAGTTCGGCTCGTCGAACAGCAGCACCGGCTGATTCGAAAGCACGGTGCGCGCGATCGCGAGCCTCTGGCGCTGCCCGCCGCTGCAGGCGCTCACCGCCTGGTGCGGGTCGATGTCGGACAGCATCGCCAGTATCTCGTCCGACGGCGGCGGGGTGCCGGGTGCGGCATGGTCGCGGGCGATGCGCAGATTCGCCTGTGCGTCGAGCTCGTCGAACAGCGCGTGGCTCTGGAACACGACGCCGCCGACACCGGCATGGTCGGTCGACAGATCGACCTCCCGCCCCGCGCAGACCAGCCGCCCGGAGATGTCCCAGCCGGCCGACCCGGGATCCAGCAACCCCCCCAGCAACAACAGCAGCGTCGATTTCCCACAGCCGCTCGGCCCTACCAGCAGCACGACCTCGGCCGGCCCGATCTCCAGCGCCGCGTCGCGCAGGATCGGCACGCCGTCCGGACGGGTGATCGACAGGCCGCTGACCGCGAGCCCGCCCTGCGTCACACGTGGCTCAAGACTGTCGTTCATCGTTCGTCCACGCGGACCAGGCGATGCACGGCCACCGGATCGAGCGCAATGATCTGCTCGCGTTGAGCCGGACTCATGTAGACGATGACCCGATCCTGCCGGCCCGAGATCGTGGTGCGGATGACCGAAGCCGCCACCAGGTTCAACTCCCGGCTTCCGTGCAGGCTGACCAGAAGCTGCGGCGCGGACCGGCTCAGGTCATTGGCGCGGGCGATCGCGCCGGCGACGTAGGGCCGGAACCGCTCATCGAATACCATTTCGGCCAGCAGGCCCTGCAGCGCGGGATCGTGGGCCAGCGCGCGCACCAGTTCGTCCTGGAACACGCGCAGGAAATCGACGGTCTGCGGGGCTTCCATCAGCCGCATCATCGCGTGTTCGGGAACATCGCGATCGCGCAATTCCATCACCCCGGCCTTCAGTGCCTCCTCGATCGGCTGCGTATTCCAGGGATGGTCGCGGAACGGGTCAATCAGACCCAGCACGTTGGCACGCAGCATCGCCATCGGCACACCGCGGAAATGCCGGTCCAGGATCGGGCGGATGTCGTGCTCGGTGAGATCGCGCAGGATCGGCTCATAGCTGCGGATCAACGCCCGCCACGCGCCCTGTTCCTGTGTCTTCTGCCAGGCGGTACGCAGCGCGGCCTGGAACACATCGGCGAACCGGTCGCGGTAGAACTGCACGAACTCGGTCGAGGTCAGGATATCCCGCGCCGAGGTGGAGACGGCCAGCACCAGGGCCGCGGTCTTGTCACGGAGGATCTGGCGTTCCTCATGCGAGGCGAGGAACCAGAGCAGACGCGCATCGCCGGGCAGCGAAATCGGGTCGGTCGCGGTGGCCAGCAAGGAATCGAGGCCGTCATAGAATCCCACGCGGATAGTACCGGCGGGTCCCGCCTCGGCATTGCCGAAGCGGACCGCGGCCCCGCTCTCGCGCAGGGCAAACACCGCCGGCGCGACGCTCGAGTCGCTGCGCTGCGGGTCCATCAGGGTGATGGCACCAAACAACTGTCCGGGCCGTGTCGGCAGCGCGGAAAGCCCGACCGCGATGCCCACGGCGAGGCAGCCGCCGCTGATCAGCCAGTCACGGGTGCGGTTCACACGCCGGCCGCGCCGGCTGCGCCAGCGCATGATCGCGGCCATGGCGCGGCGCGCCGGAAGCAATGGTCGCAGCGCGAGGGAGGAAGGGCTGGTCATCGGCATCCGCTGAAACGAAAGGGAAATGGAGATCCTGGCCGGTGAATGGGCACATCGAGCGGCGGCGCGCCGCTTCTGTCGGGTCTGTTCGTACGGACGGGCAATGTCGCGCGCAATGGATAAGCCGGAATGGTCCAGGGGCCGGAGGATCACGCTTTTGTTCGCCAGCCTTTACACGGGCGCGTGAGCGCACCTATAACGGCGGCCATCACTCAAGGCGAGGAATTTCAATTTGACCGTCGCGGACGACCTGGTCAGGCGCCCTGCCGATGATCCATCCCGGCGCTTTGCGGACCTGGTGAAACTTCACGGATTGCAGACACGGCTGATCAATCGGGATCAGGAACGTCACCTTCTCGAGGAAGGGGTTACGCGATTTCATCTGACGCTTGATGAGGCGCGCGGCATCATGCGGGCCGTCGCGGAAAGCAACGATTATAATTTTGAAACAGAAATAAGTAGGCGCGCGCAGCAGATCCTGGCACGCAACGCCGGCCGCCGGGGTCTTGTCTCCCGCAAGCAGTTCGACGAGATGGCGCAGGTATTGCGTGACTTCTCGGAGAACAAGATCAGCGGCATGGACGCACGCAGGCAGATCAAGCGGCTGATGCTGGAAAACGGCTGGCGGCCGCGACGGGCCGGCCTGCTGCGGACGCGGCGATGGTTCAACAGGATCGAGGCCTGACGCCGACCAGCCGACGATCCGGACCGGTGTCGCCGGCACCGGATCGCGCGTCCCCGGGGCGCGATTTTCATCCATATCCGGTTTGTTCCGGTCGTGACGCCCTGTGCCGGGTTTCACCCGGGGCGGCCAGGGGCTGACCCGCCCATGGATGTCATCGAGCTGCTGGGCGACGCCGGGCGGATTCTGTTCCAGGTGCTGGCTGTCGTGTTGCCGCTGCTGGCCTGGCAGTGGATCGTGCACATGGGCCGGCCGGCGCGCGGGACCGAGGCGATCATCGATGCGACCGTCGTCAGCGGCGGAATGGTTGGACTTGCCGCGATCCCCTACATCATTCCACCGATGGCGCTGGGCTGGGATGCGGTCGTGACGCCGAACGGCGTCTGGGACCTGACACTGGGCGAATTCTATGCGCGCGTCGTCCGCTATGCGAGCGCCGCCCTGCCAGACCTGATCAGCGGACTGCTGTATGATGACCAGCGCAAGGATCTGCTGGTCTGGCTGTCGCTGGCGCTGACGATCTGGGCGCTGCGCATCGTCGTCGCGCTGGTCGGACGGGGAACCAGGCCGGCCATGCGGCTGCTCGGCGCCGAGGTCATGACGTTTGCCGCCAGCGTATACGGCGTGGTGTATCTTGGCCCGCTGCTGCTCTGGTCGGTCAACCGGCTCAATTTCTGGCTGCTGCTGGTCATGATCCTGTTGATCCAGGACCACCGCCACAACGAACCGCCAGTTGTCTCTCGGCTGGTGACGACGCTGCGTTACGTGGTGCGACGACGGCCTGTTGTATCTACGGTGGCGGATTGAGGTAATTGGACTGGCCGGTCAGGCGGCGCTTCGCCAGCGACCAGGCAACGCCGGTTGTCATGACCAGTGCGACCACGGTCAGCGACAGATAGGCGCGGGTTCGCGGCTGGCTGAGGTCGATGACCCCGAGTTCCCGCAGGGTGAATACGCCCAGCACCAGCCCGGCGAAGGTCAACAGGAAGCCCGCAAGTCCCAGCGACAGCGCGGTGATGCGGATGAACAGGATATGCAGCAGCAGCAACGCCGCGGTCGCCGCGGCCTTGGCGGCGAGCGGCGCCGGACCGTCGATCCAGTGGAGCCAGCTGTAGCCTGTGGGATTCCAGGTGGCGAACACAAGGAAGAAGCACGCCAGGATGCGGACGAGCAGGCCGCCGCTGGTCATTTCTCATCCTCCATGAACTTCCCGCCGGTCAGGAGAGTGTCCGCGAGTCCATCTGCCCGCTGAGACGGTAGCGGATGATGGAGAAGCTGACGCCGGTGCCCAGCAGCACGACCAGTGCCGCCTGCAGGGCCAGGGTCCGCTGCAGCCAGTCCGACATGTCCAGCCAGCCCTGGTCGGCGGCAAGCCAGATCAGCGTGGCGATCACCAGCACGAACGGCAGGCCCAGCAGCAGGCCAAGCGAGCGCCAGGTGGCATTGATGGTCACGGCATAGCCGCCGACCAGCACCATCAGGGTGAACAGCTTGGCGACCCACAGTTCGGTGCCGGTTTCTGTCACCCAATGGTAGTACGAGTAGCCCGAGGGATTGTAGGTGCCGCTGACCAGCAACATGACAGCGAGCATACGGACGAGGATCGCGGTCGGTTGGGCGTACATCGGTTCTGTATAGAGATTTCGTTAAAATATGTCACTGCATTGTTGCATGCTGCAATTGCGATTGACGAGAGGAACTTGCGTTGGATAGCTTCAATGATGACGATTGACCAACGGGAGCATGGGCTGCGAAGGCAGCATGAGGTTTCCCGGCGTCATGCGTTTCAACCCGGGATTTAAGCCACCACCGTAGTGGCGACACTTGCTGGCCAGGACAGAACCATGCACCAGTCGGAACCTGGCAGATATTGCACACCCCGAACCGATGGACCGGTCACCCGTGGCCAATAGCGACCGCTTGGACACGGCGCTGCTGCCGGAGCGCGATCGCGTGACGTCCCCGCCGGCGGACGAAGCGGTCCACAAGTCCGATACCGGGTCTCAGCAGTCCAACGATGATACCGTTGCCTTGTCATCCGGGGCGGATCACCCGGCGGCTGCAAGCTCGGCGACGTCCGGGCATTCCGTGTCGCCAACGCTCGCCGCCAGCGGGGCATCCGCCGAGACGCCGGGGACCGGCGCCGCCAGGGAGCACGCGCCCGAGGGAACTGCCACGCCGAAAGCCGAGCAGCCATCAGGCGCTTCCGGGCGCAGCGACGCGTCGGGGACGGCCGCAACGCCGGCCGACGCGCCGTCCGCCGCCGAACCGGATGCATTGCGGCGCGCTGCTCCCGCGTCCGCCGTCGCGCAACCAGCCGTCGAACCGGAACCATCCAAGGCGGCACCGCCGGCGACACTGTCCGCGCCCCCTGCTTCGGCCGTTCCGGTCCCCGCCGGCCAGCGTGGCGGCACGATCCTTCTTGGCGTGCTCGCCCTGGTCTCGGTCGTCGCCGCCGGTGCCGCGATCACCGCGCCGCATCTGCGCCAGGAGCTCGCCGCCCTCTCCTCCGCCTGGTTCGGCACCGATCATCCCGTCGCGACATGGCTTGGCCCAGCCGACACCGCGCATGTCGAACACGAACTGGCCGCGCTGCTGCCGCGCATCGCACAGCTCGAGGCCGGGCTGGCCGGCGTGACCGGTGAGATCCGCCGGCTGGAGCGGCATCTGGCGGACGCGGGCAGCACACTGCACGAGGGCCTGGGCAGCATCGATACGATCGCACGCACGGCGGAAGAGGCGATGCGCCGCTCCACCGGGGCCGAGGCCGCGAGCCGGCTGCTCGCCGATCGCGTCCGGGCCGCCGGGCTGCTGGCGGTCGCGACCCGCCTGCGCCGGGACGTCGATGTGGGCGCGCCACTGACCGAGGCTGCGATGCTGCTGTCGCTCTACGGCCCCTACCCGCCGGCGATCGAGCAGGCGGTGGCCGATCTGACACGCCTGCCGGACGGACCGCTCAGCATGCGCGGCCTGGCCACCGGCTACGAAGCGCTGGAGGCGCAGATCGCGGCTCAGGCCGAGCTCGACATGTCCTGGTCGTCCCGCAGCTGGAACCGGATGCGGTGGCTGTTGGGCGGCGGCCCCGCCGACACCGAGGCCGCGATCCTGGCACGCCTGCATGATCTCGCGGCGGACGGCCGGTTCAATGAGACCGCGGACCTGCTGGAACGTTCGCCATGGAAGGAAACGGGTGCCGCATGGATCGGCCAGGTACGGGATCGGACGCGTGCGGTGCTGGCAGCACAGGCGATCATGGCGCATGCCGTCGCGACATCGCGCGCGACGCTGGCGGGCGGCGGCGATCTGGCGCTGACGGGTGCGGCGGCGAAAACGCCCGGCAGCGGCGCGCGCCCGTGACGCGCGATCCGGCGGCTCCCACCGGCCGCACCGGCATCCGGACAGGCTGGCTGACCGGCATGACCATCCTGGTTGCCGTGGTCGGAATCGCGCCAGCGTCGCATGCGACACTCGGTGAACTGATACCGGGCGACCGAATGGTCGACCGTTCCACGCGCAGGATTGGTGTGGCGGCTTCGCGCGACATCAAACTGATACCAGCCGACCGCCATGCAATGCATGGGTCAATGCTTCGGGCGACTGGTATGAGCGACCGCGTGCCGATCGAGGATCCGGCGTTGTTGCGGAAATCGCATCCACTGCCGCCGCCGCCCCATGCGGACAGGCCGGCGGAGCCTGGCGTAATCGCCGGCACCCTGGCCTGGACCGCCTCGACGCTGGTCGGCCTGCCGGCCGCGACGCGTCAGGCGGCCTGGGAAGTCGCCTACATGTTCGGCTTCAACAGCACGCCGATCGCCAAGCCTCATCTGCCCGATACGGAGCCGGACCTGCTGTCTCCGCACGCCGCCATGGGCGGTTCGTCGGCGTCGGCCCATCCGCCGGCATCGGAGGTGTCCGCCACCAACCCGGTGCCGCCCACCCTGCCCGAGCCGGAGACGCTGGCGATCGCCAACCCCGCGCCGCCGCCGTCCGAGGAGATCGACCCGGGCCTGCTGTCGAATTTCGTCTACGATCGCAGCGATCGCCGTCCCGACGGATCATATTTCGTGCCGAAGACGCTGCAGCGGCTGTTCCACGTCCGGACCATGCCCGCGAAATCCGCGGAACTACCGGTGATCGTGAAGATCGCTGGCCGGATCATCCCCGACCCGCAGGCGCACGGCACGGTGCAGGCGAGCGTGACCGGGCGGATCGAGCCGCCGGATGAGGGGTTGCCGGTGCTTGGCGGCGCGGTGACGAAGGGACAGATCCTGGGCTGGGTGGCGCCCGCGGTCGGCGTGGTGGACCGCACCCAGGTACGGCGCGAAGTCGCGCGCCTGACCACCGACATCCGCGTCGAAGTGGAACAATTGGAGATCCTGAAGCAGTTCCGCTTCGTGCCGTTCCGGGACGGCAAGATCTACCAGGCGGAACAGCGGATCGCCGGCCTGCGGCGGGAACGCGAGGCGCTGCTGCCGCTGCTGCAGACGCGGGAGGCGCTGCGGGCATCGAGCGACGGGATCATCTCGGTCTCCAATGCGATCGTCGGACAGATCGTGCAGGCCGGCGATATCGTCTTCCAGGTGATCGATCCGAAGCGTCTGTGGATCGAGGCGACCGCGGCCGACCCGACCGTTGCTGCGCAGGCGAGTGCGGTCACCGCCGCCAGCGCCATCACCCCCGAGGGCGTCAAGCTGTCGCTCGGCTTCGTGGGAAGCGGGCTTGCGCTGAAGGAACAGGCGACGCCGATCCTGTTCCGCATCGACAATCCGCCCGAAGGGCTGCGCGTGGGACGGCCGGTGACCGTGACGGTGCAGAGCGATATGCGCATGCGCCGCGGCATCCCGATCACCCGCGGCGCACTGACCGTCGGTTCGGATGGCGTGGAATCGGTCTGGGAGCAGACCGCGCCCGAGGTCTTCCAGCCGCATCCGGTGCGCACGCAGGACGTGGACGGGACCACCGTGCTGATCGTCGACAGCCTTCCCGATGGCGTGCGCCTGGTCGTGGCCGGTGCGCGCCTGCTGGCCCAACTCCAGTGACGAGTTCCTCGCGCATGCCATTCCCGGTTCGCCCTGCCCGCCGCCGTTCGTCACTGCCGTTTGCCGCCGCGCTGATCCTGGGCGGACTGTCCGGCGGCCCGCTTGCCTGGGCAGACCAGGGAAAGCCGGATCCGGCCCCGCGCAGCGTGGTGGAGATCGGTGACGCCAGCATCGTTCTGGTCTCGACCGAGGACAAGCTGCTCGCCTTCGTCGACCGGCTGCACGACAACGCCCCGCTCGAGGATGCGACGCTGACGATCCGGCGTGCCGGCAAGGCGTTGACCCTGGAGCAGGCCAGCAGCGGGCTGTTCGTAGCCCCCCTCGATCGCATGGGACGCCTGCGCGACGCCTTCACCGTGTCGCTGCAATCCGGTTCCGGCACGGGTTCAGCCGAGACGGAAATCATCTACCGGCAGGAGCTCGCAGCGCAGCCTGCCGCGGTGGAGGACGGACTTGGCGAGAAGCTCTGGATCGCGCTGGTCGGCGCCGCGCTGGGCGCGACGGGCGCGAGCCTGACGCTGCTGTGGGCGCGAAGCCGCCGGCGCGTCGGCGCGGGTGCGCCCGCGCGCGCCGCCTGATCCGGCCGCCACGGTCCCATGTTCCAGTTCCTCGTCACCAACAGCATCCGCCACCGTGTCTTCGTGCTGGTTGTCACGGTCCTGCTCGTCGGCTGGGGCACCCTGATCGCGCGGAACATGCCGATCGACCTGATGCCGGAAACCCGCCAGCCGTCGGTGATCGTCACGGCCGAGGCGGGCACGCTGGCAGCCGAGGAAGTGGAACAGCTGATCGTCCAGCCGATCGAGGCGGTGATGGCCGGCATTCCCGGAATTACCGCCGTCCGCAGCGTGTCGAACGCGTCGGTGGCGTATTTCCAGATCCTTTTTGCCTTCGGTACTGACCCGTTCCGCAACCGGCAGATGGTATCGGAAAAGCTCGCGCTCGCGCGGGAGCGCCTGCCGGATGACATCGTGCCCATCCTTGCGCCAATGTCGGCGGCCACCGGCCTCGTCATGCATATGGGCGTCGTCGGCGGCGAGAACGTCATGGCGTTGCGGGAATATGTCGACTGGGTGCTGCGGCCGCGGCTGGCTGCGACCGAGGGCGTGGCCCAGGTGTTCCCGGTCGGCGGCGAGGTGCGAACCTACCGGTTCACGCCGAACCCGACGCTGATGCAGCATCTCGGGATCTCGCTGATCGAGGTTGAACGCGCGCTGTCGCAGTTCGCGAGCAACACGTCCGGCGGATTTTCGGATGTTCTGGGCACCTCCTATTCGATGCGCAACATCGGCCGCACCAACCGCCTGGAGGATATGCGCGACCTTGTCGTGGCCTATCGCAACCGGGTGCCGGTGCTGCTCAGCCAGATCGGCGAGGTCGGCTTCGCGCCGCGGGTCAAGCGGGGCGATGGCGCGTTCAACGGCAAGCCGGCGGTCAATCTCAGCATTCTCAAGCAACCCAGCGCCAACACCGTGCAGGTGGCCGACCGGGTCGAGGCGCTGCTCAAGGAGATGCAGCGCACCGCGCCGCCCGGCGTGATCCTCGGCCAGATCTCCTACAACCAGGCCGACATGGTGAAGGAGGCGATCGTCAGCGTCGGGGATGTGCTGCGCGACGCGATCATCATCGTCGCCGTGGTGCTGATCCTGTTCCTCGGCAGCCTCCGGCCCACCATCATCTCGCTGCTTGCGATCCCGATTTCGCTGGTCGCCACGGCCATGGTGTTCAACTTCATGGACGTCACCCTGAACACCATGACGCTGGGCGGCATCGCCATCGGCATCGGCGCCCTGGTCGATGATGCCGTGGTGAACGTGGAGAACATCCTTCGCCGGCTGGGCGAGAATCGCAAGCACGCCCACCCGGCGCCAGTGGCGGGCGTCATCGCGCAGGCCAGCCAGGAGGTGCGCTCGGGCATCGTCTACGCCACGCTGGTGATCCTGGTGGTCTTCATCCCCCTGCTGGCCATGCCGGGGCAGCCGGGGCGGATGTTCGCGCCGCTTGCGATCGCGTTCATAACCTCGATCGTGGCCAGCCTGATCGTCTCGATCACCGTCACCCCCGCCCTGGCCTACTACCTGTTACCGGGGATGAAGGCGCTGGACCATGAACATGGCGGGCCGTTCGCGCGCTGGCTGAAGCGGCTGAACGCCCGCGCCCTCGGCTGGGTGATGGACCGTCCCGACCTCGTCATCGGGGCAACCGTCATTGCCGTGCTGCTGGCCGCCGGGTCGGCCCCCTTCCTGCCGCGATCGTTCCTGCCCCAGTTCAACGAGGGCAATGTCTACGTCACCCTGCGCCTGAAGCCCGGCATATCGATCGCCGAATCCTTCCGCATCGGGCATCTGGCGGAACAGATCCTGATGCAGGTGCCGGAAGTAAAATCCCTGTCCCGCCGCAGCGGCCGTTACGATGGGGATTCCGACGTGGATGATGTCAACGACAACGAGATCCCGCTGCGCATCAAGCTGGACCAGGGGCGCAGCCTGAAGGAGTTGATGGAAGACATCCGTCATCGCATGGCGATCTTCGCGGCCGACCTGAACGTGACGCAGTTCCTGGTCGACAGGATGCAGTCGCAGGACAACATGGTACGCGGCGACATCGTGCTGAAGGTCTTCGGCCCCGACCTGCCCACGATCCGTACGCTGGCCACGCGTTTCAGTTCGGCATTCGAGAAGATCCCCGGTCTGACCGATATCAGTGTCGAGCATCAGGACTTCACGCCGCAGCAGCGCATCGTGGTCGATTACGAGAAGGCCGAACTGTTCGGGATCACGCCGGCGCAGGTGACGCAGACGCTGGGATCGTTCACCAACGGCCGTGTCGTGTCGCAGGTAATCGAGAACGGCCGGCGCTTCGATGTGGTGATCCGTCTGCGTGATGAGGATCGCACGCCCGACGCGCTGCAGCGGCTGCGGATCGAAACCCCGTCCGGGTCGGTGCCCATCTCCTCCTTCGCCCGCTTCGAGCAGGCCTATGGGCCGAGCAGGATTTTGCGGGAGGATGGGGTGCGGCGTATCGCGGTGATGATCAACACCGATGGCACACAGGATACCGCCAAGATCGTTGCCCGCATGCGCGAGATCATCGATGCGACCGCGTTGCCCATCGGCTACCGCACCAGCCTGGAGGGGGACTTCCGCCTGGGCGAGGAAGGCCGCGTCGTGCTGTCGATCCTGACGCCGATCGCGATGCTGCTGATCTTCCTGCTGCTGTATCAGCGGTTCAATTCCGTGGTGCTGTGCGCGATCATCATGGGCAACATTCCGCTCGCGCTGGTGGGCAGCGTGGCCGCGCTGTGGATCGCGGGGCTCGACCTGGATCTGGCCGCGATGATCGGTTTCATTGCCGTCACCGGCGTCGCCGTGCGCAATTCGCTGCTGAAGGTCAGCCATTTCATCAACCTGCATCTGCATGAAGGCATGCCGCTGAGCCGGACGCTGATCCTGCGCGGATCGGCGGAACGCTTGATCCC
>JBFXDK010000096.1:0-21648 GCA_050181195.1 Acetobacteraceae bacterium | reverse complement strand
GAGGGGCTTGCCGGCCTCGCGGGCGACCGCGGCGCGCACTTTCATCGACGCTCTCCTGAATCGAAGTCGCCGGCAATTTGCGTGCGGACGCGTTTGCGATCAAGGCGGGCGCGCCCGCGATCAGGGGCACGCGATCGAGTGGCGCGTCCGCGATTCAAGTGCGCTGGCCTGCCTTGTCAGGCCGCCTGCTGGACCAACTGGGCCAGCCGGTCCAGCACGTAATCAACCTGCGCAAGCGTCGCGTCGTCTTGACGAAACGCGAAAGCTACCAGGTCGCGATCGATCCGCGCCACCCGCGCCATGACGGGTGCTTCGCACTCCGTCAGCACGATCCGAACCTCGGTGCCGACCGGAAGGGCCGACCGGCATTCGACAGCGATGCCGCCGCGGGACATATCCCTGACCACGGCGTCGAATTCGGGTTGTCCAGCGGCGGAAACCCTGGCGCTCAGCCCCCGGCCGGGCACGCGTTCATAGCGCCGACGCTCATCTTCGTCCGTGCGTGCGATGGCCACCAGGAAGCACGCCACCTCATCGTGCAGCGAATGGCTGGTACGGGCCACCTCGTCGATTCCGCGCAGAACGCTCTCGCTCGCCTGCTCGGTGGTTTCAGACATGGCGGAGACTTGCTGCATCGCCCCGGTCGTCTGCTGCGTAACGATGGCCGCGGACTGCACGCTGCCGGCGATATTGCGCGTTGCCGCCGATTGTTGTTCCACAGCCGCGGCGATGGCGCCGGCCACCTGGTCGACGACGCCGATCGCATCACCCACATCCCGCACCGCGGCGACGGCCTGACCGGTCGCGGCCCGAATCTCGGCGATCTCACGGGCGATGTCGTTTGTGGCTCTCGCCGTCTGTGCCGCCAGCGCTTTCACTTCGTTTGCCACGACGGCGAACCCCTTGCCCGCCTCCCCGGCACGCGCCGCCTCGATTGTCGCGTTCAGCGCCAGTAGGTTGGTCTGACTCGCAATCTGATGGATCAACTGCACAACATCGCCGACCTGGTCGGCGGCCCGTGCCAGTCCGCCCATTCTCGCGTTAGTCTCGCCCGCCCTGCTCACTGCGGTCTGCACCGCCTCGGTCGCGCGCGTCACCTGACGCCCGATTTCGTTGATGCTGGCCGACATCTCCTCGGCCGCCCCCGTCACAGCGGCGAGACTGCCGGACGATGTCTTCGCGCCTTCGGCGGTCTCCCTGGCCAGGCTCCTGGTGCGAGCCACGGCAGCGGACATCGCTTCCACCCGCTGGCGCATCACATCGGCAGATTGCTTCAGGCCCTCCATTACGCCCGAAACCGAAATGCCGAAATCCTGCGTGTGCCGGTCCAGTGCCGCTTGCCGGCGGTCCTTCGTTTCCCGCACCTTCTCGGCAGCATTCCGCAGGTCTCGCGCTTCCCGTGCATTCTCCCGGAACGTCTCCAGGGCCTCTGCCATCTGCCCGACCTCATCGCCCTGTGTCTGGATCTTGAGCGTTGCGTCCAGGTTTCCGCTGGCCAGTTGCCGCATGACCGCCGTGATGCCGGAGATTGGACGGGCGATGCCGCGCGCAACAATCATCCCCGCGAGGCTCGCGGCCAGCAGTCCGATGCATGCCAGTGACAGCATCACGAATTGGGCCGACCGCATCAGCGCCGCATACTCGGACGTGTCCATCACGATCTCCACGGTGCCGATCGATCGGCCGGAGAAATCCTGCACAGGCGCGAGCAGGGATGCCACGGGCCGGCCATCCAGCGTGCCGGGGCGGAGCAGCGACTCGCCGTCCTTGGCCTGTCTATGCTCCGTCGTATCGAACAACCCGCCCCCGTTCAGCGTGCTCGCGAACGGTTTGAAGCCGTCGGCGTCGGCCAGGCTAACAGCAATTCCGACATGGCGGGTGCGGCTGAAACTCTCGAAGAACGCTAACCCAAAGGTCAGACCGAACTCGACGGTCCCAAGCGCCTTGCCGGCTGAGGAGATCGGTACGACGCCGCGAATGCCCATGCCCGCAACACCTCCTTCCAGTCCGACGACCGCCTCGCCGGTTGTATTGGCTTTCACCACCGTCCTGCGGAAGGCGGACAAGTTGTCACCAAATTTCGTCGGCATGTGCACGCGCAGGAACGAGATGGCAGGCGCGGTGTGGAACTGGAACTGCTCGACCCCTACTCCATCCCGCAGGCGTGCGAACCCGTCACCAAAGATTGCCAGCAGGGCGTTGCGGTCACCGCGATCCAGCGCCTGATGCACGGGGGGCATCAGCGCCACCAGCGTTGCCATCGACGCGGCACGCTGCGATTCCTGGTTTACGGCTGAGAGGAAGGCATCGTAGTGCCCTCGCAACTCCCGTTGGTTGGCCCGCTGCAGCAGGCCAGCAACGATCCAGAAGCCGCCGAGAGCGACGAAGATTGCCGTACACCCCGATGCCAGGGCCAGGGCGGCCGAGATGCGTCCCCGGAGTCCCAACCAGTTTCTTATCATCGCGTCGAGCCTCCGCGGCCGGAAAGTCATCGCGCCCGCCGGCACTCGTCCGCGCCGTGAGCCTCTCCTCCCTAAAGCGGTTTGGTTAAAGTGCGGTGTACGCATCGTTGGCTTGTTCAGCCACACTTCGCGGGATGTAGGTGCAACACTAAGGCGATTAACCGGATCGCCGCGCTGCCGGTCGCCCGCAGCGCGCAGTCTCTACACCCCGGCGTGAATCGCCATACGAACGCATTTACGCATCACCGACGGCAGCGCTTCCTCCGACAATTCCGTGATGGGGCGGACCAGGCCGGGCGCGGCGATCCGCGGCACGCGCGCCGCGAACAGGTCGATGGTCAGCTCGAAATGCGTAAACCCGTGCCGCACCTGGCCTGCCGGCCGCCAGTCGGCCGGCAGCGGCGCATGGACCAGCGCCTCCTCCGCCGCCCAGGGCGCGTCCCGCCACGGCGTGCCCGGCAGTTCGCTCATGCCGCCCAGCAGGCCCTGCGGCGGACGCCGGCGCAGCAGGACCTGATCCTGATCGTCGGTCAGCCAGAAATGCACGCCGAAGCGCAGCGGACGCAGGCGTTTGGGCGCCTTGGCCGGCAAGGTCCCGGCGATACCCAGACGGCGCCCGGCGCAGGCCGCCATCCAGGGGCACAGGCCGCAGGCCGGTTGCGTGGGTGTGCAGATCGTGGCGCCCAGGTCGAACAGCGCCTGTGCGAAGTCGCTGGGACTGGCCCGCGCGTCGGGATCGGCGCCCAGGCGGTCGGCGGCGTCCCGGATCAATGGTTTCGCCGCGGGCAGCGGCGTGTCGATGGCGAACAGGCGGGCGGCGACCCGTTCCACGTTCCCGTCCACCGGCACCGCGGGGAGCCCGAAGGCGATCGCCCCGATCGCCGCGGCGGTATAGGCGCCTATTCCCGGCAGCGCCCGCAGCCCGTCCACATCCCGCGGAAAGCCGCCCGATGCCGCCACCGCGCGGGCGCAGGCATGCAGGTTGCGCGCGCGTGCATAGTAGCCAAGCCCGGCCCAGGCGGCCAGGACGTCGTCCAGCGGCGCGGCGGCCAATGCCGCCACGGTGGGGAAGCGGCTTACGAAACGCTCATAGTAGGGTATGACCGCGGTGACCGTGGTCTGCTGCAACATGATCTCGCTGAGCCAGACCCGGTAGGGATCGGCCGCCTCGCCGGGTTCTGCGCGCCATGGCAGGCGGCGGCGGTGGCGGCCATACCAGTGCAGCAACGCTGCGGCGGGAGCGATGACGGACGACAGGGATGACACACGCGCCGATATGGCGAACCAGAAGCGGCACGTCTATGGCCCGCGCCCGGTGGGCGCGCTGGTGCCGGCGCTGACCCGGCCTGCCTTCAAGCGATCCTCGGCCGCGGCGGCGCAGGTGATGGTGGACTGGGAGGCGATCGTGGGGCCGCAACTCGCGTCCGTCACCGAGCCCCGTCGCATGTCGGGCGGCACCCTGACGATCGCCTGCTCCGGACCCGTCGCCATGGAGTTGCAGCACATGGCGATTGAAATCATGAACCGGATCAATACCTCCCTGGGCAGCCGGACCGTGCGGGCGCTGCGCTTCGTGCAGGTTTCGGTATTCCCCGGGCCCCCGGTTCGGCCGGTCCCGCCGCCCTCTGCGGTTGCCGCGGCCGAGGCAGCTGTCGGCGACATGCCGCCCGGGCCGCTGCGCGATGCGCTGATCGCACTGGGCAGCGTCGTGCTGGCGCAGAACGGACGCTTAACGAATCGCGTGACCAAACGCTAGATCACCAGATATAGAGGATTCGATGTTTTCAACTCGCCGCGAGCTACTAACCCTTGTTCTTGCCGGAACGACCGCCGGGGCCTTCGCCGCGGCCGGAAGCGCGCGTGCCGAGGACATGACCCGAACCGAACGATCCCTGGGCAAGCCGGACGCGCCGGTGACGGTAACGGAATTCTTCTCCCTGACCTGCAGTCATTGCGCCGCGTTCTCGGTTCGCACCATGCCGAAGGTGAAACAGGAGCTGATCGATACCGGCAAGATCCGGTTTGTCTACCGCGACTACCCGCTGGACCAGATCGCCCTGATGGGGGCGATGGTCGCGCGGCACCTGCCTCCCGAACGCTATGCGCCGTTCGTCAGTGCGCTGCTGGCCAGCCAGGATCGCTGGGTGTTCAACCGCGGCGTCAACCCGATGGAAGAGCTGTGGAAAATGGCCGCCCTGGCGGGCATGAGCCGGGAAACCTTCGACAAGGCGATCAACGACACCGCGCTGCGCGACTGGATCCTGCAGCAGCAGCAGGCCGATCAGGAGAAGTGGAAGATCGATTCCACGCCGAGCTTCGTGATCAATGGGCAGAAATATTCCGGGGACATGAGCTTCGAGGCTTTCCGCAAGCTCATCCCCGGTTAACACCGCAAGGAGTTCCTGTTGCCGGTCAGTTTCCGTCGCCTCCGCATCGCCGGGTTCAAGAGCTTCGCCGAACCCGCGAGTGTTGAGATCCTGCCGGGCCTGACCGGGATCGTGGGTCCGAACGGCTGCGGCAAGTCCAACGTCGTGGAAGCCCTGCGCTGGGCGATGGGCGAGTCGAACGCCCGTACCCTGCGCGGCGGCGAAATGGACGACGTGATCTTCGCGGGCACGGCCGGCCGAGCCTCGCGCAACATCGCGGAAGTGACGCTGTTCCTGGAGGAAACCGCCGGCATCGCCCCGCCGCCCTTCCATGAACAGCCGGACCTGGAAATCCAGCGGCGGATCGAGCGTGGCTCCGGATCGGTCTTTCGCGTGAACGGGCGGGAGGCCCGTGCCCGCGACGTGCAGACGCTGTTCGCCGATCTCGCCTCCGGCGCGCGTGCCTCGGCCATGGTCAGCCAGGGCCGGGTCGGTGCCCTCGTTGGCGCTCGGCCGGAAGAGCGCCGCATGGTTCTGGAGGAAGCGGCGGGGATCACCGGCCTGCACGCCCGCCGGCATGAGGCGGAACTGAAGCTGCGGGCAGCCGAGGCAAACCTCGCCCGCGCCGACGACATGCGTGCCCAGCTCGACATCCACTTGGCCGGGCTGAAGCGCCAGGCGCGCCAGGCCAGCCGCTATCGCAACATCTCGGGTGCCGTACGACAGGCAGAAGCGGAGCTCCTGTCGGTGCAGCGCGCCTGGGTGGAGGCGGCACGGGCCGAGGCGGAGACAGCACTGCACGAGGCCGGGCTGGCGGTGGCGGCGGCGACGGAAGCGGCGACCGGCGCCGCGGCGCGGGCCGCCGAGGCGATGGCGGATCTGCCTGCGTTGCGTGAGGCCGAATCGGTGGCGCGCACTGCGCTGGAACGGCTGCGGGTGGAGCAGGAGCAGATCGCCGGCGAGGAGCAGCGCGCCCGCGATGCCCTGGCCGATGCCCATCGTCGCCTGGGTCAGATCCGCCAGGACCTGGGCCACGCCGAACAGTTGCAACGCGACGCCGCGGCGGCCGAAGCGCGGCTGGCGGTGGAACAGGACACCCTGGCTGACGCTGAAACCGACTTCCCCGCGCGCAGCGAAGCCGCGGAAGCGGAAGCCATTGCGGCCGCCGAGGGATTGCGCCTGGCCGAGGCCGAGGCCAATCGCGCCACCGAGGCGGCCGCCGAGGCGAATGCGCGCGCCCAGGCGGCGGCGCAGATGCTGTCCCAGGCCGAACAGCGTGCCCGCCGCCTGCAGGAGCAGGATGCGCGCCTGACCGAGGAGCGGGCGCGGGTGCTGGCGCAGCAGGTCGATCCCGCGGCGCTGACCCGCGCCACCGATGCGGTGACGCAGGGCGAGGACGCCCTGGCGCAGGCGCGTGCGACGCTGGACCATGCGGAGCAGGCGCGCACAGCGGCCGCATCGGCCCTGGCCAATGCGCGCGAGGCGCAAGCCGCGTCCGAGTCGGCGCGCGCCAAGCTGGCCGCCGAATGCCAGGCGCTGGCCGAGGTGCTGGCGGTGAAGGATGGTGAGCGCTGGCCGCCTATGGTCGATGCGCTGACCGTGCCGCCGGGCCTGGAAGCCGCGCTGGGCGCGGTGCTGGGGGAGGAACTCACCTCGGCGCTGAACCCTGCCGCGGCGCGTCATTGGCGGGAACTGCCGCCCTTCGACCCTGCGCCGTCGCTGCCCAATGGCGTGACGGCGCTGGACAGCGTGGTGAAGGGACCCGTCGCGCTCGCACGGGCTCTCTCGCAGATTGGCTTGGTCGAAAACGACGAAGCCGGCGAATCGCGTCAGTCCGCCCTGACTCCCGGGCAGGTATTGGTCTCACGCGCTGGTGCCATCTGGCGTTGGGATGGTTATACCATTCGCGCCGGCACACCCACCGCCGCCGCGGTGCGCCTGCAGCAGCGCAATCGCCTGGGCGGACTGCGCACGCGCCTGGCCGAGGCCGAACAGCAGGCCGCCGCCGCCCGGGCGGAACGGGCGAGCGCGGAAGCGGCGAACCAGGCGGCGAACCAAGCGGAACAGCAGGCCCGCACCGGCCGCCGTGATCTGGAACAGCAGCTGGAACGCGCGCGCGCCAGCCTCACCACGCTCCGCAATCAGGCCGCGACCGCGACCGCTCGGCTCGCCGCGGCCGATGATCAACTCACCCGGGTCCGCGCCGAACGGGAGGACGCCGAAACCGCACTGGCTCGCGCCAGGGAGGCGCATGCGGCACTGCCCGACATAGGCGCGCTGCGCCAGGCGGTCGATGCCGCCCGAACCGCGCTGTCGGCCGCCCGGTCCCGTGAGTCCAAGGTGCGGACGGACCGGGATACGCTGGCCCGCGAGCACGCCGCCCGAGCCAACCGCCGCCGCGTCATCGTCGCCGAACGCGCGGGCTGGGCGGAGCGCGCGCGCGATGCCGCCGACCGGGTGCTCGACCTATCCGCGCGCCGGGAGGAAGCCGAAGCGCGTCACGCCGCCCTGACCGCCGAACCGGCGAAGATCGCGGTCCGGCGGTCAGAAGCCCTGGCGACGCTGCAGGCAGCCGAGACCACTCATAAAAGGTCGGCGGATGCGCTGACCGCCGCGACCCACCGGTCCGCCGAGGCCGATCGCGCCGCCCGTTCGGCCGAAGCGGCCGTGGCCGCCCGGCGGGAGGACGCGGTGCGCGCCGAGGGCGCAAAGCAGCAGGCGGACCAGGCCTGGGGCGTCGTGGCCGAACGGATCCTGGAACGGCTGGGCACCGCGCCCAACCTGCCGGAGCCGCCCGCCGAGCTTGGCCGGGAAGCCGACGAGAAGGCGCGCCGCAAGCTGGAACGCCTGCTGAAGGAACGGGAGGAGATGGGTCCCGTCAACCTGCGCGCCGATGTCGAGGCCGCCGCGGTCGAGCAGCAGATCACCGACCTGGAGCGCGAGCGCGAGGAGCTGACAACGGCGATCGCCAAGCTGCGCGGCTCGATCGGGCACCTGAACCGCGAGGGGCGGGAGCGGCTGAATGCCGTCTTCCAGCAGGTGGACCGCAACTTCCAGCAACTGTTTTCGCGCATGTTCGGCGGCGGGCGCGCGCATCTGGCCTTGGTCGGATCGGATGATCCGCTGGATGCGGGGCTGGAGATCTATGCCCAGCCGCCCGGGAAGAAGCTGGCAACGCTGTCGCTGCTGTCCGGCGGCGAGCAGGCGCTGACGGCATTGTCGCTGATCTTCGCGGTGTTCCGTTGCAACCCGGCGCCGGTATGCGTGCTGGACGAGGTCGACGCGCCGCTGGACGACGCCAATGTCGAGCGCTTCTGCACGCTGCTGGAGGACATGGTGCGCGAGACCGGAACGCGCTTCCTGGTCGTGACGCACCATCCACTGACGATGGCGCGCATGGACCGGCTGTATGGCGTGACCATGCAGGAACGCGGCGTGTCGCGGCTGCTGTCGGTGGATCTGGCGCAGGCCACGGCTATGGTCGAGCCGGACCGCTTGGCAGCGGAATAGCGGCTTCGCCCCTTCGGGCCGCCTCGACCGGCGTCCGCGATGCGCGCCGCAACGCCGCCATGATCCCGTCACGCACTGGCCATGGCCGATGCGCATCTTCCGATGATGGAGGATGCCATGCGGATCGCAATGATACTCACCCTGGTTCTGGCCTTGCTGACCGGCGCCTGCACCACGCCGGATGGCCGCTTCGATGCGCCGGCCACGCTGGGCCTGGCGGCGGGGCTGGCTGCGGTGGGTGGGCTTGCCTATCTGGCGACGCGGGACAACGACGAGCCGCGCTATCATCGTCGCGGCTATCACGGCGGCGGCTACCATGGCGGCGGCTACCATGGTGGCGGCTACCGCGGCGGCGGCTATTACGGATGGCGGTAGCACCCGCCGCCTGAACCGCCGCTACCGCCCGCACGTTCCCGGCTGCCGTGCTTGCCGAACCGGCCGGGGCTTCCCGCGCTGTTGATCCCCGGTCAAACCCAGGCTGCCAACGCAGCGGGGCGGATCGCGTTCTCGCCTCACCTGCCGGGTAAGGCGCGTGCGATGGCTGTTCCCCTCGCGCAGGCATGCGGTTCTTCGGTAACCAGGAGTCCGTCCCACGGATAGTCTGGCACCGGTCGCATGTGCCGTTCCACCCAGGCGCGGCATCACAACGTGTGCCCGATCCCCGGCCCGGGTGCGCGGCATGCACCCAAGCCGGGGGGCAGCCGGCGGAAACGGGTCAAGTGAGGGAATCGCCCGTGAACGTTGACGGCAACGCGCGATCGCTGCGGCGCATCGACCGGACCCTGCGTTCGGTCGCGATCGGTGCGGCGATCCTGCTCACTGTATGGGCACTGAGCGACATCCTGCTGCTGGTGTTCGCAGCCATCCTTCTAGCCTGCATCCTGCGTGGCGCGGCCGAACTGGTCGAGCGTCTGACGGGTCTCGGTGCTGGCTGGTCCCTGCTGCTCGTCGTTACCGTCTTCGTCGGCGCCGTCGCCTTCCTGATCTGGTGGGACGGGCAGCAGATCGCGACGGAGATGGCCCAGGTCGGGCAGCAGCTGGGAGAGCAGCTGCAAAACCTGTGGCAGCGCCTACAGCAGGCTCCCTGGGCGCAGCCGGTCACGCAGCAGATCGGCGACAGCCTGTCATCGAGCCACATGAAGCTTGTCGGTTTCGTCACCGGCTGGGCGAGTTCGACGCTGTCGATCGCTTCCAGCATGCTGATCATCGTGGTGACGGGGTTGTTTCTGGCGATTTCGCCTGATCTGTACAGACGAGGGTCTCTACAGCTCTTGCCGCCGTCCTGGCGTCCGCGCGGCGCCGAAACGCTGATGGCTGTGGGGCGAACCCTGCAGCTGTGGTTTCTCGGTCAGTTGATCGACATGACCGTGATCGCCTTCCTGAGCTGGCTTGGCCTGTTCCTGCTGGGCGAACCGTTGGCGCTGACGCTCGCGCTGATCGCGGGGGTGCTGAACTTTGTGCCCTATGTCGGTGCCATTGCGGGCGCGGTGCCTGCTGTGCTCGTGGCCTTCGCCCATTCGCCCACACTGGCGATGTGGGTCGCCGTGTTGTTCATCGGCATCCAGTTCCTGGAAGGGAATGTAATCGCACCGCTGGTACAAAAGCGTACTGTCTCCCTGCCGCCAGCGCTGACGATTCTGTCGCAGACCATTCTCGGCACATTGTTCGGCCTGTTCGGCATCATTCTGGCAACGCCTGCCATGGCGGCCGTCATGGTCACCGTCCGGATGCTCTATGTGGAAACCCTGCTGGAGGGGAAAGGCGCCTCATCAGATCAACGGGAACCATGCACGGCCCGATCGTCGCGGGACGATGCGGACGCCGGTGGAGTTCCACAGGAATAGCCGCCCTCGCGCCGCCCTTCGGACGCGGGCGCAACAGGCTCAGCCGAATCAGGACTCAGTCATGGCGAAAATGTGGTAAATACAAGGCAACTCTTCCTCGGTGCGTTCGTTGACCAAGCGAGGATCGCGGTCGCGGTCCGGTGACAACAGGGAGAGCAAAGATGAAACACGTTACATCGGCCGTTCTGGCGTCCGCTCTGCTGATGGGGTTCGGTTCGGCTGCCTGGGCGCAGAGCGCCACACAGGGGTCGAACAGCAGCAACATGCAGCGCCCCGCTCAGGGCATGAGCGCCAATCAGGGCAGTGGCGGGATGTCCGGTTCGGCGGCGTCGGGATCCGCCAATTCCAGCATGCAGGCTTCCGGCGCGCAGAACGACGCCAATCTGCAGCAGCAGGTCCGGCAGGATCTGGAGAAGGCCGGCTTCAAAAACGTTCAGGTAATGCCGCGTTCCTTCCTGGTCCGCGCGCAGGACAAGCAGGACCGGCCCGTCATGATGATCATCAACCCGGATTCCGTCATGTCCGTCACCGCGCTGGAAACGCAGAAGGGTGGCGCTTCCGGCAGCGCCTCGGGCAACAGCGGTTCAACCGGGGGTTCGCAGACCCGCTGACGGCGATCCCGGGCCTTCCTGGCCGCTGACCTGACCGAGGAAGAAAAGGAGAGAGCCATGAAAAGAACAATGATTCCGTTGTCCATCGCGGCCGGACTGATGGCCGCGCCGTGGACGGCCGTGGCGCAGCAGGCGCAGCCGCAAGCGCAGGGCGCGGCAACGCAACGGCAGGCGGCCGGTACCGCCGGCGGCGGGGCGCAGGTTGCCACGCAATGCCTGACCGATCTGCGGCAACTCAGTCAGAAGATGAATCAGGATGGATTCTGGCTGTCCGGCTGGCGTGCCTACGGCCCGGGATATCGCGGGGTCGGGTATGCCGGGACGGGTTATGGCGCACCGGGTGCCGCCACCACGCCGGGCATTCCCGCACCGGGGACGCTGGCCAATACTGACCGGGCCGATGCCAACCAGGGCGCCTCGCCGTGGGGTAACGTGCAGTGGCCGGTGCCGCCGCTGACCGAACTGCGCACGCTTTACGCGGCATCGTATGTCCTGGCGCGCAATGGTGACCAGCAGACCTGCGAGACACTGGTCTCCAAGACCCGGGATGCGTATGGACGCTACGTCTCGCAGCTGCAGGCACAGGGTGTGCAGCCTGGCCAGATCACCAACTGGCGGCAGCAGCGTCTCCTGGCCGCGAAGCCGGTCACCGCGATCGGCGCACCGCAGCGCATCGAGGGCCTGACGGGCACCGACGTGCGGAACCCGCAGGATCAGTACCTCGGCAGCGTGGAGGACGTGGTCATCAACCCCGATACCGGCAAGATCGCCTATCTTCTGGTCGAGCGGGGCGGGTTCCTGGGGATTGGGGAAGAGCAGATCGCCGTGCCGTGGGACGCGTTCAAGGCAACCCCCGGTATGTCCACCCTGGTCCTGAACGTTCCTGAGGCGACAATGGAGCAGGCGCCGACCATCGAATCCCGCACATTCATGGGCGGCGAGCAGTTCCGGACCTATCAGCAGCAGGCAAGCAACTTCTGGAAGACCCACATCCAGGGCTGATATCCAGGACCGATCCCGCACGGGATCGGCAGGGCGGGGCGGAACGGACGCGGGTTCGTTCCGCCCCGTGTCGTGTCGGGACCCCGCCGGCCGCGGCCGCCGTCACCTTCCCCGCCCCGTTCCAAACGGCCCACGGTCGCCGCGGACCCAGGGGCTTCTGCTGCGTTAGCGATCGCGAAAGGTCATGAACTGCCGCGCCGGCACCCGATCCGTGACCATGGCGTTCTCCGGCGCGTCCGGGTCGGCGTAGCCCAGCGCCATCCCGCATACCACGACCTCCTCCTCGGCCAGGCCCAGAACAGGGCGCATCGCCTGGTGGTAATGCGACCAGGCGGCCTGCGCGCAGGTATCCAGGCCGCGGGCGCGCGCCGCGGTCATGATGTTCTGCAGGAACATGCCGTAATCCAGCCAGGACCCGGTGGCGAGGCCACGATGGATGGTGAACACCATGCCCACCGGCGCATCGAAGAACAGGAAGTTGCGCCGGTGCTGCGCCTTCATCTTGTCCGCTTCGCCCCGGCCGATGCCCAGGCGCCCGTACAGATCCCAGCCCACCTTGCGCCGGCGTGACAGATAAGGTTCGAAGAATTCGCTGGGGTAATACTGGACTTCCTGCCTGTGCCCCGGCTCGCCGGAATCGAACACCGCCAGCACGGCGTCCGACAGCGCGGCCTTCGCCGCGCCGGTCAGGACATAACCGCGCCAGGGCTGCATGTTCGTGCCGCTGGGCGCGCGCGCGGCGGCGTCCAGAATGGCTTCCACCGTCTGGACCGGCACCGGCGTGGCCAGGAAGCGGCGGATCGAACGGCGGGAGGTGATGGCGGCGTCAGTCTCGGTCGGGTTCATCGCGGGCCTGGGCTGGAAAGGACGGGACCGGATAGCATCCTCTGTCCCCTGGCCCAAGCCGCGCGTCCGTCAGATCGGTGCCGGCAGCCCTTGCCGGCGATGGCGGTTCGCTGGCACATCCTGCCAACCGCCTCCTGCGTGCCCGCCGCCGCCCCTGGTACGCCGGCCCCCACAGGACAGAGCGCGAGGAAGCCATGGACATCGAACGCGGCCTGGTAAAGACGCGGCTGGGCTACATCCACTACCGGGTCGCCGGCAGCGGCCCGCCGGTGATGCTGTTCCACATCAACCAGCATTCCTCGGCCCTGATGCGCGAACTGATGCTGGCCCTCGCACCGCACTTCCGCGCCGTCGCCATGGACTACCCCAGCCACGGCCATTCCGATCCGATCGATTTCCAGCCCGGCTTCGACGACTACACGGATTGCGCCGTCGCCGTGATGGATGCGCTGGGGATCCGCACGGCGGCGATGATGGGGGAAGCCGTGGGCGCGGGCGTGTCGGTCTGCATGGCCAACCGCTTCCCCGATCGCGTCGGCAAGGTGGTGCTGATCAACTGCCCCTTTTCCCCCGACCGCGGCCGCACCGCCCAGCATGTGCGGGAATTGCAGAGCGGCCTGCGCCCCGAGGACGAGACCGGGTTCCCCCTGACCCGCACGGTGCGCTTCCTGCTGGAGAAGGACCCCGGGCACGCGCCGATGCACCCGACCCAGGACTGGATGGACCGGGTGAACACGGCGCAGATGGAGGTTGGGCGCAATCGCTGGCAGGCAGTCACGGCGCTGGCGAATTTCGACATGGACCGCGGGCTGTCAACGCTTTCTCAACCGGTGATGATCATACTGGGGGAGTTCTTCTACTACGCCAGGTTTCTGGACGAGATGGCGAAGCGCGTGAAGGACCTGCGCCATGCGACCCTGCCGGACGGGCGTTTCTGCATGAGCTGGGAGCGTGCGACCGAGATCGCCGAACGCGCGCGTCCATTTCTGCAGGCCTGACCCAGACAAGGGTATCAGACATGCCGGATGGGCCGATCACCCCAAACCCGGTGGACGCCTATGCGCCCGCCCAGGTCGCGCACCTGGTGGAAGCCGTGGGCGTGCGCAAGGCGAACCTGCCGCTGCTGCCCAGCATGATGCTGTCGCTGCTGGCCGGCGCCTTCATCAGCTTCGGGGCCTGCTTCTACATGATCGCGATGACCGACAGCGGCCTGGGCTGGGGACCCACGCGCCTTCTGGGCGGGCTCGTGTTCTCCACGGGCCTGATCCTGGTGATTGTCGGCGGCGCGGAGCTGTTCACCGGCAACAGCCTGATCGTCATGGCCTGGGCGCAGCGGCGTATCGGGTCCGTGGCGCTGCTGCGCAACTGGACCGTGGTGCTGATCGGCAACCTGATCGGCGCGGTCGCGACGGCCATTGTGGTTGCCTGGTCCGGCGCGTTCTCGCCGCAGGCACTGGCGGCCACCGCGATCCGGATCGCCGAGGCGAAGGTGACGATCGGCTTCACCGAGGCCTTCCTGCGCGGCGTGCTGTGCAATGTGCTGGTCTGCCTGGCGGTATGGCTGAGCTTCTCGGCCCGCACCGTCGCGGACAAGGTGCTGGCGATCCCGCTGCCGATTGCGGCCTTCGTTGCCCTCGGCTTCGAGCACTCGATCGCCAACATGTTCTTCCTGCCGCTCGGCTGGCTCGTCGGCTCCGCCAAACTCGGCCTGATGCCGGTGCTGCACAACCTGGTCCCGGTGACCCTAGGCAACATTGTGGGCGGCGGGGCGCTGGTCGCGGGCGTCTACTGGGCGATCTACCTGCGCCCCGAGGCACCTGCCACCGCTTCCGCCCCGACACAGGCACCGGCCCGGTCGACGTTGCGGGCGGCGGAATAGCCGCGACCTGGCAGGAGCCGAACGGACTCGCGCGGGACTGCCCGGGACGGTCGGCCTATCGCACCGCCACCGGCACGACGCTGATGCTGTTGAACGGGGAGCCGTTGATCAGCTTCGTGCTGATCACGGTGTAGATCAGCACGTTCTTTTCCGCATCCAACGACCGGTGGATGCGGAAGGTCTTGAAGAACAGGGACGCCGAGGCAAACCCGATCACCTCCCGCTTCGGCAGCCCCGCCGGCACCGTGATCGGCCCCACCGCTCGGCATGCGATCGAGAACCGGCTGGGGTCCTCGGCAAAGCCCAGCCCACCCTTCACGCCGCCGGTTTCGGCGCGCGACAGATAGCAGGAGACATTGTCGACGCGCGGATCGTCATAGCGCTCGACGACGATCTTGTCGTTCGGGCCGATCCAGCGGAACTGGGTGGATATGGCGTCGATCTCGGTCTGCGCCACGGCAGGCGCGGCGGCGAGAATGGCGGCGAGGCAGGTGGCGAGAACGGTTCGCATGACGGCTCCCACAACGATACGGATGTTCCGATGTGGGAGCCATGCCGGCGATTGCTGTCGATCGCGCGAAAATCTGACCGCGGTGGGCGGCTTTATGTGGGCCGGCGGGCGGCGTCCACCAGCGCGCGGATCGCGAAGCGTGTCACCGCCCGGGCCTCGGCGTCGGTGAGTTGCAGCACGTCCTTGAACACCACCATCGCCTCGGTGCCGATCACCAGTGCCAGCGCGCGGCTGAGCAGTTGCTGGTTTTCCGGGGTGAACTGATCCCGCGCCGGCGCCAGCGCCGCCTCGATCAGCGGCGTGCGGCGGTTCTGCCGCGGTGGCAGCCCGTCTTCCTGGCCGTCTGTCATGGCGCGCTGCAGCGTGTGCACCAGCATCATGCGCAGCGGCGCCTCGTTGGCGGCCATCATGTCGTGGAACGTCGCATCGACCCGGTCCAGGCGCTGGACGGCGTCAGCCGAGACATCGTCCTGGAACAGGTCCTGGGCCGAGGGGATCGCGACATCCAGCGACGCTTCCAGCAGCAGCGAGTCGACGGCCGGAAAGTAACGATAGGCGGTGGCGCGGGAGACCAGCGCCTCCTCGGCGATCTCCTCCAGCGCGGGCTTGCGGCCCTGCCGGATCAGCCGAGCGGCGGCTTCCAGCAGGGCCTTGCGGGTCCGTCGCTTTTGGTTGGCGCGTCCTGGGCGGTCCGCCTGCGTCACTGCGTGTCTTGCGGCAGTTGCTGGAGGATGGCGGCGAGGTCGACCCATACATTCTCCCGCTTGATGTCGCCGGTATCGGCGAATTCGATGACGTGCAGCAGGCGGAACTCCAGCGGCCGATCGCGGCCTTCCAGCCCGAACGGCCGGCCGGGCGCCTTGCCGCGCCACACGGATTCATCGACCAGGAAGTCCGGGCCGTAGAGCCGGCGCAGGCATTGCACCTTGCCGTCGGACAGGTCGCTGAACAGGGCTTCATAGAACGGGCGCGCCCCGTCACGGCCATGCGTTGGTCCGGTCGGCCAGCCGACGATGTCGTGCTCGACGTCGGGTGTCAGCGTTGCCAGCACGCCCTGTACGTCGTCCCGGACCTCGTAGCCGAAATGCTCGTCGATCTTGCGGTCCATGTCCTGTCGCGTGAGTGCCATTTGGAGTCCCCCTTCGTTGATGAATTCCATTCATAACGAGACATTCATCTCATGACAAGATGAATGTGTTGTGAAGAGGTGGCCGGGCTTCAGCGCCGGTACCGCTGCCACGGTAGGCCAGTACGGCAGTGGCCCATCGGCCGCGCTGCGTCCGGTGGGTCACTGCCGGGTCGGTTGGGATGACGCTTCGTGGGATCCGCCGGATCGGCCTTGCGCGTCGGCGGCAGGCGCGCGGTCGCAGGGCCAGGCACCTGCCGGCCCCCGCGGCCGCGGCGCTATCCTTCCAATACCCCGCCGGATGGCGGATGGTGCCGCGCCAGGCTGGGTTTCGCCCCGGGCACATGCGATCGAACCCAGTCGCGCACCATGGCGCCCATCGCGACCATCGGCACGACATGCAACCGCAGCAGCGACTGGTATCGATCGTGTTCGTTGTTAGCAAGTCCGAAGGTGAAATGCTGCCCGGGCTCGGGTACCGCCAGCGTGCCGAACATCCGGTCCCAAACCGACAGCAGCAGCCCGTAATTGCGGTTGTAATGGCGCGGCTCGATGCTGTGGTGCAGCTGATGATAGTATGGGCACAGAAAGATGGCGTTCAGCCATTTCCCATATGACATCTCCAGGTGCGTGTGCCGCACCACATCCATCATCAGCACGGACCGCAGCGCATAGGCGGACACGCCGAACACCGTGACCTCGATGGGGTCCAGGGCGAAGAACAGCCAGATGCCATACATCGTGCCGGGGATCAGCCCGTTCCACCACCGGTTCAGCAGCTCGTCCACCGGATGCACGCGATCCTTGGTGACGCCGACCATCACCTGCGCGGAATGGTGCACCTTGTGCAGTTCCCAAAGGATCGGCACGCGATGACACAGATAGTGATAGATGTAGTACGACAGGTCGTAGGCGACGACCATTGATACGGTGAACAGGATCAGCGTCATCGTGCTCGCCGGTCCCGTATGGCTGGACGGTCCGAAGACCAGGGTCAGCAGTTCATGCGCGGCATAACCCGCGGTGACGGTCGACAGTGCCAGCGGCAGCACGAAGAACGGCATGAACAGCCGCCGCGACAGCCAGAACAGGAAATCCGCCCGCGCCGAAGGATGGCGCAGCAGGCCTGCCGGCAGGCAGTGGCGGAAGAAGCCCTGGCCGGCGGCGCCCTGTCGGCGCGCCTGGACGAAGGTGATCACGGCCGCGAGGACAATGGTCCCCCAGACCAGGTACAACTCAAGCCGGTCCGGGCCCCGCAGGTAGTCCCATGCGGCTTCCTGAAACCCCTGCAAGCTGAATCCCGCAATACTCATGGACAGGTTCCGTCAAGGATGATGCATCCCCGCGATGCGGCATGACCCCACCGCGACGGCGGAACAGTCCAGCCACCGACCCCTCGCGCTCGTTGATCCAGATCAAAGCCCGGATCACACGCGCATCGGATGACGCGAACGTGTCGCCGGTCCCCGGCGCGGAGGCTGATGCCTTGCCGTCACCCGCTATCCGGGTGATCGCGGGCGCGCGACCCGACCGGCCCGATGGGGTTCAGTAGCCCAGTTGCCAGTCGATCACGTTCTGCAACGGCCTGCCGCCCAGCCAGGCACGCAGATTTTCGCAGAACAGGCCGATCGCGCCATGCCGGGTTTCGTCGCTGGCGCCCGAGATATGCGGCGTGATCAGCACGCGCGGGTCACGCCACAGCGCCTCCGGCGGCGGGCGTTCAAACTCGCCGACATACACATCCATCACCACGGCGCGCAGGTGATTGCGGGCGAGTGCGTCGGCCACGGCCTGCTCATCGACGATCTCGCCGCGTGCCACGTTCACCAGGATGCCGCCCGGCCGCATCAGCGCCAGCCGTTCCGCGTTGATCAGGTTCGTGGTCTCCGGGGTCCACTGGCAGCACACCACGACGACGTCGCTTTCCGCCAGGAACGCATCCAGGTCAGCAGTGCCGCCCAGCCGCGTGAAGCCGGCGGGCAGCGAGGCGGCCGGATCCGGATGCCGCCTGGTGCCGATCACGCGCATGCCCAGACCAGCGGCGAGCCGGCCGACATCGCGCCCGATCCCGCCCGCTCCGATGACGCACAGCGTCTTGCCTTCCAGCAGCAGCGGCCGGTAGGCGCGGTGGTCGAACTTCCCTTCCAGGCGATCGTGGATGGCGCGGTCCAGTGCCTTGGCGAAGTGCAGGACGCCGGCGATGGCGTATTCCGCCATTGCCAGCGTGTTGCCCAGCCCGCGGGAGGTGGTGACGACCACGTCGCTGCCCCACAGATCGCCCTGCAGCAGGTTGCTCGCGCCCGCGGGTCGCTGATGGAACCATTTCAAGCGGGGCGCACGTGATCGCAGGTCCAGAGGGAACGGCCAACCGCCCAGGATCACCTCGGCCTTTGCCAGCATCGCGTCGCGTTCCTGGCGCGTGCCTTGTCCGCTGGAGCCGGGCGGCAGGTAGCGCGCCGCGGTGAAGGCAGGCCAGGTTTCGCGCATCTCGCCGTCGAACCAGCCGCCGGCATCGGTCAGGCGAACCGCGGGATCGACCGCTTCGATCGCCGCGCGGTCGGCCGCACTGATGCGCTGGATACTGAGCACCTCGACGGTCCGCATGGGCATCTCCCTGTACACATGGCCTTGTGGCCGGAAGGGTAACACCGGTTTCCGGTGATCCCAATGCGGCGGCGGCCGGTCGGGTGACGGTTGCCTTGCACAACGGCGGTGGTTCGGTGCGCCGTTCCGGAACCATGACGCCGCCCGGTTCGTTGCCGTTGGCATGCGGGACCTGCAGGCAGAATGGATGGCCGCGATGCGGCGCGGCGACGATGCGACCGCCTGGGCGATCAACGACGCGGTGCTGGCCGAACGCGATCCGGCCACGCGGGATGATCCTCGGCAGCCCTATCATCTGCGATGGGTCTGGGATGGACGCCCGTATCGTGGCCGGCACGTGCTGGTCCGTTGCTATAACGGCCTGGGTGATACGTTGCATTTCGCGCGCTATCTGCCTCGGCTGCGTTCACAGGTCGCCTCGCTGACGGTCGAGGCGCAGCCCGAACTGGTCGATCTGCTCGCCCGGGCCGGCGGGCAGGACCGGATCATTCCATTTGACCTGCAGGCACCGGCCGAACCCTTGGACTGCGATATCGGGATTTCGGAGCTGCCGCACGCCATGCGGCTGCCTGCTTCCGCGGTGCCGCCGCTTTCGCTCCGCGTCGACCCCGTCCCGTCGGTTGCCGGCGCGATCGGCCTGTGCTGGCAGGGCAGTCCGACCTGGGATCCCGCCCGCGCGATTCCGCCCGCGCTTGTTGCCCCGCTGGCGCGGCGTTACCCGATGCTGTCGCTGCAGCCGGGGCCGACCGACCTGACTGTGCTCGACCCCGGTTCGTGTCCGCCGCGGATCGAGGACACGGCCGCCATCATTGCCGGCCTGGATCTGGTCATCACGGTTGATACGATGATCGCGCACCTGGCGGGTTCGCTGGGCCGGCCGACCTGGCTGCTGTTGAAAGACGAGCCGGATTGGCGATGGGGGGAGGGCAGCGGGATATCCAGCCTCTATCCCACTATACGAATGTATCGGCAGTCCGCGCCCGGTGACTGGCAGGGTGTAATCGCCCGCGTCGAGGCTGATCTCCGTCGTCTGCGCGGCGGCGAGGGCGCCAGACCCGGCGCGGGCGGCGACGGAGCCCGATAGCGGGTCGTCGCAGCGCCATACCGCGAGGGAATGCATGGACAGGGCGTGCCCGTGCGTCATGCGGCGGCAACGCCGGCGTGCGATTCAGGCATGCCGCTTCCTGTTGCTGCCCGCGCGCCGCTGACGTGCGGGACCGACACCCGTACCGCACCGACAGTCCGCCAACCGTCCGCATGTCGCGTCATCAACACACGCTGCGGTGAGGGTCATGCCGTTTGCAATGGGAGGATCTGCGCAAACCGCCGGAGCGCATCACGCGGGCCCGGTCAAGAGCGTGTGCCGGGCGTCGGTCAGCGGCTGGAAAGACGATCTGTTGATCGATCGGCAGCAAAGATACGACGCAGATCGGCTCGAAGTCGTCCTAGGATGGGGGGATCGAAGGACCCGGTGGGAGGATCTGTTCGGGATGCGCGTCGTTCGCATGGCACCCCTTATCGTCATCCTCGGCGCCATCTCCTGTTCGGCGCCGGAGGAGCTTCCACGCGCGGGCACGGATGTGGTGACGGCGCCGCCGCAGGTGATGCCGCCGGTGAAGACGCGGGAAACCGTGCGTAAGCGAAAGCCGCCGTCCCTTGGCCCGGACCGTCGGACGGCGCTGTTCGAATCATTCGAGCGCTGGCTGAACAGGCGCGACCAGCGGATCGCCGCCTCCACGCCCGCAAAGCCCGCTCGGCAGGCCGGCGGTTCGGCGCGTGTGGGGGCAAGCAATGCTGTCGCGGTGTCCGGAGCCGCACAACCGCCCGTTCCGGCGGCGGCGGCGGAGACGAGGTCGGGCCTGTAGGTCGCATCAACGGAAACCGGATTGGTGTCAAGGACCGCGAGACGGCGGGACTATCGCGGGCTGTCCGCAGGTCACTCGTGCAACGGGTCGGGAAGCGGACGTCAGCGGCACTGGAAGTTATCGATATCATGCCTTTGCTTGCGCGTTACTCGCTCCTTTGTCGCTTGTCTTGTGACGATGGGAGATGCGCATTGCGGGAAGTCGAAGCGGCGCGTGCCGGTCTCGGACCGGCGGGCGCCCAGTGTCCGCGCCTAATGCCGGTGCGCCGTACGGGATGAGATGGCCAAGCGGCTCGACTGCTTTCCGCGATTGGGGATGTTCTTGGACAAACCGTGCCCAGCTCCGTCGGGGCGAAGAAGTTTTAGGACAACCACTAAACAGTGGGATGATTTCCCTAACAATCACAGGTTATTGACCTCCTCCCGGCGGCGCGACTGTCCCGATGGTCTGCTTATCAGTTGAGAAATGCAGTTTCCGCAGCTAAGCTGATCAGGACTTGGGGAAAGACAGTTGGCGTCGAGGTGGAGCCGAATGTGGCCCCTTCAGCCAGATGAAAAATCGTCTTTGGGGAAACGCCCGGAAAACGGAGTGTCTTGTACGCATGCATCGGTTGATCGGCCGGTCCTGACACGAAGGTTGTCTACTCAGTAGTTTGCATGAGCGACTTCAGGTCCGGGTGAAATTCACGGGTCCGGGGTAATACAACGACGCGAACAACAGCTTGGCTGCCTTTTGGGGGTGTGCCACGGCGCGGTCGGGTTTGCCGTCGGGTGGACCTCCGTGGTTCGCGTCATCAGAGCGTTCACTTCGTATTCGTGAAATGAATCTATTCATAATACGACGCCGATATCGCGAGTCGTCACACGTGGAATACAAATAATCGCTGTCTGAATGAAAAGTATCGCTGCGCGCGAGAGGGAGCGACACATGATGCGCTGGATCATATCGTCAAGTCTGCGGCTTCGGACGTTGATCGCGGCATTTGCCGTTCTCTTGCTGGTCATCGGCGGCTGGCAGCTTCG
>JBFXDK010000095.1:16565-23132 GCA_050181195.1 Acetobacteraceae bacterium | reverse complement strand
CCGGTGGGCCAGGCGCCTGGCGTCGTGATCGTCCGTGGCCACCGGCCAGGCGTTCCCGCACGTCGGGCACTTCACCTGCCGGATCACTTCCTGGCCTTCGGCGCCCTGGTGGGCTGGAACTGCCGCACGAATCGCACCGTGTCCGCCGTCAGTTCGCCGGGCATCAGGCGCGCCAGCTTCAGCAGGTTCTTCACGTCGCGCCCCGACAGATCGGGATTGTCGGCCACCAGCGTGCCGATCGTCTCATCCGGCAGGGGCACGTTCGACACGTCGGCCAGCACCCGCCAGATCCTGGCCTGTTCGCTGGCCGTCGGGGTGCTGTAGGCCAGCCGCGCGATGCACCGGCTGGCGATCGCGTCGTCCACGTCGTCCGGCCGGTTTGTGGTCATGAACAGCACCGTGTCCTGGTATTCCAGCACCCGCAGGAAGACGCCCACGATCGCGTTCTGCTGTAGGTCGTTCCCGCGTTCGTGCACGTACACGTCCGCTTCGTCCAGCAGCATCACGGCGCCCCACCGCTTGCCGCGCGCGAACACCCGCAGCAGCTGCTTTTCCAGATCGTCGGGGTCCGTCCCCAGCTGGCTGCACTGCACGCTGTACAGGGCCCGCCGCTCGGCTTCGGCGTAGACTTCCGCCGTTAGGGTCTTCCCGGTGCCAGGGGGGCCGGCCAGCAGGATCACGGCGCCGTTTCCCTTGCCGTCCACGATGTCCTTGAACCCGCCGCCCTTCATGGCGATCAGCAGCCGCACCAGCGCCTTCCGATCGGTGTCCAGCACCAGCTTCGTGCCGGCTTCGTCGTCGTACTTGTATTCGGTCAGCTGCCGGCAGTGCACGCGCAGCCGCAGATGCCGCTTCAGATCGAAGATCACCAGGTAGGGTTCGATCGGGATCGTCGTCACGTCGTCGCTGGCCTGGGTCAGATCCTGGCCGTCCTGATCGTCGTCGTCTTCGTCGTCGTCG
The DNA here is from genome assembly GCA_050181195.1 of Acetobacteraceae bacterium. Classification (GTDB taxonomy): domain Bacteria; phylum Pseudomonadota; class Alphaproteobacteria; order Acetobacterales; family Acetobacteraceae; genus Rhodopila. The sequence goes on along the minus strand of JBFXDK010000095.1, from coordinate 22,172 downwards.
TCCTTCAGGCTGCCCTTGATGCGGTTCGCATCCCGGTCCCAGAACCCCAGGTATATGTGCCGGTCCCGGTCCCTGTCCGTGCCTTCGTGGAACACGTCCACCACCACCCGGCTGGGGCTGCCGTCCCGCACCATGGTGTACGTTTCGTGACTCCACCGATAGCTTCGGTGATCGTCGTCGCCGTTCCCGTCCACGTCGTCCCAGGCATCCCCGACGGCCGTGCACTGCAGGCCGATCTGTGGCTGCAGTTCCGCCCACCGCGCCATGTCGGCTTCGTACGTGTTCAGCAGGTCCGGCGTGGCCGCCACCAGCCCCAGATCCGCCAGCACCTGGGCCACGGTCTTCCCGCGCACGTCGCTGTCCCGCACGCTCACGCTGCTGGTCTTGTGGCCATCGATCCCGGTGTGGGCCAGATCGATGTCCACGCGCGCCGGCGTGTAGTCGCCGCCGCGTTCCGTCGGCGGGTGATACTCCACCCCGGTCACTACCCTGGGCACCAGGTTGCCGTTTCCGTCCTGCCGGAACACCCAGTGCCGTGGCACGGCCGCCAGCGCGCGCGTGGCCAGGGCTTCGAAGTGCTGCAGCGTGCGCACCTTCAGCTGGCCGGGGTTCATCTTCAGCGCCGCGCGCCAGGTGCCGATGTCCTGCAGCATCACCTTCAGGCCCTGCACCTTGCTGCCCAGGGCCTTCGTGATCATCGCTTCCAGCTGGTCCAGCCTGGCCGGTTCCATCCCCACCAGGCTGATCGATACCTCATCCCGGAACCCCCAGCGATCATTCTGGGTGAACTTTTCCAGGGCCTTCACGCCGATCGCTTCGGCCTGGGCCTTCTTGATCGTGATCCGCATCACCGCCCCCGGCGCCGCTGTTCGGCTTCGATCTGTTCGCGCACGTTCGTCTTCTGCAGCATCAGTTCCAGCTTCGGGATCGCCCTGGCGATCAGGTCCAGCTGCTGGCCGGCCGGCAGGCTCACCGCGTGCAGCTGCTGCAGCACCGCCTTCAGTTCGTCGCTGGCCAGCATCATCCCGGGCTGCAGGCCCTGTTCTACCTTCGCCACGAAGTCGCGCAGTTCCGGATCCTGGTCCGCTTCCAGGCGCCGCAGCAGCTTCTTTGCCACTTCGTTCGATACCGTGATCTTCATGATGTCGCCTTTCGTGCCCGCGCCGTGGCGGGGCCGCTCACCGCCCTGCCGGCCAGATTGCGCACCGCGCGCACCGCCAGCCGGCACAAGGCCTGTTCGTCCAGATCGATGTCCACCCGCGTGTCCACGCTGGCCCTGATCACTTCCCCGTCGATCACCGTTCCCGGCCTGGCCTTGCCGCTGTTGCGCCGGCCCAGGAACGTGCCCGCCGGCACTGTGTAGACGATGCGCCCGCCAGGCATCAGTCCTGCCCTTCTGGCGTGCCGCGATCGCCAGTCACCCGCGCCGCTGGGCAGTCGCTGGCGCAGCCGTGGTGCTTCATTTCGCCGCAGCCCGCGCACGACGGCGCCCCGTTGTGGATCGGCTCCACCCACTGCATCGCCGTGATCACCGCGCGCAGCTGCCGCACTTCGCGCTGGTACGATCGCAGACTACGCCCGGCCATCGTCGCCCCCTTCCGCCGCCTTCGCTTCCTGGTCCCGCCACGCGCGCAGCTGGGGCACCGTGTCCCGGGCCGCTTCGCGCATCGACGGCGCGATCGACCAGCGCCCGGCGTCCGCGATGCCGCCTTCCACGGCCATCAGCACGTGGCGCCATGACACCCGTTCCAGCACGCTAGCCTGGCCGTACTGCGCCGCCAGGGCCAGGACGGCCGCCAGTTCCAGTTCCCCCAGGTGGGCTTCGGAATGGTCCCCCCGCTTATGGAACACGTGGCGCGCCAGCTGCTGGCCGATCGCCAGCGCGCGATCTTCGTCGGTCGTCGCCGTGTCCGGGATCGTGATCTTGTCCATGGCGTTCACTCCACCATCAGCGCCGGCTTCCGCCGCGCTGCGATTGTCTCGGCCACCGTGCCGGGCCGCCGCCGGCCGCACTGCTGGGGCTGGGCTTCCCAGTCCTGGCCGGCCGCGTCGATCGCCAGCAGCCATTTCAGCGGGATCGACCAGTAGGACATCGAACGATCCGGTTTACCGGGCACGTCCGACAGCACGCGCAGCGCCGTGCTGCCGCCCGGCATCGCGTATTCCACCAGGGCCTGGCGCCCGATCACCGCCAGCACCTTCGCGTCCCGATGCCCCTGGTTCACTTCCAGGGTGGTCACGTCGCCGGCTTTCAGTTCCATGGCCATCACTGCACCCCCAGCGCGATTTCGGCCCGGTCCACGCTGTCCATCGGCGCGAAGGCCTTGACCACTTCCGACAGGGGCAGCGCCGGCGCCGCCTTCGGCGCCAGGCCCATGCGTTCGCTGCACTCCGGGCCGAACCCGGTGGTGATCGATTCGGGCACCGTCAGCAGGCGCCCGCAACGCCCGCAGCGTCCCTCATGATGGATCGCGTAGCCGGTCGGCAGCGCCTGGCCCGCCCACACCTTTGCCAGCGCCCAGCGGACCACGCGCACCTGGGTGGCGTCGTCGGCCATGCGGCTGTTCCTGGTCAGCTTCACGCCCCCGTTGCCGGCCTGCAGGATCCCCAGGTAGGTGTACGACGAATCGGCGTCGTTCGCGCTGCCGGTCATCACCGCCAGGAAGTACGTGGGCTGCTGGTAGCGGCTGCCTGGGTCCGCGTCCTTGCGGGTCACCTTGAAGGTGTAGCGTTCGCCGGTGGGGCTGGCCACTGTGAAGATGGCCCGGCCGCCCAGGATGAAGTCCTTGCCGATCGCGTGCTGGTGGTTGTCCATGGTCTGCCTTTTGTGGCCGGGCTGTGCCGGCGTCAGCTGACGGGTTTAGCGGGTGGCTTCGACGGCCGCGTGAACTGCCTGGGCCTGGCGTTCCGTTTCCTTGCCGCCCATGTAGGTGCCGATCGCCAGGGCCGCCCAGATGAAGGTTGCGAGAATCAGAACGGTGCGCATCGTCGTGTCCTTTTCGTTTCGGGCCGTGCCCGCTGTTGACTTGTCTAGAATAGCGCCGCCCTGGCCTGGCGTCAATCCCTTTTCAGCCCTTCCCGTCATTTTCAGTGCTGGACTGTGCAGCCCTGAATGCCCCCAGGCTGCGCAGCGCCAGCACCGCCTGGGCCTGGTCACGATCCGGCCGCCTGGCCAGGATCCTGTCCGTCTGGTCCAGCAGCTGCTGCCGTTCTTCCAGGATGGCCCTGGCCGCGTTCACCGCTTCCGTCAGGCGCCGGCCATCTTCGGCCCGATACGCCTGGTGTTCGATGGCCAGGGCCACCAGGTTGTCCACCAGCCGGTGGAACAGCGGATCCGTCAGGTACAGTTCCCGTTCGTTCGTGCTCAGCATGATCGGCATGGCCCCCCCTCAGATGAACAGCGCCGCGAAGTCGTCCAGCTGCTGAAACGTCAGGCCGGCCTTGATCACCAGGCCCACGTGGGTGCGGGTGGCCTGGTCGAATTTCACTGTGCGCAGCGTCACGGTGCCGTCGGCTTCCTGCCAGGCTTGCATGTTCGGGGGCAGCCCCATCCGGCCGTGGCGGTTCCAGTCGCTGCGGTACACCTGGCGCCCCGGGAACCCGTGCAAGTGGTTCGGGCCGGCGTGGTAGCCGTCCGGCAGGGTGGGGCACACCGCGTGCCGCGTTTCGATGTAGTCCAGTTCCCCGCACTTCATCACGTTCTGGTCCACCACCAGATCGCCGGCCACCAGATGGCTGCCGCAGCGCGCGCAGTAGAGTCTGATCCCGTCCACCGCCACCAGCGGGCTGGGCTGGCTGGGTTCGCCGCCGTAGTACTTCGCCATCACGCCACCGCCTTGATCTTGCGGGCCGCGCGCCGCGCCCAGTCGGGGCTGTCACCGCTGCCGACGATGAACCCGGGCCGGGCCGCCTGCCACTCACCGGTGGCTTCGTCGTACTTGTACGACCAGCCCAGGAAGTCGAACCCCAGGCCGTTCGGCCAGGTCGTCCGCGCGCCCATCCCCATCGCCGTCCGCTTCGTGTATTCCTGCAGCTTGCTGGTTTCCATCGTGTCCCCCGTGGCGGGTTCGTGCCCGCGATGAACCCATGATCGCCCAGCCACGTGGCCACGTCAATCCCTTTTCGTTCGCTTGCCTCACTTTCCGTGCTGGACTGTGCACCTACAGCAGCCCCACCCCACCCGGCGCCCTGGTGGTCTGGTGCCCGTTGTACCAGTCGTACACCGTCCGGTTGCACTGACGCACCCGCTGGTCTTCGCTGCTGTACTCCCGCAGGTCGGCCGCTGCCAGGCGCGCCAGCGCGATGCTGTCATGGTCGATCGTCAGCGTCCGCAGCTTCCAGCTGTGCGCCAGGCTGCCGTTCACGACGATCAGCCGGCGTCGATGCACCGCGTACAGCATTAGTCGCGGTACAGGTTGATCCGCTTGGGATCCACCAGGTGCAGTTCCACCTGGTCGGGCCCGCGCCAGGTCGGCCTGGGCTTCCGCTGGTTCCCGCGTCGGTTCATCAGCAGCAGGTTCACCGGCCACCACCAGCGCCAGCCGTACCTGTCAGCCGTGATCATGGGCCGATAGCCCAGCCTGGCCTTCATCACCGCGCGCCGCCGGCGCCGCAACAGCGTCCGCAGGGATGCCCTGGTCTTCTTCATTCGTCGTGCTCCGCGTGCTGGCAGACCGCGCTGCACACCGTCTGCCCGTGGCGCCGGTAGCACTCGAAACACCCTGTGCACCGTTCGTCACAGTCATGGGCCGCCAGGTCCAGGCGTTCCAGGGGCACCCCGCACAGACTGCAGGGCTGCACCGCCGCCAGCTGGCTGCGCTGCACCGGCACCCAGGGCCCCGCCAGGGCCTTCGGCATGTCGGACTGGCAGCGCCGGCACAGGTGATCCTTCCCCTTCACCGTGCCATCCACCGGCCGCATCCAGCCCACGATGTCGGGTTCGACTGCCGGCAGGGCTTCCAGGCCCAGCAGCGTCCCGATCGCCTGCCAGTGCTCCGCGTGATCCTTCATTACCATGACAGCACCACCAGGGCCGCCGTCAGGATCGCCAGCAGGACGACTTCCAGCACCATCTGCCGCGTTTCGCTCACGCTACACCCCCGCCACCGCTTGATCTTTCGTCCCGATGAATTCGCACGCCGGGCAGGCGTAGATCACCGCCATCGTCCGGCACTCCACCGCGCGCCAGCCCGGGCCGGCCACCAGCACCACCTGGTGGCCATCCGGGCCCGCCAGGCGGTTCAGTTCAGCCTTGCGGCAGGTCGGGCAGGTCACAGCGCCACCGCCAGGCCCGTGCTGTGGCAGATCGTGGTGCCGTTGTCCAGGTCTTCCTGGCAGTGCGATCCGTGGTGGCCGCACGCCGGGCAGTCCACCCGGCCGTCCTGCCGCTTCGGGTCCGCCACTTCCACGGCGCCCACCACGTCCATGCCGTCGATCGCGCCGGCCGCCACACCGAACCGGATCGCCACGTGCACCTTCCGGCGGGTTCCCGCCTGGCGGTAGGTCACCCGGTACCACTTGCCCGCTTCGGTGCTGATCGTCTTCGCCATCGCTGTGTCCTCCGTGCCGGCGTCATGGCCGACGAAGACGATCCTACCGCCTGGCCCT
>JBFXDK010000095.1:0-16465 GCA_050181195.1 Acetobacteraceae bacterium | reverse complement strand
GCGGGTTCCCGCCTGGCGGTAGGTCACCCGGTACCACTTGCCCGCTTCGGTGCTGATCGTCTTCGCCATCGCTGTGTCCTCCGTGCCGGCGTCATGGCCGACGAAGACGATCCTACCGCCTGGCCCTGGCCCCGTTCGTGGGGAACGTCCCGCGCGTCGGGTCTTCCACCCACACCAGGCCTTCCCGATCGGAGTAGAGCACCCGCACCTGGCGGGGCTGCGCCCAGTAGTAGCGATCGGCCGCGAAGGTGAAGGCGCCCAGGGTGGCCTTCGGGGTGGTCAGGATCGCCAGGTTCGCCATCGTTCGTTCCTCCGTTCCGGCCCATGGCCGGCAGGGAATGGGGCCCGACTGCCGGGCCCCGGGGTTTCGGTCTACCGCTCGGCCGCTGCCACCAGGTCGTTCACTTCATCGTCGGTCAGCGCCATGGCCGCCTGGGTGTTCGGGTCCGCCAGGCTGGCGTCCTGCATCACCCGGGCTTCGGCCAGCATCAGGGCTTCGGCCGTCGGCACCACTTCACCGGTGGCCACGTCGATCGTTACCGCCTTACCGTTCCGGCGCGCCGCCGCTTCGGTTCCGCAGCCGCACCGCTTGCAGGTCACCGCCGAGAAGTCCCGGCCACGAACCAGCGAACCGCGCAGCTGCCCGTTCGCGCTGCAGTTCACGCTGCTGACCGTGCTTCGGCCGCTCACCCAGTAGGTGATCCGCGTCATGTGCACCTTCGAACCGGTGCGATCGTTCCGGCCGGCGTGTGCCGCCATCACCAGGTATTCCTTGCGGATCTGATCGGCCTGGTGGGCCGGCACCTGAAGTTCGATCGCTGCAGTCTGGTTGCTGGTCATGATGTCCCCCGTGGTCAGTTCGTGCTGACAAGGACAATCCTACCGAAGGCCGATCCCCAGGTCAATCCCTTTTCGTTCGCCTGGCTCACTTTCCGTGCTGAAGTGTGAAACCCCTGGCCTGGGTCACCGTTGCTGCCGGTGGCAGCGTCCGGCCAGGGCCGGCACTGGTGTGGTGTCCAGGTCAGGGGTTCACGTTGCCGCCGGCGCCGCCGCGCCCCCGGGTGATGGGCCCGGGTTCCCAGCGCGCCGCTGCGCCTGCAGGCCCGCCGCCGCCTTACAGGGCCTGCAGACGCGCGATCAGGGCATCGGCTTCCGCCTTGCCCGCCGCGCTGTTGTCCGCCAGGATCCGGATCAGTTCGGCATCTTCCGGGATGTCCGCGCCCGGGTGCGCCGCCTTCACTGCCGCCGCGATGCTGCGGGCCAGGCCCAGGGCCATCTGCCCGATCTGCACCGCCTGCTGAAATGCCGCCACGTCGATCTTCACGCCCATGTGTCCCCCTTCCGTGTTCGCCTATTCGAACCGTGCCCCGATCGACGCCGCCGCTAGAACGCCCCCACCGGCACCGACGCCGGCGCCGGGAACATGCTGCCGACGGTCAGCAGCACGCTGGACGCCACCCGCAGAATGTCCGCCACGGACTGCCGCGCCTTCGCGTCCACCACGGACAGCTTCGCGTTGTCCAGGCCGTTGGCGATCGCCTGCACCAGGGTGGCCGCCTTCAGCAGGCCCGCCTGCCGCTCGGCCGAGTCCTTCGCCTGGTCCGCCACCTTCAGCACGGCCGCCAGGTCTTCGGCATACGTGAACGTCTGCCGGATCGCCGTGGCCACGCCGATCGCGTCCTGGGCCGTGATCACCTTCGACGCCACCAGCTGTTCGATCGGTGACGTGCCCGCCGGCGTGATCGTCGCGCGCAGCGCCTGCACCAGCTGATTCGCCCGCAGCGCCGCCGTGCCTTCCGGTGACACCTGCACGCCGTTCGCGCGCGTGGCGCAGCCGGCCGCCGACAGGCCGACCAGGCCGACAACGATCAGCCAGCTGTATTTCCGCGCGTCGGAAACGGTATCGGCCAGGGGCTTCGCCACGTTCGTCACCGCGCCGACCGCGCCGATCGCCACCAGGGCACCGGTCACCGCCTGCACCAGCAGCTGGCCGAACGTCGGCGCCAGGTCCACGGCCATCACGTACTGCGCGATCGCTGACAGGCCGATGGCCGACAGCACGACGTACACCACCATGGGCACGCTGTTCATCCCCTGCACGTCGCCCAGCCAGCGCCGCACCGCGCCGCCGGCCACAACCGACGCCGCCGCGATGCCCGCGATCGACGTGTACCAGTTCGTCATTTCACCCATGATCCTGTCCCCCTTGTCGTTTCCGGTTGTCCTACTGCACCCGTCCGACCAGCACCCGGCCGCGTCGGAACGTCACCGCCAGCTGTTCGCCGGCCGCCCTGGTCACGTCGCTGCACGTCGCCGGCATCGTGCCGGGATCGCACAGCTTGCCCGTGAACCCCCGCACCACGTCCAGCCGCTGGCCGTCCTGGCTGGGCCCGTCGATCGTGCACGCGAAGTCTACGCCGTTCGATCGGCAGTCCACCCGCGTTTCGTCCGCCGCCGCCACGATCCGCGCGTGACTCCATGATGTCCCGCTGTGGAACAGCAGGGGGTACGCCATCACGTTCCGGGGCAGCAGTTCCACCGCCGTGGGGGTGGTCCAGAACCCGGCTTCCGTCTTCAGCCCGCGATCGATGATCACGCCTTCGCCGCTGAACCAGACGAACGACTGGCGCGCCAGCATCGACGTTACCGCCAGCATCGGCACCGCTTCATTGTCCAGTTCGTGCTTGTTCGCGCTGGCCGACACCCGATCGCCGTTCCCCGGGGGTTCGCTGCCGATGCCGAACGGCAGCCGGGGCTTCTGTTCGTACGCGATGCTGAAGATATGGCGCCGCTTGTCGTACCAGTGCCCATCACGCCAGCTGTGCACGTCGTACAGCTGCGCCGGCGGGATGCTGTACCGGTCCAGTTCGTCCTTCAGTTCCCCCGGGGGGCTGGTCAGGGTCAGCAGCGCCCGGCCGCCGGCGTTCTGGTAGTGGCTGACACATTCGGCCAGGCGCGCCGGGTCAGGTTCCCCGGTCTGCCAGGCTTCGTTCCCGCAGTCGATCACGTCGATGAACGGGGTGGCCACGTCCAGCGCCGCCAGCGCGCGCATGTAATCGCGCCGGTTGCGCAGCTGGCCGATGTCGCCCTGACTCCACACCGCGCGCAGCCCGCGCGCGCGCAGCGCGTCCGCGAACCGCTGCACCTTGCCCCAGTAATCCGGGGTGATGTCGGGCCCGACTTCCCGATCCTTCCAGAAGGCGCCGTGGGTGCAGCCGGCCGCCGTGTTCGGCCCGCAGCCCAGGACGCCCCACACCCGGATCCCCTGGTAGCCGGCCGCCGCCACGTCGTCCAGTTCCTGCAGCGCGCGCGCTTCGTCCCGCACGAACAGGCTGAACAGGTTGCCGGCGTGGGCCCATAGCGGGTTCACCGGGCCGCTGTCGTCGTGGAACCCGTCCCCCTGCACCCGCAGGAACCCCTGCCGCGCGTTCCGGCTCACGGGATGCGGCGGGGGTGGCGGGGTGTCCTTCGTCAGGCTGGCCGCTTCGGGATCGTTCAGGCCAGGCGTTACACCGATCCGCGTGTCGTGATACCCGGCCTTGCCGATCGTGCATTCCTGCCAGACGTTCCGCAGCGACAGTGACACCAGGCCGGCGCCGTCGGTGCTGCCGGCCGCTTCCGGGCAGGTCACGATCGCGTCCGCGATCCGCTGGTCCGGCGCCACGAAGTCGTGCACCAGGAAGTTCACCTGGACGTGTTCGACAGGCGGGGGTGGCGGGGGTGGCGGGTTTCCGCCGCCGCCGCGCGCCGCACACCCGGCCGCCAGGGCCAGGGCCATCGCCACCACCACCGCCGCGCGCATCCGCCAGATCGTCTTCATGATGTCCCCCGGGTTCCGTCCGCCGCTTCCACCGTCAGCTGGTGCACGTCGGTGCCCAGCAGCTTCACCAGTCGTTCTTCCATCGTGGTGGACTGGCCGACGAAGGCCGGCCCGCGCGTGGCGCCCACGATGATGCACCCTTCCGTGTCCTTCGCCGTGTTCCCCCGATGGAACCGGATCCCTTCGAACCCCGGCACCCCTTCGACCAGGGGCAGGGGCCGCTTGAACCTGGCCGACATCGTGACGCGCACGGTGTACCGGCCGAACGGGATCGCCGTCGCGCCGGGCACCTTCCAGGCCGCCACCGGCTGGCCCGCGACTTCCCGCACCTGGTCTTCCAGGGTCCAGCAGAACCAGCGCCCATCGATCAGCAGCAGGCCCAGCGTGGCTTCCAGGGCCGACGGTTCGCGCAGCAGCCGCAGCGTCATGGCGTCAGCAGTCCCCGGATCTTCGGCAGCACTTCCAGCAGCAGGTACACGCCCGCCACGAACACCGTCAGATCCCAGCGCGTGATCGGCTTCGCCGTCGTGTCTGTGGGTGTCGTCGCCGGCGCGCCTGGTCTGTTCGCCGCCGCCGTGGCCTGGGCTTCGTGCACAGCCAGCTTGACCGCGTGATCGTTCAGCCGCTGCGCCTGGCCGTCCAGGCGTCGGTGTACCACCCGGATTTCGTCCCGGAAGGTGGCCACCCCGGCGTCCAGGCGCCGGGCAAGTTCCGCGTTCGTGATGTCGGACATGCCATTGTTGCCCCTGTTCGGCGCGTTCGTCAGATCGCGCGCCTCACAGTAACTTCGACGCCGATCAGGCGCGCCGTAGCCCCCAGCGTGTCACTTGCGTGTGCAGGATCCCGCCGCACCTTCAGGAACAGCACTTCGCCGGCCGCGCATCCCGTCGCCGTGATCCCGGTCAGCGGGGCCTGGTTGAACTGGTTGGTGGTGCCCTTCGTGGCATCGGTTACCGTGCTGGCCGCATTGTAGGCGGGATCGCCGGTTTCCGCGTCGGCCACACAGATCGTTTGCACCTGCCACACCGCGTTCCCCGTGGTGGCGGTTGACTGCCAGAAGATCACCGCGTCGATCGCGCCCGTGAAGTCCGCCGGCAGCCGGATCGTGGTCTGCGCGTTTTCGTCGGCCGCGTCGTCAAAGTCCAGCACTCCGCGCTGGGTGTTCGTCCCGGTGATGCACGCCGCCGCTGGTTTCGCCGGCGCCGCCGGCAGGGACCAGTCCGTGGCCGCCGTCGCGTCGTTGCACGTGGCCGCTTCGATCCACTGGCGTTCTGGGATCGTGAGCACGTTTCCCGTGCCTTCCGCGTCCATGGTCTTGTTCGTGAACGTCACGGTGCCGGCCGCCGTCGCCACCGCCGACCAGCCGGTGTTCCCGGTCCCGCTTTCCTTCACGTACACCGCCGTGCCGGCACCACCATCTGATCGCTGGAACAGATCGCAGATGTTCCCGGTAACCGCGCTTTCCGGGGTGCCGCTGCCCGCGATGAACTGACATACCCCGTTGATGGTCACCCGTTCATAGAAGGCCCGCTGCGCCTGGACGACGGCCGCGAAGGACGCCAGCGCCACCACCACGATGCTGAACCGGTGCCGTAGCTTCGGATTCCTGGACATGATCCCCTTCAGTTCCATGTTGCCCCCTACCCCAGCCCGCCTTCGGGCTTTCTGCTAGGACGTGGCGAAGATTTCAACGTAGCCCGTGCCGAAGCATGGGTGGGTGGCGTTCGATGGCGTCAGCTGCAGGCGGTACTTCTTCACCCCGGCCGCGATCGTCACCGTGATCGTTTGCTTCTGGTTGGTGCCGCTGTAATCGGCGTTCGTCGCACTGCAGGCCACGCCCGTGCCGGCGTCGGTGCCGTCGGTCACGTTCCGCAGCTTGGGGGTTACCGACGTGGCCGCGTTGCCCACCCGCACTTCCACGCGCAGCTGTTTGGTGAACCCGCCCAGGTTGGTACCGTCCAGTTCGATGTCGATCCAGTCCACCGCGTCCTGGGCACTGGCCACCTGGGGCACGCTCACCGTGCGGCTGCCGCCCAGGTAGTACGTCAGGCGCGCCGATGCCAGCGCGATCAGGTTCTCCCGCAGCCGGTTGGCGGACTGGTAGCCGAAGACATCATCCAGCACCTTCGCCGCGATCGTGTTCCACGCCATGGGTTCCCTTCCTACTTCGACGCCTGCCGGCGCCGCCGCGCGTCAGCGCAGCCGCTTGATGGGTTCGCCGTCGCTGAACGCTTCGGTGGTTTCGTCCGCCAGGTAGCCGTATTCCCGATCCGCCGCCGGCGCCAATGCCCAGGACGCCGCCAGGGCTGATTCGTCGCCCAGGATGAAGGCGCCGCTGAACAGCCGCGCGATGTCCATGGCTTCCAGCCGCACCACCATCCGGTTCGCGTCGAATTCGTGCCGCATGATGAACAGGGGCTGCCGATCGTACCCGGCCGCGCCGATGCCTTCGGCGTGGGTCATCGTGCAGACGTTGCCCAGGTCGTCGTTCATGCCATACAGCCCGGTTTCCCATTCCACCATCCGGGGGGGCACCTTGTTCCGCGTCAGCCGCCGCTGCGCGATGTCGGCCGCGATCGCCAGCGTCCGCACGAAGTGCAGTTCCAGCAGTTCTGCCTTCTTCGTCTCGCCGTAGTTCGTGATCGACGTGGCATCGTCCACGAATTCTTCCCCGCCGCGCCAGTTCCCCCGGCTGTAATCCCGGCCGTAGGTGTAGGGCACGTAGTTTTCCAGGGCTTCGATCACGTCGCGCACCTTGAAGGTGCCGGCCAGTACGTCCCTGGTCTGGGTGTAGTGCTGGGCCGTCGCCGCCGCCGCGATCGTGTCCGGCAGCAGCCACACCGCGTATTTGCCGCCGTGGTCCACCCCGGAATACGCATCACAGGACAGGTTCCACTTCCGCAGCACCGCGCGCAGCGTTTCCCGCTCACCCTCGCCGCCGATCACCCCGCCGCCGACATACCCGCCGGTGATCCGCAGTTCGGCCCGTTCGCGCGCTTCCTGAAACGCGAAGTCTGACAGGGTTTCCAGCGCCGGGGTGACATCCGGCCAGGTCGGCCCACTGGTCGCCCAGGCGCCGTTCTGGTAGTCCCCGAATCCGAAGTTGCGCATGAAGTGCAGGTACTGATCGAACAGGTCCGTGATCAGCGTGCCGGTGCCGTCGCCGGCGGTTTCGATCCCCTTCACGTTCACGCTGGCCTTCAGCTTGCCGCTGTGCACGTCGGCCGATGTCTGGCCCCGGCCATAAATGAACGTGTACCGCCGGCCGTTGATGTCGGTGTACTGCGGGTTCCCGGTGTTCGCAAAGTAGGTGCTGTACCCGGTCTGCCCAGGCACCGCCGCATACACGCCGTACGCCGATGCGTCCACCCGGCCGCCTTCCACGAACAGGCCGCTGATTTCCTTCACCGCGTGGCCGGCCACCAGGAACCGGTGCCAGATCGAACCGTCCAGCGCCGCCGCCATGCCGCAGGGGATCAAGGGCACGGCGCCGTTCACCGCGCCGGTGCCGGTTACCATCGTCACGCCCGTGTCCAGCAGGTCATCATCGAAGAACGTCACCGCGCTGGAGACGGTCCACCGCCGATCCCACTCGGCCGTTTCGGTGGCGCCTGGGGTTACGCCCTTCGTCTTCGCGTTGCGCCGGTAGACGTAGTACGCCAGGGCCCCCGGCACCGCCGTCCATTCGACGCGCACCGGCCGGCGGTAGGGCAGCGATCGGCCCATGCACGGCTGGCTGATCACCGTCTCACCGTCGGCCATCAGGGCCGAGACGGCATACACCCAGGTCTGGCTGAAGATCGGCAGGTTCGCGCCCGGCGTGATGTTGCCGGCCGTCGCCGCCGTGCCGTAGCCCGGATCGGCCGTGAACGAACACGACAGCCCAGCGGTCTGGATGTACTGGGTGGCGCCCGTGTCGATGAAGGAATACCCCATGTAGACGCGGTACGCCGTCGCGCCGCCCACCGCCGACCACGACACATCGATCTTCTTGTTGTCGCCGGTCAGGGTCACCGCCGCCGCGCCGGCCAGCGTGAAGGTGTGCGGGTCCGACTCGCCGCCGCTGCCGTTGATCGCCGTCACCAGGACGAAGAACGTATCGCTGGGCACCTTGCCCCGGATCAGGCTGCCGCCGCCGGCTTCGACAGCAGACACGCCGGTGGGGGCCGACAGCACGCCCGTGGGCCCGTAGCCGGTGATCCAGAACGGGATCCCGATGCCGAACCAATCCGCATATCCGGCGCCGTCGGCCGGGTCCAGGGCCAGCACCGGGGGTGCCGTCGCACTGGCCTGGCTGGAACAATCGCCGTAGATGATGGGCACCGGCGCGCCCACCTGTTCGTTCGGCAGGTCCGCGAAGTCGTCCCGGCTCAGGGTGCGCTTCGGGATCTGGCGTTCGTCGGTTTCCAGGCCGGTGAACTTCGCCAGGTAGTCCTTGCACTGCAGGCTGAACTTCATGCCCGGTTCCGGCGCGTAGTTCCGGATCAGGCCCACGCCGATCGTGCGGGGGATCAGCAGCGCGCGCCGGTCTTCGTCGGTCACCGTTCGCGCCACCACGGTTTTGTTGATGATGTACTTCGACGTGACGCCCGCCAGCTTGCCGCGCATCAGTCGGCTGGTGCTCACCCCGTACAGGTCGCTGATCACGATCTGAAAGTCCGACGTGATCACTTCGCCGCGCCGGTCGGACACGCTGCGCCGGAACACGCCGGCGTCCACCAGGCGCCCTTCCTTGAACCCGCCGTAATACGTGCCGGGGTCTGCCAGGTCGTGCTTCGACCAGTTGTATTGATTGATCGGCATCGCTGTGTCCTACGTTGGCAGGAAGGCTTCCACCCACACCAGGCCCACCGGCGTCAGATCGTCAGGGCTGAAGGTCACTTCCGACGTTGGCGGGGGGATGTCATCCGACCAGATCAGGTTCATGTTCGGCCGCCGCGTCGTCGTGTCGGTCCAGGCGCCGGCGTTCGCGCGATGCGTCTGGTAACACTCGATGCCGCCGGGCCAGGCGCCCAGGATCGCGTTTGCGCTCACGTCGGCATACGGCAGACCGATGTTCGATCCGCTGCTGGGTACGAACGTCACCCGATAGACGTGGCCACCGGTCAGTTCGACTTCCGGCAGTTCGAAGTACACCTGGGCCGTTGAACCCAGCGCCCGTTCCCCGGACGTGAAGGTGGTAGACGCCAGTAGCGTGGTGTTCTCGTCGTACAGCTTCACGTCGAAGGTGGCCGCCGCGTCCATGCGCGCGTGCACGCCCTTCAGCACTGCGCCCGTGAACGGCGCCAGGAACCGCAGCCCGATTTCATCCGGGGTGCTGCCGCTGTTGAAGCTGTGGGTGCCGTCGGCCGAACAGGGCAGCGCCCCGTCCACGTACGCCCACGTGCCATCGTCGTACTGCACCGCGAAGTTCGTGGTGGCCAGGCCGGCCGCCGCATTCCAGGCGCCGCCGCTGCTGCGGGTGAAGTTCCAGGTGTTCGGCTTCCAGTGTTCGTTCGTGGTGCCGTAGGGCTGCAGCTGCACGCTGCCCGTGGTGCTGTCCCATTCGATCACCAGACAGACGCGCGCGCCCTTCGTCACCGCGCGCAGCGCGCCGCTGTCGGTGCCGTCGGACGTGATCAGCCCGGTGGTGATCCAGCCCACCGCCGGCGTGAACGTCCGGAACTGGTCCACGGTTTCGTCCGGCCGCAGCGTGGTGGCCTGGGGATCCTGCCAGGACGCCTTCATGGTCTGCGGAGTCACCGCCGCCGTGAACCGGAACCCCGCGCGCGCCAGGTTGCCCGTCTTCGGCGCCCGGAACGACCAGGCGAAACGGACGGTGCCGGAATTCAGCGCCTGGAACCCAGCATCTACGATCTTCGGGTGTCCCAGCATCAGGCCCATTAGCCGCTTACCTCATTCACCAGCAGTTCCGAAAACCCCAGCAGGAACATCGGCATTCGCGTGGTGCGATCGGTCCAGGCGCCGCCGTCGGTGCGCTCCGTCCAGTAGTACCGACTCAGGCCAGGGAAGGCCGACAGGGCCACCGCGTCCACCGTGTAGTACCCGAAGGTTTCCACGCCCGTGCTGGTGGCCTTCAGCACCAGGCGGTACACCGCATCTTTGTCCAGCACGACATCATCGAAATGGGCCGCGATCGGGCTGTCCGCGTCGTGCACTTCGATCATCGCCGTGCCGCTGTTCGCGCCGCTGAAGGTGGCCAGCACCACGTCCGCTTCGTCGTACAGCACGACATCGAACAGCCCGCCCACGCTGCCGGGCCACAGCATCGCCTGGGACAGCTTGCCGGTGAACCCAAGCTGGAACCGTACGCCCACTTCGTCCGGCGTCGTGGCTGAACTGACATTCGGGGTGACCACCTGGGCTTCGGGGAAGAACCAGCCGCTGATCGCTTCCACGGTGCCGTCCGCGTATTCCAGCGCGATCCGTGGGGTCAGCACCTGCTTTGACCAGCTGGTGCCGTTGTAATTGCCCTGATAGCACTGGTTCTGTGCGGGTGTCGGGGTGCCTTCGGGCCCGGTCCACTGCAGTTGTGCCGTCGCGCCAGGGCTGCCTGTCCACCGCAGGACGACGGCCAGGCTTTGCCCGTGGGTCACCACTCGCTGGGTGCCGCCGTCGGTGCCGTCGTGGCTCAGGATGCCGCTGCGGAAAACGGTATTGATCGTGAAGTCGGCCGCCAGGTGATCCCTGAATTGATCTTCGGTGCCGTCGGGGTTCCCGCTGGTCAGATCCTGGAACGACAGCCGCACGTCCACCACCGCCGTGGCCAGCGACACGCCGAAGATCACCCGGCTGATCGTGCCGGCCTTCGGCGCCTTGAAGACACAGCAGATCCGTTGCCGCGAAGTCTGATTCAGGCTTTGCGCGCTGGCGGAATTCGATCGGGGTTCGCCGCCGTACACGCTGCCGTGCCACCACAGCCCGGGAAGAACCGCGTATGGCATCAGAGCACCAGCCCCCTGGACAGTTCTTCAATGGCGATCGGCATCGTGTTCCGATCGTTGATCGCCAGCGTCGGGTCCAGGCTGGACGCCCAGCGCGCCATCACCCCTTCGTTCACGTCTTCGTCCAGGACGAACGCGAAGGGGAAGATCGGGCCCCGGCTGTTCCGCCACCAGGCCCGCACCGCCGTCAGGCCGGCGTCCGTGGTGTCCAGTTCCCCCCGGAACGTGCGCAGCGTCGTCCCCAGGTCGTACATCATCTTCACGCCGGCGTCGGTCTGGTTCACCTGGGCCAGCCGCTGTTCCGGCGCCTGGGCCCCCCAGGAAATGTTCGGGTTCAGGGTGCGCTTGTTCGACAGGATCATGAATTCGCCCACCTTCACCGCCGCCGTGTTCGCGCCCACCACCACCAGCCGCAGGTACCGATACCCGCCCACCAGATAGCCGCCCACCCCGGTCAGATCCTTCCAGCTGCCCACCGGCAGGCCGTCGTCCCGGTAGGTGGGGATCACGATCGTGGTGTTCAGGGACGGACTGCCCCAGCTGTTCGTGGCGTTCATCTGCACCCGCACTTCCAGGCCCGCGTCCAGGTTGTGCATCGGCAGGTTCACCCAGTCCACGCGCTGCGCCGCGCCCCAGTCGAACACCCAGCTGCCGGTGGTGCCGGTCAGCTGCGCCGGCTTCGACGGGTTCAGGTCCACCAGGTTCGCCGCCAGGTAGTCCGGATCCTCGGTGCCAGTGTTCACCGTGATCGTGGCCGCCGGGGCCACGTTGTCGCTGTAATGCGCGTAGATTGCTCGGCCCATGGTTACTTCACCAGCACCCGGAAGTCCGTTTGCAGCCCGCCGATGTTACCCCGTAGGGCTTCCTTCAGCATCGGCACGATCTGGCCGTAGAAGACAGCCGCCACGCTGGCGCCGTCCAGCGCGTTGATCGTCACATTCAGGTTGACGGCGCCGGCGCCACCCCCGCCCCCACCGGCCGGCACGCCCAGTTCTTCGAACACCTGTTTGAAGAACGATTTGGGGCCGCCCACTTCCTGTTCCCCGCCTTCCCCGAACAGCACCAGGCCGGGCCGGTTGGCGAAGACACCACCGGCCGCGCCGCCTTCCACGATCGGGATTTCCGTGCTGCCGCTGCTCACCGGCGCGCCCGGGATCGACCGCATGGCCGCTGCCAGGTCGCCAGCCTTCGCTTCGGCCGCCGCGATCTGTTGCTTCAGCAGTTCCATGGCCGCCGCCAGGCCTTCGACGCTACCGCCTTCGGCGCCGACGGCTTCGATCTGCTGCTGCAGGTCGCTGGCCTTCTGATCCAGGGCCGCCACCGTGCGGATCTGATCCTTCCACTTCGTTTCCAGCTGGGTGACGTTGCTGGCGCCGTCCACCGCCGCTTCCGACGTGGCATCCCCGGCTTCGTCCGCCGCCGGCTTCACTTCCTGCAGTTTGGCCACGATGGCCGTGATCGCCGCTTCCAGCGCCTTCAGATCCTTGGCCTTCGTCAGGGCATTGAACAGGCCGCCGCCGCCCGCTTCGCCGGTCTTCTCCGTCAGCTGCTGCGCCAGGGTCAGGAACCCGGATCCCTCACCGGTGCCGGCGCCGCCGAATTGCGCCAGGAACTTGTCCCGCGCGTCGTTCGTTTTCTCGCCCTGGGTCTTCCCGATGGCGCCGCTGATCGCGCCCGCCAGGCCGCCGATGATGGCGCCCACGGCCGTGCCCAGGCCGGGCACGATGCTGCCGATCGCTGCGCCGGTGGCCGCGCCCGTGCCGGCACCGAACGCCCCCGCCCCCACGCCGGCGCCGCCGAAAATCTGTTTGCCCAGCAGGCCCAGGCCGATGCCCGCGCCGGCTGCGCCCAGGCCGCCCGCGATGCCCGCCGCACCGATGCCCAGGCCGCCGGCGCCCGCCGCCCCGCCGCCGCCGGGCAGGCCCAGGCCCGCCGCCGCGATCGATGAACTGGAACCGGTGCCGGTCAGGCCCACGGCGCCACCACCCCCGAACAGCCCGCCGATGTTGAATCCGCCGCCGCCGACACCGGGCACCCCGCCACCCCCGCCCCCGAACAGCCCGCCGAAGGCCTTGCCGAAGGCGCCCTGCTGGCCCGACAGCGCGCCCAGCATTCCCTTCAGAAACCGGTTCGTGAAGTCCGCCAGGATTTCCGTGAAGATCCGCGTGGCACTGGCCTTGATCGAATCCCAGATGTCCCGGAACCCGTCCCCCATCGACTTGGCGCCCAGCAGCACCTGGGCAAAGGTGCCCTGGATCGCCGTGCCCAGCTGTTCCACCGTCCGCTTCACCGCCGGCGCCACCGTGGTTTCCCAGTAGCCGGGCAGCTTACCCGTAGCTTCGCGTTGTGCTTCGATCATTTGCTGGTACGCGATCTTCAGCTGGGCCGTCGTCGCCGTGCCGCTGCTGACCAGCGTGGCGTAATTCTCGCGGGCCGCGTCGGCCGCCGCCCGCAGGTCTTCCGGCGTCTGGATGCCGAAGGCCTTGTACGCCGCGTTCACCTTGTCCTGGGCCGTGTAGTGTTCGCGCACAGCCGCCGTATTCACCCGCTGGGCTTCCGTCACCCCCGCGATCAGCGGGGTGAAGGTGCTGAAGGTGCGCACGCCCTGGGTGATCAGGCCCGCCCCTTCGGCCGCCTGCCGCATCACCCCGTCAATGTTCGACACGGACAGGCCGCTGGCCTTCGCCTGTTCGGCCAGCTTTTGCAGTTCGGGCCACAGGGTGCGCACGGCCGTGGTGAACGCCGGCGCGCCCTGGGCCGCCGCCGTGGCCAGGAAGCGTTCCAGCTTCCCCAGCTGTTCGTTCAGGCCGCCCTGGGTCAGGATCCCGGTGGCCTGTTCCAGTTCCTTCGCGTACGCCTTCTGTGCTTCGGCCGCCTTCTTCGCTTCTTCGGCGTTCTTCTTCTGGGCTTCACTGCCGGCCTTCAGCTTGTCCTTCAGCCGATCGATCGCGCTGTCCGACAGCTTCACCTGGGCCGCCCACGACTTGAAGGCGTCTTCGTCGCGCGCCAGGGCCGCCAGCAGTTCGTTCATGGTCAGGCCGGTGGCCTTGATTTCGTCCTGGAACTTCCGTTCGGCGCCGCTGATCGCCGTCCGCAGGGCCGCGCCGTTCGCCAGGCCCGCCTGGCGCCGTTCCTCGGCCTGGATGGCCGCGATCTGGGTGTCGTACTGTTCGCGCGTGATCTTCCCCACCAGCAGCAGCGCGTCCGCGTGGCGCCGCTGGGCTTCGGTGCTGGTGTCGGTCACCTTGCTGTTTGCTTCCTGCACCGCCTGCTGGAACTTCACCGCGCCGGCGTAGCTGATCACCAGCGGGGCCCCGTTGGCGATCGCCCGGTTGATCACGTCCTGTTTCGCGCCAGCCGTCTGTTCCGCCACCGCCGCGTTCGCCCGCGCTTCGGCCATCTTCGACAGGGCCAGGGTCACCCCGCCGATCGCCACCGCCGCCGCCGCCCACGGCGCCGCCGCGATCAGCGCCGGGATGCCCGCCACCGCGCTGCCGGCTGAACCCGCCAGCCCGGGCAGTGCCCGCAGCCCGCCGGCCACGCCCGCGAATACGTCCGCCGTGGCCGCCGCCTTCACGGTGGTGAACACGCTGGACAGCTTGCCCATTTCGATGAACCCCAGGGCCGCCGCGCCCTTCAGGGCCACCAGCGGGGTGACCACGGCGCCCACCGCCAAGCCCAGCGGGGCCAGCACGGTGGCGAAGTTCCCCACCACCTGCACCAGGGGCAGCAGGGCTTCCAGCGTGGCCGCCAGGGCCGGCTGCAGCGCCTTGCCGATCTTCTGTTGGGCAATCTCCACCTGGGCCGAGAACTGCGCCTGTTTGCCGGCCGCCGTGTCCAGGTAGCGCGCCGCGTCCCCCAGCTGCGGGTTCGTTTCCTTCACGATCCCGTTGAACAGGGCCATGCGGATCCCCGCGTCACTGCTGGCCTTGCTTAGATCCTGGGCACTGAACCCGGCTTCCACCAGGATGTTCGAAAGGTTCTTCGTCACCCCGGCGTTGTCCACCAGGATGCTGTTGCCGTTCTTGATGCCTTCCGTGGCGCTGCTCACCGCCTGGCCGAACCCCAGGGCCGCCTGGCGCCCGAAGGCCGCCGAATCCTTGAACCGCTCCACTAGGGTCACGGCTTCGGGCAGTCCGAACCCGGCCGCCAGCAGGTTCTTCAGGCTGGTAGCCGCTTCGCCCACCGACAGCAGGCCGTCCGCCGCCAGCCGCTTCGCCGCGTCTTCCGCCAGGCCCGCGTCCTGTTTGAAGGCATTGGCCACCGACCGCAGCCCGATCAGGCCGCTGTCCAGACGGTTCGCCGCCGCGATCGTTTCTTCGAAGGCCCGCACCAGGCCGGTGCCCACCCGTTCGGCCAGCAGCACGAACGCCCCGCCAGCCGCGCCCGCCGCCGCCCCGGTGCCCTGGGTCTTCTTTCCCAGCCGGTCCATGCCTTCGCTGGCCTTGTCCGTCTCGCCGGTCACCCGCTTCACCTGGGTGTTCAGCTGATCGAAGGCCCCCTGGGCTTCGTTCCGGGCCTTGATCAGCAGTTCGATTTCCGCGCGACTCATGGCCATGGCTGGGTTCCTGTTACTTCGACGGTTCGGCCCGGCGTTACCGTCTCGCCGGGCCGCGCTGCGCCGCCACTACCCCCGCCACCGCCGCCGCTGCCGCCGCCTGGGGGGCTGTCGCCCGCTGGCGTGCCTCCACCGCTGCCATTTCGGATTCGAACACCGGGAAGGCCTGCCGGATCACCAGGGGCTGGTCCAGCCAGCCGCCCGCCACCGGCAGCGCCTTCACCCGCCGGCAGTCGAACCACAGTTCCAGCAGATCGAACGCCAGTTCAGGGATCGCACTCACCGGGCACTGGAACAGCACCGATCGGGCCCGCGCGTCCGTCGGCCCGTAGGTCCACACCGGCCGCACCAGTTTCCCGGGCACCGGTGCGAACACCCCACCCAGACGTTCGATCCGGGTCTGCAGCTTGCCGCCCGGCAGCTGGTGCTTCGTCTCTACCGGCTGCGGCGGGACGTGCCACGCCGCCGGCTGGCCGTCTTCACCCCGTTGCCCGCAGTTCCGTTGCCGGCGGGTGTGGATGGGACAGGCGTGGCATTCGAATCCGCCCCCTGGCTTGCCGTCGCCGGCTGCTGCAAACCAGAAGGCTGCGCGAAAAGCCTGGGATCCACCGTCAGGCTGTTGGTCAGCTTCAGAATCTCGGCCGCCAGCTGCATCGACAGGGGCAGGATTTCGGGGAACAGGCACACCCGCGTGAACGCCAGGCCGTTCAGGATCGGCAGTTCGGTCATGCCGTCCGGCACGGGCAGGCCGACACGCTGGGCCATCGCCGCCGGAATGGCCAGGCCGCGCACCCGTTCGATCGTGTTCACGAAGGCCGCCGCGCTGGTTTCGAACGCCCGGATCACCGCGTCCTGCACAGCGGACGACCAGCCGTCAGCCGAGATTCCGGCCGTGCTCACGATCACCGACTTGATGCGGGCCAGGTCCACACCTTCGGCTGGCGCCAGGTCGAATTCCACCGGCGTGGGTGACGTTGAATTGTCAGGGATCAGTTCGTCGCCGGGCCGGAAGGTGGTGGTGCGGTACGACAGCTTGAACGCCATTCTGGGGTGCCCCCTCGTCTTCTATTCGGTTCCGGGTGATGGCGGGACGGGGTGGCCCGGTAGGACCACCCACGCCCGCCTGCTGGTGGGCCGATCGGC
>JBFXDK010000094.1:0-23313 GCA_050181195.1 Acetobacteraceae bacterium | reverse complement strand
TGGCGTTGGGGCTGGATTCCCGCACCATGGCGCTGGCCTGCGCCTGACGACACCGATGAACGCCCCCGGCCTGGGGGGATCGCCAATCCAGGCCTGATGGTACCGCGGTCTCTACGCCGACCGCGGTACCGGCCGGCCGGCTGGCGCACGAACCGCGTGCGCCAGCCGGCCAGCCGTCAGGTGACCGCTGGCGCCGGCCGGCGGACCAGGCGGCACCAGCCGTAGACGGACACGATGATCGCCAGCCCGATCAGGTCGGAGTACAGGCCGGGCTTCAGCAGGACGGCCGCTGCGATCAAAAGCCCGGCACGACCGACCCAGCCGACCAAGCCGACGCCGTACAGCCATCCTTCCATCGCCGACGCCAGCATCCACACCGCCACGACGGCCGTCGTGACGTCGTGCGCGATGGCGAACGGCGTGCCGATCAGGATCAGCGTCGGGTTCAGCACGAACAGGAACGGCACCACGAAATTGATCGCCCCGAGACGCATCGCCCACAACCCCGTCTGCCAGGAATTGGCCCGTGCGATCGAGGCCGCGGCGATGGCTGCCAGGGCCACCGGCGGGGTGATGAAGCTGATCAGACCCCAGTAGAGGATGAACAGATGGCTGCCGATCGCGTTCAGCCCGCCCCCGACCAGGGCCGGGGCGAGCGTGACGGCCAGGAAGATGTAGCAGGCGCTGGAGGTCATCCCCATGCCCAGGATGAAGCTGGTGAAGGCACCGATGAGCAGCAGCAGGATGATGTTGCCGCCGGCCAGTTGCAGCAGCTCCCGCGCGAAGGCGCCGCCCACGCCGGTGTAGGACAGTGACCCCACGATGAAGCCGACACCGGCCAGGATCGCCACGATGTTGACGATGTTGCGCGTGGTGTCGATCGTCAGATCGCGAAAACCCGCAAGTCCGAAACGCTTCGTGCCGAACAGCATCGTGCTCAGCAGCAGGGCGGCCGTGGCGATATAAGGCGCCAGCGCCTCCTGCTTCATCACCAGCAGCAGGTAGATCAGCAGGGCCAGGCTGAACAGGAAGTGCCATCCCTGGCGGAACACCGCGCCCAGCGCCGGGATTTCGCTCGCCGGCTGGCCGCGCAGCCGGTTCTTCGCCGCGTAGTGATCCGCCTGCAGCAGCAGTGCCGTGTAGTACAGGGCGGCCGGAACGAAGGCGGCCAGCATCACGGTGGCATAGGGCACGTTCAGGAACTCGGCCATGATGAAGGCCACGGCCCCCATGATGGGCGGCATCAGCGCGCCGCCAGTCGAGGCGCAGGCTTCGACGGCGCCGGCGTAGTGCGGCGGATAGCCGGTGCGCTTCATCGTGGGGATCGTGATCTGCCCGGTCGTGACGACGTTGGAGATCACGCTGCCGGACAGCGAGCCGAGAAAGCCGCTGGAAAGGATGGCGACCTTCGCCGGTCCTCCCCGGCTGCGGCCCATCAACGCGGTGGCCAGCGCCATGAAGAATTCACCGCCGCCGGTCACCACAAGCGCCGAACCGAAGATCAGGAAGCCGACCAGCAGCGAGGCGACGGTGCGCATCGGCACGCCGATGATGCTCTCCACCCCCATCGCATGCGCCCGCACCGTCTCTTCCAGGCTCATGCTCGGCCCCCACAGGAAGCCCGGCATGTGTTCCGCGTACAGCGGAAAGGTCGCGAACACGAGGCAGAGGCCGAACAGCACGAGGCCGCCGGCGCGCCGCAGCGCCTCCAGCGCCAGCAGGCAGACCACGCCGGCAACCAGGGTGGCATCCCCTGGGGCGGCGATGTCCCAGCCTTCCGCGATGATCCTGCCGCCGTTCCAGGCCAGGAAGCCGGTCGCGCCCAGCGTGAGCAGGAACAGGCCCCAGTCATACAGCGGGATCGCCGCCCGCGCGCCGTGATGCGCCGGGTAGGCCAGGAAGGCGAGCGACAGGAACAGGCCGAGAAGGATGTAGAAGAACGAGGTGTCGATCATCGGCTGGCCGAACACGCCCAGATTGAACGTCTGGTTGATCGTCAGGCCGATGCCGATCAGACCCATCACGATTGCCACCCAGAACGGGAAGCCGCGAAGGCGGTCGCGACCCCCGTCTTCGGGCGCGAGGTCGTCTCGAGGGGGCGGTGCATTCGCTGTGTCAGCCGACATGGCAGTCTCCCAGATTGTCAGATTTCTTGACGCGTGCGCGCCTGCCACCAGGAATCGACGCCTCGTTTTCGAGGTCGTTTGACTGCCGTGGATTGGACTGTCTATAGCAACGTCGGCGGTCAGATCAATGCTGGCTGCCATACAGGGAGAATTGACTTGAAAGAGATTAAAAGAAGGACAGTTTTGGGAACTCTTGCGAGCACGCTGGCGGTTCCGGCATTCGCGCAGAAACTTCCCTCAAGTTCGGTATGGACAGCCTACGATCTCGGATCTTCGGGTTATGTGGAGGCCTCGGCGATTGCCGAGGCGCTGATGAAGACCGGCGACATCCGAGTGCGTATCGTTCCATCCGGAACGTCTATAGGACGCATGCTGCCGTTGAAACAGGGGCGTGCCGCATACGGTTATCTTGCCAACGAACTCTATTTCGCCACCGAGGGTCTTTATGACTTCGCGGCGACGGCATGGGGACCGCAGGATGCGCGCATCGTCCTCGGCCGCCCGGCAAGCAATGGGCTGGCGATGGCCGGGGATACCGGCGTGACCCGCATGAGCGACATCAAGGGAAAACGTATCGGGTATGTAAAAGGTAACCCGTCCGTTAATGTGAAGAACGAAGCCTATGTTGCCTTTGCCGGCCTGACCGAGAAGGACATCGAGCAGGTGTGGTTCGGCAGCTACAACGCGATGAAGACCGCCGTGATCAACAACCAGCTGGACGGCTTCAGCAGCGTGACGATGTCGGCGAACATGCGCGAGATCGAGGCGAGCCCGCGCGGCCTGACCTGGCCGCCGTTCCCGGCCGAGGACACGGAAGCCTGGGCGCGGATGAACAGGGTGCTGGACTTCCTGGAACCCCGGCGGGAAACGATGGGTGCCGCGGTCCCGCCCGGGGGCGTCGCGCTGATCGGCCTGCGCTATCCGATGATCACCACCTACCAATCCACCAGTGCCGATGAAGTCTACGCAATGTGTTCGGCGATCGAAGCCAACATGGACGCCATCAGGGCGGCCACCGGTACGGGCGACCTGTGGCATCCGAAGCAGTCCGGCCTGCCGCGCGGCGACGCGCCCTGGCACGAGGGCACCATCCGCTACATGAAGGACAAGGGGTGGTGGACGGATGATGCGCAGACCTGGCAGGACGCCCGCCTGGCGCGCCTGAAGCTGCTGCTCGCCGCCTGGCCCAAGGCGCAGGAAGAATTCAAGAAGGCCGGCAAGGGATCCAGTGACGAGGCCTGGGAGGCGTTCTGGCTGGATTACCGCACCAAGGCGCTGGCCAGCGCCTGACGACACCGATGAACGCCCCCGGCCTGGGGGCGCTTGCCCGCAATCCTGATCCAGTCGCGCCCCCGCGCCTGACACCGGTGGCGCCGGCCTTGGTGGCATTGATCACCAAGCCGCGGCCGGCCCGCCGGCGCGTTCCCTTCTCCGTGTCCCCGGTTGCCAGCCTGCCGGAGACTGAATTAACGTTTGTTAATTCAGGACGCAGCGGCGTTCCGGCGCACCGCGTCCGCATGACAACAAGCGACTCCGGTGACAGGGGCCGCGCGGGGGAACGACAAGATGGAGAATGCTGTCGAACGATCGGCGATGCGGAAGATCTACGTTCGCCTGCTGCCATTCGCGATACTGAGTTACTTTCTGGCCTATATCGACCGGATCAATGTCAGCTTTGCCGCCTTGACCATGCGCGGCGACCTGAACATCTCGGCCGCCGAATACGGCTTTGCCCTTGGCACCTTCTACTGGGGCTACTTCCTCTTCGAGGTGCCCAGCAACGTGATCATGGAGAAGGTTGGGGCGCGCATTTGGATCGCCCGCATCATGATCACCTGGGGCATCCTGGCCGGGCTCACGGCGCTGGTCACCGGCACCACCAGCTTCGGCATCATTCGCTTCCTTCTTGGCGTCGCCGAAGCCGGATTCTTCCCGGGAATCGTGCTGTATTTCACCTACTGGTTCCCTGCCAGGCACCATGCCCGCATCGTCTCCGGCTTCCTGATCGGTCTGCCGATCGCGGTCGCCGGCGGTGCCCCGATCTCCACCGCCCTGCTCGGCCTGGACGGGCTGTTCGGCCTGCGGGGCTGGCAGGTGATGTATATCGCCGAGGCCATCCCAACGGTGTTCGTCGGAATCCTGACCCTGTTCGTGCTGACCGACCGGCCGGACCAGGCCTCCTTCCTGACCCAGGCCGAGAAGACCTGGCTCAGCAGCCGCCTGCTCGCCGAACGCAAGGCGAAGGAGGCGGTCAAGACCTTCTCGATGTGGCAGAGCATGTTCGACCCGAAAGTGCTGCTGCTGGCGCTGAACTACTTCGGCATCGTGGTCGCGAGCCTGGGCATCCTGTTCTTCGTGCCGCAGATCATCAAGTCGATCGGCGTCACCAACAACATGACCGTCGGGTGGCTGACGATGATCCCTTATATCTCGGGCGGCGTGGGCCTGGTGGTGTGGGGCCTGATCTCCGACCGTATGCATGAACGCCGATGGAACCTGCTGGCGGCCTGTGTGGTTTCCGCGGCCGGGCTGGTCATGGCGGGCCTGACGATCGGGTCGTGGTGGGCCATGGTGGGGCTTTCGATCGCGACGTTCGGCTTCTATGGGTCCAAGGGACCGTTCTGGGCCATGCCGCCAATGTTCCTGACCGGTACCGCGGCGGCCGCGTCGATCGCCTGGATCAATTCGATCGGCAACCTGGGCGGCTTCTTCGGCCCGTGGTATGTCGGCGTGGTCAGGGACTGGACCGGCAGCTACTCGGGCGGCCTGTACGGCCTTGCGTTCCTGTGCCTGATCTCGGCGGCCGTGTGCGCGCTGTTCCTGCACATCCCGAACCCGACCCTGTCGGTGGGAAGCACGCCGGCGGCGCCATCCGGGGCCACCCCGGCCCGGTCCGGCGGCGACTGAGGCACCAGTGGCGGCCAGAGTATTTTCACCCTGGCGGTGCAGGGCGAAAATACCCCGCCGTCTTGTTTTGTCGCGTGAATCATACGCTGGTACGTTCCGCTCAGCGTAACCGCACTCCAGCGCCTTCCGGCGGCCTGGTCTCTTTCCGCAAACCAGGCCGCCGCGTTCTGATCAGATCACGCCCGCCGCCTTCAGCGCATCCATCTCGGCCGCCGTCTTGCCCAGCAGATCGCCGTAGATTTCCTGGTTGTGGATGCCCAGGGCGGGGCCGGCATGGGCGATCCGGCCGGGCGTGCCGCGCATCTGCGGCACGACGGCGGGCATGGTGATTTCGCCCAGCGCGTCGTCCTGCACCACCGCCAGATTGTTACGGGCCTTGAAATGCGGATCGGCGGCGATGTCGGCCGCGGTGTAGATACCGCCGAACGGGACATTGGCCTTGTCGAGCCGCGCCTCGATATCGGCGAAATCGTGCTGGGCGATCCAGTCGGCGAGCAAGGCTTCGAGCTCATCGGCGCGCTCGATCCGCTCGCGGCTTTTCGCATAGCGCGGGTCGGTGGCGAGATCGGCCATGTCAATGGCCGCGGCCAGGCGCTGCCAGACATTGTCGCCGCCGGCGGCGATCTGCACATAGCGTCCGTCACGGGTCTGGAACGTGCCGGCGGGCGAGAAGGTGGGATTGCGATTGCCGATCCGCTCGCGGATTTCGCCGCTCTGGAAGTATTTCACCATCATGTCGGCGGTGATGCGGAACGGCGCTTCATAGAGCGCGAGGTCGATCATCTGGCCCTCGCCGCCGCGGGCGTCGCGGTTGTACAGCGCGAACATCGCCGAGAGCGCGGCGAAGGTGCCGGTATTGTAGTCGGCGGTGGCGAAGGCGGGGCGAACCGGGAAACGGTCGGGGAAGCCCGTGGGATACATATAGCCCGAGAAGCCGAGCGCGATGCGGTCATAGCCGGACCGTTTGGCGTAGGGGCCGACCTGGCCGTAGCCGGAGACGCGCACCATGATCAGGCGCGGATTGACCTTGCGCAGGTCTTCCCAGCCGAGGTTCCAGCGTTCCAGCGTGCCGGGGGTGAAGTTCTCGATCACGACGTCGGCGTGCCTGACCAGTTCGCGCAGGATGTCCTGGCCTTCCTTCACCCGCAGGTTCAGCGTGACGGATTTCTTGTTGCGGCCTTCCACCAGCCAGTTGCCCGAGCGTGCGGCCTGGCCGTCCTTGGGCGTGCCACGCAGCGCGTCGCCGATGCCCGGCTGTTCCACCTTGATCACCTCGGCGCCGAAATCGCCGAGCATGGTGGCGCCGAAGGGGCCGGCGATGAGGGTGCCGATGTCCAGGACGCGGATGCCGGCCAGGGGGAGGTTGGTGGTCACGTTTCCTCGCTTGGTGATGATTGGGTGGGGCGAGGATGGCATGGAATGGCGGGTCTTGCACCTGCGGGGGGTGGATTCCCCTGGATGCTCCGCAGGTTCATCTTCCAACTGCGCGACCTGCTCGGACCGTGTGGTGAAGGTGGCCTGTGTGCCGTCTGGTGCGGGCGCACCGAGATGCCGCCGCAGGACATCGACATGAGCGGTCATCACGTCATCAGCGGTGCGGGGCCGTGACGACATTTGTGTCTCATACAACATGGCGTTTGAAACAGTCATGCGGGGAGCATCGACGGTGACCGATTGGATGTTTCCGTTCCCTCTGTCCGCGGCACCGGTTTGCCTTGCCCGGGGCGCGACGCCATGACCGGCAGATCGGGTGCCATGCCGCGCTATATCGACGAGCTGAACACGATCGGAGGCCTCAGCGGCACGGACATCGCGAACATCGCAGATGTATCGAAGGCGACCGTCTCCCGATGGAAAGCGGGTGCGGTCAAGCCGCAGCCGAGTACGCAACTCGTGCTCTCAGACCTGCACTACATCGTTGGCCGGCTGCAGGAATACTATACATCCGATGAAATCAGAACGTGGCTCTATGCTCGCCATCCCCGGCTTGGGGGGCACGTGTGATCGATCTGATCAACCAGGACAGGTCCGAAGAGGTGCTGCGCATCCGCGACCGGTTGGATGCGGACGTTTACCTCTGAGTGATGGCAGGCGGGCGGCCTGCACGCGATCGTCAGCTGCTGGATGCCGTCGAATCGCTGCCTTCCGAGCCCTTCTCCGGCACGGTTTGGAGAGTCGTGCGCAGCGGCCGGAATCCGGCCCAGTGCAGCGCAGTCGTCGGACGGTGGGATGATAGGACATTCGACGTCCTGTATACGTCGTTGAAAGCCGACGGGGCTGTCAGCGAGATGTACTACCATCTCAGCCGTGGACAGCCTGTGATCCCGTTCCTGGTTCACTATCGTCTATACGAATTGAAGGTCAATCTCACAAGCTGCGCGCAAATAACGTCCCTTGAAGTCCTGGCATCCATGGGGTTCAAGGTCGCAATGTTCGGGCAACTTTCCTGCGCCGAACGCCCGCAGGAATATCCTCGCACGCAGGAGGTCGCCGAAGCCGCGCATTTCCGTGCCGGGATGGTCTGGTGGTGCCGAGTGCCAGATCGGATCACCCCAACCTGGTCATATTCTGTGAGCCGGCTGGCCCTGAAGCGATCGAAGCTCCGCGCGACCGCGGTGAGATCGATTGGGCTGCTTGGCAACGGCAACCGTTCGGCTACTGACCGCCCCTCCCATCGGAAGGGGCGGCAGTCAGATCACACCTTCGCCACCCCAGCCGAGACACGCTGCTGGCGGGCGATTTCCTTGTTGGCATCGAATTCCGCGCGCCGCCGGGCGATTTCCTCGGGCGAGAGTTGCTCGATGTTGGAAAAATCCAGCTTCCAGTCGGGATTGCTGCCCCAGCGCAGCGGGGACTGTACCGTCGTGCGGGGGCCGCACGCCGATTCCAGCACCTTCAGCGCCAGTTCCATCGTGAAAGCCTGGGATGGAACGTCGTTCGGGCGGCCCGCCGCATTGCCCAGCGGGAAGTCGCTGAACAGGAAACGGGGCACACCGCAGAATTCGACGATGTCCTTGGCGCAGCCCATGATGACCGTCGGGATGCCAT
Organism: Acetobacteraceae bacterium; assembly: GCA_050181195.1. Lineage (GTDB taxonomy): Bacteria > Pseudomonadota > Alphaproteobacteria > Acetobacterales > Acetobacteraceae > Rhodopila. The sequence continues at coordinate 15,232 of JBFXDK010000094.1, read as the reverse complement.
TCGCCTCAAGATGCCGAGCGACCAGACTCACGGTCTGGTGACACACGGGTCAATTGGCGACGATGACAGCGACGTCGGCCTGCATCCGCCGGACATGCGACAGGATATCGACGCAGTCCTGCTCGATCGTGACCTTCTGGCTGCGATTGGTCGGCGCGCCGATGAACTCGGGCGCGAGATCCTTGAACCGTCCCTCGGACGCCAGCCGGTTGAGCTGGGCCAGCGGGAACCAGGTGCGGGAGTCCTCGGCCGTCGTGTGCTTGCGGTCGATCCCGATATGGGAAACGCGGGTGTCCGGCTCGCCCTCGATACCCTGCGTGTAAACCTTGTAGAACTTGGCGGCCGAGTTGTAGGGGGCGCCCGGTCCCTGGTCGCCCTTGTCGGGCTGGTACGGCGCGGCGGTCGTGACCAGCGCCAGCCGGCTCTCCGACAGCGGCTTTTTCAGCGGCGTGAAGGGAACGTCGGTGTATTGCGCCCAGCGATACGGTTTCCCGTATCCCAGGGTCTGGTAGTAGGTACTGATTCGTCGGATGTATGGAATTGGCACGTCATGCTCGACGGCGAATTCCAGATCGTCCATGTGGTCGGCCATGCTTGACCCCTCGACGTGATGACGGTCCGGTTTCGGCGCTTTCGCACTTATACCACATCGCCGGTTTCGTCACGTGTGCCAGGGGCATGGCCATGGCTCAGGCCGCGAGCGGCAGCAGCGCCAGGTAGGTGCCCAGCAGCCCGATGATGATGCCCAATGCCTTGAGATAGGCCCGCATGGTCGCCTCCGTGTCCATGACGGCGAACATGCCAAGGGCGCCGGACGCAAGCTGTTGCGTGCATCACAGCCGGAGCGGAATTTTTCGCTGTCCGCGGCGGCGTGTCAGCCGGCGGCCGGGGGGGCGAGGCGGGTGGCGCGGTAGAGCGCGGCGACCGGGGCCTGGAAGCCGACAGTTTGCAGATCCAGCACCCCATCATCCTCGATGCGCAGCGGCCGGTCGGGCCAGTCGCCGTCCGCGTCCCGCCGCAGCAGGTCGGCGGCGACCGCGGTGCTGTGGACGATCAGGATTTCCCGCACGCTGGGAATCGTCGCATAGGCCCAGACATTGGCCCAGGTTTCGGCCTGGTTGCTGGGAGAGAGGATTTCGATCACCAGCACCGGATCGGTCAGCGCGTATTCCTCCTCCTGGCACGGGGAGCAGGTGACCGCGAGATCCGGAATGCGGAAGTTGCTCTCGGCGCGGAGGCGGGGGACGATGCCTGGGTTGGCGATCACCGAACACGGCCCGCCGTGGTCCAGAAGGTGGTTGCGCAGCAGGCTGCCGAGCTCCTGCTGAATCGCCCCGTGTGTCCGGCTGGCGGGCGCCATGGCCAGGGGGATGCCGTCCACCAATTGCCACGCCGGTCCGATCGGCTGGTTCCAGCCCAGGAACTCCGGGACGGTCATGACCGGCGGGATTTTCAGCGCCAGAGGCATGGCCGTCCTATATCACGGCCACGTCCCCAGCGCCACGCAACGACGGTGAAGGCCTCAGCGCGGCAGCGTCGTCGTCCCCATCAGGAACTGGTCGACGGCCCGCGCACACTGCCGCCCCTCGCGGATCGCCCAGACCACCAGCGACTGGCCGCGCCGCATGTCGCCGGCCGAGAACACCTTGTCGCGTGAGGTGCGGTAGTCGACCGTGTTCGCGGCCACGTTGCCGCGTGGATCCAGCTCGACACCGGCGGTTTCCAGCAGGCCCGGGCGTCGGGGACCCAGGAAGCCCATCGCCAGCAGCACCAGGTCGGCCTTCAGCTGGAATTCGCTGCCGGGGACTTCCTGCATCTGCATGCGTCCGTCGGGCGCCTTCACCCATTCGACGCGGACGCACCCCAGCGCCTCCACCTTGCCGTTCGATCCGACGGCGGTCTTGGTCAGCACCGACCAGTCGCGCTCGCAGCCTTCCTCATGCGCGTGCGAGGAGCGCAGCTTGACCGGCCAGTCCGGCCAGACCATCGCCTTGTCCTCGCGCAGCGGCGGCTTCGGCATGATCTCGATCTGGGTGATGGAGGCCGCGCCCTGGCGGGCCGAGGTGCCGATGCAGTCGGACCCGGTATCGCCGCCGCCGATCACCACCACATGCTTGCCCTTGGCGCTGATCGTGCCGGATGGCGCCGCCCGCGATTCCTCGTCGCCAGCGTTGCGCTTGTTCTGCTGGGTCAGGAAATCCATGGCGTAGTGGATGCCGTCGAGGTCGCGGCCCGAGACGTCCAGGTTGCGCGGCCACTCGGCGCCGCCGCTCAGGACCACGGCGTCGAACTCGGCCATCAGCTGGTCGATGGTGACGTCCTTGCCGACCTCGATGCCGGTGCGGAATTCCACGCCCTCGCCGGTCATCTGCGTCACGCGCCGGTCGATCAGGTGCTTTTCCATCTTGAAGTCGGGGATGCCATAGCGCAGCAGCCCGCCGATCCGGTCCTGCTTCTCGAACAGCACCACCGCGTGGCCGGCCCGCGCGAGCTGCTGGGCGCAGGCCATGCCCGCCGGGCCCGAGCCGATGACGGCGACGCGCTTGCCGGACTTGCGGGACGCGACCTGCGGCGCCAGCCAGCCTTCCTCCCAGGCGCGGTCGACGATCGCACACTCGATGGTCTTGATGGTGACCGGATTGTCATCGATGTTCAGCGTGCAGGACGCTTCGCAGGGCGCCGGACAGATGCGGCCGGTGAATTCCGGGAAGTTGTTGGTGGAATGCAGGTTGATCGCGGCCTGCTGCCACTGGTCCCGGTAGACCAGGTTGTTCCAGTCGGGGATCTGGTTGTTGACCGGACACCCGTTGTGACAGAACGGAATGCCGCAATCCATGCAGCGTGCGGCCTGACTGTTCAGCGCCTCCGGCGCCAGCGGCTTGATGAACTCCTTGAATGTCTTCAGCCGTTCCGCGGGCTTTTCGTAGCCGCGGTCATGGCGTTCGATTTCGAGGAATCCGGTCGGCTTACCCATGGTCGTCTCCGAAACGGTCCGTTGGACCTCTCCCGGGGGAAAGGTCGGCATGCCCGCGCATGCCGGTATGGAGGGCAGGCGCCACGCGACGCGGCGGGAAGGGGTCCCGCCGGACGCGTCCGGCGCCCGGGGTTGGGGCGGCTACTCCGCGGCGGTCCTGGCGGCGTTCTGCTCGGTGCGCAGGTCCAGCAGCGCGCGCCGGTAGTCGCGCGGCATGACCTTGACGAACCGGGACAGCGCGCCGTCCCAATCGTCCAGCAGGTCACGCGCCCGCTTGCTGCCGGTGAACAGCAGATGGCGTTCCACCAGGTTGCGCAGGCGTTCGGCGTCGAAACGCAGCGGATCACCCATGCCGCTGTCATCGACGCTGACCGAGCGCTGGCGCGGGCGGCCGGGCGCATCCACTAGGCCGATTTCCGGCGCGGCGATCGGCTCCAGATCGACCTGGGCCAGGTTGCACAGCTTCTTGAAGCGCGCGTGCTCGTCGTAGACATAGGCGACGCCGCCGGACATGCCGGCCGCGAAGTTGCGTCCCGTCTCGCCCAGCACCACCACCGTGCCGCCGGTCATGTATTCGCACCCGTGGTCGCCGCAGCCTTCCACCACCGCGACGGCGCCCGAGTTGCGCACCGCGAAGCGTTCACCGGCCACCCCCTCGAAATACGCCTCGCCGGCGATCGCGCCATAGAGGACGGTATTGCCGACGATGATGTTGTCGGTGGGCCGGCGCTTGCTGTTCGGCGGCTGGCGCACGACGACGCGCCCGCCCGACAACCCCTTGCCGACATAGTCGTTGGCATCGCCGGTCAGGTTCAGGGACACGCCGCGGGAAAGAAAGGCGCCGAAGCTCTGCCCGGCGGTGCCGGTCAGGGTAACCGCGATCGTGTCCTCCGGCAGGCCGGCATGGCCATACCGCTTCGCCACCTCGCCCGAGAGCATGGCGCCCACGGTGCGGTTGACGTTGCGGATCGCCGTCTCGATGCGCACCGGCTCGCCCTTTTCCAAAGCCGGCATCGCGTCGGCGATCAGCGCCTGGTCCAACGCCTTGTCGAGGTGATGGTCCTGGGTCTCGCAGTTGTAGATCGCGACGTCGGGCTTCGGCGCTTCCTGGTACAGCACGCGGCCGAGGTCGACGCCCTTGGCCTTCCAGTGTTCGACCGACCGGCGCATGTCGAGCCGGTCCACCTGGCCGACCATCTCATTGAAGGTCCGGAACCCGAGTTGCGCCATCAGTTCCCGCACTTCCTCGGCGATGAAGAAGAAGAAGTTGATGACGTGCTCCGGCGTGCCGGTGAAGCGCTTGCGCAGCACCGGATCCTGCGTCGCCACGCCGACCGGGCAGGTGTTCAGGTGGCATTTGCGCATCATGATGCAGCCGGCGGCGATCAGCGGCGCGGTGGCGAAGCCGAATTCATCGGCACCCAGCAGCGCGCCCACCACCACGTCGCGGCCGGTGCGGAACCCGCCATCGACCTGCACCGCGATGCGTCCGCGCAGCCCGTTGCGCACCAGCGTCTGCTGGGTTTCGGCCAGGCCGATTTCCCAGGGCGAGCCGGCATGCGTGAGCGAGGTGAGGGGGCTGGCCCCGGTCCCGCCCTCGAAGCCCGCGATCGTCACGTGGTCGGCGCGGGCCTTGGAGACGCCCGCCGCGACCGTGCCGACGCCCACCTCCGAAACCAGCTTCACCGAGATGCGGGCGGCGGTGTTGACGTTCTTCAGGTCGTGGATGAGCTGCGCCAGGTCCTCGATCGAATAGATGTCGTGATGCGGCGGCGGCGAGATCAGGCCGACACCGGGGGTGGAATGCCGCACGCGGGCGATGTTCTTGTCCACCTTGTGGCCGGGCAGCTGTCCGCCCTCACCGGGTTTCGCGCCCTGCGCCATCTTGATCTGGATGTCGTCGGCATTCACCAGATACTCGGTGGTGACGCCGAACCGGCCCGAGGCGACCTGCTTGATAGCCGAACGCATCGAATCGCCATTGGGCAGCGGCTTGAAGCGGTCCGCTTCCTCGCCGCCCTCGCCGGTGTTCGACTTGCCGCCGATCCGGTTCATGGCGATGGCGAGCGTGGTGTGCGCCTCACGCGAGATCGAGCCGAAGCTCATGGCCCCGGTGGCGAAGCGCTTGACGATCTCCTTCGCCGGCTCGACCTCCTCCAGCGGGATCGGGTTTTCGGCGTAGCGGAACTGCATCAGCCCGCGGATCGTCAGCAGCCGTTCGCTCTGATCGTTGATCGTGCGGGTGAAGGCGCGGAATTCGCTCTGTGAATTGCCGCGCACCGCGTGCTGCAGGCGAGAGATCGATTCCGGCGACCAGGCATGCGCCTCGCCGCGCAGGCGGAACGCATAGTCGCCGCCGACATCCAGCATGCGCTGGTAGATCGGGTTGTCGCTGTAGGCGTTGCGGTGACGCACCACCGCTTCCTCGGCGATCTGGCGGAAGCCGACGCCCTCGATCGTGCTGGCGGTGCCGGTGAAGCACTTCTCGACGAAGGCGCTGGACAGGCCCACCGCATCGAAGATCTGCGCGCCGCAATAGGACTGATAGGTGGAGATGCCCATCTTGGACATCACCTTCATGATGCCCTTGCCCACCGCCTTCAGGTAGTTCTTCTGCACCTCATAGGCCGAGAGCGTCAGCTTGTTCTGCACCCGGATCTGCTCCAGCGTCTCGAACGCCAGATACGGATTGACCGCCTCGGCGCCGTAGCCGGCCAGCACGCAGAAATGGTGCACCTCCCGCGCCTCGCCGGTTTCCACGACCAGACCCGTGCCGGTGCGCAGCCCCTGCCGGATCAGGTGATGATGCGTCGCGGCGGTCGCCAGCAGCGACGGGATCGCGATGCGTTCGGCGCTGACCGCCCGGTCCGACAGGATCAGGATGTTGTGGTTGTCCAGCACCGCTTCCGTCGCCTCGCGGCAGATGCGCTCCACCGCGCGTTCGAGCCCGTCGGCGCCCTCGCCCGCCGGCCAGGTGGTGTCGATGGTGCGGGTGCGGAATGCGCCGCCGGCCAGGTTCTCGATGTCGCGGATCTTCTCCAGATCGCCGTTGGTCAGGATCGGCTGCGAGACTTCCAGCCGGTAGTGATTGCCGGCGTGGTGGCCCAGCAGGTTGGGCCGCGGGCCGATCATCGAGACCAGCGACATCACCAGTTCCTCGCGGATCGGATCGATCGGCGGGTTGGTGACCTGGGCGAAGTTCTGCTTGAAGTAATTGAACAGCAGCTTCGGCTTGTCGGACAGCACCGCGAGCGGCGTATCGGTGCCCATCGAGCCCACCGGGTCGTCCCCGTCCTGGGCCATCGGCTCCAGGAAGAACTGGATATCCTCCTGCGTGTAGCCGAAGGCCTGCTGGCATTCGAGCAGCGCGTCGAGGTCGTTGGGCCGCGGCAGCGCCCGCCGGTCCGCCGAGTCCGGCAGGTCCTCCAGCTTGAACTGCGTGGCTTTCAGCCAGTCGGCATAGGGATGCGCGCCGGCAAGCTTCCGCTTGATCTCGGCGTCGTCGATGATGCGGCCTTCCTCCAGGTCGATCAGCAGCATCTTGCCCGGCTGCAGCCGCCACTTGTGGACGATCTTCTCGTCCGGGACCGGCAGCACGCCGGCTTCCGAGGCCATGATCACATGATCGTCATCGGTGACGACATAGCGCGCCGGGCGCAGCCCGTTGCGGTCCAGCGTCGCGCCGATCTGCCGCCCGTCGGTGAAGGCGATCGCGGCCGGGCCGTCCCAGGGCTCCATCAGCGCGGCGTAATACTCGTAGAACGCCTTGCGGTCGGGATCCATCAGCGGATTGCCCGCCCAGGCCTCCGGGATCAGCATCATCATCGCATGCGCGAGCGAGTAGCCGCCGGCGACGAGGATTTCGAGCGCGTTGTCGATGCAGGCGGTGTCCGACTGCCCGTGCGGGATGATCGGCCACATCTTGTCCAGGTCCGGGCCGATCAGGTCGGACGACATCGACCGCCGGCGCGCATACATCCAGTTGACGTTGCCGCGGACGGTGTTGATCTCGCCGTTATGCGCCAGGAAGCGGTAGGGATGCGCGAGCTTCCAGGACGGGAAGGTGTTGGTCGAGAAACGCTGGTGCACCAGCGCGAGCGCCGACTGCGTCAGCGGATTGCGCAGATCCTTGTAGAAGCTGCCGACCTGGGTGGCGAGCAGCAGGCCCTTGTAGACGACGGTGCGGGTGGAGAAGGAGGGCATGTACAGCTCCTCCAGCCCCCTGATGTCGCGCTTTTCCGCCAGCGCGCGAACGTTGTTCAGGATCTGCTTGCGGATCGCCAGGATCTTTCGCTCGAATGCGTCCTGGTCCTTGATGGCCGGGCTGGCTGCGACGATCGCCTGGCGGATTGCCGGCATGGAATCGATCACCGCCTTGCCAAGGCCGGTCAGGTCGGTCTCGATGTCGCGCCAGCCGACCATGGACTGGCCTTCCTGCGTCACGACCTTTTCGAAATGCGTGATGGCGTGCTGCCTGGCGCGCTCGTTCTGTGGCAGGAAGCACATCGCCACCGCGTAGCGGCCGAACGGCGGCAGGATCTTGCCGGCACGCGCCGCCCAGTCGCGCAGCAGCGCGTCGGGCATCTGGATCAGGCAGCCGGCCCCATCACCCATCAGCGGATCGGCGCCGACCGCCCCGCGATGGTCCAGGTTCTCCAGGATTTTCAGGCCCTGGGTGATGATGTCGTGCGACTTTCGGCCTTTGATGTTCACGACGAAGCCAACGCCGCAGGCGTCGTGCTCATTGCGGGGATCGTACAGGCCTTGTCTCACAACCTCTTCCATTGACGGTCTCTTTTCAGCGAGGAACCACATGCGGCAGCCGTTCTCGGCCGGGGGCAAGCCTGTCCTTGTGCCCGAGCAGGGGACAAATGGCAACAATCCTGCCGCAGTGCAGCGTAAGCGAAGCAGGGCAACCCCGGCAAGGGCGGATCGCAATCGCGGGAGGAGCGGCAGCCGTGACCGGCGCGAACCAGGGCGGACCGGTCATCCGGGCGGCAGGGCGTCCAACGCTGCGGCCGTCGTCGGTGCGGGAACGCGCGCGCAAAGCGGGAAAGCGCGCGTAAGGGGCGGGACCGTATGGGGCGGAAGCGGCGCCTCAGGCGCCCGGGGTCGGAATGTCCGCGGGACCCTTCAGCTCGACGATGTTGCCTTCCGGGTCGGGCACGTAGATCGACGGCCCCTGTCCCTCGGCGCCATAGCGGGATTCGACCGGACCGGGCTCTACGCCGTGGCGCAGCAGATGCGCGCGGATTTCCTCGGCGTTGAACGGCTCGATCCGCAGGCAGAAATGGTCGAGGTTGCGCGCCTCCTTGCCCGGAGCGGCGCCGCCCTTGCGGCCCAGAACCCCGTCCACCGGCACGATGTCGATCAGCGCGGACCCCGCCCGAAGCTGATAAAGGCCGATATCGTCCCGCATCTTCTCGGGCGAACACCCAAGGACTTCGGTGTAGAACCTGATCATCGTCGGCAGGTCCGTGACGCGCAGCACGAGATGGTCCAGGGATTTGATCCGCAGCATGGCACCGCTCCCTTGTATGTTCGCCACATACTGGGCTTGCCGCACGGGCGGCTTCAAGTGCCGGATTTCCGCCCCGGTACCCTGGCCAGCCCCACGCGCCCGGGGTAGGGTCCGCCGCAATTCACGATTTTCACGGGGGAAACCGCATGCCCACGGGTATGCGCCGGGGCTGGCAGCTTACCGGCGCGATCATGCTGCTGATCTGCATCATCACCGCGTTCGAGGCCCGTGACCTGTCGCTGTTCGACAAGCTGGGTCCCGGCCCCGGGTTCTTCCCGTTCTGGCTGTCCCTGATCGGCGCCGTGCTGTGCGCGGTGGTGCTGGTACAGGTCTCCCTGACCCCGGCCGCGACGCCCACCGACGCGGATCCGCCCACGATCTTCCCGCGCGGCGCCCTCGCCTGGCGGGTGGGCTCGATCCTGCTTGCCGCCGCGCTTGGCACCGCGCTGCTGGACTGGCTGGGCTTCCGGCTGGGAATGACGATCTTCAGCGCCGTGCTGATGGTCGCGCTGGGCGAGCGGCGGTGGTGGGCCATCGCCCTGTTCTCGGTCGTGGTGGGTTTCGGCGTGTTCCACGTGTTCAACAACTGGCTGGACGTGCTGTTGCCCGTCGGCGTTTTCGGGATCTAGGCCGATGGAAGGCTTTGAATATCTCCTGTCCGGGTTCGCCGGTGCCGCGACCGCCGGCAACCTTCTGTATGCGCTGATCGGCTGCATCCTGGGGACGTTGATCGGCGTGCTGCCGGGGCTTGGTCCCGCCGCCGGCACCGCGATCCTGATCCCGATCACCTTCAACCTGGACGCGACCGGCGCCATCATCATGCTGTGCGCCATCTACTACGGTGCGATGTATGGCGGCACCATCACATCGGTCCTGATCAACGTCCCCGGCGAAGCCGCGTCCGTGATCACCTGCCTGGACGGCTACCAGATGGCGCGTCAGGGCCGGGCGGGCGCGGCGCTGGCGATCGCCGCCATCGGGTCGTTCATCGGCGGCTGCGCGGCGACCATCGCGCTGGCCGTGGTCGCGATCCCGCTCGCGACCCTGGCCCTGGGCTTCGGCCCGGCGGAGTTCTTCGCGCTGATGGTGCTGGGATTGTGTCTGGTCGTGGGCATGGCCGGCAAGAACCTGCCGGCGGCGCTGCTGATGACGGTGTTCGGCCTGCTGATGGCGATGATCGGCATCGACCCCGTGCGCGGCGCGCCCCGCTTCACCGGCGGCTATCCGGAGCTGTTCGACGGCATCGGCTTCATTCCGGTGGCAATGGGCCTGTTCGGCATCGCCGAGTTGCTGGTGGCGGCCGAACAGCGGTCGGGCCAGGCGATCGAGGCGAGGCTCACGAACATCTGGCCGAAGCGCGATGAGGTGATGCCGTGCGTGAAGGCAATCATCCGGGGCACCGGCATCGGCTTCGTGCTGGGGTTGATCCCGGGCGTGGGGTCCGTGATCCCGACCTTCATGGCTTATGTGACCGAGAAGAAGCTGTCGAAGCACCCCGAACGGTTTGGCAACGGCGCGATCGAGGGCGTGGCGGCGCCGGAAACCGCGAACAACGCCTATGCCAATGCCGCCATGGTGCCGCTGTTCGCGCTGGGCGTGCCGAGTTCGCCGACCATCGCCGTGCTGATGGGCGCCTTCATCATCAACGGGCTGACGCCGGGTCCGTTCCTGTTCCAGGAGCGGCCCGACCTGGTCTGGGCGGTGATCGCAAGCTTCTTCCTGGGCAATGCCATCCTGCTGGCACTGAACCTGCCGCTGGTGGGGCTGTGGGCGAAGCTGCTGCGCCTGCCGTTCAGCTATCTGTGCGTGGGCGTGCTGCTGTTCTGCATCATCGGTGCCTACAGCCTGAAGCAGAGCACGGTCGATGTCTGGGTGATGCTGGGCTTTGGTGTGATCGGCTACGTGCTGCGCAAGCTGGAATTCCCGCTGGCGCCGGCGATCCTGGCCTTGATCCTGGGGCCGATGCTGGAGAAGTCGCTGCGTACCACGCTGGAGATCTCGGGCGGCAGTTTCGCGATCTTCCTGGACCGGCCGGTGGCGCTGGCACTGCTGGTGATTCCGCTGATCGTGTTCGCCGTGGTATTGCTCCGCCCGAAGGCGCTGGCGTCGTTGCGCGAAGCTGACGCCGACTGAACCTTCGACGCATTCCAGGAGACCGACCATGCTGACCCGACGCGGGCTGATCGCCGCCGGCGCCCTCGCACCGCTTGCCGCTCCGGCCCTCGCCCAGGATTTCCCACGACGCGCGATCCAGATGATCGTTGCCTTTCCGGCTGGCGGCGGCACGGATGTGGGGGCCCGCGTCCTTGCCGCGCTGGCCGAGAAGGAGCTTGGGCAGCCGATCGTGGTGGTGAACAAGACCGGCGCCGGCGGGCAGTTGGGGTGGACCGAGGCGTCCCGTGCCCGTCCCGACGGCTATACGCTGGCGTTCATCAACCTGCCCGGCATGAACACGATCATCCTGGACCCGGAGCGCAAGGCGCTGTTCAACCTGGACAGTTTCGTCCCGGTGATCAATCAGGTGGTCGATGCCGGCGCGATCTGGGTGAAGGCCGACAGCCCCTACAAGACGCTTGGGGACCTGATCGAGGCCGCGCGCAAGTCACCGGGCAAGGTCAGCGCCTGCACCACCGGGATCCTGAGCGACGACCATCTGGCGATCCTGATGATGGCCGAGGCGGCCAAGGTCGATTTCCGCATCGTGCACTTCGACGGCGGCGCGCAGCAGGTGACGGCGGTGCTGGGCAACCATGTCGAGGTGGCGTTCGACAATGTCGGCGGCGGCGTGGTGAAGCGCGTGCAGTCCGGTGACGCGCGGGTGCTGGCGGTGCTGGACAAGGAACGCTCGAAGTTCCTGCCGGATGTGCCGACGACGGTGGAACTGGGCTACCCGACGGTGATCTCCTCGTCGTCCCGTGGGGTGGCGGTGCCGAAGGGCACGCCGGCCTCGGCGATCAAGGTGATCGAGACCGCGTTCGCCAAGGCGATGGCGAACCCCGAGCACATCAAGAAGCTGGAGGATGCCGGTCTGGCGGTGAAGGTGATGGTGGGCGAGGAATACGCAAAGTATTACCGCGACCTGCACGCCACGGCGAAGAAGTACACCGACTGGGCGCTGACGATGCGCTGATGGCGGTGCCGTGTGCCCGGGGCGGTGCGGAGGCGTTCCGTCCTTGGGCCGGGCGGGGGCGTGGCGCGGGTGCTCTGCATCTGTATGAACGAATGTCCAGTCGGTCGGCCTCGGTCGGGCAGGCCGAGCTGGTGTTCCGTCAGGGTGCGGGGATTTCTGCCGTCCTGACCGTCGTCGCAATGTCAGCCGGCAATCAGTTGCCACAGCAGCCAGATCGCGCCGACAAGGATGCCCCAAAGTACCACGCCGATCCCAACGTTTATCAGGATGCCCTTGATGGCGCCAAGGTCATCCGTGCTGCTCCACTCGGCGTCTCCGGGCGTGAAGGTCGCATCGAACTCTCCTCGAAGCATCTGGATAAGGCCGCGACTGTCATAGTTCCGGCGCCCCGGCCGCGTGCCGTCGGGCGTGATGCGTGTTTCCGTCCCTCGTTCGGCCTGGTTTCTCACGCCACTTACGTTGTTCTCGTCACTCATCCGATATTTCGCAGGGACTGTACTGTTGCACCGGTTTCATCGTAGCCGCCATTCTTCAGCGTAAAGCGATTAAGATACACCGTCACCAATTTTTTCAGACTTTATCACCACAGGTGGAAATGGCAACATTTTCGTCAGAATCGACGACGTGTGACTTGGGACTTCTTGCGATACCGCTATTGAACGCGGAATATTCTCGTCTGTTCTCCCGAATGAGCAAACCGATCGCGAACGGACGACAAGTCACGAACATTACTGGGCGGCCGAATGGTCGACCGCCACGCGCGCTGGCATAGCGTGGCGGCCGCGCGCGAAGTCAGTACGCGCGCAAGGTTGGTATGGCGGCCGCGCGCGGGATCAAGACCATCCCCAGCCGGTCGTCCTGCATTCCGCGCATTGATGCCTCGGGCGGCGGGTTGAAGCCAGGTTGGTCTGAACTCCGCGGAGCGGTTTCTGGTCCGGAACATCTGCGGAATTCCGCCGGGACAGCGGAGGGGTGCGGGATGGGCCAGCCACGGCCGGAATTTCCGAAAATGCAATGGTCTGCGACGGTCATCCCCGTCCCGCAAAATATCGGGCAAGAAGTGACCTGAATCGTTTGTCGCCGCCTGTTCCAGCCATCGGACACCCTTGAACGGCTGCAGCGGATTCAGCTTGGCGCTGCCGGGTCGAACAGGCTCCATTGCCTTGCTCGACCGCAGAATTCATCTGCTGTCGGCATTCCGCCGAGGGCGATTCCTACTCCTGGGATTGCGAACCAACCCCGTCGTTCTGTGATCGACCCGCCACGACCCGCGTGGCGGGAAAGACGATCCGCACCGTGGTTCCGCGCCCCTCTTCGCTCTCGATCGACAGGGAGCCGCCATGCAGGACCATCAGACGGTGACTGATCGTCAGGCCGAGGCCCGCACCGCCGAACCTGCGCCTGGTGGAGGCATCGGCCTGGTAGAACGGCTCGAACAAGCGGTGCTTCACGTCGTCGCTGATGCCTATCCCCGTATCCTGCACGACCAGGGCGACGCCGCCGTCCGGAACGACCCCGGCGGACACCACGACGGAACCCCCGGATGGCGTGAACTTGATCGCATTGGACAGCACATGCAGCACGATCCGCTTGATCGCTCTGCCATCGCCCTGGACCACCACATCTTTCGGTAATCCGCTGCCGCTGACCTGGACGCCTCCCTGTTCCGCGCGCGTCTGCAGAAGCCCCAGACAGGTACGGACGATGGCTGCCAGGTCGACAAGCTCCTCGGCGAGGGCGAAACGGCCCGCGTCCAGCCGGGAAGCGTCGAGGATGTCGTTGATCATGTCGAGCAGGTCGATGCCGCTCGCATGGATCTCCTCGGCATAGTTCGCGATCGGCCCCTGGGCCTGCGCGCGTGGATCGGTGCGGATCAGATCCGAGAACCCCAGGATCGCGTTCAGGGGCGTGCGCAGTTCGTGGCCCATGTTGGCCAGGAACTCGGATTTGGCGCGATTGGCCACTTCGGCCTGTTCCTTGGCCTTGCGCAGCTCCAGCTGGTCGGCCACTTCGGGGGTGATGTCCCGTCCCACACCGCGATAGCCCGACAGCGTTCCTGTCGCATCGAAGACCGGTTTTCCGCTGACGGTCAGGTGCCGCGTCGTGCCGTCGGTGCGGCGAAGGCTGTAGCGGAAGTCCCGGAATGGCCTGCCGGCCTCGACCTCCTGCTGGTGACGCCGGGCCCGTTCATCGCTGGGATCGAAGCCTGGCAGTTCCCATCGTGTCTTGCCGAGTGATGAATGTGCGTTCTGGCCTGATGGGGCGCCTTCGGAAAACCAGGTGAACCGCCGTTCGGCGTCCTGTTCCCAAAACCAGTCCGAGGCGACTTCGGCGAAATCCCGCAGCCGCTGCTCGCTTGCCTGCAGGAGGATATTCTGACCTTGCAGCCGGCGGAACTGGCGTCCGATAACATAGAACAGTCCGAGGAAGCCGGCGACGACGATGCCGGCGATGGCCATGATGATGACGGCATTTCGCTGCCATCTGGCCAGCACCTCGGCTTCGGTCACCGCCACGTTGATGATCAGATCCTGGCCGCTGACCGGCTGCACCGCCACAAAGGAGGCTGGTCCGCCCAGATAGGCTGGATGATGATAGTGCCCGCCCCCTGCCGCGACATGGTCATGCCAGGGATCATCCGGCGGCAGTTTCATGCTGGGAAGGGCATCCAGCGGCGGGTAATGCGCGAGAACGGTGCCGTCACGGCGCAACAGCGTCACCTTCTCCCAGTCATCGAGAGAAAGCCTGCGGTAGAAATCAGCCAGATAGTCGAGGTCGAGCGCGCTGACGACAATACCCAGCAACTGACCCTGCGGACCAGTGATGCGGCGCGCCAGAGGCACGATCCAGGCATTCTCGAAACGGTCCTGGACGGGGACGCTCACGAACAGACCGGCCCCGGGATGGGCCATGAGATGGCGGGAATACTCCCGGTCGGCGACATTCACCTTGGGTGGTGGCCAGGTCATCGATACGTTCACCACGTCGCCTGCCGTGTCGACCAGGAGCAGGCGGTTTGCGTCCCGCAGATGGCTCACGCGCGTGCGGAGGAACCGGTGCGTTTGTTCGCCTGCCAGCAGGGCCCCGAACTCGGCGGGGGTGGTGATTTGCAACCAGTCCACCTGCAATTGCGCATCCTGCATCAGCAGATCGACATGATGGACATAATGCAGGGTCTGTTCGGCCAATCCGACCGCGAGTTCCTGGGCCTCCGACAGCTGTTCGGCGATGGCTTCCTCGTGCTGGATCCAGATCGTCGTGATCGCGGTGGCGAAGGTGACAATGATAAGGGCGAGAGCGGCTATCCAGAGCCGCAACTCGACTGGTCCCGTGCTGCCTCGCGCCGATGATAGCCCTTCCGGGCGCTGCACCATCTCACTTTCCGTGGCGTTGGAGCGCCGGTCGGACCGTCGCGCATGACGGTGCGAACCGAAGACCCGACCCATGTCAGATCCGTGGGCCGGCTGCGCGCGGCGTCAGCATGCGCGCAGGGCTGGTGTGGCGGCTGCGCGCGGCGTCAACAACATACCGGCCGGCCGCCCTGCATCGCATGGTCGATGCCTCTCGCTGGCATGACGCATCTGGCGACACGCCACGCCGCATCCCG
>JBFXDK010000093.1:0-23553 GCA_050181195.1 Acetobacteraceae bacterium | reverse complement strand
ATCACCTTCGACGGGTCCGCGCGCGCAACCTCGGGTCAGCCGCAGCTTGCCGTCATCATGGCCAACAACGATCCCGCCGTGCTGAACGTGAATGGCACCAACCTCGACCTGTTCATCGAGCTTCGCACCGGGCCGATGACGGGCAACATCTTCGTTTCTTCCCTGCACCTGGGCTATCAGCTGCCCGGCACACGCGGGATCGTCGACCTGTTCGGCACGATCAACGGATTGTCGGGCCGGGATGCGGCCGCCGCAAGCTTCATCCAGCCATGGCTGCACAGCAACTACATGATCAACGGCTGCCCGATCCAATCCTTCAATTGCGTGCAGATCACCACATTGCAGCCCCCGGTGACGAACCCGCTGAAGGACGTGCAGGCCGGCCGGCTGCGCAGCATCTCGGAATACACCACCATTCTGCCCGACGTGGCGGAACGGGATTACTGACGATGCGCGCCCTGCTCGCGGCCGGCCTGCTGCTGGCATCCCTCGCCGGCTGCACCGAACCGCCCTCCGAAGCGTTCGTCGGCGGATCCGCGCGCCGCAGCGCTGTCGCGCTCGACCTCGGGACGAACACCGCGGGGGAGACCTGCTCGCTGCAATCGTCTGGCGCCGAGGCGGACGTGCATTGCGGAACCTATGTCGACGCGGCCGGCCATGTCGCGCGCATCGCAGGCGCGACCAGCCTGCAGGACCTCGTCACCGCCAGCCCATGGCGGCGCGGGTTCCAGCAGCGGTTCGTCTGCGCCCCGCCCACGCCGGTCACGGTCGCGGGCCAGCCGGCCCTGGCCCTGAGCTGCACGCGCCGGCAGGGCGGCTGGCCGCATGTGGTGGTCGCGACCGGGATCGACGGTGCGCTGTACGTGGCGGACGGGATCGGGCCGGTGCAGTCCGTGCTGCCGCAGGCCATCGCGGTCATGGCCGGCAAGGCGCAGGCGTCCCCGGTCGAAAGCGTCGAACGGCGAGGCCTGGCGACGCAGCGCGAGGCGGCAAGGGCGGAAACCACCGACGGCGCCGGCGCGATCGCCGAGGCCGAGTTCCAGGTCAGCCGCGGCGCGCTGGAGAACCGGCGCGGCAACTACGCCGCCGCCGAGGCCGCCTACCGCGCCGCCATCACGATCCAGGAACGGATGATCGGCGGCGACAACCCCGCACTGGCCACGGGCCTCGCGCGCCTAGCGCTGCAGATCTCCAACCAGGGCCGCTTCGCCGAGGCTGACGCACTCTATGTGCGGGCGGAGCGCCTCGCCGGCCTGCCCAATCAGATCGATCCCGTTGCCCGCCCGCTGGTGGCCCATCTGAAGGCGCTGAACGACCTGAACGCCGGGCGGGCGCGCCAGGCCTTGGCTCTCCTCGACCAGGCCGAGGCCGGCTATGCGCCGCTGGTCCCACGCGACGCATTGGTGGCACAGCGGCAGGCCGGCCGGACGGGACGCGGCGCGGTGGAGGAGATGGCCGATCAGGCGGCCGAATCCGCCATGCTGGCCAACCAGGTGGTCGCGGATGCGCTGAACGGGCTCATCGAGACGCGGCGTTATCGCGCCGTCGCCCTGTCCGAACTCGGCCGCCACGCGGAAGCCGAGACGGCGTTGCAGGCGGCGCGCAGCCTCTATGCCGGGCGCGATCCCCGCCTGGTAGCGCGCTACCTGCGCACGGCCGGCGTCGCTTCGGCCTCGGTCGGCCGCAATACCCTGGCGCTGGCCGAGCTCGGGGCCGCCACCAGGACATTCGCGCGGGTGCAGCCGAACAGCCTGCCGCTGGCCGAGACGCAACTGCTGCAGGCGGCCGAACTCGTGGGACTCGGGCGCGGGGATTCGGCGCTGCCGCTGTGCCGGTCCGCCACCGCGATCCTGCGCGACCTGAACGCCGGCATCGCGCCCGACATGCTGACCGCCTGCCTGCAGGCGCTGGAGGCCGGCGGGACGGCCGACCTGCCCGACATGTTCATGCTGTCGCAACTCGGGCAGGGCTCCATCACCGCGCGCCAGATCGCCCGCGCCACCGCGCGCCTGGCCGAGGGCGCACGGGATCCCCGGGTGCTGGACGCCATTCGCCAGCGCGACCGCATCGCGGCGCGTCTGGACGCCCTGTATGCGCGTCGCGCGCAGCTGGCCGCGGAGACGGATCGCGGCGCGGCGGTGTCGGAAATCGATGCCGAGATCCGATCGTCCCTGGACGCCAGACGCGAGGCCGGCCAGGCGCTGCAGGCCGCCGCACCGCGCTTCGCCGGGCTGGTGCAGGAAACCGTGGCACTGAACGAGGTGCAGGCGACGCTGGCACCCGACGAGGCGGTGGCGGCGATCACGCTGGGTGACGATCGGGGCTGGACCTTCCTGATCCGCGCGCACGCGGTGACGGTCGGCCGAATCGAGGGCGGCTCCCGGCGGATCGACCCGCTGGTCCGGCGCATCCGCGCGAGCATGGTGCTGGGACCGGATAATCGTCCGCCGGCCTTCGACGCCGCCGCGGCCCGGGAGCTCCACACGGCCCTGTTCGGCGGCGTGGCGCCTGCCATGGCGGACGTGACGCAACTGACCGTCGCGCCGAGCGGCTCGCTTCTGTCACTGCCGTTCGGCCTGCTGCTGACCGGTTCGGCCCAGAAGGCGGACAATTCGGCACCATTCCTGATCCGCCGCGTGGCGCTGTCGCATGTCCCCTCGGTAGGCGGCTTCGTCAACCTGCGCCGCTCGGCGCGGACGGTGACGGCCAGCCGGCCCTGGTTCGGCATGGGCGACTATCGTCCGCCGACGCCGAACCAGGCCGCCGCGACCTTCCCCGCCGACAGTTGCGGCGAAAGCGCGCGTCTGCTGACGATGCTGCCGCCGCTGCCGGCGGCGCGCCGGGAACTGGATGCCGCCCGCATCGTGCTGGGCGCCGACCCGTCGGACCAGATCCTGGGGTCCGCCTTCACCGCGCGGAACGTGCTGGCCGCGCCGCTGCGCAGCCACCGCATCCTGCATTTCGCGACGCACGCCGTGCTGCCCGGCGAACTGCGCTGCCAGGCAGAGCCGGCGATCCTGACCTCGACGCCGCCGGATGCGCGCAGTGCCGCCGGCGCGCTGCTGACGGCATCGCAGATCGAGCAGATGGAACTCGACGCCGAACTGGTGATCCTGGCCGCCTGCAACACCGCGGGACCGGGCGGCAGCGGCGCGGGCGAGAGCCTGTCGGGGCTGGCCCGCAGCTTCTTCTTCGCCGGCGCCCGGTCGCTGCTGGTCACACACTGGGACGCGAACGACGTCACCACCACCTATCTGACGGTGCTGTTCCTGCAGCGCCTGAGCAGCAATCCAGGCGCCGGTCCCGCCGCCGCGCTGGCCGCCACGCAACGGCGCATGCTGGACGAAGCCGTCGGCGCCCGCGCGGGGCAGGCGCATCCCTACTACTGGGCGGTGACGGCCCTGATCGGCGGGACACCGCAGGGCGCCGCACCGCGTCAGCAAGCAGAGCGCAATAATCAGAAAGGTGATATGATCCGCTTCTGAACGGGCGCGGACTGCCAAACGCCGATGGCGACGATCGAGAAACTGGGCAAGTACGAAATCAGGCGGACCCAAGGCAGGGGGGCGGCCGCGATCGTGTACGAGGGCTGGGATCCGGCCATCCAGCGCCGGGTCGCCATCAAGGCGGTGCGGATCGGCGACGCGGACGATCCGGAAACCGAGGAACTGATCGGCCGCTTCCGCCGCGAGGCACAGGCGGCGGGCCGCCTGGTGCACCCCAACATCGTCACCGTCTACGATTACGGTGAGACCGAGGACCTCGCCTACATCGTCATGGAGTTCGTCGAGGGACCGACCGTGCGTGCGCTGCTGGAGCGGCACGAGCGTTTTTCCATGCCGGAAATCGCGCGGATCATGGAAGACGTGCTGGCGACGCTGCAGTTCAGCCATGAGCGCGGCGTCGTGCATCGCGACGTCAAGCCGGCGAACGTCATGCTCACCAGCCATGACGGCGCGACCCGGCGGGCGAAGCTCGCGGATTTCGGCATTGCCCGCCTGGAAAGCAGCAACCTGACCCAGGCGGGCACCATCGTCGGCACGCCGGCCTACATGTCACCCGAGCAGTTCCTGGGCGATCCGGTGGATGCGCGCTCCGACGTCTATTCCGCGGGCGTGCTGCTGTACCAGTTGCTGACGGGGGAACGGCCGTTCGACGGCACCATTTCGGCGATCATCCACAAGGTGCTGAACACGCAGGCGCCGGCGCCGTCCCGGCTGGCGATGAGCGCGCCAATGAGCCTGGATGCGGTGGTGCGGAAGGCGATCGCGAAGAAGCCCGAGGACCGTTACCCCTCGGCCGCCTCCTTCGCGCACGCCATCCAGGACGCATTGTCGGGCAGCGGTGTGATCCCGGACATGACCGAGGTCACGGTGGTGGAGCCGCCGCCGCACCGGACATCGCATGTCGCCGCGATCGGGCCGGCCGTGGAGGCGGAGCGCCGGCGCACGCGCTGGCCGCTGTTTGCGGCCTTGGCTGCCGGCGTGGTGCTGCTGGCGCTGGCGGGCGGTACGACGTGGTGGGTGATGGAAGGCACGCACGCGCCACGACCGTTGTTGCAGGCCGGGGTGAAAATGCCGGGTCCGGCGCAAGTGACGCCCTGGACGGGTGCGGCGCCGGCAATCACGCCGCCGGCATCGGCCCCTGCGGTCGCGCCAGTGCCCGCGGGAACCACGGGATCTGCCGCGGGGCCGGGTGCCGCACCTGGCGACGGCGCCGCGGCGATGGCTCCCACGACGCCCGCGCTCCCGGAAGCAGAGACGCCGGCGGCACCGTCATCCGCGCCCGTCATCGCGGCCATGCCCGTCGTGCCACCCCAGCCGGCAGCGGACACAGCGCCCCCGCCGGTTGTGCCACCGGCAAGCGGCCTTGCGCCGGCGGACACATCCCTCGCTGCCCCGGCACCAGCCGGGACCGCGCCGCCAATGCCCCTCGCCTCACCCACGCCCGGTCCGGTTCGGCTGCCAACATCGACGCCGGCCCAGGCGCGCAGCGACGTGGGCGCGCTGGTCGCGGGCCTGTCCTGTGCGCTGGTGTCCGGCCACGTCAACGAGGCGGCCGAAATCGTGCTGACCGGCGTCGCCGGCCCTGGCGTCGAGGACGCGTTCCGATCGGCCCAGGCCGGCCTCGGCGTGACAGCACCGGTCGCCTGGCAGGTCACGCGGGTCGATCCGGTGTTCTGCCCGACGCTGGACGCGGTGCGGCCCGCGCGGACCGGGTTCGCCCTGGATGGGCCGCGCCTGACCCTGACGCTGGCCGAGGACCGCACCGTGCTGCGGGATGGCGACTCGATCCGGCCGCGGCTGATCATGCCCCCCGCCGGCGGGCACCTGCGGGTCGACTACGTGACGCATGACGGCGCCGTGCAGCATCTGTTCCCGCAGGCCAGCGATACCGCCGCACGGATCACCGCCGATGCCGACCGGGCCTTCGCCCCTGCGGAATGGGTCAGCCTGGGCGATCCGCAACCCAACCGCCGCGGCTGGGAAGCGAGCGAACCCTACGGCACCGACCTGATCATCGCACTCACCTCCACCCGGCCGCTGTTCATCCCGCCGCTGGCGCGCAATACCGGGACCGCCGCCGACTACGCCCGCGCGCTGCGCTTGGCGGTGCAGGCGGTGCTGCGCGACGGCGGCGAGGTCGCGGCGGCGGCGATCGCGGTGGAGGTGGTGCCGCGGTGACGGGGTGCGCGTGGGCGGAGCGGGAAACCCTGCTTCACCGGCCGCCATCGCGTGGCGGGGGACAGCTCGCCGCTCCCGCTCGACGCGAGAGCATGTCCTGGCCAATCTCAGCCGCTTCTCGCGCGTTCCGGTCACAGGAGTGAAAGGCGAATTTCATGACACACAGCGTCGATCTGGACCCGTTGGCGGAATTCCTGGCGTCGGACCACGCGCCCGACGGCAGCATGGATCTTTCGGAGCTCGACGGGTTCATGGCGGGCCTGCTGGCCGGGCCGGAAGCGGTCGAACCAGCCGAGTGGCTGTCGATGATCTGGGACGGCGAGCCGCCGGACTTCGCGAGCCCGGCCGAACGCCAGCAGGTCATGGGCGTGATCAGCGCCCGCTTCGAGGAGATCGCCACCAGCCTCGACGCCACGCCGCCGGACTACGCGCCCGTCTTCTGGGAGGACGTGGCCGGCAACACCATCGTCGAGGACTGGGCCGCCGGCTTCATGCAGGCGGTGTCGCTGCGCCCGCGGGCGTGGGAAGCGGTGCTGCGGCAGGACGACAGCGCCGCCCTGCTGATTCCCATCGCCGCCATCGCGGGCCTGGCCCTGCCGGGAGAGCAGGGCGACCTGTCGGTGCCCGAGGACGTGCTGGACCGGCTGGTCGCCGACGCGGACGATATCCTGCCGACCTGCGTCGTCGGCCTGCGCGAATACTGGCGCGACCGCGGCGCGGGATTTCCCGCCTCGCCCGGTCTGGCGCCCTCGCCGGTCCGGCACTGACCGGCGCGCTATCCGGACGGGCCTGGACGGGTGGCGGATCCGCACCGTAAGAGCACTCGACCACGCTGGATTCCGCCGCCTATGTTGGGTATCGAAGCGGCGCGCCACTGATTTGTCAGCGATTTCCGGCCGCCCATCCGCGGTCCGGCCCTGACCGGCATGCAAGCAAGGGAGACGACGTTCGCGCGCATGGCACAATCGATGACGCTCCTGGACAAGATCTGGAATGCACATGTCATCACGGCGCGTGAGGACGGGACGCATCTGCTGTGGATCGACCGACACCTCGTGCATGACGGCAGCTTCCACGCCTTCGGGATTCTCCACCACGGCAACCGGCCCCTCCGCCGGCCGGACCTGACCTTCGGCGTGACCGACCATTACGTGCCCAGTCATGACCGCGCCCAGCCGATCGCCGATCCCGACGCCGCAAGGCTGGTCGTCCACCTGCGGGACAACGCCCAGCGGCACGGCTTCGACGCAATGGGGCCGCTCGATCCCCGTCAGGGCATCGTGCACGTCATCGGCCCCGAGCAGGGGCTGACCCTGCCCGGCCTGACGCTGGTCTGCGGCGATTCGCATACCGCGACGCATGGCGCGTTCGGCACGCTGGCCTTCGGCATCGGCGCCTCGGACGCCGCGCATGTGCTCGCCACGCAGACGCTGTGGCAGCGCAAGCCCAGGCAGATGCGCATCACCGTGGACGGCACGCTGGGCCCGCATGTCTCGGCCAAGGACCTGATCCTGGCGATCATCGCGCAAATCGGCGCCCATGGCGCCACCGGCCACGCCATCGAATATGCCGGCAGCGCGGTGCGCGCGCTGTCGATGGAAGGGCGGATGACGCTGTGCAACATGTCGATCGAGGCGGGCAGCCGCACCGGCATGGTCGCCCCCGACGAGACCACCTTCGCCTGGCTGCGCGCCCGTCCGCGCGCGCCGCACGGCAGGGCGTGGGACGATGCGGTGTTCGACTGGCGGTCACTGTTTTCCGATGGCGACGCGGTGTTCGACCGGGAGGTCCGGCTGGATGGCAGTGCCCTGGCGCCGACCGTGACCTGGGGCACCAATCCGGCGACCGGCCTGCCGATCACCGCCACCCTGCCCGACCCGGCCGACGCGGCCGCCGCCACGGCGATCACGGCGCAACTGGACTACATGGGCCTGACGCCGAAGCAGACGCTGGACGGCATCAAGGTCGACCGCGTCTTCATCGGCTCCTGCACCAATGCGCGGATCGAGGATCTGCGTGCCGCCGCCGCCGTGCTGCGCGGGCGCAAGGCGGCGGTGCCCGGCCTGGTGGTGGCGGGCTCGATGCCCACCAAGCGCCAGGCCGAACGGGAGGGGCTGCACAGGATCTTCGCCGAGGCGGGACTGCGGTGGGGAGAACCCGGCTGCTCCTCCTGCACCGGCATGAACGGCGACACCGTGCCGCCGGGTGAACGCTGTGCCGCCACATCGAACCGCAACTTCGTCGGGCGGCAGGGACCGGGATCGCGCACCCATCTGATGTCGCCGGCCATGGCCGCCGCCGCCGCCGTGCGGGGCGCGATCTGCGATGTGCGGGAGATCCTGGGATGACGCCGTTCAAGACCCAGACGGGCCGAGCGGCGGTGCTGGACAGGAGAAATGTGGATACCGACCAGATCATTCCGGCGCGGTTCCTCCGCCGCCCGCGCGAAGATGGCTACAACAACTTCCTGTTTTACGACCTTCGCGCGCACGATCCGGCCTTCCCCCTGGGCGTGTCCGACAATCCGCCGATCCTGCTGGCCGGGCCGAATTTCGGCTGCGGTTCCTCGCGGGAAGGCGCGGTGTATGCGCTGGCCGATTCCGGCGTGCGTTGCGTGATCGCGCCGGGGTTCGGCGACATCTTCGCCGCCAACGCCGGCCGCAACGGGCTGCTGACGGTGGCGCTGCCCGAGGCGGACTGGCAGCGGCTGCGCCAGGCGGTGGACGACGGCGCCGAGGTGACGGTGGACCTGATGCGCCAGGAGCTGCGGGCCGCCAACCTGGTCCTGTCCTTCGACATCGACCCGTTCCGCTGGGAACTCCTGCTGCGCGGGGTGGACGACATCGACCTGACGCTGGAGAACGCCGAGGACATCGAGAATTTCGAGGCGAATGTGCCGTCCTTGCGCCCGTGGGCGATTCCCAGCTGACCCGTCCCGGCCCCGCCTGCGCCCCCGGATCCCGCGGCGGATGGCGTTCGCCGGTATCAAGGACACCGCCATGATTTTGCAGCGCCGCAACGACGGATGTGATAGGATGGGCCTGCCCGCGGTTCCGTGACCGACGGACCGCGGCGGATTTCCGGGGTGAGCACGAAGTTCTGACCCGGCCTTTCGGTTGCTGACCTTTAAGAGCGCGTCGTGACCTTCCTGACCGACTTTGCGGACCAGGCGGTAATTCTGCCGCTGGTTCTCGCCGTTGCCGCCGTGCTTGCTCTCCAGGGCTGGCCCCGCGGCGCCATCGCGTGGCTGCTCGTCGTCGGCGCCACATTCGCAACGATGCTGTTCCTGAAGCTGATCTTCCTGGCCTGCGCGCCGGTGTTCGGCGCCTGGCACACGCGAAGTCCCAGCGGCCATGTCGCGGCGGCGACGGTGGTCGCCGGCGGCCTGGCATTCATCCTGACGCGCCGCCCCCTGATCATCCTGCCGGTGGCGCTGGCGGTCTCGGTGCTGATCGCGGCGTCGCGCGTCGCGCTGCAGGTGCATTCGCTGCCGGAGGTCGTGCTGGGCTCGCTGGTGGGGCTCGCGGGCACGGTGGCGTTTCTCTACCTCGCCGGCCCGCCGCGCCGGGTCAGGCCGACGCCGGTGCTTGCCTCGGTTGCGGCGGTGGTCGTGGTCTTCCACGGCAGCCATCTGCCAGCCGAAGCGGTGATCCTGCGATCGGCGCTGCAGTTTGCCGATTATATCCCGGCCTGCCGCACGCCCCCGACGGCTTCGCTGGCGGAAGCCGCCGTCCCGCCCTTGTCGGGTCAGGTCCGCCCGTAGGTATCCTCGATCCGGACGATGTCGTCCTCGCCCAGATAGGAGCCGGACTGCACCTCGATCAGCGTCAGCGGGATCCTGCCCGGATTTTCCAGCCGGTGGACGCAGCCCAGCGGCAGGTAGACGCTTTCGTTCTCCCGCACGATCAGCGTCTCCTGGTCGCGCGTCACCTTCGCCGTGCCGTTGACCACCACCCAGTGTTCGGCGCGATGGAAGTGGCTCTGCAGCGACAACTGCCGGCCCGGCGTGACGACCAGGCGCTTCACCTGGAACCGGTCGCCCTGGATCAGCGACTCATAGAAGCCCCAGGGACGGTAGGTGCGGTTGTGCGCCGTGGCTTCGGACCGGCCCATCGCCTTCAGCCGCTCGACGATTGTCTTCACGTCCTGCGCGTGGTTGCGGTGCATCGCCAGGACCGCGTCACTGGTGACCACCACCACGGCGTCCTTCAACCCCACGACCGCGGCGAGCATGCCATCCGAGCGGACATAGCAGTCCTCGGCCCCTTCCAGCAGCGCGTCGCCCAGCACGACATTGCCGTTCTCGTCCTTGGTGCCGAGTTCCCAGAGCGCGCTCCAGCTTCCGACGTCCGACCAGCCGATGGCCGCGGGCACCACGGCGGCGCGGGCCGTGCGTTCCGCCACCGCGTAGTCCAGGCTGATCGACGGCGCGGCCGAGAACGGGCCGACGGCAAGGCGGATGAAATCGAGATCGGTCGCGCGGTCCGCGACCGCCTGGCGCACCGGCGGCAGCACCTCGGGCGCGTGCGTCTCCAGTTCCCCCAGCAGCGCGCGCGGGGTGAAGACGAACATGCCCGAGTTCCAAAAATGCCGTCCGGTCGCCACCAGCCGTTCGGCTTCCGGCGCATTGGGTTTTTCCACGAAGCGCGCGACGCCGAAGGCGCCGGGCACGTCGGGCAGCGAATCTCCGATTTCGATATAGCCGTAGCCGGTCTCGGGCGCGGTGGGGCGCATGCCGAAGGTCACGATGCGGCCCGAGCGCGCCGCGTCGGCAGCGATGGCCAGGGCTTCATGCAGCGCCCCGGTATCGGTAATTGCGGCGTCGGCGGCCATCATCCACAGCACCGCGTCGGAATCCTGTTCGGCCACCAGCAACGCGGCGGCGGCGATGGCGGGGGCGCTGTTGCGCCCGACCGGTTCCAGCACGATCCGGGCGTCCTGGATCCCAGCCTCGCGCAACTGTTCGGCGATCAGGAACCGGTGCTCCTGATTGCAGACCACGATCGGCGGGGCGAAGCCCGCGCCCCGCGCCCGCCCGGCCGTTTCCTGGATCATTGTCCTTTCGGACACCAGTGGCCAGAGCTGCTTCGGGAAGCTTTCGCGCGAGACCGGCCACAGCCTGGTGCCGGAGCCGCCGGAGAGGATGACGGGGACGATACGCTGTTCGCTCATGGATACGACCTTGCCGCAGCGGGACAAAGATTTCCACCGGCCTGTCGTCCCAGGGCACCATTGCCGGATCACATGATCGCCGGATGCCGTGGCGGCCGCGCTCGCGCCCCGGGGCCGCGGCGCCCGGATTGGTCACGCCTGGTGCGCCACGGCATGACCGTGCGCGACCGTCACGCCGCCGGCATCGGCACCCGGCCCTGTCTGTCGTCTCCCCCGGACGGGCAGCGTGCGTGATCGCAGATGGCCCAATAATCCGATACGCCCACCCGGTCTGGCCTGCTATCATTGGTTGTCGACGCTTTCCGGTTGGAGCAACGTCATGCGGATCGAAATCGAATACTGCGGCATGTGAGGCTATGAGCCACGCGCCCGTGCGGCCCGTGACCTGATCCTTGCACGCGACCCGACGGCCGATGTCACACTCACGCGGTCCGGCGGTGGTGTCTTTGAGGTAACCGTGGACGGACGTCTGGCCTATTCCAAGAAGGCAACGGGCCGGTTTCCGACGGACCAGGAGGTGACCGGCGCCCTGGGCTGAACCGGCGCCGCGCCGATTTCAATCGTTGCTTGGACACCTCCGACCGCATGCCGGACGGAGGCGGGTGGCGGGTTGCGTGCTGATGGCCTGGGCCGGCTGGGCACGGATCCCCGCGGCGCAATCGTTAACGCCCCGGTGCAGCGGACGGATACCGCCGGACCGGGGTGCGACAGCGCAGGAAAACATCGAATCGCCGGCAATTTCCGCCTATACTGGCGGGACAATTCAGTTTCAGATGCACGCAATTTCCTCACCGGCCCTTAAGCCTCGCTTAAGCATGTCGGGCCTACAACAGCATTCCCACCCGCGGTGGAACCACGGGACCGATTTGGAACGGAGACCACGGTGAAGCAAGCGACCCACGCCCGACGCATCACCCCGCCGGCCTGTTTCGAGGTTGCGATCCGGCGCGGCCTTTTGTTCGCGCAGAGCCTGCGGCGGCATTCTCCCTGGGCGGGAGAGACGTTGCGGCGGGCGATCCTGGTGGTGTGGTGGACCGTTACCGGCCAGTTACTGACCCAGTTCCGCCTCTGGCGGCGCGCACGCCGGCTGCGGCGCGCGGATCTGCCCAAGCCGGCGCCCACCCTGCTGGTGACGCCGAAGGCGCCCGGCGCGCTGCACCTGCCCGACGATCCGGACCCGCTGGTGTCCGTCATCATCCCGACCTACGGGCAGGTCGACTTCACGCTGGGCTGCCTGAGCGCGATCGCAGCGAACCTGCCGGATGCGACGATGGAGGTGATCGTCGTGGACGACGCCTGGCCGGGACCGGAGGTTGCGGCGCTAGAGCAGGTTCGCGGCCTGCGCCTTTTGCGCAACCCGGCCAATCTGGGCTTCATCGGCAGCTGCAACCGGGCCGCCGAGATGGCGCGCGGACGCTACCTGTTGTTTCTGAACAACGACACCCAGGTGCTGGACGGCTGGTGCGACGCCATGCTGCTGCTGTTCCGGACGCATCGCGATGTCGGTGCCGTGGGTGCCAAGCTGCTGTATCCGGACGGCAGCCTGCAGGAAGCCGGCGGCATCATCTGGCGCGACGGCAGCGGCTGGAATTTCGGCCGCCACGAAAATCCCGACGACCCCGTGTACAATTACGTGCGCGAGGTCGACTATTGCTCGGGTGCGGCGCTGATGGTCCCGCATGCGGTGTTCCAGCGCCTGGGCGGGTTCGACGACCGCTATGCGCCGGCCTACTTCGAGGACACCGACCTGTCCTTCCGCCTGCGGCGCATGGGCTTGCGGACCCTTTATCAGCCGCGGGCGCGGGTGATCCATTTCGAAGGTGTCTCGCACGGCCGCGACCCCGCCATCGGGGTGAAGGCCAGCCAGATCACCAATCACCGGACCTTCCTGCAGGTCTGGGGCGAAACGCTGGCGCGCGATCATTTCCCCAACGGCACCAGCGTCCTGCGCGCACGCGACCGGGCGCGCCACCGCAAGGTGGTGCTGGTCATCGACCACCGGATGCCCGAGCCGGATCGCGACGCCGGGTCGCGGACCATGATCGCCTTCATCCGCGCGCTGCTGGACGCCGGCATCGTCGTCAAGTTCTGGCCGCACAACCTGGCCTACCTCGTGGACTATACCGAGGCGCTGCAGGACATGGGGGTGGAGGTCTTCCACGGCCCGCGGCAGGGTTCGCTGCGGGAATGGATGCATGCGAACGGCGGCGTGCTCGACGCGATCCTGCTCAGCCGGCCCGACGTGGCCGAGGACTGCCTGCCGATCCTGCGCCAGCACAGCAAGGCGCCGGTGATCTACTACGGGCATGACCTGCATTTCCGCCGCATGCGCCAGCAGGGCGAACGGGCCTGCGACGAGGCGATGCTGCGGGCCGCGGACGCGATGGAGGAGCGCGAGCGCCGGCTATGGCGCGAGGTGAACACGGCGCTGTATCCCTCGACCGAGGAAGCGGACATGGTCTCGGTGATGGAACCGGGCGCACCCGTGCGGGCCGTCCTGCCCTATTGCTTTCCGTCCTTCGCCCGTCCGCGTCCGGCCCCCGACAACCGCCAGATCATCTTCGTCGCCGGTTTCGCCCATCCGCCCAACGAGGAAGCCGCGATCTGGTTCGTCCGCGAGGTGCTGCCGCTGATCTCGGCGCAGGTGCGCGGCGCGCAGCTGGCGATCATCGGCTCCGACCCCACCCCGCACGTCCGCGCGCTCGCCGGTGACGCGGTGACGATCCATCCCAATGTCAGCGACGAGGAACTGGCGGACTGGTACGACACCGCGCGCGTGGCGGTGGTGCCGCTGCTGTGCGGCGCCGGCGTGAAGCTGAAGGTGGTGGAAGCGCTGCGCAACGGCGTGCCGCTCGTCACCACCCCGGTCGGCGCGCAGGGCCTGCCGGGGATCGAGCACGTCGTCGCCATCGAACGCGAACCGGACCACTTCGCCGATGCGGTCGCCAGGCTGCTGTCGGAGGATGCGCTATGGCAGCGCGTCGCCGCGTCGCAGATCGGCTATGCCTCGGCGCGGTTCTCGACGACGGCGCTCAGGCAGTCGCTGCTGGACGCGATGGGCCTCGCGGAGCCGGCACGAACCCGCACCGCGGCCTGACGCAGCGGGCGGGTGGGGCACCTGCGCCGCCCCGCCACCGGTTCAGCCCGTCCGGGTCCCCCCGGGACCGGCGTGCCTGCGCTGGAGCATCTTCACCCCGGCCGAGCAGGGCGAACATGCTCCGGCGTCTTGTCTTATCGCAGGCTGCACACGCTGGTATGGCCCGCTGAGCGTGATCACACTCTATCGCACGCTGCGTTCGGGGGCGTGCGCGTGATGTCCGCCGTGCTCGTTCCACTCCCACGGGCCGTCCACATCGACGCCCTTTTCGCGCAGCATGGCGATGTGGTCCTCGGCATTGTCCTGCGGCCGGTAGCCCAGGAAGTCCCAATGCGTGGTGGCGACCTTCAGCCGCGTATTGGCGGAATAGCCGTTCACCACCAGGCAGCCGGGATCGGGGTGGCGCAGCGACGCGTCCACCAGGCGCGCGACATCACCCGGGCTGAGCCAGGTGGCGAGCGAGCGCTGGTCGATCGGCTCGGTGCGGTAGGTGCCGATGCGCATCGACACGCTGCGTATGCCGTAGCGGTCGAAATACATCCGCAGCACGTCCTCGAACGCCGCCTTGAAGGCGCCATACATGCTGTCGGGCCGCGGCAGCATGTCCGGCGAGACGCGTTCGGTGATCGGATAGCAGCCGAAGGCGTGGTTCGAGGACGCGTACAGGATGCGCTCGACCCCGGCGAGGCGCGCGGCCTCGAACACGTCGAACACGCCGCGGCAGTTGATGCGGAACAGGTCCTCGAGCGTGCCGCCGCTGCCAACCCCGGTCAGGTGCACGACGGCCTTCACGCCCTGCATCATGCGGTCGATCGCCGCCCGGTCGGAGACGTCCGCCTGGACGAATTCCTCGTTCGGCGCGGGATTGGCGACCGGGCGGACATCGGTCAGGCGCAGGTGCTTCCAGCCGCCGCGCAGCCCGTTGCGCAGCGCGGTGCCGATGGCGCCAGCCGCGCCGGTGATCAGCACCGTATCGGTGTCGGGATTGATCATGTGTCTGCCAGCTTCGTCAGGATGTTGTCACGCGCGGCGATGTCGCCGTCCTCATGCACCGGCTGGATCGCGACATGCGTGGCGCCCGCGTCGAAATGCGCGCGCAGCCCGGCCTTCACCTGGTCCACCGTGCCCCAGAGGCACATCTGGTCGATGAAACGGTCGGACCCACCGTTCTCCAGGTCGGCCTCGGTGAAGCCGATGCGCAGGAAGTTGTTGCGGTAGTTGTCGAGCGCGAGATAGCGCTGGAGTTCCTTCCGCCCCAGCGCCCTGGCCTTCGCGGGATCGGTCTCCAGCGTGACCTTCTGCTCGATGGCGAGCCACTTGCCGGGGCCCAGGATCTTTGCCGCCTCCGCCGTGTGGCGCGGATTGGTGTTGTAGGGGATGGCGCCCTGCGTCATCTGCCCCGAGAGTTTCATCATCAGGGGCCCCAGCGCGGCGACACAGACCGGCCAGTCCTGCGAACCCGGCTGGTCCTTCATGATCCCGTCCAGGTAGCGGCGCATCGCCGGAATCGGCTTTTCATAGGTATGGCCGCGCAGCCCCTCCACCATCGGCGGGTGGCTGACGCCAAGGCCCAGGATGAACCGGTCGCCGTAGAGCTGGTTCAGCGTGATCATGCCGCGGCGGGAGGTGAAGGCGTCGCGGGCGTAGATGCTGGCGATCGAGCTGCCGATCTTCAGCTTCGAACTTGCGCCCAGCATGAAGCCGGCCACCGCGAACGATTCATTGCCGCGGGATTCCGGATACCAGAGGACATCGTAGCCCAGGCGTTCCACCGTGCCGGTGAATTCGCGGATCTGGGCGGGGCTGGTGAGCTTGTCGGTGGAATACCAGGCGCCGAGGCGGCCGAGCTTCATGGGGCGGACTCCTTTTTCGCTGTCGCGCGTTTGCCGGCAGCTTAAAGGGTCGGCCTGTCGCCGTCATCCCGCGGCCCGGAAGAGCGCGCCGCGCTGGCATGCCGTGGGACGGCATCGCCCTGGGTCGTCGTCGACCCGGGGCCAGTGTCTCATTGGATCGATGCGTGCCGGGTCCGGCACGCACCCGCCCTGGACATCAGATCCAGGGAATCCGCTGCCCGTAATGCCCGTGCAGCCTTTCCTCGTAATCCCGCTCGATGGGCGCGGCCTGATCGAATTCCGGGCTGCTGCGCACCTGTTCGCGCGTCAGGTCGACGTGGACCTCCCGCTCACCCCAGTCGATGTCGCGGAACCACCGCGTTGACACCATCACCTTCCGTCCCGGCCACCAGTTCTTGGTGTCCACGACGACGTAGCGCACTTGCCAGGTGGCGCTGTCGATCAGGAATTCCTCGACATGTCCGATATGCTGGTCGGTGGCATGGACGTAATAGCCGGTGACCTCGGTGGCGCTGCGCAGATGCGGGTCGCCGCGCTCCGCGTCCGACACCTCGGCAGCACCATCCGGCGCCCGCGCGCCAAGCCGCGGGTCGGGCACACCGCCGGCCGGTGGAATGACGGCGGGACCGGTCGGCAAGTAGCCGGGATAGGCGAGCGAGCCCGCTCCCCAATAAGGTGCCCAGCCGTAGTGGCTATAGAGATCGACCTCCATCTGCCGGGAAACCGGCTGATCGGTCGCGGTATCCGGGCTGTCGTTCACCTGCTGCCGCGTCAGGTCCACCGGAAATTCGCGGACCGCTGAATCGGGTTCGCCCAGGACGTGCGCCGGCAGCAGCACGCGCCGGCCCGGAAACCAGTTGCCGGTGTCCACCACCGCCCATCGCACGGTCCAGTCCTGGTCGTCGATCAGCAGGTCCACGATGCTGCCCAGAGCACCGTCGGTTGCCCGGATCCCGTAGCCGATAAGTGTCGAGGAACGCCAAAGCATCGCGGCCTCCTTCATTCTGTCGATCGCGTGTCGGCATGAAACGCCCGCGCAGCCCTGGCGGTTGCCGAGAAGGTCAGGACCGCTCCACAACAATGGGGGAGGTTCCCGCGACGGCCGCGACCCGACCGGAGCGAAGTCGTTGCAGGATCGCGAACGACCGGCGCGGGCCGCCAGCCGGCCGGTCAGGCCGCGGCGCGCCGCAGCCGCGTGAAGCCGGACTGGATCACGTGCCAGAACAGCGCCACCAGCCCCAGCACCATGATCGCGCCCACGAGCCCGTTGGAGAAGAACACGCCGAGCCCGCCGCCGGACATCAGCAGCGACTGGCGGAACGCCTCCTCGGCCTTGTCGCCCAGGACGATCGCCAGGACCATCGGCGCCAGCGGGTAGTTGCATTTCTTCAGCACATAGCCCGCCACGCCGAACACCAGCATCATCACCACATC
The DNA here is from genome assembly GCA_050181195.1 of Acetobacteraceae bacterium. Lineage (GTDB taxonomy): Bacteria > Pseudomonadota > Alphaproteobacteria > Acetobacterales > Acetobacteraceae > Rhodopila. The sequence goes on along the minus strand of JBFXDK010000093.1, from coordinate 6,313 downwards.
GAAGGTGGAGTTGTGCACCGTGTAGGCACCGATCGCGCAGAACACCAGGATGACCGGCGCGATGATGCTGAACGGGATGCGCAGGATCGCCGCGAACAGCGGCACGCAGGTCAGCACGATGATCAGCCCGACCAGATTGCCCAGGTACATGCTGGCGATCAGGCCCCAGACGAAGTCCTTCTGCTCGACGAACAGCAGCGGCCCCGGCTGCAGGCCCCAGATCAACAGCCCGCCCAGCAGCACCGCCGCGGTGGGGGAGCCGGGCACGCCCAGCGACAGCATCGGCAGCAAAGCCGAGGTGCCGGCGGCATGCGCGGCGGTTTCCGGTGCCACCACGCCCTCGATCTGGCCGGTGCCGAAGCGCCCGCCCTCCCGCGAGGCGCGCTTGGCGATGCCGTAGCTCATGAAGGATGCCGGCGTCGCACCGGCCGGGGAGATGCCCATCCAGCAGCCGATCAGGCAGGAGGACAGCGACGTCTTCCAGTAGCGCGGCAGCTGTTTCCAGGTGTCCCACACGACCCGCGGGTTCATCACCGCCGACCGGCCCTTGAAGGACAGGCCCTCCTCCATCGTCAGCAGGATCTCGCCGATGCCGAACAGGCCGATGACGGCGATCAGGAAGTCGAACCCGCTCAGCAGTTCGGTGAAGCCGAAGGTCAGGCGCAGATTGCCGGTGATGCTGTCGAGCCCCACCGCCGCCAGCGCGAACCCCGCCATCATCGCCGCGATCGTCTTCAGCGGCGGTTCCTTGCCCAGCCCGATGAAGGAGCAGAACGCCAGGAAGAACACGGCGAACTTCTCGGCCGGGCCGAATTCCAGCGCGAAGCGCGCCACCAGCGGCGCGACCAGGGTGATCATGATCACCGCGAACAGCGCGCCGACGAACGACGAGGTGAACGCCGCCGTCAGCGCCTCTCCCGCGCGCCCCTGCTGCGCCATCGGATGGCCGTCGAAGGTCGTGGCCACCGACCAGGGTTCGCCGGGGATGTTGAACAGGATCGAGGTGATCGCACCCCCGAACAGCGCCCCCCAGTAGATGCAGGACAGCATGATGATCGCCGAGGTCGGCGACATGCTGAAGGTCAGCGGCAGCAGGATGGCGACGCCGTTCGCTCCACCGAGGCCGGGCAGCACGCCGATGATGACGCCCAGCAGGATGCCGACGCACATCAGCACGACGTTCCCGGGCTGCAGCACGACCGCGAAGCCGTGGAACAGGTTGACCACTTCTTCCATGTCTCGTTCCGTCCGGCGCGCCTACAGACCCAGGAATTCCTCGACCGGTCCCTTGGGCAGCGGGACCAGGAACCACCATTCGAACGTCATGAAGATCACCGCCGCCAGCGCGAGCGCGAGGCCGAAGGACGCGGCAGCGCCATACCGGCCGAACCGCATCATGAACCCGGCGATCAGCAGGATCGACGGCAGGTAGAGACCGAGGTAGGGCACCGCCGCGACATAGATCGCGGTGGGCCACACCACCGAGGCCACCTGCCGCAATTGCGACCATTCCGCGAACAGGCGGGGCGACGGCGACAGCAGGGCCTGCACCAGGATGCCGCCAGCCGAGGCGACGATCGCGATCCCGACCAGGAAGGGGAACAGGCCGGACAACGGCCCTTCCGCTCCCCACCCGATGCCGGCCTTTGCGCTGCCCAGGATAACGATCGTCCCGAAGACCAGCAGCGCGACCGCGGTGCCGATCTCCACCCCGCGCTGGCTGGGACCAGGGGAGCGCGAAGGCGCGGGGCTGCTCATCCGGCGGTCAGTGCGCCGCCAGGAAGCCGGCTTCCTGCATCAGCTGGCGGTGGCGTTTCTCCTCCTTCTCGACCCAGGCGGTGTAGTCGGCGCCGGCCATGAAGGTCTGGTTGAAGGCGCCGTCACGCATCAGCTGCTGCCATTCCGGCGTTTCGCGCACCTTCCGCAGCAGGTCGACATAGTAGCGGACCTGTTCCGCCGTGACGCCGGCCGGCATGAAGATGCCGCGCAGCATCAGGTATTCCACGTCGAGACCCTGGCTCGCGCAGGTGGGAATGTCGCTCCAGGACTTGCCGTCGGCGATCTTGTCGGTGACCGGCAGCGGCGACTGGTCGAACACGCAGAGCGGGCGGAGCTTGCCGGCGCGCCACTGCGCCACCGCCTCGATCGGGTTGTTCACGGTGGAGTTGATGTGGTTGCCGACGAGCTGCACCGCGACCTCTCCGCCGCCCTTGAACGGGATGTAGGTCAGCTTGGCGCCAACGATCTTCTCCAGCGCCACCGTGATGATCTGGTCTTCCTGCTTCGACCCCGTCCCGCCCATCTTCATCCGACCCGGCGCCGCCTTGATCGCGGCGACGTACTCCGCGACCGTCCTGTACGGCGAGTCCGCGTTGACCCACAGGACGAACTCATCCAGCGCCATCATCGCGACCGGCGTCATGTCCTTCCAGCTGACGGGAATGCCGGTCGCGAGCGGCGTGGTGAACAGGTTGGACAGGGTGATGATCAGCTTGTGCGGATTGCCCCGCGCGTTCTTGATATCGAGGAAGCCTTCCCCGCCGGCCCCGCCCGCCTTGTTGATCACCACCATCGAGGTGGGCATCAGGTTGTGCTTGGCGACGATGCCCTGGATGACGCGGGCCATCTGGTCGGCGCCGCCGCCGGTGCCCGCCGGCACGATGAATTCCACCGGGCGCGTCGGCTGCCAGGCCGCCCAGGCGGGCGCGGCGAGCAAGCCACCGGCCATTGCCACTGCAAGAACGATCGATCGGAAAAACGGCATTCTTTGCTTGCCTCCCGTGTTCGGCGGGGCTTCTGTTCGGCGACGCGCCGGACCCCTTGCCGCTCGTGATAACGGGATTGCGAAAGAATTACCATCTCTCCATGCGCGCCGCCTCCCGGGCACCGCCGCGCCCGGGAGGTCGCGCATCGGCATCAGTCGTAGGCGAGCGCGATCGTCTCGGCGATCAGCGCCGGCTTCGGCGCCCCCTCGATCTCCATCTGATTTTCATAGTACAAGCGGACGCCGCCCGGGATGTCCTCGACCTTCAGCAGCTTCTGCCGCAGCCGCACGCGGGAATCGACCGGCACCGGCGCGGTGAAGCGCACCTTGTTCGAGCCGTAGTTGATGCCGCGGGAGCGCCTGCGGATCTCGTGCGTCTGACCGCCGAGTCCGGCAACCAGCGACAACGTCAGGAACCCGTGCGCGATGGTCTTGCCGCCGGGCATCTCGGTCTTCGCCCGCGCCACGTCGACATGGATCCATTGGTGATCGCCCGTCGCCTCCGCGAACTTGTCGATCATGGCCTGGTCGATCGTGACCCACTCGCTGACCCCGAGTTCCTGGCCCACATGGGACTTCATGTCGGCGGGGCGTTCGACCGTGAGCATGGCGCGGTTCCTCGTGATGTTGCGTGTCGGCCGGGAGACTAGCCGCACCGCCGGTGCTGTCCAGCCGCGCGCCGGCCGCGGGCGCGGATGCCCGGGCGCGCTGCGCGTTTGCCGGCGCGCCGCGGGGACGATATCCTGCGCATCGGAGGTGCATGCCCATGGACGATGGCAAGATGTCGCGGCGCCAGGCCGCGTTCCGCGCCGATTTCCGCACCCGGATCGCCCCGGCCTATATGGGCTGGGCGCATGTCGCGCTGATCTATACGCTGGGCGTCGCCGCGATCTGGTACTGCGCGCGCCAGATCGGCGCGCCTGCCTGGTACGAGTTCCTGGTGATCCCCGTCGCCTTCTGCATCTCCAACGTGTTCGAGTGGTGGATCCACCGCTATATCATGCACCGGCCGGTGAAGGGCTTCATGGGTATCTACAAGCGCCATACGCTGGCGCACCACCAGTTCTTCACGCAGCACGAACCCACGATCGACAGCACCCGCGACTTCCGCATCGTGTTCTTCCCGCCCTACGCGCTGGTCGCGTTCATGGCGATGTCGCTGGTGCCGGCGGCGATCCTGGGCGCGGTCGGCCTCGCCAATGCCGGGTGGATGCTGCTGATCACCAATGTCGCGCTGTACCTGAACTACGAACTGTTCCATTTCTGCTGCCACGTGAAGGACGACAGCCTGGTGCGGCACATCCCGCTGGTGAACTCCATCCGGCGGCATCACATCGCGCACCACAACACCGCGATCATGATGGAGCGGAACTTCAACCTGACCTACCCGATCGCCGACTGGTTCTTCGGCACGTCCGACCTGAAATGCGGCCTGCTGAAGCATATCTTCAACGGCTATGACCGTAGCGCGGTGCGCACCGACCTCAAGAAGGTGCGCAACACCACCGACGATGTCCGGGTGGGCCGGGTGACACCGGCCGCCGCCGAATGAGCGGCACGCGCGCACGGATCAAGACCGGCAAGGCGAGCCTGATCGGCGGCATCGCGGTCGGCATCGCCAGTTTCGTGCTGTGGACCGTCATCGCGAACGAACTGGGCGCGGCCACCGCCCCCTGGCTGATCGCCGGCCTGATCGTCTCGGCCGGCGTCGCGACCTGGATCCGGGTGGCCGATCTGTAGGGAGGACAAGCCGATGCTGACGATCGAACCGAGTGGCGAGGTGCTGGGCGCGACGATCAGGGGCATCGATCTGTCGCGCGACGTCGCGGACGACGATTTCGCGCGCATCCTTCTGGCGCTGGGCCGCCACGGCGTGCTGCGCTTTCCCGACCAGCACCTGCAGCCGGAGCAGTTGCACCGGTTTTCGCTGCGCTTCGGCGACATCCAGGGGCCGCACAAGGCGACGCCGGCGGCCGCGCGATCGACCTATGAAACGATCGGCACGCTGTCGAACCTGCGGGAAAACGGGAAGTATGTCGGCCTGCCCGATGCCGGGCAGGACTGGCACACCGACCTTTCCTACAACGACGTGGTCGGGTTCGTGAACCTGCTGTATGGGCTGCGCATCCCGCGCCGCGATGGCAAGCCGCTGGGCGGCACCGAATTCTCCAACACGCACCTGGCCTACGACATGCTGCCCGAACACCTGCGCACCCAGCTGGCCGACGCCACGGTGACGCATGACTACGAGAAACTGTGGGAACATATGCGCCGGAGCCGCGGCAGCTCCCGCCCGCCGCTGACGGACGAACAGCGCCGTCTGCGCCCGCCGGTCACGCATCCGCTGTTCCTGACCCACCCGATCACCGGGCGGAAGGTACTGTATGCCAATCCCGGCTACGCCGTGCGGATCAACGAGCTGTCCCAGACGGACAGCGAGGAAACCCTGACTTTTCTGTTCGCCCATCAATTGCAGCCGCGGTTCCGCTACACGCATCACTGGACCGAGAACGACGTGCTGCTGTGGGACCACCTGGGCACGATCCATCGCGCCATCGCCGATTACGGCCCCGAGGAGATCCGGCTGATGCGCCGCTGCCAGGTGATGGCGACGAAGGTGTTCGACCCGGCGTTCCTGCGTCCGGTCTGGGAACTGCGTTCGGCCGCCAGCGTCTGAGGCGGGACTCAGGCCGCTTTCCTGTCGATCTCGCAGCAAATTCGCGCGTGCGGGCGTCCGACCCTGGCTGATCGTGCCATGGCAGGATAACAAGCGTCACAATGCTGGTCCGGCCGGCGCTGCGAAATCGGAAGGGAGAGACCGCCGTGAGCCCATCACCCAGCCGCGTGATGACGCGGCGCCATGCCATTCGCATGGCCGGCACCGCGTCATTGCTGACCCTCGCGGCCTCGCGCCTGGGGCAGGCCGTTGCCGGAGAAGACGGCCCCACCGCCTGGCCGCCGCAGGGCGGGCATGTCCAGCTTCACCGGGAACGCGCGCTCGAGCAGACCGGGATCCCGGTGTATCATTACAGGATCGCGCATACATATCCGCACGACCGATCGGCCTATACCGAAGGCCTGGTCTGGGACAACGGGACAATCTACGAGGGCACCGGCCTGTATGGGCGGTCGAAGCTGATGCAGTGGGAGCTGCGCAGCGGTCGCGTTCTGCGGCAGGTCAGCCTGGATCCCCATGACTTCGGGGAGGGCATCACCTTCCTGAACGGCACCCTGTACCAGCTCACCTATCTGGAAAATGCCTGCTTCACCTACGATCTGAAAAGCTTCCGCCGCACCGGGCGCCACGCCTACGCCACCCAGGGCTGGGGGGTGACCCATGACGGCAGGCAGCTGATCATGGGCGATGGGTCGTCGGCCCTTGTATTCCGCGACCCGCAGACCTTCGCCGTCACCCGGCGCCTGTTCGTCACCGATGCGGTGGGGCCGGTCGGCTTCCTCAATGAACTCGAGTACGCCGACGGCAGGATCTATGCGAATGTCTGGCAAACCAATTTCATCGCGATCATTTCCCCAGACACCGGCAAGATC
>JBFXDK010000092.1:0-24061 GCA_050181195.1 Acetobacteraceae bacterium | reverse complement strand
GAATCCCACGCCCGAAGATCCGCATGGATTCGTCCGGGGCGAATGCCTCGAACACCTCCTTCCGCTCGTCTGCGGACAGCCGTCCCAGATCGAGTTCGTCGTGGTTGCGCAGGAACGTCGCCCACTGCCCGATCAGCGGCAGGGCGGGGGTGGACCGCATGACCCGCATCACCGGTTCGGCGTCCCGTCGCGCCAGCGCCAGGAACAGATGCTGGTTCAGCAGGAAGTTGAAGATCATGTGGATGCGGTCGCCGGAGCCGAAATACTCGTCGATGGCGTCCGTCGGGATGTTCGCCTCGGCCAGCAGCACGGATTCCGCTTCGCGCCAGTCCAGGAAATCCCGCAGCTCCACCAGATAGGTGTGTGGATCGGGGCGCCCCTCCGGCGGTTTCACGCCGCGGTATTCGATCATGAACGGCACCGCATCCAGGCGAAAGCCGGTCGCGCCCAGTTGCAGCCAGAATCCCATGATGCGCTGGATTTCCTCCCGCACCGCGGGGTTGGCGATATTCAGGTCCGGCTGGTGCTTGAAGAACCGGTGCATGTACCAGGCACCCGCGACCTCATCGAAGGTCCAGGTCGATTGCTGCACACCGGGGAAGACCATGCCTTCCTGCGCGTTCTCGGGCTTTTCCTGCGACCAGACATACCAGCCCCGCCGCTGGCCATGCGGATCGCGTCGCGCTTCCTGGAACCAGGGATGATCGATGGATGTGTGGTTGGCAACGAGATCGACGATGATCCGCAGCCCCCGTTCCTTGGCGGCCCGGGTGAATTCCACGAAGTCGCCCAGGGTGCCGAAGCGGGGATCGACACCGTAATAGTCGGTCACGTCGTAGCCGTTGTCGCGGTTCGGCGTCGGGTGGAAGGGCAGCAGCCACAGGCAGGTGGCGCCCAGGGCCTCGATATGGTCCAGGCGATCGGCGAGGCCCCGGAAGTCACCCACGCCGTCGCCGTTCGAATCCATGAACGTCTCGACGTCCAGGCAATAGACGACGGCGTTCTTGTACCAGAGATCGATCATCACGCATCCTGCCTGAAAGGCGTCGAACGGAGCAGCCGTGGGCGGGTTCGCGCCGGTTCCGCCTGTGCAGCGAAACCCTTGCATGGCATGCGTGATGGCGACGCGGCCGGTCGGACGTGCCGCATTACCGCGCCGCCAGCCCGGACCGGGCGGCGGTGCCCTCCGATCGGTCACGCCCCGGCTGCCTGCCGCCGTCCGCATCGTCGTCGTCCGATGAGTCCTGGCCGCGGTGACGCTGCGTGCCCGGCCGGCGCGGCGCCGGGGGCGGCTGCCCAGGGACGACGGGCCAGCCCTCGCGTTGCCGCGTCCTGTCGCCGTCCGACTCTTCCGTCTGGTCGTGCAGCAGGACCTGCTGCGTCGGGAACGGAAGGTCGATCCCGGCCTCGACCAGCGCCGCCTTGGCGCGTTCCAGCACGCGGTCGGTGACTTCCAGCGCCTCGTCGCGCCGCGGCGGATTGATCCAGACGAACAGATCCAGCTGCACCGCGAAGTCCCCCAGCGCGACGACGCGTGCCGCCGGCTTCGGCTCGGTCAGCACGCCGTCGATGCCGTCCATGGCCCGCAGGACGGCGGCCTTGGCGCGGGCGATGTCGTCGCCATAACCGATCCCCAGCCTGACAGCGATCCGGCGCCGTTCATACGACGTGTTCACCAGCACCTTGTCCGAGAACAGATCGGCGTTCGGGATCACCGCCCGGCGGTTGTCATAGGTGCGGATCACCGTGGCGCGGATCTGGATGTCCTCGACCGTGCCCTCGAAGTCGCCGGCCTTGATCTGGTCGCCCAGGCGGAACGGCTGTGTCAGCAACAGCAGGATGCCGGCAAGCAGGTTCTGCAGGATGTCGCGGAACGCGAACCCGATCGCGACGCCGCCGATCCCCAGCACGCCGAACAGGTCCGCGGCGTTGATCGACGGAAAGGCGACCGCCGCCCCGACCAGCACGCCCAGCAGGATCGTCAGCCCGCCGCCGATGCGGCCCAGCACCAGTGCCAGTCCGGGCGGCCCTGACCGCAGCCGCACAGCCCGCCCCACGCCGGCGCGGACGCCCCGGGCCAGCACGAAGAACAGCCCAAGGATCAGCAGCCCGAACAGCAGCCCGGGCAACAGGCTGAGACCGGATTGCGCGAGGCCGTCCAGCCTGGCAAGGGCGACTTCAAACGCCATCAGTCATGATCCTGCTTCGACATCGGGAGAGAACGACAACGGCCCCGGATGGTTGGCGCAGGATAGGCAGGAATGTTGCCGATCGTCGCGGAACAGACGCTCATGCCCTCCGGGACCGGAGAGCCGGTTCAGGCCACCTCTTCGGCATCCGGCCGGCGTACGCCTCGCAGCGCCGCCGGATCCTTCGGCATCTGTCCCTGGCCGGATGGAATGACGCTCAGGCTGCCATCCGTCTCCAGCACCACGGCCACCATGTCCTGGGGCTGGGCGCCGCCCGAGGCACGGATGGCCGACAAGACCTCCTCACGCGTGACCCTCTCCTGGCGCATCATCCCCTCCAGGAAGCGGCCGCGATGAAACAGCAGGGCCGGTTCCGACTTCACGATCGCGTCGAACCGCTCGGACCGCACCGACAGCCAGGCCACGACATATTGCAGCCCGACGAGCAGCGCGAAGGCCAGCAATCCCTCCGCCAGCGCGATCGAGGAGTTCAGCATCACGGTCGCCAGCGTCGACCCCAGCGACACGGTCACGATCAGGTCGAACGCATTCAGCTTGGCGAGCGTCCGGCTGCCGGAGATGCGCAGCAGCAGGATCAGGGCCAAATAGGCAAGCGTGCCCACAACCGCGATGCGCACCAGGGATCCCCAGGAATCGAAGAACATCGAGCTCATTGTCGGATCACACCTTGATCAGCGGGCACCTGCGCCACGGATTCAACACGCCGCGCGGCGTTGGGTTTGGCCCGCCGGCCTCACCCCGCCGCCACCCGACGCCCGCGCACGCGGCGTTGACGGGGCCACCCGGCATCCCGGCCGCTCGACGGCTGTTCTTCCTCCAGCGCCGCCCCGTCGCATGCGCGGGCGGTCTTCTCCATCGCAATCCCCGGAGGAAGGATGGTGTCCTGCTCCGCCCTGTCGCGGTCCGACCGGCCGCATGCGTCCATGACCGGCGCGCGCGCATGATCATCGGCACCGCCGGCCATATCGATCACGGCAAGACCGCGCTGGTGAAGGCGCTGACCGGTACGGATGCCGATCGCCTGGCCGAGGAGAAGCGCCGCGGCATCACCATCGACCTGGGCTATGCCTATGCCGGCGAAATAGGTTTCGTCGACGTGCCGGGCCACGAACGCTTCGTGCATACGATGCTGGCCGGCGCGGGCGGTATCGACGCCGCGCTGCTGGTGGTGGACCTGACCGAAGGCATCATGCCCCAGACGCGGGAACACGCCGACATCCTGCATCTGCTGGGCATCGATCGCGGCATTGTCGTGCTGACCAAGTCCGATCGCGCCGGCGACCGTGCCGCGGCACTGGAAGCGGACATGCGGGCGCTGCTGGCCGGCACCGTGCTGGCGGACGCGCCGGTGATGCCGGTTTCCGCCGTCACGGGGCAGGGCATCGCCGACCTGGCCGCGGCACTGCGGACCCTCGCGCCCCGGCCGCGCCCCGTGGCCAGCCTGCCGCGGCTTGCCGTCGACCGCGCCTTCACCCTGCCGGGCACCGGGCTGGTGGTGACCGGCACGCTCGTCTCCGGCCAAATCAGCGTCGAGGACCGGCTCGTCCTTTCACCGCCGAACCTCGCCGTGCGGGTGCGCGGGCTGCATGCGCAGAACCGTCCCGCCGAAACGGCCATGGCCGGGCAGCGCGTCGCGCTCAACATCACCGGCCCGGACCTGTCGAAGGAACGCGTCCGGCGCGGCGACTGGGTGCTGCATCCGGCCATCCATGCGCCGACCGCCGCGCTCGATGCACGGATCAACCTGCTGGCGAGCGTCGCCGGCGGCATGCGATCCGGCTCGCGGGTGCATCTGCATCTTGGCGCCGAACACGTAATGGCCCGTCTGACGCCGCTGGACCCGGACGCGGGACGGTTACGGCTGACGCTCGACCGGCCGGTCGGTGCCCTGGCGCAGGACCGGATCGTGCTGCGGGACAGCGGCGCCATGCGCACCCTGGGCGGCGGGATCGTCATCGACCCGTCCCCGCCCCGACGCCGCGGACGCACGCCGCAGCGCCTCGGGCATTTGGCGGCGCTGGAACAGCCCCGGCCGGCGGATGCGCTGCGCACCCTGCTGGCGCAGTCGCCGGGCTGGACGGACCAGGACACGTTCTTCCAGGCGCGCGCCGTCCCCGAGGAGGAACGCGCGACATGCCTGCAGGCCGCCGGGGCGATCGGGATCGGCACGCTGGCCGTCGCGCCGCAGGCACTGCAGGCGCTGCGCCGAACCGTGACGGTGGTGCTGGCCCAGCAGCATCGCCTGGCACCGGACCAGCCAGGCGTGCCCGAGGAACGGCTGCGCCTGCTGCTGCCCATGCGCCTGCCGCCCACGGCGTTCCGCGCCGTTCTGTCGCATCTGCTGCGGGAGCGTGCGATCGCCCGCAACGGCTCCTGGCTGTGTCTTCCAGCCCACCGCGTCATGCGGCGCCCGCAGGATGAACAGGCCTGGCAGGCCATGCAGCGTCTTCTGGCGGCCAACCGGTTCCGGCCGCCCCGCGCGCCGGACCTGGCGATGGGGATCGGGCTGCCCGACAAGGCGGCGCGCGCCGTGCTGAAGCGGATGCAGGCGCTTGGCGCGGTGGTCGAGGTCGCGCCCGATCACTTCTTCCTGCGCGACGCGGTCGCGGACATGGCAGGCGTCGCGGCCGAGGTCATGGAGGCGCAGGGCGTTGTCACCGCCGCCGCCCTGCGTGACCGCCTGGGCAACGGGCGAAAAGCGGCCATCGAGGTGCTGGAATATTTCGACCGGGCCGGGCTGACGCAGCGCCGGGGCGACGACCGGCTGGTGCGCCGCGATCGCGTGGCGGCGTTTGCCCGCCCGCAGCCGCCGCCCTGATCGGCGCTGGCGAACATCGGCGCGGGCGTACAAGGATCAGCGATGCCCTGAACCGTCCCGCTGCGGCTGCGTTGCCGAACCGACAGCAACGGGCCGGGAACATGCACACAGCCGAGGGTATCATCCTCCTGGTCCAGGAGGGCCGCTTCATGCTGCAGACCGACGACGGCGATCATCGCCTGTTCGTGCTGTCGCATCGGGCAGGACTGGAACCGCAGCAACTGGCACCCTTGCAGCGCCAGCAGGCGCGGGTCCGCGTGCGATACCAGAAAGCCCGCAACATGATCGCCGCATCGGCGCTTGCGCTGGAACGCCTGTCCGCACAGGAGGGGCCGGCATGATCGGCGGCCTGGCAATCAGCCCGCGTGTCCTGGATCACGGCGAATCGCAGCTGCGCGGCCCCATGCGGGACGAATCCGAGATGACCGCCGGCGTGCGCGTCGTGCCCGGCCGCTCCTACGGTTTCTTTACCGACACGACGCTGTGCATCGGCTGCAAGGCCTGCGAGGTCGCGTGCAAGGAATGGAACAACCTGCCGGCCGACAATCTGGGCCTGACCGGCAACAGCTATGACAATACCACCGCCCTGTCGGCCAATACCTGGCGGCACGTGGCCTTCATCGAGAAGCTGGAGGATCGCCCGACCGAGATGCAGGCGTTCCAGAGCCACTGGCTGATGATGAGTGATGTCTGCAAGCACTGCCACAACCCGCCCTGCATGGAGGCCTGCCCCACGGGGGCGCTGTTCAAGACCGAATTCGATACGGTTGTGGTGCAGCAGGACATCTGCAACGGCTGCGGCTACTGCGTGCCGGCCTGCCCGTTCGGCGTGGTGGAACTGAGTACCCTGGACGGCAAGGCGCACAAGTGCACGCTGTGCTACGACCGGCTGAAGGGCGGGCTGGAACCGGCCTGCGCCAAGGCGTGCCCCACGGATTCGATCATGTTCGGTGAGGTCGGCACGTTGCACGAACGCGCCCGCGCCCGCGTGGACGACCTGCACCGCATGGGCGTCGGATCCGCGTATCTCTACGGCGCGCCGGGTGAACCGGGCGCGACCGGGGGCCTGGAATACCTCAATGCGTTCTTCCTTCTGACGGACAAACCGGAAGTGTACAACCTGCCCGAAGCGCCGACCCGTCCGGCCGACCGTGTCGGCAGCGGGATGATTGGCGGGCTCGCCGCGATGGCGGGCCTGGCTGTCGCCGCTCTTGCCCTGTTCACGCGCCGTGGCTGAGCCTGGCCTGATCGACCGCATTGCCGGTCGCGCCAAGGCACGTCCCGTCGGCCCCGGCGCGGACACCGAACCGCATGCAACCGATCGCTACGACGGCACGACCTATTACGGCCGCTCGCCGCTGAAGCCCGCGCCGTTCGAAAGCGGCGTGGTCGGTGCCTATATCTTCGTGTCCGGACTGTCGGGCGCGGCGCAGCTCATCACCTCGCTGGCGGACCTGGCGGGCGTGCGGCACCGGGAAGGGCTGGTCCGGCGCGGCCGGCTGCTGTCGCTGCTGGCCCCCGTGATCGGCGCGCCGCTGCTGATCTACGACCTGCATACGCCACAGCGCTTCTACAACATGCTGCGCGTGGCCAAGCGGACCTCGCCGATGTCGATCGGCACCTGGATCCTGATGGGGTTCTCGGCCTTCAGCGGGGTCACGTCGGCACTGCACGCGATCGGCTCGCGCCTGCTGCCCGGGCGTTTCCCCTGGCTGAAACGCGCCGCGCGGTGGACGCAGGCCCCGGCCGCGGCCGCGGGCATGGGGCTCGGCACCTACACCGCGCCGCTTCTGTCGGCCACCAGCACGCCGCTCTGGGCAGCCGCGCCCAAGGCGCTGGCGGTGCAGTTCGCGGCCTCCGCTATGGCCGCGGGTGCCGCTTCCCTGTCGATCGGCGAACGCCACGGCGGCAACAAGCGGCTGGCGCGCGACCTGGACACGCTGATGCTGGCGTCGCTCGCGGTGGAGCTCGGCGCGTCGATGGCCAATGACTCAGCGGCGCGCGCGAAAGGCGTGTCCGCCACACATGCGGCACGGCCGCTGAAGGCGGGGGCGCTGCTGGGCGCGCTGGCGCCGTTCGCGCTGCATGCGCTGGCGGCGCGCGGTGGGCGGAACAGCACGATGCTGAAGGATGCGGCCGCCGTCGCCGCGCTGGGTGGCAGCTTCTGCCTGCGCACCTGGGCGCTGCGGGCCGGCGCCGAATCCGCCCGCCGCCCGGGCGACGCCTTCCGCTTCGCCAAGCCCCGCAACCTGCCCCGCTGAGGCAGGTTGCGCCGGCAATCCCGGCCGGCCGGCTACATCTTCTCCTTGATGCCCTTCCGGATCAGCCACCAGTTGACCGGATAGGCCGTGATGAAACCGAATATCATCGCGATCTGCATCATGAACCAGAATTCGACCATGTTGGTCTCCAGCCTCGCGCCGATCACGCTGCGGAACAGGTAGAAGATCGCGAAGGCCATGAAGCCGTACATGCCCAGCTGCCATGCGGTCAGCGACAATGTGTCGGCCTTCACCGCCTGCAACAGCCCCTGGCCCACGGAAAGATTCCGCATCGGCTTGATGGTGAAATACTGGAAGGCGATGCCGAACAGGAACGCGAAGATGAAGTCGACGATCCAGACGGCAAAGATGCGTTCGGAAAACAGGCTATGCCAGCCGAACCACACGGCGACGGCAGGCACGAAGAATGTCAGCCACTCCGCAAAGATATCCCCCAGCGTGCAGCCGCTGCCGCAATGGCTCGCACCCTTTCCCACCATCACCGCAAACGGCGTCCCCTTTCTGCTCGGCATTTCCTCATCGCGCTCCATGGCGGCGTGAGCACGTTCATGTGTGGCGAGACGTCCATACGTGAAGTATCCCCATATCGTAATGACTGTGCCGAACAGGGCGGTCACCGGCCAGACGATGTTCATGATCCACATGTGCTGCGGATGACGGGCGACATCGATGGCGATGATCACCGCGCAGAGCAGGCCCAGGAGCAGGGCGGCAATGGAAAGGGCGTGCAGCCAGGCTGGTATCATGTCGATCAGTCCCATTCGCTGATGGCGGCGTTGCCGGCCTGGTTCGCGACCCGCGGCCACGCATTCGGCCTGGCGTATGCTGGCCGCATCACGCGGACGGCTGGCGGCGAATGAGGCCGCGGACGAACCGCAGGAGCCATCAAGGACTTACGTGCAGCCTGTGCTCAGGCAAGGCGCGGGGACGGAGTTGCTGATCACCATCGGGTGTGGCTGTCCGCGCGATGGCGGCCGGGAGATCGCTTGCGAGGAGAGCGATATGACGACATGCCCGGGACGGAAAAGGCGCCGCACCGTCCCGGCGCGGCGCCGCCTGGCCGAGGGCTACTGCTTCACCCCGGCCGTCTTCGGATCGAGTTTCGCGTAGGTTTCCTGATACAGGATCTCCGCGAGCTTCGCGGTGTCCTTGGCAACGGGCTGGACCAGCTTGTCGTACTTCGCATACAGCGTCTTGTACTTCTCCACGAAGTCGGCGGCGTCGTCGATGCCGAGGCTCTGCTTCGCGTTGGCGACCGTCCGTTCCAGGTCGTGTGCGACGAAATCATCCCGGGCCTTCACCAGCGCCGGATCGGGTTCCACCAGCGGGATGTTCTTCTGTTTTGCGATCGCGATGCCTTCCTCGTCGCCACGGCGATATTCCTCGACCGTGCGCACGACCGCCAGCGAGGACGCCTTGAACATCGCGACCCGCTGCTCGGGCGACAGCTTCGACCAGGTGTCCTGGTTGACCGAGAACACCGCTGCGGCGCGGAACGACCCGGTCTTGAGCATGACAACCTGCGTCGCGACGTCCCCGAGGCCATGCGTCTTCAGGCCGCCCACGGCATACAGCGCGCCGTTGAGGATGCCGCGGGAGAGCGATTCGTACATCTCCGACGCTGCGATGTTCACGCCGACGGCGCCGATATGCGCGGCGAAGCGATCCCACAGCGATCCGCCGGCGCGCAGCTTGGCGCCCTTGATCTTGTCGACCCCGTTCAGGTCGCCCTTGGCGATGATGACGTAGGGAACGGTACTGGTGCCGCCCAGGAAGATCTGGTTCTGGCGGCTGAATTCCTGATGGCAGGGCTTGCAGTGCAGCCAGTACAGCTCGGTTACGGTCATGGCACCGGCCATGTCGTCCTCGCCCACCATGGCCAGGTTGTTGATCATCACGCCATGCGGATAGTAGGACGGCGTGTAGGTCATGACGACCTGGCCCATGTCGGCGACATGGTCACGGACCCCGTCCGAGATCGCCTTGGCACCCAGCAGCGATTCACCGGGGAAGATGCGGACTGTCAGCTTGCCGTTGCTTGCGCGCTTCACCTCGTCGGCGAACACCTGGTAGCCGACGCCCACCGGATGCTTGGGCGACAGGAAATGCGCGGCTTTCAGGGTCTCGGCTGCCGCTCCTCCCGCGGTGCCTGCCAGCATCGCGCCGGCCAGGGCGGTGCCCAATATCCAGCTTGCGACATGTTTCATGGTGAATGCCTTCTCCTGTTTTCATGGTCGCGGTCTTTGCCGCGTTGGCGCGTCTTGCCGCCCGGGGCGGGTGACGCGTCAGTTGACCAGCCCCGGCAAGAAGAGGCTGATACCCGGGAAGCCGATCATCAGGGCCACCGTGATGATGTCGGCGACGATGAACCAGAGGATTCCCTTGAAGATCGTCTCGGTCGAGATCCGGTCACCGACGATGCCCTTGATCACGAACACGTTCAGGCCGACCGGTGGCGTGATCAGGGCGATTTCCAGCAGCTTGGTCATCAGCACCCCGAACCAGATCAGATCCACGCCGACATCGGACACCGCCGGCAGGAACACCGGCAAGGTCAGCAGCATGATGCCGATCGGGTCCAGGAAGCAGCCCAGGAAGAACATCACCACCATCGTGCCGATCAGCAGGCTGGTCGGTCCGACATCGTATGCCACCACCAGCTCTGAAACGAAATCGGTGAAGCCGGACAGGGCGAGGAATCGCGTCAGCAGGTTGGCGCCGATCGCGATCACGAAGATGGCGGCGGTGCTGACCAGCGTTTCGCGCACCGCAAGCTTGATCTTTTCCAGTGTCAGTGTGCGCTGCAGGAAGCCGATGATGAACGACAGGAAGGCGCCCATCGCGCCGGCCTCGGTGGGCGTGAACACGCCCGCAAACAGGCCGCCGAACACGCCGATGATCAGGGCCACCACCGGCCAGGATCCCCGGAAGGCGCCGAACCGGTCGGACCAGGTGACGGCGATCGCGGTGGGCGGTGCCAGTTCCGGCCGCATGCGCACGCGGATCACGATCATGCCCGCATACATCACCGCCGTCAGCAGTCCGGGCAGAAGGCCCGCGATGAACAGCTTGCTGATCGGCAGTTCCGCGTAGATACCGTACAGCAGCAGCAGGATGCTGGGCGGGATCATGGATCCGATGGTGCCGGCGGCGGCGACGGTTCCGGATGCAAGTCCCTTGTCGTAGCGGCTGGCCAGCATTTCCGGCACCGCGATGCGGCCCATGGCCGCCGCGCAGGCGACCGAGGATCCGGTCACCGCCGAGAATCCCGCCGCGGCGCCCACCGACGCGACCGCCAACCCGCCGGGCAGCCACGAAAGCCAGGTCCGCGCGATACGGAACAGCCCGTCCGTCAATTGCGAATGAAAGCAGATATATCCCATCAGCAGGAACATCGGCACCGAACTCAATGTCCAGTGTGCAATGAAATCATAGGGGATCGCGGTAAGGATTCCCCAGGCCGACTGTGAGCCTAGAAGCAGCCATATACCGACGAAGGAGACGCTGCCGAGGGCGACCCCCACCGGAACCCGCAGCAGCAGAAGGCTCAGCAGGGCGGCCAGGGCGATACCGCTGACTGTCAGGTCGTCCATCAGCCGATTCCGTCTGCCGTTACGACGAGCGATCGGTTGCGGGGATCAATCATGCGCTTCGAGTTCATTGTCGGTCACCAGGACGGTCGCATCGCCCACGAACAGCCGGATCGCCTTGTAGATCAGCAGCAGCGTGATCAGCGCGCAGCCGACCGGCAGGTAGAAGCGGGTTGGCCACACAGTGATCGCGGTGGTGCCGAGTGTAACTTCTCCGACAAGGTACTTCTGCACGGCGTCCTGCCAGGTGCGCCAGGTGAAGGCGCCGAAATACGCGCTGGACAGCAGGCAGACGAAGCCGATCAGCACTTCCTGTGCGCGCAGCGACAGGTGCTGGGACAGCAGTTCGACGACGATATGCGCGTTCAGGCGTTCCACCAGCGCGAGCGGCAGGAACACGATCGCCACGATATAGTACGTCGAAACGATTTCCACCGTGTTGTGCAGCGGGCTCGCGAACAAGTAGCGGCCGCCGACATCCAGCACGATGTGCAGCATCATCACGATCAGAATCACGCCCGCGACCCACGCGAGCAGGTCCGCCGATCTCTCAAGGATCGTCCTGGTCATTGCACTCCCTGTCACCCTGACGACCCGGTTGGCGATTTGCATTTGCCAATTCCCGGGTCGTCACGCATAGCGTCCCTGTGACTTTGTATTTTGGTTAGGAGAATAGCGTCTCATTTGCATCGTGTCCTGTCAAGATGAACACCGCGTGTCTGACATCTGGAAAGTATAGGCGTAGAAATGTCCATAAATCAATTTTGACCGGCATCAGTCCGATGCATGATCGCGGCTGAAAGTGTGTGAAGCGGAACAATCCGCCGGCCCGGGATTCCGTCCGGATCGCGGGCGCAGGCGGCGCCCGGACGCAGGTGCCATCCGGACGCAGGTGCCACCCGGACGCCGCCCCGGTCACGCCGCTGCCGTTGCCGCGGACGCACCGGCGGACCACGGCACGCCGCCGCCCAGCAGGTCCGGTCCGCCGGGCCTCGACCTCGCCGGCGGGAGATGGCACTCCCCAACCCATGCGATCCACGCTGCACCCTCGTCTGCTGAATGGCAGGACCGGCGACCCCGGCATCTATGTGGAGGCGCTGCACCGGCCGGCCACGATCCTGCTGGACTGCGGCGATCTCTCGACACTGGGGCCGCGGCACCTGCTGCGTGTCGGCGTGCTGGGCGTGTCGCACGCCCACATGGACCACTGGGCGGACTTCGACCGGTTGCTGCGCGTGCTGATCGGACGGGACAAGCGCATCGACGTGGTGGGGCCAGCGGGTTTCACCGACCGCCTGCATCACCGGCTGCAATCCTACACCTGGAACCTGGCGGACCGCATTCCGGCCGATCTCTGCTTCGACGTGACGGAAGTGACCGCCGATCCCGCCCGGCCCCGCACGCGCCTGCGGCTGCACACCCGATTCGAGCCCGAAGCCCTGCCATCCCTGGCACAAGCCGCCGACGGGACGGTGCTGTGCAGCGGCCCGCTGCGGCTGCAGGCAACGGTGCTGGACCATGGCACGCCCTGCCTCGGCTTTGCCGTCGAGGAAGCCGCGCACGTCAATGTCTGGCGGACCAGGCTGGATGGGCGCGGATTGCCGACGGGTCCCTGGCTGAACCTGCTGAAGGCCGCGATCCTGGATGGGCGTGGCGACGACGAACCGATCCCGGTCTTCGCACGCGCATCGGAGCAGGCTTCCGCCCCCAGCGTGCCGCTTGGCGCCCTGCGCGACCTCGTGGACGTCACGCCGGGCCAGCGCATCGCCTACCTGACGGATTTCGCCGACACGCCGGAAAACCGCGCCGCCGCGGTGCGTCTCGCGCGCGGCGCCGATATCCTGTTCATCGAAGCGCCCTTCGTGAAGGCCGATGCCGACCGGGCCGCGGACCGCCGTCACATGACGACGCAGTCCGCCGGCGAGATCGCCCGCGCCGCCGGCGTTCGGCGGATCGAGCCGTTCCATTTCTCGCCGCGCTATTTCGACCCGGACGAAACGATGCTGGCCGAGGTCGCCGCCGCGGCGGGGCGGCCCGTGCCGGGACCGGACTGACCAGCCTCAGGGTCCGGCCGAACCGCGCGTGGGGGACAGGTGATGCACCCGCCCCCCGCGTCACGTCAGGGCGCGATCATCTTGTAGACGCGCGCGGCGGTGCCGCTGTACAGCGCCTTCTTTTCATCCGCCGACGCGTTGGCGGTGATGCGCTTGAACGCGTTCCACAGCTCGGTATAGCCGCAGGACTGCTTGTCCGGCGGGAAGTTACTTTCGAACATGCAGCGGTCGGCGCCGAACGCCTCGATGCAATGCTCGATGTAGGGACGCCACGCCGCGGCCAGGTCCTCGGACGACGGCGGCACCTCGCGCTCGTGGAAGTCGAAGCCGACCGAAACCATCCCGAGCCCGCCCAGCTTCATCGTGACGTTGGGGCACCTGGCCAGCTCGCTGATGTTCGCCTTCCAGGACTGCAGGATGTCCTGCCGCCGGCCGGAATAGGGGCCCACGCCCAGGATGCCGCCGACATGGTTCAGGATGATCGACGTATCGGGGAAGGAACGGGCCAGGTCGATCGCATCCGGCAGTTGCGGATGATACTGCCAGGATTCGAAGCTGAGCCCGAGCGGCGCGAGCTGCGAGAAACCGTCGCGGAACTTCGGGTCCATCACCTGGTGCAGCGGCACGGTGCGCGACGCGAACTTGCTGACGGCCTCGTGCTCATCCCACGCCACGCCGTGGCGCATGCCGCGCAGCCGCCCGCCCGCCGCAACGATCTCGGCTTCCATCAGTTCGCGCACGTTCTTCGCGCCCTGGCTGAGGTCGCCGCCGCCGATGATCACCTCGGCCACCCGGCACGGGCCGTAATTGCCGGACGCGCTCATCGCCGCCTGGCCGGCGACGAATTCCACCTCCCCCAGCGCCGCCATGTGCCCCGGCCCACCCTTCCGGTACATCGCTCGGCATTCCAGGAACACGGTCGAGACGATGTTGTGGCCGCCGCCGATATCGTCCAGCAGCTCGGGCAGCAGGTAATGCCCGCGATGCGGCGAATCCCAGAAATGGTGGTGCGGATCGATGATCGGCAGGTCCGGTTCCAGCGCTGTCTCCCGCGGGCGCTTGGCCAGCCATGCGGCAAGGGCGGCGTCGTCACGGACGGTCGTGCCGCGGTATTCGCCTTTCGAGTCTGCGACCTGGGGCATCGTGGTTTCCTCCATTCAGGTATTGGCCGGCATCCTTCGGCGGCGGGTGCACGCGGTCAAGCCGTGCCGGCCCGCCCCTGCAAGCCCGCGCGCCGGTCCTGGCCGGCGCGGGACAACGTCCGTCAGGCGATCAGAAAACGAATTCCGGCCCGTCGATGTAGCGGAACTTCTCCAGCGCATCCTTGCGCAGGGTGAACCCAAGACCGGGCCGGTCCGGCGCGTGCACCGTGCCGTCCGGGCGGATATCGAACGGCTCCTGGAACAGCTCCCACATCATCGGCATATAGCCCTGGGTCACTTCCAGAATGTGGCAGTTCGGCGAGGCCATGGCGACGTGCATGCTGGCGGCGAACAGCACGCCGCTGCCCCAGGCATGCGGCGCCAGCCGCACCCCGTGCGCCGAGGTCAGCGCCGCGATGCGCCGGATCTCGGTCATGCCGCCGGCGCGGGCCACGTCCGGCTGGGCGATGTCCAGCGCGCGCCGCTCCAGCAGGTCCTGGAAGTCGAAGCGCGTGAACTCGCGCTCACCCGAGGCGATCGGGATCGTCGTTGCGCGCCGCACTTCCGCCTGGCCGGTGTGGTCGTCGGGGGAGACCGGCTCCTCGAACCAGGCGATGTCGTATTCCTCCAGCGCCCGGGCCAGCTTGATCGCGGTCGACACTTCCAGCGAGCCGTGCGCGTCGACCATCAGTTCCACGTCCGGGCCGATGCCGCGGCGCGCGGCCTTCACCCGGCGGACGCAGTTGGGGATGGAAAACCCGTCATGCCCGACGACGCGCATCTTGACGGCGGTGAAGCCCTTGGCCGCGTAGCCGCCCAGTTCCGCCTCGGCCGCATCGCCCGGCGCCCAGCCGCCGCTGGCATAGCCGCGCACCGAACTGCGCACCGCGCCCAGCGCCTGGTACAGCGGAATGCCAAGGGCCTGTGCCTTGACGTCCCAGATGGCGATGTCGACGCCGGCGATCGCTTCCATGATGACGCCGCGGCGCCGGCTTTCATCGGCCTGCGGAACACCGCGTTCCAATGCCGGCTTGCTGCGGGATCCGTTGTACATCTTCTCGAAGATGCGTTCGGAGAAGATCGGATCCTCACCGATGCATTCGCCCGCGAGCTCGTGCTCGACGATGGCGGCGACGATCGGCGGCGAGCCGAGCGCCGCGCCGATTCCTGTCAGCCCGCTGTCGGTTTCGACCTTGATGAGGGTTGCGTCGCTCTTGACCTTCGTTCCCAAGTCGGTGCGGTGCCGCTTGTCCTCGGGCACCGGCGCCGACATGGGAATGGCGGACACGTTCGTGATCTTCATGGGTTCGTCGTTCCCCCTGGTTGCGGCGCCCTTGTAGGGCAGCTGCCGGTCTTGCCGTCAGCCTAGCCGCCGGTCCAGGCTCTCCACAACCGGGGGGATGGGGACGAACAAGGGGGATTGGGGACGGGGCGCTACGCCTCGGACGGCCGCGTGCCGAATAGGCCGCGCTGCGTGCTGCCCTTTTCCCAGACATCGTTGACCATCAGGCCGGGATACGCGGACAGCTCCAGCTCGGCCTGGCGATACGCCTCCCGGATCGTCCGTCCTTCGAATTCCTTTTGTGCAACGCTTCCCTGCTTGTTTCGTATTTCAACTATGTAGCGCACTGCTGCCTCCGGGCTTGATGCCGGCGGTCGTGGCCGATCCGGCGAGGAAGTATCAGCACCGGTTTCCGTTGCGGGGGAAGTCAATTTGGCTTGCGCGCATGGGCACGTGATCGGGTGTCTTCAGCCCTCCCGGAAGCGCGCACGCGGCCTGTGGCAGCCGCGATCCGGACCATTGCCCGTGCCGTGCCGCAGCGCATCGCAATGCGACTGATCCCGTTCCGATCACCGGGCCCTGTTCCGCATCCCGCTCCAGCCGCGTAAGGATCACTCCGGCGCCCCGGACAGCACGGGGCAATGAACGACCAGGCAGCAGGGGAACGTCAGCCGATGCGGATCAGGAAGCTTTTGATTGCCAACCGGGGCGAGATCAGCATCCGCATCGCCAGTACCGCGGCGGCGCTGGGCATCACCACGGTCGCGGTGCATGCCGCCGATGACGCGGCCTCGCTGCACACCAGGCGCGCCGACGAAGCCTGGCCGCTGCAGGGGCGCGGGGTCGCGGCCTATCTGGATATCGATGGCCTGATCGCCGCCGCGCGCGAAACGGGCTGCGATGCGGTGCATCCCGGCTACGGGTTCCTGGCCGAGAACGCCGCCTTCGCGCGGGCCTGCGAGGCGGCCGGGCTGGCGTTCGTCGGTCCCACGCCGGACACGCTGGACCTGTTCGGCGACAAGGCCGCGGCGCGCCGCTTCGCCGAACGCTGCGAGGTGCCGGTGGTCGCGGGCACCTCGGGTGCCACCGATCTGCCCGCGGCGCAGGCCTTCATGGCCGGGTTCGGCCGCGGCGGGGCCATCATGGTGAAGGCGGTGGCCGGCGGCGGCGGACGCGGCATGCGCCCGGTCCACGACCCGGCCGATCTGCCCGCGGTATTCGAACGCTGCCGAGCGGAGGCGCTGGCGGCATTCGGGGTGGCGGATGTGTATGTGGAGCAGTTGTTTCCCCGGGTTCGCCATATCGAGGTGCAGGTGATCGGCGACGGCACCGGTGCCGTGGCGCATCTGTGGGACCGTGAATGCAGCATCCAGCGCCAGCGGCAGAAACTGGTGGAGATCGCGCCGTCGCCCGATCTGGCGCCGGGTGTGCGGGCCAGGCTGCTGGACGCGGCGCTCCGGCTTGCCGCCGCCGCACGCTATCGCAACGCCGGCACGTTCGAGTTCCTGGTCGATGCCACCAACCCCGGCGATGACGCCGCCATCGCCTTCATCGAGGCCAATGCGCGCCTGCAGGTCGAGCACACGGTCACCGAGGAGGTCACGGGCATCGATCTGGTCGAGGCCCAGTTGCGCATCGCCGCTGGCTCCACCCTCGCCGCGCTCGGCCTGACGCAGGACCAGATCCCGGCGCCGCGCGGCGTGTCGATGCAGTTGCGCGTGAACCTGGAGACCATGACACCGGACGGGTCGGCCAGGCCGTCCGGCGGCGTGCTGAGCGCCTATGACCCGCCCAGCGGCCCGGGCATCCGCGTCGACGGGTATGGCTATGCCGGCTATCGCACCAACCCGGCCTTCGACTCCCTGCTGGCGAAGGTGATCGTCAGCGCGCCCTCCGGACGGCTGGACGATGTCGCGGGGCGGGCGCACCGGGCACTGGCCGCCTTCCGGATCGCCGGGGCCGCCACCAACACGGCGTTCCTGCAGGCAATCCTGAAGCATCCCGGGTTCCTGGGCGGCGAGGTGCATACGCGCTTCGTCGAGGAGGCGATCGGGCCGCTGCTGGGCAGCGCCGATGCGGCGCGGCAGCGCCTGTATTTCGAACCCGCCGCCGCGGCCGCCGCGCCGCGCACCGCCGGCATCCGGCTGCAGACCAAAGATCCGCTGGCCGTGGTCGCGCTGGGGAAGGGCAGGGATGCGCCGGCCCCGGACATGGAGGCACCGCCGCCCGAACCGGACTTCGCGGCCGAGGTCGACGGGCCGGAGGGCACCAGGCCGGTTCCGGCGCCGATGCAGGGCACGATCATCAGCCTGGATGTCGCGGTCGGCGACATGGTCCGCGGCGGCCAGGCGGTGCTGGTGATGGAAGCGATGAAGATGCAGCACGACATCACGGCGACCGTGGGCGGCGTGGTGCGCGCCATCACGGTGGCAACCGGCGATACCGTGTTCGAAGGCCATCCGCTGCTATTCATCGAGGAAAGCGCCGAGGCCGGCGGCGCGGTCGAGGCGGCGCGGGAGATCGACCTGGACCTGATCCGTCCCGACCTGGCCGAGGTGCTGGCGCGCCAGGCGAGGGCGCGGGACGAGGCACGCCCCGCCGCGGTGGCACGCCGCCGCAAGACCGGCCAGCGCACCGCGCGCGAGAACATCGCCGACTTGGTCGATCCCGGTTCCTTCGTCGAATACGGCGCGCTGACCGTCGCCGCCCGCCGCACCACGACGCCGATGGAGCAGCTGATCGACGAATCCCCCGCCGACGGCTTCGTCATGGGTCTCGCCCATATCAACGGCAACGACTTCGCCGAGGACACGAGCCGTGTGGTCGTCGGCGCCTATGACTACACGGTGATGGCCGGCACGCAGGGCAAGCACAGCCACCGCAAGCAGGACCGGATGTACATGCTGGCGGAACAGTGGCGGCTGCCGACGGTGATCTTCACCGAAGGCGGCGGCGGGCGCGGCAGCGACCCCGACTACATCTCGATCCTGGGTGGCACCAGCGACACGTTCCACCAGTTCCCCCGCCTGTCGGGGCTGGTGCCGGTGGTGGGCATCGCGTCCGGCCGCTGCTTCGCGGGCAATGCCGTGCTGCTGGGATGCTGCGACGTGATCATCGCCACCGCCAATTCCACCATTGGCATGGCGGGTCCCGCGATGATCGAAGGCGGCGGGCTTGGCGTGTACCGGCCCGAGGACGTCGGGCCGATGAGCGTGCAGGTGGCGAATGGCGTGGTGGACATCGCCGTCGCCGACGAACGCGAGGGCGCGCGCGTCGCGCGCCAGTACCTGTCCTATTTCCAGGGGCGGGTGAAGGACTGGACGTGCGCCGATCAACGGCTGCTGCGGCACGTGGTGCCGGAAAACCGCATGCGCGCCTACGACATGCGGGCGTTGATCAATACGCTGGCCGATACGGATTCGGTGCTGGAAATCCGCCGGGGCTTCGGCCTTGGCATGATCACCGCGCTGATCCGCGTAGAGGGCCGGCCGATTGGTGTCGTTGCCAACAACCCGTTGCACCTGGGCGGCGCGATCGATTCCGACGCCGCGGACAAGGCGGCGCGGTTCATGCAACTGTGCGACGCGCATGATGTGCCGTTGCTGTATCTCTGCGACACGCCCGGCAACATGGTTGGCCCCGAGGCGGAAAAGACTGCGCTGGTGCGGCATTGCGGCCGAGCGTATGTGGTGGGTGCAAATGTGTCTGTCCCGACATTCATGGTGATAACGCGTAAGGCGTACGGTCTGGGCGCGCAGGCGATGGGCGGCGGCAACCTGCTGATCGGCGCCTTCTGCATTTCCTGGCCCACCGGCGAGTTCGGCGGCATGGGCCTTGAAGGCAAGGTCAAGCTGGGCCATCAGCGCCAGCTGGCCGCGATCCAGGACCCGGCGGAACGGCTGGCGCTGTATGAAAAGCTGGTGGCGGCGGAGTACGAGCGCGGCAAGGCGCTGAATGTCGGGTCGCTGTATGAGGTCGATGACGTGATCGATCCGGCGGAGACGCGCAAATGGATCGTTGCGGGACTGCGCGCCATGCCGCCCGCGCCGAAGCGGGAGGGCAAGAAGCGCGCCTGGGTGGATGCGTGGTGATCCGGCTCTGATCAACGGGGCGTGAGATGGGCGCAGGGCGTTCCTGCGCCGGCCTTCGATGTCACAGGCCTGGTAACCGGGAGCCTTGGTGTCCGGAGGCCCTGGTAACCGGGAGCCTTGGTGTCCGGTCGCCCTGGTGTCCGGGTGAGCGGTGTTGGACCACCGCGACGGCAATCCACGGGTGTGTCGCCTCGATCCAGTAGAACACCGCGCCGGTCAGGCGAACGGCGTCCAGGACGTCGGACAGGATGTCTTCGCTCACGCAGCTTCCCTCCCGGACGATCGGTCAAGAAATCCGGACGGAAGGTGAAGCACGCCGGACGCGCGGTTAAGTGCCGCGAACGCACGGACAAGTGCAACAGTGCCGCGGTCAATAGTGTCGGCGACGTGCCAGACGGAAGCGGGACAGAAAAGGACCCGGCGATGATTACCATTCTGCATTGCCAATTCCCTCTCCCCGGCCGCGTGCACCGCACCTCGCGTTTCCACAAATCGCACATTGGCGTGATCAGCGGTCCGGTCCGACACTGCACGAATGGTACGGCGCACTATTGCGGTATCCCGTCGTGCGGCGCACACTCCCGATGCCGCGTTCGCCGCCTTTCCTGCGGCGGCCGGTGAATTCTGTGTCCAATTGTGATGCGTCTGAGACCTCGTTCACATCCAGGCCTCGGACGGCCGGTTATCAGACGCGGATGCAATGTCCGCGCGCCGGACACGGTGAGCCGAGACATGGATAGGAATACACGGATGCGTTTCGTTTTCGCGGGACATGAGCTTGACCTCCGGCGCCGGGAACTGCGCCGCGCCGCCGAGGTCGTGCATATGGAGCCGCAGGTCTATGACCTGCTGGTTCACCTCGTACGAAACCGCGATCGCGTGGTCAGCAAGGACGAGTTGTTTGATACGATCTGGAACGGACGGATCGTGTCGGAGGCCGCGTTGAGCAGCCGGATCAATGCCGCGCGGAAGGCCGTCGGGGATGATGGCGAACGACAGACGCTGATCAAGACCATGCACCGGCGCGGCTTCCGCTTCATCGGCGCGGCCGAGGAGATCGCGGAGGATGTCGCGCCTGCGCCGTCGCCGCAGGAGGAGCCGGCATCGCAGCCGGATGAGCGGACGGTCTGCGAACCTGCCCCGGACCGCCGGCCATCGGTCGTGGTTCTGCCGTTTGCCAATCTCAATCATGAATCCGAGAAGGACTATTTCAGCTACGGCCTGACCGAGGACGTGATCCGCCTGCTGGCGCGCAATCGCTGGCTTGACGTGCTCAGCCGCCATTCCGGCGCCGCGTTCCGTGGCCAGGACGTGGACCCGCGGGAGATCGGCGCCGCGCTGGGCGTGCGCTACCTGGTCCAGGGGTCCGTCCTGAAGCTGGAGGATCGCGTGCGCATCACGGCGGGTCTGGTCAGCGCCGAAACGGGCCGTCATCTCTGGGGCGAATCATACGACACCGGGCTGTCCGGCTTCCTGGACGTGCAGACGACCATGGCGGAGAAGATCGCGGCGGTGATCGAGCCGGAACTGGCGCGCCTGGAACGAGAGGCGGCGGTGCGGCGCCAGCCAGTGACCGTGGACGCCTGGGACTGCTACCAGCGCGGGCTGTGGCATCTCTGGGGCTTTACCATCCCCGGCCTGGCCGAGGGCGAAGCGATGTTCCGCGAGGCGATCGCGCTCGACCCGAACTTCGCCCGTGCCTATGGCGCGCTGGCCTATGTCCTGCTGCAGCGCGTCGTGCTGCGGCCGCCGGATGAACGGGCAACGCTGCTGGCCGAGGCGCTGCACCATGGCCGCACGGCCGTCACGCTGGACGACCAGGACTGCATGAACCTGTGCGTGGTCGGCCGCGTGCTGTGCTTCCAGCACGAATACGACGACGCCGTCGCCTATCTGGAAGACGCCATCGCGGTGAATCCCAGCTTCGCGCAGGCTTATTTCGCGATGGGCTTCACCCTGATCGCCTGCGGCCGGCCGGGGGACGCAATCGGACATCTCGACCGCGCCCATGAACTCAGCCCGCGCGACCCGCATCTGGCATCGTTTCATGCGGCCCGGGCGCTGGCCTATCTCGCGCTTGGGGACCTGGACGCGGCGATGGTGTTCGCGCGGCGCGCCATGCGGGTGCCCACGACCAACCACTGGCCATTCGCGACCCTGGCCGCGCTGCTGGGCCTGCTGGGCCGCGAGTATGAGGCTCGGCGGGCGGTGGAGGGGCTTCTGAGCCGCTACCCCGATTATACGACCGAGACGGCCGAGTCGGATTTCTTCTTCTGTGCCGACGACGTCCTGGTGAACCGTTATCTGGAGGGGCTGCGGCTGGCCGGCGTCCCGGATCCCGGTTCGGCGGCAGCGGTCGCGGCGGCGGCGGTTTCGGCGCGGCGCGGGGCGGCGCGCCGGGGTGTGGTGAGGGTCGGGTCGGCGGTGAGCTGACCGCTGCCGGCCGATCCGCGGGGGCGCGTATGGCGCCGCCGGATGGGCGGTCCGGCCGATCCCGTTTCCGGACTGCGCGCCGGTGGAGGGTTTGGGTAGCCGGCAGCGGTGCGCGTTGCGTGCTGCCGGATGCCGAAACCGGCGCCTGGATCGGCTGCGCGCCGCTCAGCGGTCAGTTGGGCGTGGAGATCAAGCCGCGGCCGAACGACCGCTCGCCGCTCTTGATCTCTACGATTGCCAGGACGATCAGCGTCAGCTTCGAGAGGCTTTCCACCTTGTCGGGCATCACCCACACATAGCGGTTCCGATAGTGGCCACTGAACGCCGCGTCCTCGGGCATGTCTTCCTGCGTTCCCTTGCCGAACCAGCCGGTGGGCACGTCCAGGTCCTTCAGCAGCCCCTGCCCGACGGTGTAGCCCAGCGCCTTCTGATACGCGGCCTGCAGGTCGCGCAGCTCTCGCGGGCTGGTCACCGGCAGGATGTCCCATTGCTGCGTGCGCTGGCGCCTTGGGACGAGCATCGCGCGCCCCTGGATCCAGTCGGCCAGCCGCCCCCACTGCGCCGCACCGACGCCCACCTCGGTGCGGACCTCGTCGTTCAGCTGGACCGTGCCGCTGTCCAGTTTGGCGTGCCAGGGGATCAGCTCGGGGTTGACCGACATCATCGCAAGGTTGTCGAGCACCATCTGGTATTGCAGGTCGCTGAGCGTGGCGGTCGCCGCGATGGTCATGTCGCGCAGGTGTTCGGCGCTGCATCCGGCTGTGGCGAGCATCAGCAGCCCGGCGCAGACGCAGTGCCATCGCTTGTTCATTCGCGCAGGGCCCCAGGTTGCAGCCTCGTTGCCGCACGGCTGCCCCGCGGCCGCCGTGACGGGCGCGGTGCCGGTCAGCGTCCGGCGGTTGGAGGGGCCGACCCGGCCGGGTACTTACCCCAGGGCAGGTTGAACCTGCCGGGACGGGCCGGGTTGCATGACATGTTCCGGGGGTAGGACTGACGGTGCGGGCCGTCGGCAGCGCCAGGCCGTGCGCAGGACGCCGAATTGTCTGGAAGGCTGGCTCGGGCGGTAGGATTCGAACCTACGGCCAATCGGTTAACAGCCGATTGCTCTACCGCTGAGCTACGCCCGATCCGCAGCCGCGAGGGCGCTTGTCTAATCAGAAGCACCGGCGCGGTCAACCCGGTGCGGGCGGGCGGACCGATATTCTGCGGCCCGCCCGCCCGCGCCCGCGGTCAGACCATCGCGACCGGCCGCGCCGGCGCACCCGTGGCGCCCTTGAACTTCGTCGCCAGCAGGATGAAGCAGCAGGTCGAGACGCCGTCCTGCGCCATTTCCTCCAGCGCCAGGTTCTCGATCAGGTACACGCCGCATTGCGACAGCGTGTACTGGTGCACCGGCAGGCCCAGCGTGTGGTCGGGGTTCGGCAGCACCTCCACCGCCATGTTGTCGCAGCCGATCGCCGTGATCCCCTGGTCGACCAGCCATTTCGCGCCGGGCACGTCGATGCCGGGCTCGCCGGTCAGGTATTTCGCGTTGTCCACCGCGAAGTAGCGGCCCCAGCCGGTGCGGATCAGCGCCACATCCCCGGGCTCCACCTTGAAGCGCCCGTTGTCGGCGGCGCGCTGCAGGTCATCGGGCGTCAGCACCCGGCCGGGGTTCAGGTGCGCGCCGCCATCGAACCCGGCCACGTCGAACAGCAGCCCGCGGGTGATGATCGGCGGCGCCTTTTCGATCCCCAGCGCCGTCAGCCCCCAGTCGGTGACGACATCCGGCGCGCAGAAGCCATTGTACAGCCGGTCCCCCGACGAGAAATGGCCGAGCGCGTCGATGTGGGTGCCGACATGCGTGGTCATTTCGATGCGTTCGAGGTTGGTGCCGGCGTCGTTCTTCATCCCCATGCCGCGTCGGCGCTTGATGCTGTCCTTCCACGACGCCCAGATCGACATCAGGTAGGGCGTCTGGTTCGGCGCCATGAACGGCGCGCCCATGTGGATTTCGTGGCTGACGTCGTAGACGCGGCCGTGCTTCACCAACCCCAGCGCGGACATGCGCTTTTCCACCGTCAGCAGGTTGCCGGCGCCCAGCTGGTCGGTGGGTCCCCATTTCGAGTGGTCGTGGATCAGGCCGGACATGCGGGAACGCTCCTTCCGAATGAGTGTTG
>JBFXDK010000091.1:20846-24102 GCA_050181195.1 Acetobacteraceae bacterium | reverse complement strand
CCACCCGGAACGCGGCGAGGATCCGGCGCTGCGTCTCCTGCGTGGCGGCCGCACGGGCCACCTGACGGTAGGGGCGCGAGGCGTGGGCGACGGACATTCCGTAAGACTCTCCGTTATTCGAATAACTCCTAGTTACACCAAAATGGCGGCGACGCAAGCGGAAAGCGTTCGGGTCGTGCGATCTGGCTTGTGCCGGGGGTTACGGAGCTCGCTCGTGGCCGGCGCGGCCTGGGTGCGAAATGGCGGCAGCGGCGTCATGTGGGCTGTCCGCCGGGATGGTCGCGCCGCAGCGGGAGGGGGTACGGGAAGGGACGAGGCTGTCGGGTCCGCATCCCTGCAGGAGATCGCAGCCCGATCGTCCCGGCGCGATCACGGACGCAGCGCGATCAGGTCAGTCCTGTTGCCCCGTGCGGGTCCCGATCGGGCCCGGGCAGGACGGCGGGCGCTGGAGCTTGCCCGTGCAGAAGCGGCAGTCCGATCCCAGATCGAAACAGACTGAACTGCTCGGCATAGTTTGTCGAGGTAACCGTCGTCACCGGGCGCGAAGGAACGAAAGGCTCAATGACGCCGGCCCCGGTGCAGACTGGCCGCGGACGGGTCAAGGCGGGCAGGTCCGGTGCGCCGGTTCCGCACCCACCAGCCTGGCGTCAGGGCATGCCGCCCTACCCCGCCGCGATCATCCTGCCCAACGGCCGGCCAGCGAACAGGTGCACGTGGAAATGGGGAACCTCCTGGCCGCCATGCTCGCCCATGTTCGCAAGCAGGCGATAGCCGGGCGTTTCCAGCCCAAGGTCCCGCGCCACCCTGCCGACAGCGCGCATGAACCCGGCAATCTCCTCGTCCGTGGCCGAGGCGCTGAAATCCGCGAAGGAACAATAGCGGCCCTTCGGTATCACCAGGATATGTGTGGGCGCCTGCGGGTTGATGTCGTGGAAGGCGAACGCCCATTCATCCTCATAGACCTTCCGGGACGGGATTTCGCCCCGCAGGATCCGGGCGAAGATGTTGTTGTCGTCGTATGGCGGCAGGCCGCTGATCGGCATCGTCTCGCTCCCGGTTCCGGCTCATCTCGCACGATCCGGCCCTCGCAGTGCAAAAATAGCCCAGCCCGGTCGTGTCAGGGGATTTTCGTGGTTTGCACGCCCGATGCAACCGGCAAGGTCTTCGCGCGGGACGCCTTTTCGGCGATGCCGCTGATCCCCTCGCGGCGCCGCAGCTCGTCCCAGACGTCGGCGGGGGCCACGCCGGCGGACACCCAGAGAACGATCAGGTGATACAGTACGTCCGCGCTCTCGGCGATCACCGCCTCGCGGTTGCCGGCGACGGCCTCGATCAGGCACTCCACCGCCTCCTCACCGAATTTCTGCGCCACCTTGGCGGTGCCGCGCGACAACAGGCGGGCCGAGTGGCTGACGGCGGGGTCAGCGTCGCGGCGGTTCATGACGACCGACCACAACCGGTCCAGCACGGCCGCCGCAGGGCCTAGCGCCAATGGCGGCGGAACGCGGGGGGTGGTTCCTTCGGGCGTTGGCGCCGCAGACGGAACCCTGGTGACCTTCACCCGCTTTGTCGCCTTCGCCGCCTTCGCGACCTTCTTCGGCTTTCCGGTCGCGTCCTTAGGCTTCCCGATCGCGTCCTTCGGCTTGCGGGTCGCGTTCTTCGGCTTCGCGGGTGTCTTTTTCTTTTCCGACTTTGCCATTTCAGGCCGCCATCCGGGGCAGACGCACGGGCAGGCCGGCCGCAAGCAGCGCCGACTTCACCTCGGCAATCGTGAATGTGCCGAAATGGAAGACGCTGGCGGCGAGCAGGCCCGTCGCGCCGGCCTGGGCGCCCTCGACGAAATGTTCCAGCGTACCGACGCCGCCCGATGCGATCACCGGCACGCGCACCGCATTGCACACGGCGCGCAGCAATGGCAGGTCGAACCCCAGGCCGGTGCCGTCACGGTCCATGCTGGTCAGCAGGATTTCCCCGGCGCCCAGGGACACCACCTGGCGGCACCATTCCACGGCGTCGATCCCGGTCGGCTTGCGGCCGCCATGGGTGAAGACCTCCCACTTTTCCGGCCCGGTCTGCTTCGCGTCGACCGCGACCACCACGCACTGGCTGCCGAATTTCGTCGCGGCCTGCCGCACCAGCTCCGGGCGGGCGACGGCGGCCGAGTTGATGCTGCATTTGTCGGTGCCGGCCAGCAGCAGGCGGCGCATGTCCTCGGTGGAGCGGATGCCGCCGCCGACGGTCAGCGGCAGGAACACGCGCGCCGCGGTGCGCGAGACCACGTCCAGGATCGTGTCGCGGTTCTCGTGGCTGGCGGTGATGTCGAGAAAGGTCAGTTCGTCGGCACCGGCCGCGTCATACAGCGCCGCCTGCTCGACGGGGTCGCCGGCGTCACGCAGGGACACGAAGTTGACGCCCTTGACGACGCGGCCGTCCTTTACGTCCAGACAGGGTATGACACGGAGCTTAAGCATGGTGCGGTTCATAGCCCCTGGGTGCGTGAGCGTGGCAAGCCGATTTCCGTGCGGTCTGGCATGAAATCACCGATAACCGGCGGATATGTCGCCGGGTTATCCGCAAATGCTGCTCATCCACTCAACATGGTGAGTGCATCCGCCGGATTCACCCGCCCATCGTACAGGGCTCGTCCGACGATCACGCCCTCGATCCGTGTCCCGTCCGCGGCCCGTTTCAACGCCGCAAGATCGTCGAGCGAGCCGACGCCGCCCGAGGCGATCACCGGCGTGGTAAGCCGGCGCGCGAGATCGACGGTCTGCTCCAGGTTGAGGCCCGAGAGCATCCCGTCCCGCCCGATATCCGTATAGATGATTGCGGTCACGCCCGCGTCCTCGAACCGCATCCCGAGTTCGGCGGCCGGCAAAGTGGAGGTTTCGGCCCAGCCTTCCGTTGCCACATAGCCGTCGCGCGCGTCGATACCGACGGCGATGCGGCCCGGGAATTGCCGGCAGGCGTCCAGCACCAGGGCCGGGTTCTTGGCGGCGGCGCTGCCCAGGATCACCCGGGTGATGCCGGCGTCCAGCCAGGCGGCGATGCCCGCCAGGTCGCGGATGCCGCCACCCAGTTGCACCGGGATGGTCACGGCGGCCAGGATTGCGCGGACCGCCTCGGCGTTCACCGGCTTGCCGGCGAAGGCCCCGTTCAGGTCGACGACATGCAGCCAGCCGAATCCCGCCCCCTGCCAGGCGGCGGCCTGCGCCCCCGGGTCCGAGGAGTAGACGGTCGCCTGGTCCATTTCCCC
>JBFXDK010000091.1:16335-20746 GCA_050181195.1 Acetobacteraceae bacterium | reverse complement strand
GGGTTCACCCAGCCGAACCCGCCGCCATCGATGATGGCCGCGTCGGTCGATTCGCACAGGGCGTGCAGGTCGTCGTCGGTGAATTCCGTGATGCGCTCGATGCGCCGTTCGGGTTCCCGTTCCTGGGCAGGCGAAAGGGCCATGATCGTCAGGGTGTCCAGCGTAGGAAGTTCATCAGGATACGGATGCCGACCTCCTGGCTTTTTTCAACGTGGAACTGGGTTCCCGCCCGGTTGCCTGCCGCGACGAAGGCGACCACCGGACCCCCGTATTCGGTGGTGGCGATCGCCTCGGCCGGATCACCGTTCGCCAGGGCGTAGCTGTGCACGAAATACGCGTGGTCGCCGGGATGCAGACCGGCCAGCAACGGATGTGCGTCCGGCTGGAAGTCCAGCACGTTCCAGCCCATTTGCGGCAGGCGCAGGCCGGGCGCGGCCATTTCCGCCACGTCGCCCTTGATCCAGCCGAACCCCGGGGTGACCGCGTGTTCCAGCCCGCGCTGGGCCATCAATTGCATGCCCACGCAGATGCCCAGGAACGGTGTGCCGGCCTTGGTCGCGCTTTCGATCGCGTCCCGCATGCCCGCCACCGCGGCCAGGCCGGCGGCGCAATCGGCGAAGGCGCCCTGCCCCGGCAGCACGATGCGGTCGGACCGAGCGACCAGATCGGCGTCGGCGGTCACCACCACCTCGGCCCGCAGCCCGTCGCGTTCGGCGGCGAGTGCCAGGGCGCGGGAGGCGGAGGCGAGATTGCCGCTGCCGTAATCCACGACCGCGATCCTCATCGGGCGGTCTCCGGCGGCATGAAGCGCCCCGCGAGGTCGGGTCGGGCGGTCAGCAGCCGGGCGAGCGCGTCGGTTTCCGTCCGGGCGGCCAGGACATGGGTCAGCAGGTAGCCGCGGGTCTCCATGGACCAGCGCACAAGGTCGAAGCCCGACAGGCCGAGGAGGAGGGCGATGGCGGCGTCCAGCAGCAGATCGAACGGGTCGGGGACGAAAAGGATCACCAGGATTTCGGCCGCCAGCGTGATTGCCGCCGGGATCCAGGCCCGGTGCAGCAGCAGCCAGAACGGTCCGAAGATCAGCGCGCCCCAGGAAAATCCCTCCCGCAGCAGGACGGGTTCGGCGCCATCCCGCAGATGGGCGGTCCAGAGGTTCATAGCGCGCCCTTGGTGGACGGGATGGCATCCAGCGCCCGGGGATCGAATTCGCTGGCCATGCGCAAGGCGCGGGCGGCCGCCTTGAAGCAGGCCTCGGCCACATGATGCGCGTTGTGGCCCGTCCGGCGGGTGACGTGCAGGGTGACCATGGCGTTGAAGGCGAGCGCGCGGAAGAACTCCTCGAACAGCTCGGTGTCCATCTCGCCGATCTTCGGGCGCTGGAAGGTGACGTCCCAGGCCAGGAAGGGCCGGCCGGAGATGTCGACCGCGGCTTCCGCCAGTGTTTCGTCCATCGGGACCAGGGCGTGCCCGAACCGCCGGATGCCGCGCTTGTCGCCCAGGGCCTTGTGGAAGGCCTGGCCCAGCACGATCCCGACATCCTCGGTGGTATGGTGGAAATCGATATGCAGGTCGCCCTTGGCCCGGACGGTCAGGTCGAACAGCCCGTGGCGCGCGAGCGCCGTCAGCATGTGGTCGAGGAACCCGATCCCGGTGGCGATATCCCCCCTGCCCGTCCCGTCGAGGTCCAGGGTCAGGGTGATGTCGGTTTCCGACGTCGTGCGGGTCAGGGTCGCGGTGCGGGCCATGGTGGCGGCTCCACTACCCCGACCCGTGCGTCCGGTCCAGCGGCGGATGACACGGGTCCGGTATCCGGGGCATCTGGTCCAACGATGGCCCCGGGGATCATCGGCTCAGTCGCCAGTGGCCTGTTCCGGCTGGCGACGGAACACCGGGTAGCCCTCCTCCCTGTCCTCCAGCGCCGCCTCGCCTTCCGTCGGCAGGGCGACATAGTGGTTCAGCGCGCCCTGGATGTCGTCCTCCCACACCGCGCGCGGCAGTTCGTAGAGCAGCTCGACCGTGTAGCCGTTGGGGTCACGGATATACAGGCTGTGGGTCATGCCATGCTCGACCCGGCGTTCGAAGGCCACGCCGCTGCGCTGCAGATAGGCGAGCTGTTTCAGCCAGGAATCGCGGTCCGGCAGCGTGATGGCGATATGGCCGATGGCCGAGACGAGCGTGCCGTCCGGACCCGGCGGCGGCAGCGAGGGCACTTCCATGAAGGCGATGTCGTGGTGGTTGAGCCGGCCGCCGCCGTGATCGCCGCTGTAGAACTGCATCCGGCGCGGGCCGTTGGGGTCGGAGCGGCTGAACGTGCCGACCTGGATGAAGCCCAGTTTTTCCGTCCAGAACCGGTGGGTCTCGTCCATGTTCCGGACGTTGATCACCAGGTGGTTGATGCCGCCCGGGGTGACCGGGCCGTCGCTGCTGGCCATGGGACGCTCCTGTTCTTTCCCTGTTTCATGCAGCATAGCGCGCATCGCGGCCGGATTTCCAATGTTCCCATGCCCTTTGCGGATCGCGCCATGTTCCCGGATATCGCTGGCCGGGGTTTCGCGTCTAGGGCGGATGGGCATCATGGGTGCAACCGCCTCAGAACACGATCAGCTTGTCCACGGCGGCCCCGCGTTCGGCCGGCGCCTCGAAGTCCAGTGCCGGGCCGGCCGGCACGATGCCGGTCGGGTTGATGCCCCGGTGGCTCATGTAATAGTGCCGCTTGATGTGCAGGAAGCTGACGGTCGGGGCGATGCCCGGCAGCTGGTAGATGTCGCGCGTGTAGGCCCACAGCGTCGGGTAGTCGGCCAGGCGCCGGATGTTGCATTTGAAATGGCCGTGATAGACCGGGTCGAACCGCACCAGGGTCACGAACAGGCGGATATCCGCCTCGGTCAGCGCATCCCCGCAGAGGAAGCGCGACTGTGCCAGGTGGGACTCCAGCCAGTCCAGCGTCTCGAACACCGGCCCCACGGCTTCCTCATAGGCCGACTGGGTGGTGGCGAAGCCGGCCTTGTAGACGCCGTTGTTCAGCGTCTCGTAGATGCGGGCGTTGACCTGGTCGATCTCATCCCGCTTGTCCCGCGGGTAGTAGTCGCCCGGGCGCGCGCCGACACCGTCGAAGGCGCTGGCGAACATGCGCAGGATCTCGGCGGATTCATTGTTGACGATGGTCTGGGTGTGCTGGTCCCACAGGACCGGCACGCTCACCCGGCCGCTGTAGCCGGCTTCGGCGCGGGTATAGATCTCGTGCACGTAGCGGCTGTTGAACAGGGGATCGGGGATGACGCCCTCGCCGGGGCTGAAGCTCCATCCCTGCTCGCCCATCAGCCAGTGGGTGACCGACATCGGGACGATATCCTCCAGGCCCTTGAGCGCCCGCATGATTACGACACGGTGCGACCAGGGGCAGGCGAGCGAGACATACAGGTGGTAGCGGCCGGCGGCGGCGGAAAATCCATCATGGCCGGTGGGGCCGGGTCGCCCGTCCCGGGTCACCCAGTTCCGGAACGCGCTTTCGCTTCGATGGAAGCGGCCGTCAGCGGCGGCGGCGCCGGTCTGGTCGTGCCAGACGCCATCGATCAGAAGCCCCATGTCTTTCCCTCAATCGGACAACCGGACAGCTATGGCACACCGGCCAGCTTTGTCGATGGCACATCTCCGGCGATTTCCATCACCAGCTTGCGGGTCATCGCTTCGCCGAACTTCGCGAAGTCGCGGACCTCCAGCACGAAGCTGCCAGGACCGCCCGTGACATTCTCGCGGTAGTACAGTGGGAGCCCGCCAGGCGGCTGGACATGGGCGAAGGCCCAGGACACGGGGTTTTCATTGATGATGGCCAGACCATTGATCGTGATCCCGGCCTGCACCGCATCGTCGCGCGCCGCCGCGACCTCCCGCCCCGCGTTGGACGTGCCGTCGCCGCAGACATCGATGACGCGACGCAGTGCGTTGAAGCCGCTTTCCGCCAGCAGCTGCACCCCGCGATCGATCCCTGAGCCGATCGCGGTGCGCCCCCAGAAGGAGCGCGGAGCGGCATTCAGCCGGTCTACGAAATCCTGCGCCGAGGCAGCGTCGCGGATCACGGTCCAGTCGATGACGTTGCGCACCTCGAAGCTGCTGGCGAATTCCACATAGGCGACCGCGATCGCCCCGTTCGGGCCGCCCCTGATGGCGTTGATCACCTGGGGGTTGGTGAAGGCGGCCGTGTAGCCCTCCTTCTCCAGCTTGAACTCGGAATCGTCGATGCTGCGGGAGACGTCGTTCACCAGCACCAGGGCGACATCCACGTCCTCCATGGCGCGGGCCGTCGCGGCAA
The DNA here is from genome assembly GCA_050181195.1 of Acetobacteraceae bacterium. Classification (GTDB taxonomy): domain Bacteria; phylum Pseudomonadota; class Alphaproteobacteria; order Acetobacterales; family Acetobacteraceae; genus Rhodopila. The sequence continues at coordinate 16,437 of JBFXDK010000091.1, read as the reverse complement.
GCAGGGTCAGGCCCAGCAGCAGGGTGACGGGTAGCCATGCGATCCGCTTCATCGGCTCGATCCTCCCACCTGTGGGACTCCCATCATGGACCCGGGGACATG
>JBFXDK010000091.1:4355-16235 GCA_050181195.1 Acetobacteraceae bacterium | reverse complement strand
TGATATGAGAAGAGGCGCCCCCGGTTGGTGCGGGCGCATAGCTCAGTTGGTAGAGCAGCTGACTCTTAATCAGCGGGTCCAAGGTTCGAGTCCTTGTGCGCCCACCAATACCCCCCTGACATCCAGATCCTGCGGCAAACGCCCCGGAATGCTTGTCCCGGCGTTGCCAGCCGGAATGCCGCACACCGCCGACCCGGCTGGATACGACCGTTCGGCTGGACACGGCCAACCGGCTGATGGGGACGCGCGCGAACGGCGCGGTCATATCCCGGCACTGCCAATCGGACCGCCGTGCCCGCAGCGGATGCCACGCGGCCGTCGGGTCTCAGGCCGCCTTCCTCCCGATTTTACGCCAATCCCCCTGGCTGGTAGACCGTCCGGCAAACGTCCGGAACGACCACATGAATTTCCCTCCCTCGAGTCCTGCACAAAGAAATCTTTTCCTGCTCGCCTGCTGCCAGGCGGTCGGCCAGGCCTCCAACACCATGATGTTTACCGCGACCGCGCTCTCGGTCGTGACCTTCATGACCGACCGAGAACTCGCGACGCTGCCGATCACCCTGCGCCACCTCGGCATCATGCTCTCGGTCTTTCCGGCCGCGATGCTGATGCAGCGCCTCGGCCGCCGGTTCGGCTTCCAGCTTGGATCCATCACCGGCATGTTCGGCGCCGGCTGTTCAGCCATCGGACTCTACCATGCCAATTTCCCGCTGATGTGCCTGGGCGGGCTGATCCTGGGCTATTCCACGGCCAACCTGCAGATGTACCGCTTCGCCGCCGTCGAACTGGCCCCCGGCGACATGCGCGCCAAGGCCATCGCCTGGGTTACCTCCGGCGGCGTGGTGGCCGGCATCCTGGGACCGGGCCTGGCACGCCTGACGCACGATCAGTTCGTGCCGCTGTATCTCGGGACCTACATGGCCATGGTCGTGCTGCACATGATCGTCTTCACGATCATGGCGTTCATCCGCTTCCCGCCGCCCGTCGGCGCCCCGCGCAGCGCCGGTCCGGCCGGCGCGGATCAGGCCGTACCAGCGCAGGAACCGCCTCGTCCCCTCTGGGTCATCGCATCGCAGCCCAGGTTCTTCGTCGCCGCCATCGCCGCGATGATCGCCTACGGCACGATGTCATTCCTCATGAGCGCCTCACCCCTGGCCATCGTCGGATGCGGGCTGCCGCATACCGAAGCGCACTGGGTGATCTTCATGCACGTCATGGGCATGTTCGTGCCGTCATTCTTCTCGGGCAACCTGATCCAGCGCTTCGGGGTAACGACGGTGATGCTGTGGGGCATCGCGCTGCTGCTGACCGGCGTCGCCGCCGGCCTGATGGGCATGACAGAGTGGCATTTCCGCATTGCGCTGACGGTGAACGGGGTGGGCTGGAATTTCCTGTTCGTCGGCGCCACCACGCTCGTCTCGACCACCTACCGCCCGTCGGAGCGCGGCAAGACCCAGGCGCTGAACGACTTCCTGGTGTTCGGTACCACCGCGACGGCCAGCTTCTTCGCGGGCTTGTTGCAGGAGCGTGTGGGCTGGTTCTCGCTCAACTGGTTTTCGCTCGTGCTGGTCGCCATCGCGCTGCTCGCCGTGTCGTGGCTGCGGCTGCAGCGGCCCCGCGACGCCATGGCCTGAACACCATGCGACGCACCGCCCCGGGCGCGGGGCCGGTCAGAAGGCGCCATCGCCGGCTTCGTACAGGCCTTCGTGTCCCGGCGACGCGTGCCTGGTCGAATGCCGGGCCGGCGGCAGTGCCTGCCTGTTCGGCGCGTCAGGGATGCACGCGGGCGCGTCCCGGTTAATCCCGCCTTAACCGCCGCCGCGTAGGCTTGCGTTCATCGCGCCCCCGGCGGGCGCATGACGACGGCGACCTCCATGCGAAGGCGGCTTCCATGCGCAAGAAGACACTTGCCGTCCTGCTGCGTTACCGGCGCACCCAGCTGGACAGCGCGCAGCGGGCACTCGCCGAACGGCAGCAGGAGGAAGACGCGGCACGACAAGACGAGCAGTCACTGAACACCGAGGCGGAGCGCGAAGGCGCGCTTCTCGCATCCAATGACGGCCTGCCGCTGACCCAGGACGATCTCGCACGCTGGCGAGCCGTGGTCGACACAAGGCGTCAGGCCGTGCGGCAGCACATCACGGCGGCCGAGGAGAAGACCGCTCAGGCGATGGCCGCACTGGTCGAATGCCGGGTCGCGGAACGCGTCGCGGTCGAACTGGCCAAGCAGCGGGCGGACGAAGAGAAACGGCTGGCCGAACAAGCCTACCTGATCATGCTGAATGATCTCTCCTGCCGGAAGAAGACAGCCTTCTGATACCGGGCGACCGAATGGTCGACCGGCCTGCGCGTGGAATCAAAGCATCGCGGCTGCGCGCGACATCAAGACCAAACCAGCCCGGCCGAGCCGGCGGCGGGCGCGCTTCCGGCGGTCCGCCGGGTCGGGGTCCGCTATCCGGCCGTGGCGTCCTCATGGCTCAGGTGAACATAGTTCCGGCGCGCGTACCACAGCGCATAGTCGTGATAGGTGATCGGCTCATAGCGCGGCGCATTGTCAGACGAGCAGCAAGTCGGCAGGCAGGAAATCACCGTGTCGGGGTGCGCGTCGAAGAAGAACGGAATGGCATAGCGATGCTGCCCCGAGGCGTTGATCACCCGGTGCGGCGTCGAGAGGAACCGGTCATTGGTCCAGCGCTTCAGCAGATCGCCGCCGTTCACCGTGAACGCGCCGGGGATCGAAGGGGCGTCGAACCATGCCCCGTCCGGCAGACGTATCGACAGGCCCGGCACGGCGGACGGAGCAAGGAAGGTGGCGAAGCCGGAATCCGTGTGCGGCGCGATCGAGAACTCGTTGTCCTCATAGTCCGGCTGCGGCGGGTAGTGCGTCAGCCGCTGGATCATGTTCGGCCGTTCGAACATCGCGTCGAAGTAATCCGCCGGCAGGTCCAGCGCCACGGCATAGATCGGCACCAGCCGCCGGCCCAGGCTCTCCATCGCGTTCATGTAGGCAAGCACGGTGTCGCGGAACCCCGGCAGATCGGCCGGCCACGGATTCAGTCCGCGGAAGCGGATGCCCGCCAGCACGTCCGGATCATCCTGGGTGCGTTCACGGCGGAAGAACAGCGCCTCGTTCACGCTGGGCTTCGTGTTGTTGTTCACCTGGGAACTGCGCGCCAGGCTGCCGCCCATCGGCATGTAGCCGTTGTTGTCCTCATTGATGCGGATCTCGAGCTTCTTCTCCAGCGGTTGCGCATGGAACCGTTCGGCTTCGGCGAACATCGCGTCGATCAGGGACTGCGGCACGTCATGGCCGCGCAGGTAGTAGAAGCCGACACGCTCGAACGCATAGCGCAGTTCGGCGCCGAGGCGCGGCAGAGCGTCGCGATCGCCCGCCAGGTAGCGGGAGACATCCAGCATCGGGATCACGCCGTGCAGCAGTTCCGGGCGGACATGGGCATCGAGCGCGTCGGGCATGGCGGTTTCTCCGCGGCGGCCCCCGCGAGGGCAACCGTCTTCCAGGGTGACTCCCCCGCCAGGACATTGCTGCGGCATCTCATCGGCCTGTCGCGGCCAGGCCGCACAGCGTCCTGAACGAACGTGGGATAAGACGAGCGACGACGGCCATGATTTCATGAACGGCGGCGCGGGACAACGCCGGCGGCGCCGCGGGATGACGAACCGCCCCCGCGGTCGTAAGGTTCGCCGGAACTCAGGCCGGCGCGACACCGGCCTCCTCGGAGGGAAACGTAGATGGCGTTGAAACGCATGATGCTGGAAATCGGCATGGGAACCGATATCCGCGGCACCGACTATACCAAGGCCGCCGTCCGCGCCCTGCGCGATGCGCTGTGGCACAACTCACTGTCGATCGGCGTCACCGTCGGCCAGCACGTCGACGCGATGAATGTCGAGGTGCTGATCGGCGTGCCCAAGCCGAACCTGGTGAACAAGGAAGCGGTGCTGGCGATCCTGCCGCATGGCACCGGCACCGTCACCGTCGTGGAAGGCGGGCTGGAAATCCCGAACGACGAGGGCACCAACACCACCGTCATCGCCAATTGCTGCGCCATCGTGCGCCTGGACATCTGAAGGAGGCCGGGACCATGGCACTCAAGCGCGTCATCCTGGAAATGGGCACGGGCAACGACCTGCACGGCGGCGACTACACCAAGGCCGCCCTGCGCGCGGTCCAGGACGCCCTGCACCACTCCTCCCTCGCCTTCATCCGCACCCTGGGCCTGGATATCAAGACGATGCAGGTCGAGGTGACGATCGGCGTGCAGCAGCCCGACAAGGTGGATATCGAGGCGGTTCGCAAGTCCCTGCCCTATGGCGTTGTCACCGCCAAGGCCGTGAAGGGCGGCCTCGACGTGCCCGAGGAGGGTTCGCACGATCGCGCGGTGATCGCTTCGGCCGCAATCGCCGTCCGCTTCGACTTCGCCTGACCGGCGCCGGGGGCGCGGTCCGCCTGAGCATCATTCGGCGGAGCGCCGCAGGTGCGGAGCCGGTGAAACGGTGGGTTCATCGCATTGCGAGCATGCATGCGTGGCTCAGGCCACGAATGCATGCTTAGACCGGGCGACCGAATGGTCGACCGTTCCGCGCGCGGGGTTGGTGTGGCGGCTGCGCGCGAAATCAAAAGGATACCAGCCGACCCCCATGCAATGCACGGGTCAATGCTTCGGGCGGCCGGTATCAGACCGCGCCCGGCACGGCCGGCTCACGCCACGGGACAGGCGCGGTCCACCGCGTCTTCCAGGAATTCCTCCAGCCAGCGGACCGGCGCCGGATCGCCGTACAGCCTGGCCTTGCCGGACGCGAGTCGCGCCGCGACCTGGCCGCGGAACGCCTCGTCCCGGCCAAGCCGCACCGCGGCCGCGACATAGTCGTCCGGCGAATGGACGATCGTATCGGTCACCCCGGCGATCGAGAGAATGGCAAGACCGTGACGGGACCGCATGGTGGCCCCCGGCATGGTCACGACCGGGATATGATGGCCCACCGCTTCCAGCGTCGTGTTGCATCCGGACCAGCCGATCGGGTCCAGCACGACATGCGCATCCCGCACCAGCGCCGAGAACGCCGCCGGCGGCAGCCCCGGCATGAAACGGCAATGCGCCAGCGCGTCGAGGCCATGGCGCGCGAAGGCCTGATAGAGGCGCGCCCACAGCGTGTCCCGGCCGCGCCTTCCCAGATCCATGAACACGAAGCGCGCGTTCGGCAACGCCTGCGCGATGCGTGGATACAGATCGTCATGTTCGGGCTGGTATTTCGGGGTTTCCTGGCAGCACAGGATGCGAACGCTGTCCCGTGGCAGGTCCAGCGCGGCCCAGCCGTCGCTTACGGTCAGCGGTTCGTCCCAGGCGGCGCAGGACGGATCACAGACCGTGCCCAGTCCTGGCAGGCGCGCGAGGTTCTCGGTGTAGTGCATGTCGCCGTCCGGCGGCTCCATCGCGGCGCTGGAGAGGAAATGGTCGATGGTCGGCAACCCCGTCGTGACGGGATGTCCCCACGTCGTGCACTGCACCGGCGCCAGGCGCAGCGCCGCCAGCTGCGAGCTCGGCTGGTCATTGCCCAGCTGCGGGTAGATCAGCAGGTGTGGGCGGTCCTCGGCAATGATCCGCATCCACTCGGGAAGCGGCCGCAGCCCGTGTTCGAAGCGCTCGAAATGCCCCGCGGCGTACGCGGTCTGATCGTCATGCTCGTCACGCGGGTGGTAGCCGAACAGGCGGAAGCGGGAGCGGTCCAGATGCTCCACCCAGCCCCGGGTGGGCAGGCGCCACACGGAATGGCGCCGGAACAGGCCGGTAACGATCCCGATCCGGATCGGCTCGTGCGGCGTGCGTGACACCGGTCCGGCGCAGGCGTCGGCGCGGGCACGGGTGTGGGCGTGGTCCGGAAACGCGGCGCCCATGATGTCGGCTGCGAGGCGTCCATGCACCGCCATCAGGGCCGGGTCGACAGGGCCGTGATACGGCAGCAGGAACGGCGACATGAACCCGACCGCCCGCACCGCCTCGGGCAGCGCCTCGGCACGCCCCAGGCACACCGCGCGCAGTCCGGGCAGTGCCGCGGCGAACGCGGCGAGCGCCCTGTCCCGCTCCTCGGCCGAGGCGGGCACGCGGGGCAGCGTGGTCATGCAATCCACCCAGTGCAGCAGCGGCGAATCGGGCAGGTGGCGCAGCCCGATGCGGACGATTCCGCGTGCCTCGGCGGTGTAGCCGCTGGTGTAGAGCAGATTGCCCAGATGGGCGTAGGTCGCGGACTCCCGCGGGTCCGCCAGCACGGCCTGGCGGTAGGTTTCGATCGCCGCGTCCCCCTCGCCGCGCGCTTCCTGCTCCCATCCGTGCCGCAGCAGGGAACGCGCTTGCGGGTTCATGGTCAGCTGCCGTTCAGCCGGTCCAGTTCTGCGATCACGGCATCGCCCATGCCGGCGGTGGACACGCGCTCGCGGCCGGCCTGCATGATGTCGGCTGTCCGGACTCGGTCCAGCGCGTCACCCACCGCGCGTTCCAGCAGCGCCGCGTCCGCGGCCGATCCCAGGACGTGGCGCAGCGCCATCGCGAAGCTCAGGATCGCGCCGACCGGATTGGCGATGCCGCGGCCGGCGATGTCGGGGGCGCTGCCATGCACCGGCTCGAACAGCGCGCGCCGGCGCCCGTCCGCGTCGGGCGCGGACAGCGATGCCGAGGGCAGCATGCCCAGCGAACCGGTGATCATGGCCGCGCAGTCCGAGAGGATGTCGCCGAAGATGTTGTCGGTGACGATGACGTCGAACTGGCGGGGATCGCGGACCAGTTGCATCGCGGCGTTGTCGACATAGAGGTGGTTCAGGCGGATGTCGCTGAACTCGGCCTGGTGCAGGCGCTCGACCTCCTCGCGCCACATCACGCCGCTTTCCATGACATTGGCCTTGTCGACCGAGGTCAGCCTGCCGCCGCGGGCGCGGGCGAGCTCGAAGGCGACGCGCGCCACCCGCTCCACCTCATCGGACGTATAGACCTGCGTGTTGATCCCGCGCCGGCGGCCGTCCGGCAGGGTCTCGATGCCGCGCGGCTCACCGAAATAGATGCCGCCCGCGAGTTCGCGGACGATGATCATGTCGACGCCTTCGATCACGTCCCGCTTCAGGGTGGAGGCGTCGAGCATCGAGGGGTGCGCCGCCACGGGCCGGAGGTTGGCGAACATCTGGAATTCGCGCCGCAACCGCCGCAGGCCGCCGGCTTCCTGCGCGTCCTTCGGCATGGCGTCGATCTCGGGGCCGCCCGCGGCGCCATACAGGATGGCATCCGACGTGCGCAGCGCTTCCAGCGTGCTGTCGGGCATCGGCGTGCCCAGGGTGGCATAGGCCGCGGGGCCGGCGGGCGGATGCGACAGGTCGATCGGCAGGTTGCGCTTCGTCGCGTACCATTCGGCCACGCGCACTGCCTGTGCCGTCACCTCGGGGCCGATGCCGGTGCCCGGCAGCACGACCACGCGTCGCATGTTCCCGCTCATGGAGGACGTCCCTTCCCGTTCCGTTGTCCGGGTTTACCCCGGAGGAAGGGACGACATCCAGCGCCAGGGTGGCGGGCGGGGCTGCGGGCCGGTCAGAAGCGGTAGCCGATGCCGGCGCCGATCACCAGCGGGTTTAGCGCGGTCTTGGCCTTGATCACCCCGCCGTTCACGCTGGCGGTGGTGTTGACGAAGATCTGCTTCACGTCGAAGTTCAGGAACCAGTGGCCGGCGAAGTTGTAGTCGAAGCCCGCCTGGATCGCGGCGCCGACATTGTTGCTCATGGCCAGCTGGTTGACCGCGCCGCCGGCGGCGCTGGTGCTGTAGAAGAACGAGACGTTGAGGCCGGCGCCGACATAGGGGCTGAACCGTTCCTTCGGAAAGAAATGGTATTGCAGCAGCAGCGTCGGCGGCAGGACCCAGGTGCTGCCGACCTTCACGCGGCCATTCGGCGACAGGGCGGAGTTGGCCGCATACAGGTCGTGCTTGGAGGTCGCCGCGATCAGTTCCAGGGCGATGTTGTCGGTGAGGAAATACGAAAAGTCGAGTTCCGGCGTCACGGCGTTGGAGGTTTCGACCTTGCCGCCGATCACCGAGATCGAGCTCGAGGAATTCAGCGGCATCACGCCCAGCAGGCGGCCGCGGATCATGAAGGTGCCCGCGGCCTTGCCGACCGGTGGTTCGGACAGGAAGGAGTCGGATGTTTGCGCGACGGCGGTACCGGCACCGGTCAGGGCAGTCAGCAGGGTCGCGGCAAGCAGAAGTTTCTTCATCGTCGTTCCTCGGCACTCGGCCCGCCCGTGCGGTCCGTCGCGCGGTGATCGCGCGGTGACGGGGAAGCAATCATCCGCCGGTGCATGCGGCTTTGACCCAGGTCAAAGCGAGGCACGGAGACGCGACAGTGCCGGGGTCAGATCAGTGGGAACGCAATCCCTGTGACATCAACGCAACAGTCACGTCACCCGCAGGCATTGCCGCGCAGCGTGAATCCGCGGACGATTCCGTCCGATACGGCAACGGTGGTTTCGCACACCCAGCTCATGACCTGCGCCGGGAATCCCGGTCCCCACGCCCAGTAGGGACCCCAGTATGGTCCGCCCTGGATGACGTCGTATCGCCGTTCCTCGTACGCCAGGTATTTCACGCCGCCGGTTTCATAGGTGCGGTTGGGCACGCCCATCGACAGCACCAGATCGGTTTCCGGCCGGCCGACGAACTGCGCCATATAGGCCTGACGAGCCGCGAACTGGTTGACGCATCCGCCCAGCAACAGGCCGGCCAGGACGATCAGGACAGGAAGGCGCACGGTCGAATCTCCCCGGGGTTGTCCGTCATATCAGGTCGGCAGGCGGCAGCCACAACACCTGGCCGATCCGGTCCGCTCCGGACGCGATCATCGCCAGCCGGTCGAACCCCAACGCGATACCGGCCGATGATGGCATCCCGTGGGCGAGCGCGGCGAGGAAATCCTCGTCCAGCGCCCAGTCGGCCCCATACAGCGCGTGGCGGCGTGCGCGGTCCGCCATGAACCGGGCGCGCTGCTCGACGGGATCGGTCAGCTCGACGAAGGCATTGGCGAGTTCCATGCCGCATACGAAGAGTTCGAACCGTTCCGCCACCCGCGGATCGGCCGGATCGCGCCGTGCCAGAGCCGCCTGTTCGGCCGGCCAGTGCGTCAGGAAGGTCGGATGCTCGCGGCCGATCCGCGGCTCGATCCGTTCCAGCAGCAGGCGGAAGAACAGGTCTTCCCAGGTTTCCGACGGCCGGAGCCGCGCCCCCGCCGCCCGGGCCAGGGCGGGCGCGTCGCCGGCGGTGGCCAGGACATCGGCGCCGGTATGGCGGAGAAACGCCTCGGCCACCGTCAGCCGCTCGAAATGCGACAGGTCGGTGGTCACCCCCCGGCAGCAGACCAGCGGCGGCAGGACCGCGCATAACAGGTCGGCCGTCTCGGCCATCAGCCGATCCATATCCGCGCCCGGGCAATACCATTCCAGCATGGTGAACTCCGGGGCATGCAGCGCGCTGGCTTCGCCGTTCCGCCAGACCCGGGCCAACTGGAAAATGGGACCCGCGCCCGCGACAAGCAGGCGCTTCATCGCGAATTCCGGGCTGGTGTGCAGGAACAGCCTCTCACGAGCGCCGTCGGGGAATTCACGGTCGGTGGCGAAGGGCCGCAGATGCACCTCCTCGCCGGGCGCGGGAACGGCATAGGGCGTTTCCACCTCGGTGTAGCCGCGCGCCGCGAAAAATCGCCGCGTCGCGCGCGTCAGTTCCCCCCGCCGTCGCAGGAAGGGTAACCGGTCGGCCAGGCTGTCGGGGTGCCAGATCGGGTTCGGCATGCAGCGGCTTACCGCATCGTGACCGTTGCCGTCACGCAGCCTTGTCGGCGCCAAGGCGTTATCCAGAGCACGTTTATGGCCGAAGGAGTAACGCCATGGGACTGTTGCTGCTGATCCTGCTGATCGTCCTGCTGTTTGGCGGTGGCGGATACTACGGTTACCGCTCGGGATATTACGGCGGCCCGCATTACGGCGGCGGCATGGCGTTGCTGCTGGTAATCATCCTGCTGTTCCTGCTGTTTGGCGGCGTGGGTTACTACCGCTGACACTGCGCGTATTCTCGCGTATGACGCCGCGGTGCCAGAAATCGACAACACCGGAATCAACAACACCGGAAACGCTCCGTCGTCCCGCCAGGATGAACGCAGGGCGCCGCTGCGGGATGCCGCGGCGCTGCAGGCGGAGGGCCTGATCGCGCCGCACCAGCGTTCGGCGGTCGAGGCGGTTGCGCGTCGCTATGCCATCGCCATCACGCCGGCGATGCGCGACCTGATCGGCGCACCCGATGACCCGATCGGGCTGCAGTTCATCCCCGATCCCGCCGAACTGCTGACCCTGCCGCACGAGCGGGCCGACCCGATCGGCGATGACGCGCTGTCGCCGGTCAAGGGCGTGGTGCATCGCTATGCCGACCGCGCCTTGCTGAAGCCGCTGCTGGTCTGCCCGGTCTATTGCCGCTTCTGCTTCCGCCGCGAACATGTCGGCCCCGATGGCGGCCTGCTGAGCGATGCGGACCTGCAGGCCGCCTATGCCTGGTTCGCCGCCCGCCCCGCGATCCGCGAAGTGATCCTGACCGGCGGCGATCCGCTGATGCTCTCGCCGCGGCGTCTCGGGGCGATCGTCGCCGCACTCTCCGCCATCCCGCATGTCGAGACGATCCGCGTCCACACGCGCGTGCCCGTCGCCGACCCGGACCGTGTGACCGAGGCGCTGGCGGCGGCGCTGGAGACCGACCGCGCGGCATGGCTGGTGGTCCACGCCAACCATGCGCGGGAATTCACGCCGGCGGCGCGGGCGGCACTGCGGCGGATCCAGGCGCGGGCGATCCCGGTGCTGGGCCAGTCGGTGCTGCTGCGCGGCGTCAACGACACCGAGACGGCGCTGGAGGCGCTGTTCCGCGCGATGATCGCGGCGCGCGTGAAACCCTATTACCTGCATCAGCTGGACGCCGCGCCCGGGACGGCGCGCTTCCATGTGCCGATCGCGCAGGGCCAGCGCCTGCTGGCCGGCCTGCGGGGGCGGGTCACCGGCCTCGCCTGGCCCACCTATGTGCTGGACATCCCCGGCGGACACGGAAAAGTGCCGATTGGTCCGGCCTATCTGGATGGCGCCGGCACGGTGCGCGATCCGTCGGGTCGGGCGCACCTGCATCCTCCGGACGACGAGGTCACGGACGCGGAATGCCCGCAACCTTGCCCCTCCCGCCCCCTTCGTCTAGATAGCGGCCCCTGAATCCCCCATTGAAAGACGAGCATCCCCGATGAAGCAGCAGGCGAACCTCATTCGCGCCGGCCAGGTGATCGAGCATGACGGTCGCCGCTGGACGGTCCTGAAGCAGCAGATCATCACCCCCGGAAAGGGCGGCGCCTTCATCCAGGTGGAAATGCGCGACCTGAAGTCGGGCAACAAGACCAACGAACGCTGGCGCACCGCCGACACCGTCGAGCGGCTGACGACCGAACAGAAGGAATACACCTACTCCTATACCGATGGCACCAACCTGGTGCTCATGGATCCCGAGACGTTCGAGGAAACCCATGTCCCCGCCGACCTGATGGGCGATGCGGCACCGTTCCTGCAGGACCAGATGACTGTCGAGGTGGACATGGTGGAGGGTGAGCCGGTGGCGATCCACCTGCCCGGAACCGTGGTGCTGGACGTGGTGGAAGCCGATCCGGTGGTGAAGGGCCAGACCGCCTCCTCCTCCTACAAGCCGGCCAAGCTGTCCAACGGCGTGAAGACCATGGTGCCGCCGTTCATCGAGTCCGGGGAAAGGATCGTCGTCCGCACCGAGGACGGCAGCTATGTGGAGCGTTCGAAGGCCTGA
>JBFXDK010000091.1:0-4255 GCA_050181195.1 Acetobacteraceae bacterium | reverse complement strand
CAAATGATGCGCTCATCGAGTGTTGCAAGCAGGCATTCGCGGCCCAGGCCGCGCATGCCTGCCTAGGGGTTCATTCCCATGGCCATGCGCCTCTCCCCCCATATGACCGTGATGGCGAATGCCGCGCAGAAGGCCGCACGCCGGCTGCTGCGCGACTTCGCCGAAGTCGAACAGCTGCAGGTCAGCATCAAGGGCCCGTCCGACTTCGTCTCCCAGGCGGACCTGCGGGCGGAGCAGACGCTGAAGGAAGAACTCACGAAGGCGCGGCCCGGCTACGCCTTCCTGATGGAGGAGTCGGGGGCGTCGGGATCGGACAACTGGACCTGGCGCTGGGTGGTCGATCCGCTGGACGGCACCACCAACTTCCTGCACGGCATGCCGCACTGGGCGATCAGCATCGGCCTGGAACGGCGACTGCCCAATGGCGGCTCGGAGCTGGCGGCGGGCCTGATCTATTCACCCGCCGTCGATGAGATGTTCTGGGCGGAAAAGGGTGCTGGCGCTTTTGTGAACGAGCGCAGGCTGCGCGTGTCCGCCCGCCGCGACATCGCCGAGGCGGTGTTCGCCACCGGCATTCCGTTCGGCGCCGTCTCGACCCCGCGCCGGCAGGCGTTCAGCCGGACACTTGCGGTATTGATGCCGCAGGTCGCGGGCATCCGCCGCTTCGGCGCGGCGGCGCTCGATCTCGCCTGGGTCGCCGCCGGTCGTTTCGACGGCTATTGGGAACTAGGAATCAAGCCGTGGGACATTGCCGCCGGCATGCTGATCGTTCGCGAGGCGGGGGGATACGCCACGGATGTCGGCGAGGGCGACCCGCGGGAAACCAGCAACATCGTTGCCGGCAATCCACATCTGCATGCGAAGCTCCGGACCGTTGTCGCCGAGGGCATGACGCCCCCGGCGGCACAGCCGCGCCAGCCGCGGCCGGCGGCACCGGCCTGAGCCAGGCCTGGCCCGGTTGTCGCGATTGGGTATCGGATCACGGACCCTTCATTGAGCAGCAGCCGAGATTCCGTTAGTTTGCGGGGACATGCGCTTCTCCACCTCCTCGTTGCTCGTGCTGGGGCTTGCGGCCTGCTCGGTTGGGGCCACCGTCCTCCCGGCGGCCGCACAGGTCACGATCGACCTCCGCGCCCTTGATCCGCTCCCCCAGCCAGGGGCCGCGCCCGCTCGGCCCGCGCCCTCGGCGCGGCCGGCACCCCCTGCCCGCCCGCCGATGCCGTCCCCGCCCCGTGCCGCCGCGACACCTGTCCCGGCGCAGCCCCAGGCGGAGCCGCAGCCGCAGCGCGCCGACACGGCGGCGCCAGCGACCGCGAGGACCGCGCAGCCCGCGGACACAGGACAGCCCACGGGAACAAGGCAGCCAGCTGAAACCGCGCAGCCAGCCACGCCGGCAGCCAGACCGCCGGTCGTCGCCCTGCCAGGCGTCACACCGCCCCCGGCGGCGCTTGCGCCGGTCCCCGGCGCATCGGCGGCACCCCCTGCGCCGCCCGCCACGGCACCCGCTGCCCAAGCGGCGCCCGCCGCCCCGGCGGTTCCGCTGCCACAGGACCTGCGCCTGACCTTCCCGGCCGGCGCGACCGAGCTCACCCAAGCGGACAACGCGGCCATCAAGCGCTTCGCCGGCGAGGCTGCTGCATCCGAATCCGCGAGCTTCAATGTCATGGCCTATGCCGCCGGCCAGCCAGACGATCCCTCGACCGCGCGCCGTCTTTCGCTCTCGCGCGCGCTCGCGGTGCGCACCGCGCTGATGGCCGAAGGCATTCCCTCCACCCGCATCTATGTCCGGGCCCTCGGCTCGCAGGCCGGCCAGGGGCCAGCCGACCGGGTGGACGTCTCGGCCCTGGGCGCGAACGCCTCAACCCCGGCCTCGGCGACAGCACGATGACCAATCCGGCCGCCTATCTGATCCGAATGGCGGTCTTCCTTGCGGCGGTGAGCGTCGTCGCGGCGCTGCTCTCGCCCGTCCTGATCACCGCGTTCGACAACAACCCGCTGTTGAATACGCTGATCCTGCTGATCCTGCTGCTGGGCATCGGGTGGAACCTGCGGCAGGTCCTGCGGCTGAAGCCCGAGGTGACGTGGCTGGAAACCTACCAGACCTCGCGCGGGCGGCTTTCCGTGCTGCCCTCGCCCCGGCTGCTGGCGCCGATGGCAAGCATGCTGGCCGCGCGCGACAACCATGCCCGCGGCGACTACAACCGGTTCACCCTCTCGGCCACCGCGATGCGCAGCCTGCTGGACGGCATCGCCTCCCGCCTCGACGAAAGCCGCGAGCTGTCCCGCTACATGACGGGGCTGCTGATCTTTCTGGGCCTGCTGGGCACGTTCTGGGGCCTGTTGAAGACCGTCGGCTCGGTGTCCGACGTGATCGGCGGCATGTCCCTGGGCGGCGGCGACGTCGAGCACATGCTGGAGCAGCTCAAGACCGGGCTGACCCAGCCGCTCGCCGGCATGGGCACCGCCTTCTCGGCCAGCATGTTCGGCCTGTCCGGCGCGCTGGTGCTGGGCTTCCTGGACCTGACGGCGGGACAGGCGCAGAACCGGTTCTACAACGAGCTCGAGGAATGGCTTGCCGGCCTGACGCGGCTCTCGTCAGGCGCGCTGGCGGAATCCGATGCCTCGGTTCCCGTCTACGTCCAGGCGCTGCTGGAACAGACCGCCGAGAACATGGAAGGCCTGCAGCGCATCCTGGCGCGCGGCGAGGAAGGGCGCATCCAGGCGAACCAGGCCATCATGACGCTGAACGAACGCGTCAGCACCCTGACCGACACGATGCGCGCCAACCAGCAGCTCATGCTGCGCATCGCCGAGGCGCACGCGTCCATGACACCGGTCCTGCATCGCCTGGCCGAGGTGCAGGGCGGCGACGAGCTCGCGCATTCGCACCTGCGCAATATCGAACTCTACTTGCAGCGGCTGCTGGCCGAGGCCGAACAGGGGCGCGCGCAATCGACCGCCGATCTTCGCAACGACCTGCGCATCCTGACGCGTACCGTCGCGGCCCTGGCCGAGGAGCCGCGCTAGGCCATGGCCATCCGCATCCGCCGCCACGGCGGCAACGGGCTGGACGCCTGGCCGGGCTATGTCGATGCCCTGACCACGCTGCTGATGGTCATCATCTTCGTACTGCTGGTTTTCGTGCTGGCACAAGGCTTTCTTTCGGCGGCCCTGTCGGGCCGCAGCCAGGCACTGGACACGGCACGCCGCGAACTGGCCGAGCTCCGCACGGCGCTCAATCTCGAACAAGGGCGCAGCGGGGAACTGCAGCGCTCCGTTACCCGCCTGGGCACCGATCTGGACGCCGCGAACACGCTGCGCACTTCCCTTGCGCAGCAACTCGCGACCATGCGGGATCGTGCCACGACGCTGGGCGATGAACGAGACCGGCTGAAGCAGACCGTCGCCGACGCGAACCTCGCGGTCCAGGCGGCCACCGTCGCCAATGATCGCCTGCGGCTGCAACTGGCCGACGTGACCCAGAAGGCCGACACCGCGACCCGCGAGGGGGACGAGGCTCGGACGCGCCTGGCCGACACGCTGCAGCAGCTTGCCGCCGCGCGTCAGCGCCTGGAGGAGATGCAGCGCCAGATCGCCACGCTCGACCAGACCGTGAAGGCGGACAAGGAGACGATCGAGACGAAGCTGTCCGAACTCGCGCGCCTTGCGGAAGAATCCCGCGCCATGGTGGCGCTGCGTGAGCGGCTGGAGCAGCAGCTTCGGGAGACGATGGCCCGGGTCGCGGACGA
This sequence comes from Acetobacteraceae bacterium, assembly GCA_050181195.1. GTDB lineage: Bacteria > Pseudomonadota > Alphaproteobacteria > Acetobacterales > Acetobacteraceae > Rhodopila. The sequence goes on along the minus strand of JBFXDK010000091.1, from coordinate 506 downwards.
GAGCAGCCGGCGGCAATCCGCGGAAACCGCCCTGGCCACCACGAAGACCGACCTCGCGAACACCGAAACCGCGCTGTCCTCGACGAAGACGGCGTTGGCGGCGGCCGAAAAGGCGTTGGAAACGAAGGACACGTCGCTGACGTCGCGGGAAGCGGCCCTGGCGTCCACCCGGACGGAACTGGCCGAACAGACGAAACTCGGTGAGAGCGCGCGGGCGGAACTGGCCCTGCTGAACCAGGAGGTCGCGTCACTGCGCTCGCAACTCGCGTCGATCGCGCAGGCGCTGGAGCTGTCCAGCCAACAGGGCCGCGACAAGGATGCCAGAATCGCCGATCTCGGCCAGAAGCTGAACGTGGCCTTGGCCAACAAGGTGGAGGAACTGCAGCGCTATCGCAGCGACTTCTTCGGACGGCTGCGGACGCTGCTGGAGAACCGCACGGGCATCCAGGTCGTGGGCGACCGCTTCGTGTTCCAGAGCGAGGTGCTGTTCCCGGTGGGCAGCGCGG
>JBFXDK010000090.1:23165-25079 GCA_050181195.1 Acetobacteraceae bacterium | reverse complement strand
GGATTGGCGACCACATACCGCACATACAGCGCGCGGCGGGCCAGCGCGGCGTCGCCCCGCCCGACCACGGCATAGCGTTGCACGACCTGCGCGCCCGCCGAATGTCCGGCCACCACGATCGCCCGCAGCGACGGAAACAGCGCCGTATCGCCAAGCCGCGCCAGCACGGCATCCAGCGCCTCGAACGACGACAGCGCAGCGGGGCCGAGCGCGGGGCTGCCCTGTTGCCAGCCGTTCGTGTCCCAGCGCAGGACATCCGGGGGCAGATGGTGCGCCTGGGCGTCCTGCTGCGCCAGGAACTGGGGGGCGATCAGCAGCGTGGTGTCAGCCTGTTCGCCTGCTGCCTCCCGCGCCTGTGCGGCCAGGCGGAAGTAGTCATCCGCGTTGCGCAACCGCCCGTGCACCATCACCACGGCCCGGGTCACCGCCGGCAGCGCCCACGACCAGTCGGCCGACACCTCTACGGGCAGCACGCCTTGTCCCGCCGAACCGGTCACGGTCAGGCGGGCCTCGGCGACCCGCGGCACCGGCCGTTCGGCCGCCGGCTGCGCCCAGGCCGAGGCGGCCAGGCCCATGGCCCCGATCATAAAAGCCAGTGCGCGACGGCAAAGCATGGCGCCTCCTTCCGCGAACGGTCACTGCAAGGACGGCATGACCTTCTCACGGAACAGGGTCAGGCTCTGCACCGTGTCCTCATACGACATCGGCCCAAGGCGGAACTGCATGATCAGCCCGCCGACACCGGTCTTGCCCACCGCGGCCAGCTTCTCGGCTACCGTCGCAGGCGAGCCATACACCAGCGAGTGCTCCACCACCGTCCGCGCGGCCGGCGCGGCACCGGGCGCGGGCATCGGCACGATGGACACGCCTTGCTCCCGATACACCCTGTTGCGCATCGCGACGCGCAGTTCCTGCATGGCATGGAACGCCGGCACCGCGATGCGTTCGGCCTCGGCGTCGGTCTCGGCCACGCAGACATTGCGCCAGACCCAGCACTCGGTGACGTTCCGCTCGATGGCGGCCTCGTCCATGCCAAGCTCGCGCAGCGTCTGGCGATACAGGTCCATGCGCCGGGCGGTTTCCTGGTTGGTCTGGATGTTCATCATGAACGGCCGTCCCTGGCGGGCGACGTCCAGCATGCCGTGCTCGGTGGCCGCGGCGCGCAGCACATAGGGATGCGGCTTCGTGTAGGGGGCAGGGCGCAGTTCCGGCAGCTTCAGGTCCCAGAACCGGCCGTGATGCTCCACCGGCCCGCCCTTCCACGCAGTGAACATGATCTCCTCGGCTTCCTCCAGCCTGGCCTGCGCCTCGGTGTGGTCGATGCCGAAGCCCTGGTAGTCGTAGATGTTGTAGGCGGTGCCGCGCCCCAGCCCGACGATCAGGCGTCCCTTGCTCAGGTGGTCGATCACCGCCATCTGCTCCGCGAACCGGATCGGATGGTGCAGCGATGTCTGCGCCACCGCGAACCCGATCCGCGCCCGGGTGGTCGCGGTGGCCAGCGCGGCGGCGAAACTCACCGGATCGGCATAGGCGCAGATGCCGTCGAAATGGTGTTCGGCCAGCCAGATCACGTCGTAGCCGAGTTCGTCGGTCAGCCGCGCTTCCGCCAGCGTCTCGTCGATGATCCGCCCGTCATCCTGGGTGGAGCGGCTTTCCGGAAACAGGAAGTTGGAGAATTTCACCTGCGACGCTCCCCCTGGTTGGACCTGCCCCAGCATTCAGCAGCGCGGCTTTGCAGGCAATGGGTGCGCATGGTACCCAGCCACATCCGTCCGCCCTCTTTCGCCGACGTCAGGAGCGCCCGTCCATGAGCTATGAGCCGAAGCGGTTCGACTTCTCGATCCCGGTCCGCATCAATCTCTCCTCCGACACGCAGACCCGCCCGTCGCGGGCAATGAAGGAGGCGATGATGGC
>JBFXDK010000090.1:0-23065 GCA_050181195.1 Acetobacteraceae bacterium | reverse complement strand
GCCGCCGCCCTGGCGCGCGGCATGGCGCAGATCCCCGGGATCACGGTGGAAGCGCCGGAAACCAATCTGGTTTTCTACGATACCAGGGGCACCGGCATGACCACGGGGCAGTTCACCGCGAAGCTGCGTGCGAAGGGCGTGCTGCTGTCGGGCAACGATTCCTACCGAGGCCGCGCCTGCCTGCACCTGGACGTGTCGGCGGCGCAGGTGGAGGAGGCGATCGCGATCATGCGGCAGGTGGTCGCCGCGTGACCGATTGCGGTGTGCGATGCGGCGCTGGGGGGATCATGAGAAGGAGGGCATGCCATGGATGACTCCCGGCCCCGGGATCTTGTCGGCTATGGCCGCAACCGGCCGCGGGCGGACTGGCCCGGCGGCGCCCGCATCGCGCTCAGCTTCGTGCTGAACTACGAGGAAGGCGGCGAACGCAACGTCATGGACGGCGATCCGCATGCCGAAATCTATTTGACTCCGGAGATCACTGGCGTGGCGCCCGTGCGCCGGCGCAACTACTCGGTCGAGGATCTGTTCGAGTATGGAAGCCGAGCGGGCTTCTGGCGATTGTTGCGGGTGTTTGGGGAGCGGCGGTTGCCGTTTACGTCCTGGGCGGTCGGGCTTGCCCTGAAGCGCAACCCGGAGGCCGGTGTGGCGATGGCCGAAGCGGGCCACGAGGTCGCCAGTCATTCCTGGCGCTGGATCGACTACAGCGACATGCCCGAGGCGCAGGAACGCGCGGATATCCGCAGGACGGTGCAGACCATTCGCGAGATCACCGGCAGTCCGCCGCTTGGATGGTACACCGGCCGCTATAGCCCGAACACGCGCCGGCTGGTCATGGAGGAGACGGAAACGCTGTATGATTCCGACTGCTACAATGACGATCTGCCCTACTGGACGCATGTCGCCGGGAAGCCCCGGCTGATGGTGCCCTATGCACTCGATACCAACGATTTCAAATTCGCCCTGAACCCGGGCTGGACGTCGGGCGATGATTTCTTCACCTATCTGAAGGCCGCGTTCGACCAGCTTTATCGCGAAGGCGAAAGCGAGCCGAAGATGATGTCGGTCGGCCTGCACTGCCGGCTGACGGGCCGGCCGGCGCGGGCGGATGCGCTGGCACGGTTCATCGATTATGTGGGCGGACATGAGCACGTCTGGATCTGCCGCCGGGTGGAAATTGCCCGTCATTGGATGGCGCGTCATCCGGCGCCCGTGTCGTCCTGACGTGGCAGCGATGCCGGGATTGGCCGCCCGCCGGGGACGCTGGCAGGCACACGTCGCTGGCTCCCGCGGCGGAGCTTGCCGCGGGATGCGCGTTCGTGTGCCTGGACGTCAGCAAGCGCCCGGGCGGGTCCGGGTCAATCCAGGTGCGGTCAATCCAGGTGCGCGCCGGATGCCTTGATGACCGGCGCCCACTTGTCCATTTCCGATTTCAGGAAGGCGGCCAGTTTCTCGGGTGAGGTGTTGGGCGTCGGTTCGAAGCCGAGTTCCTGCAGGCGCTTGAACACCGCCGGATCGTCCAGTGCCTTGTTCAGCGTGTCGGCCAGCAGGGTGATGATGGGCTTCGGGGTCTTTGCCGGGGCCAGGAAGGTGATCCAGAAATAGCACTCGTAACCTTTCATCCCGAGCTCATCCAGCGTCGGCAGGTCGGGCATCGCCCGGGCGCGTTCCTTGGTGCCCATGGCGATGGGACGGATCGTTCCGGCCTGCACCTGCGGCAGGACGGTCGGCATGCCGTCGAATGCCATCGGGATCTGCCCGGCGGCGAGGTCGATCATCATCGGCCCCGAGCCGCGATAGGGCACATGCGTGATGTCCAGCCCGCCGGCGCGCATCTTCAGCGACTCGCCGCACAGATGCAGGATGCTGCCCATGCCCGAGGAGCCGTAGCTGTATTTGCCGGGATTGTTCTTCAGTTGGTCGAGCAGGGATTTCAGGTCGGTCGCCGGCACCGACTTGTGTACCACCAGGGCGATCGGGCCGATGGCGGCGAGGCCGATCGGCGCGAAGTCCTTGATCGGGTCGTAGGGCATCTTCTTGTACAGACCTGGATTGATCGCCAGCGCCGAAATCGATCCCAGCAGGATCGTATAGCCGTCGGGCGGCGCCTTCGCGGCGAGGTCGGTGCCCAGATTGCCGCCGGCGCCGGGCCGGTTGTCGATCACGATCTGCTGGCCCAGCAGCTCCGACATCTTGGCCCCCAGCACGCGCGCCGGAATATCGGTGCCGCCGCCGACCGCGAAAGGCACGATCAGCCGGATCGGCTTGCTGGGATACTTGTCCTGGGCCTGCGCCGCACCGGCGATGGCCAGGCATACGGCGAGCAGCGCCGCGAGCATTCGCGTCATTGTTGTCGTTTCCTCCCGTCAGGGCCGCGTTGCCGCGGCTGGACTGTCGATTCGTGTCATCGTGGCGTCAGCATTTCAAGGCGGCGCCGGCGAATTGTCACGAAGTCATGCGAATCGACAGTCCCTGCTGGGAATTATCACCATTTTTCCGGCTGGTGCGTCCCGCCTAACTTATGGCTACTTTGGACCAGATCGCTGCAGCGGGTACAGGCAGGGCGATCCCCATGAGTTCGCTCAGGACTTGTGCAAGCTCATCGGCATTTGCGAGGGAACGCTGCTCGAGTTCGCCGTCTCGATGACGCAGTGAGAGGTTTGCATTGAGCAGATTCGCCCGCGTGTCTCCAGCGATCCGACAGACAATCAGATTTTGAGTAAAACGGGAGCGAGGGTGTGTCGAAGTAAACCAGTTTGCCACTTCGAAGTCGGCGTGGGTCTGTGGTTCCAGATTGAAACGGTATAACGGCCGCCAGGGAGTTCCGAACTTCATCTCCAAGTCAAATGTGTTCTCGTTCCGGGTGATCCGGTAAGCCCCGAACGGTGTCTCCTGCTCTCGATCAGGTTCAAGGCGAATTGGCGCGGGTGGACTTTGGCCGCCAAATCCCACGTCGACGACGAAGCGGCCTTCATCGAGATCAACCAGCGTCATACGGTGGGTCAGTACCCGCGGTCCAGGCGCTCCGGACACGGTCGAAAGCACGCGCGCGGCAAGAGCCGTAACCGAAAACCCCAAGGCGGCTAAAACATCATGAAGAAGAGAGTTGTGCTCGTGACAATATCCGCCCCGCCGTCCATGGACGAGCTTGTCCTGGATTGCTGCCGGGTCGATGTCTACCGGGGAGCCGAGAAAGGAATCGATGTTTTCAAACGGGATTAGGGAGATGTGGCGGATTTGCAGTTCGCGCAGCAAGGCCAGGGTCGGTTCTTCCGACGCGGGTGAGTATGCAATCCGGGAAAAATAGGCTGCGAGGTCAATACCCATCAGAAAACCATAGGCACGGCAAAAAGACAGGTCAATGTTCACCCATTTTATTCGGCGCTGTCGGCTAACAGGCCAACTCTCCACGACCTGCGTCAGGGCCTGTTCCTGCCAATGTCTTCCAGGACGGGCCGCAAATCCCGCGACCCGCTCTGCTCCAAGTAAGGCATGGGGATCGCTTGCTCGCAAAGCGTCGAGGGGCGGGACGCAAGGGCGATTCGCCGACACTCATACCGGCCCGGGGAACAGTCCCGCCGGCCCGCTACTCCGCCACGCGTACCACCAGTTTTCCCGTATTCTCGCCGCGGAACAACATGCCCAGCGCGACCGGTGCGCGGTCCAGCCCGTCCTCGATATGCAGCTTCTGCCGCAACCGTCCGGCCGTGATCTGCGCCGCCAGCCAGGTGCGCGCTTCGGCGTAGCGGTCGTGGTAGTCGAACACGATGTAGCTCTGCATCCGCATGCGCTTGCCGCCCATCATGCCCAGGTTGCGCACGCCATAGGGTTCGGCCACCGCGGCCTGGGAAATCCGGCCGCAGCACACGATGCGCCCGCCGATCCGCATCGCCGTCAGCGCCGCATCCAGCGTCTCGCCGCCGACATTGTCGAAATACACATCGACGCCGTCCGGGGCGGCGCGCCGGATCGCCGCCGCCAGGTCGGTTTCCGCCTTGTAGTCGATCACCGCGTCCAGCTTCAGCGTCTCGGCCAGGAAGCGGCATTTCTCCGGCCCGCCGGCGATGCCGACCACGCGGCAGGCCTCGATCAGGCCCATCTGCGCGGCGATCTGCCCCACCCCGCCGGCCGCGGCCGACACCAGCAGCGTCTCCCCGGGTTTCAGCGCGCCCACGTCGCGGATGCCGAAATAGGCGGTCAGCGCACTGGTGCCGAGAGGGCCGAGCCAGTCGTCGATGGAGCCGAGTGACAGGTCGAGTTTCTGGGTTTCGCGGCCCTTCAGCGTGGGATGCGATTGCCACCCCGTCCGCCCCTGCACGATGTCGCCCGGCTTGAACCCGTCCGCCCGGCTTTCCAGCACGCGGGCCACGCCGCCGGCCCGCATCGGGTCGCCCAGTTCGATCCGGCGGGTGTAGGTGGGGCCGTCGCTGATCCAGGACCGCATCGCCGGATCGATCGACAGGAACATCGTTTCCACCAGCACTTCCCCGGCCTCGGGCGGGCGGATCGGCACCGTGTCCTCCTGGAAATGCTCTGGTCCCGGAATGCCGGTGGGACGCGCCTTCAGCGTGAAACGGCGGTTGGCGTTGCGCATGGATTGCATCCTCCCCTGGGCTGGTTCCATTCTGGCAGGCAACCGGGCAAGCCCAAAGAGGGAGGAACCGATGCCGGCAGACCCATCGCCTGTGGTGGAAACGACATATGGCCGCGTGCGCGGCACGACGGTCGAGGGCGTGGCCGTCTTCAAGACGATCCCGTATGGCGCGCCGACCTCGGGGGCCAACCGGTTCATGCCGCCGAAGCAGCCGGCCCCCTGGGCCGGGGTGCGCGACGCCACGGAGTATGCCGGCAAGGCGCCGCAGGCCGGGCTGCGGGCGGCGACGCGGCCGGAGCTGGAGACACTGTCCGGCATCCCCGATCCGTCGCCGGAAACCGAGGACTGCCTGACGGTGAATGTCTGGACGCCCGCGCCCGACGGCGCGAAGCGGCCGGTGATGGTGTGGTTTCATGGCGGCGCCTTCGCCTATGGCAACGCCAACCAGATCCGCCTGCAGGGCAGCCGGCTGTGCAAGCGCGGCGACGTGGTGGTGGTGAACGTCAACCAGCGCCTGAACATCTTCGGGCACCTGGACCTGTCGTCCATCGCCTCGCCCGAGTTCGCGCAATCCGGCAATGCCGGCACGCTGGACATGGTGGCCGCGCTGGAATGGGTGCGCGACAACATCGCGGCGTTCGGCGGCGATCCCGGCAATGTCACGATTTTCGGCGAGTCGGGCGGCGGCGGGAAGGTGTGCACGCTGATGACGATGCCCAGCGCGCGCGGGCTGTTCCATCGTGCGATCGTGCAGAGCGGCGCCTGCATCCGCCACCGCACGCCGGAACGCGCCGCGGCTTTGACGCAGGCGGTGCTGAAGGTGTTGGGCCTGGGCGCCGGGGATGTCGGCAAGCTGCAGGCACTGCCGGTGGAAACGCTGCTGGCAGCGGTGAACCCGGCACAGAAGGCGCTGGGCCCGTCGCCCACGCCGCTGCTGGACCGCTATCCGTTCGGGCCGACGATGGACGGGGACGTGGTGCCGCGGCATCCGTTCGACGGCGACGCGCCGGCGATATCGGCCGACATTCCGCTGATCGTCGGTGACATGCACGACGAAACGACGATCTTCATGGCGACGGATGACAAGGTGTGGTTCCGCACCCTGACGGAAGACGAACTGCGCGCCCGCGTCACCGCGCTGGCCGGCCCGCACGCCGACCGCGTGATCGAGACGTATCGACGCCTGTATCCGAATGCCAACCCGGCGGAGCGGCTGATCGCCACCACCACCGACAGCAATTTCCGCATCCGCTCACTGCTGCTGGCGCAGCGGCGCTCGGCGCAGGGCAAGGGCCGGACCTGGATGTATTCCTTCGACTGGCCGACGCCGGTGCATGAAGGGCGGCTGAAGGCGCCGCACGCGATGGACGTGCCGTTCACCTTCGACACGCTGGACCTGACGAACCTGACCGATCTCGGCCCCGCCGCGCTGGGGCTGGCGGCGACGATGGCACATGTCTGGACCTCCTTCGCCCGCACCGGCGTGCCGGCGCACGATTCGATTCCGGACTGGCCCGCCTATGACGCGGAGCGGCGCGCGACCCTGGTGCTGGACGCGCCCTGCCGGATCGAGAACGACCCGCGCGGCGAGACACGGCGCCTGTGGCAGGAGATCCTGGGCGCGGCATGACGGCGCCGCGGACCAGATCATAAGAAACGCAACGACAAGGACCATCCATGCAAGTCAACACCGTCACCGGCCCGATTGCCTCCGACTCGCTGGGCCGGACCCTGATGCATGAGCATCTGTGGATCGCCTTCTCCGGCGCCGAATACGACCCGACCGCCGTGTTCGACCGCCCGGCCTTCGTGGCCGAGGCGGTGAAGCGCCTGCGGGAACTGCGGGAGGTGCATGGCGTGCGCAGCTTCGTCGATCCGTGCCCGATCGAACTCGGCCGCGATGTCGTGCTGATGCAGGAAATCGCCGAGAAGTCGGAAATGAACGTGGTCTGCACCACGGGCTTCTACTTCGAGATGATGGGCCTGCCGATCTACTGGCGGTTCCGCAGCGTGGAGGAGATCGCCGAACTGTATATACGCGAGATCACGCACGGAGTCGGCGAGACCGGCATTCGCGCGGGGGCGATCAAGGTGGCGACGGGCGCGCCCGAGATCACGAAGCTGGAGATGAAGTTCCTGGAAGCCGCCTGCATCGCCAGCAAGGCAACGGGCGTGCCGATCATCACGCATACGCAGGACGGGCAGAACGGGCCGGAGCAGCAGGCGGCGTTCGGCAAGGGCGGCGTGCCCGCGCACAAATGCCTGATCGGGCATTGTTGCGGCAATGCCGATCCTGCCTACCACAAGCGCGTGGTGGATGGCGGATCGTATATCGGTTTCGACCGCATCGGACTGGAGCGCTACCAGCCGGATGCGGTGCGTGCCGACAATCTGGTGAAGCTGGTCCGCGACGGCTATCGCGCGCAGGTCATGATGTCGCAGGACCGCCATTGCGGCCGGCTGGGCAAGCTGACGCGGCACGTCTCGCCCGAGGAGCAGGCCGAGATGGACGCGTTGAAGGCGGAAGGCAAGTGGCCGCCGCCGTATTCCTATCTGTTCACCGACTTCCTGCCGATGCTGCGGCAACGCGGGCTGGCGGACGCGGATATCTTCTCGATCCTGGACGACAATCCGCGCCGCTTCTTCGCGGGGGAGCCGCTGCCGAACACCTGACGCACAGGAGGGACACCGATGCTGGCGCTGGTCACCACTCCCGACGGTCCGGCCCCGATGGAGGTGCGGGAGGTTCCGGAGCCGCAACCCGCGCCGCATCAGGCGCTGGTCGCGGTGCGGGCGTTCTCGCTGAACCGCGGGGAGCTGCGGTCCATCGTCAACAACGGCGAGGGCTGGATTCCCGGCCAGGACGTGGCCGGCGTGGTGCTGAAGGCGGCCGCGGACGGCTCCGGCCCGCCGGACGGCGCGCGGGTGGTCGCGCTGACGGATGAGTTCGGCTGGGCCGAACGGGTCGCGGTGGATGCCCACCGGATGGCGGTGCTGCCGGACAGCGTGTCCTTCGCGCAGGCGGCGGCGCTGCCGGTCGCCGGGCTCACGGCCTTGCGCACCGTGCGCCATGGCGGGGCGATCCTGGGCCGCCGCGTGCTGGTGACCGGCGCGGCGGGCGGTGTCGGCAACCTGGCGGTGCAGATCGCCGCCTGGTCGGGCGCGCATGTCACCGCCGTGGTGGGAAGCGCGGATCGCGCGGCCGGCCTCAAGGACCTGGGCGCGAGCGAGGTGGTGGAAGGCATCGCGCAGGCGAGCGGGCGGTTCTGGCTGATCCTGGAATCAGGCGGCGGCGAGTCATTGTCGCAGGCGCTGAAGCTGGTGGAGCCCAGGGGCACGGTGGTGGTCTACGGCAATTCCTCGGGTGAAGCGTCCACCATCGGTTTCGCCGATTTCCGCGGGGCGCAGAACGCGCGGATCCAGAGCTTCTTCTACTTCACCTCGGAAGCCGAGGAGCGGTTCGGCCCGGACCTCGCCCTGCTGGTGTCGCTGGTGGCCGAAGGCAGCCTGCGCCCGGTGATCGGGGTGGAGGCAAGCTGGAACGACTTCGCCATGGTGGCGGCCGATTTGCGGGCGCGCCGCGTCCAGGGCAAGGCGATCTTCCGGCCGGGGGAGTGAGAGCGGGCGGCCGAACGCGTCGGGCGTGGCACGGACGGACGGCACCGCAGTGTCCGCAGCCACGTTGCATTGACGGTTTGTCACCGGCCCAGGGTTGCCCAACGGCCACGACCTGTTCCAAATTCGCTGCGCAATCCTGCAGGAGTTCGAAATGGCCGAGCACGACCTTGCCGCGCTTTGGGAAGAGCATTGCCGACATGAGTTCGAAACTCGCGACGTCGACGCCACGATGGCGACCATGGTCGAGCGTCCCTACGTCAATCATATTCCCACCATGACGGGCGGGGTCGGTCACGACGAACTCAAGCGTTTTTACAAGTATCATTTCATCGGAGAAAATCCCGACGACACGCAGTTGATTCCCATCAGCCGGACGATCGGCAGTGATCAGCTGGTGGACGAAATGCTGTTCTGCTTCACCCACACGCGCGAAATCGACTGGATGCTGCCCGGCGTCGCGCCGACGGGACGGCGGGTGGAGGTGCCGCTGGTCGCGATCGTCCGGTTCCGCGACGGCAAGGTCGCGCATGAACACATCTACTGGGACCAGGCGTCGGTGCTGGTGCAGATCGGCAAGCTGAACCCGGCTGGGCTGCCTGTGGCGGGCGTCGAAACCGCGCGCAAGGTGGCGGACACGTCGCTGCCCAGCAACACGCTGATGTCGCGTTGGCATACCAGCGAAGGCAAGCCGATCTGACCGCCGCGGCCGAACACCCTGGTGCGTTCGGCTGACCGTTCGGTCCGCGACCGGCCGAGCGTTCGGTGGCCCGGAATCAGTTCCCGGATCGCGGCCGGCGCAGGCTGTAGATGTAGGCGATCAGATTGTCGATCTCGTCGGTGCTCAGGTGCAGGTCGGGCATGCGCGTATGCGGCGTCTGCAGGAATACGCGGATCGACATTGGCGTGAGCGACGGCATCTGGGCGATCGAGGCAAAGGATGGGGCGAGGTCGGTCATCGACCGGCTCTCGGCCGTCACGACGTGGCAGTTGCTGCACCAGGTCTCGGCGATCCGCCGCCCGGCGGCAGGAACACCAACATCCGGCGTCTGCGCGGCGGCGGCGCCGGCACCCGCCAGGATCGCACCCGCCAGGATCGCACCCGTCAGGGCGAAGGCGAGGAAGCGCATGGCGCGCAAGATCGGGAAGTATGCGGTCATCGGCATGTTCGGCCTTTCTGCCTGTCCGGCTACGGTTTTCCATAAGGCGGCGCATTGATCCGGATCAACGCGCCAGCACCGCAAAGGCGCATGACTGTCGCGTGATTTGTGAGCGGAGATGACCGGTCCCACCTCGCGGGTGAGGCGCCGTTGGCGCGAGCAGCCGGGAGTATGGCAATGCGACTCATTCATTCCGTGATCGAGGACATGCAGGCAGACCCCGACGATCACGTCAGCCCTCTCCGCTCGGCATTGGAAGCGCTGCTGGGCGGCGAGCGCGGCACTCTGCCGCAATTGCGCCAGCGCTTCCACGACACGGGCTATGGTGGCGTGATGGAATCCTGGATCGGCGATGACGCCAACCTGCCGATCGACCCGGACGTGCTGGGCCGGATCCTGGGGCGGGAGCGGGCCGGGACCCTCGCCACGCTGTCCGGCCTGTCCACGGCGGATTTTCTCGTCCATCTCGCGCGCGTCCTGCCCCATGCCGTGCATCGCATGACCCCGGAGGGAGACCTGGGGCCGGACGACCCCCTGCAGGGCGCAACAAGGCAGGAGATGCCATGAGGCTGTTCGAACTGGATGTCCTGGAAGCGCGCCGCGTTGCCGACCTGGCGGCGGACGCCCGCCGCCGACGCGACGAGCTGATGGAGAAGGTCAGCGAGGAGTCGCTGGGCGAACCGCCCCCGGTGCGTGGCGAGCGCAACCCCTCCGCCGGTCTGGATGTGGAAACCGTGCTGCGGGACCAGCGGGAATATATTGCCCTGCGGGATGCGATCGGCGAAGTCCCGCGGGACATCCGTGAAAAGCTGCGGGTCGTGGCGCAGGTCGGGCGTGACGAGATCACGGCCGCGGCGGCGGACGAGGCGTTGGCGGCCGTGTCCGGGGAATCCGACGCGGCCATCCTGACTGTGATGATGGACAATCCGGACCTGCACGATCACCTGCGCCGCGGACTCTATCTGTTGCACGCCGCCAGCGTTCCGGGAGACAAGATGACGCCCTGACCGGGGCCGGCTGGGACCCGGCGGGGATCGCCCGCCGGTACGGCGGTTGATTCCCCCTCGGCTTTCAAGCCACGCCCTGCCTGGGCCGTCCTGATGCCGGGCCGAGGTCGCGGCCGTTCCCCAAACAGCCCTGCGGGGCGCGCATGACCGCACGGGCGAGCCTGCATGGAACGATGATAAGCAGGCTTACTATATGCAGTGCTCACGAACAGGACCTGCGTAGCCCCGATGCCTGAAGGTATGACGACAGTCGAGCGTGCCCGCCTGGACAGGTCGGTGCCCTCCGAAACCCTGGACCAGCCCCGCAAGCGACAAGACGAGCCGCGGCGAACGGTCGAGGACACCGAACCCGGCCGGAAGATGACGCCCCGCCGGCGTCTGCTGCGCTGGGGATTGATCCTGGGCGGTGCGCTGATCCTGGCGGTGGGCGGCGTCGCCTACTGGCTGTCCGGCGGACGCTACATCACGACCGACAATGCGTATGTGCAGGCCGATGTGCTGAACGTCGCCACCGATGTCTCCGGCATCGTGGCCAGCATTCCCGTCAAGGAAGGCCAGACGGTCCAGGCGGGGGACGTGCTGTTCCGGCTCGATCCGATGAAATTCCAGCTGGCGCTGGATCAGGCGCGGGCGAATCTGCAGCAGGTCTCGCTGAACCTGCAGGCGCTGAAATCGGACTATGTGAAGGCCACGAGCACGCGTGCCGCGCAGCAGGCGATCGTGCGCAACGACCAGGCGACGCTCGACCGCGCCGAGGCGCTGGTGAAGCAGCACGACATCTCCCAGCAGCAATACGATGCGGCGCTCTACAAGCTGCAATCCGACCAGGCGCAGCTGGCGGCGGCGCAGGCCGAGGAGCAGTCGGCGCTCGCGCGCCTGGGCGGCAATGCCGACAGCCCGGTGACCGAGATGCCCGCCTATCGCGAGGCGCAGTCCGCGTTGGGTGAGGCGGCACGGGAGTTGGATCACGCGGTTGTGCGCGCGCCCTATGACGGCACCGTGACCCAGGTCGCGAAGCTGCAGCCGGGCCAGTTCCTGCCGGCCGGAACGCCCGCGTTCGGGCTGGTGGGCAGTGACACGTTCTGGGCGGCGGCGCAGCCGAAGGAAACCGAACTGACGCATGCGCGCGCCGGGCAGACCGCGACCGTGACGGTGGACGCCTATCCCGGCTACACGTGGCAGGGCGTGGTGCAGAGCATCGCGCCGGCCACGGACCAGCAATTCGCGATCCTGCCGGCACAGAACTCCTCGGGCAACTGGGTGAAGGTGGTGCAGCGCGTGCCGGTGCGCGTATCGCTGAAGCCGTTGCCGGGCGCGCCGCCACTCTCGGCGGGCATGAGTGCCGAGGTCTCGATCGACACGCATCACGAGCGGCATCTGTCGGACCTGCTGTAGACCCATGGCCACCGAATCCCTTTCGCCGGCCAACGTGCCTCACCGCGCGTTGCTGACGGTCTGCGCGATGGCGGCGACGCTGATGCAGGCGCTCGATTCCACGATCGCCAACGTGGCGCTGCCGTATATGCAGGGCAGCCTGGCGGCGAGCTATGACGAGGTCACCTGGGTCCTGACCTCCTACATCGTCGCCGCCGCGATCATGACCGCGCCGGTGGGCTGGCTGTCCGCCCGGTTCAGCGAAAAGCGCGTGTTCATCACCTCGCTCGTCGGCTTCACCGTGACCTCGATGCTGTGCGGCCTGGCGACGTCGCTGGATGAGATGGTGCTGTTCCGCTTCGCCCAGGGCATGTTCGGCGCGGCGCTGGTGCCGATCTCGCAATCCGTGATGCTGAACATCTACCCGCCCGAGCGGCGCGGGTCGGCGATGGCGATCTGGGGCATGGGGGTGATGATCGGCCCGATCCTGGGGCCGACGCTGGGCGGCTGGCTGACCGAACTGTACGACTGGCGCTACGTCTTTTTCGTCAACCTGCCGTTCGGCGTGGCGGCGACACTGGGCGTGATGTTCGCCATGCCCGCCATGAAGGCGAAATCCTCGTTGCGGTTCGACTGGTTCGGCTTCGCGGCGCTGGCCATCGGGCTGGCCGGGCTGCAGCTGATGCTGGACCGCGGGTCGATCCTGGACTGGTTCTCCTCCCGCGAGATCATCATCGAGGCGGTGCTGGCGGTGTTCGGCCTGTATGTCTTCATCGTTCATCTGAGCACGGCGGAACGGCCCTTCGTGCCGCCGCGCGTGTTTGCCGATCGCAACTTTTCCATGGCGCTTGTGGTGATGTTCCTGGTGGCGATGGTGCTGCTGGCAACCTCGGCCCTGCTGGCGCCCTGGCTGCAGAAGCTGGGGGACTATCCGGTGGAGACGGCCGGGCTGCTGATGGCGCCGCGCGGGCTGGGCACGATGGCGGCGATGCTGGTGGCGGGCCGCCTGGCGAGCAGGATGGATGCGCGCTGGGTGATGGCGGTGGGCACGGGGTTCCTGATCTGGAGCTTCCATCGCATGACCGGCTGGACCCCGGCGGTATCGCAGACGCAGATCGTCATGGTCAGCGTGGTGCAGGGGTTCGGGCTGGGCTTCGTCTTCATCCCGCTGAACGTGGTTGCGTTCGCAACCTTGCCGGACGCGTTGCGCACCCAGGGAACCGCGGTGTGGAGCCTGATCCGCAATGTCGGCAGTGCCGTCGGGATCTCGATCTTCCAGGCGATGATCAACAACAGCCTGCAGGCCGAACACGCGGCGCTGGCGCCGTTCAGCAGTCCGTTGAACCGCGCGCTGCCCCAGGCGCTGGCACCGGATACGGCACAGGGGGCGGCGCTGCTGGGCGGGATGATCGAGCGGCAGGCGCAGATCATCGCCTACAACAACGATTTCTGGCTGATGATGCTGATCGCGGTGCCGATCCTGTTCCTGCTGCCGCTGATGCGCCGGCCGCGATCTCCGACGGCGGGTCATGGCGGCGGAGCGGCGGCGATGGAGTGACGGATGGCGGGGCGCCGCGGCCGGATTCGCGGTGGCGGTCCGGCGTGGCTGGCGCGGGGGGCGTGCATCTGGGGCGGCTTCGCTTCGGACGTTTCCCGCGGATGGATCAGTTGCCTTTGATGGTTGGGCAAGGCTTATCACGGAGAAAGACGGGAGGAACACGAAGGGGCACGGAGACGTTGCATTGGCATCGTGCGCGCTTTCCCGCGCCCGTGCGCTTTGCATGATGATGGCGCTTCACGCGGTCCCCTGATCTGAACCGGTGCCGGTCCGGCGCATCGCTTGGGACCGGGATGCTTGGCCGTCCGTGGTCTGTCGAGAGGGGGCGGCGCGCGGCGCCTCCGTCAGTCCGGGTTGACCCAGGTCTCCGTGGTCCAGCCCTGGCGGTCGTAGTCGGCCATGCACTGGTCCACCAGCGCTTCCATCTTCGCCAGGTCGCCGCCCTTGTCGGCGAAGGTCAGGGCCTGGGCGCGAATGTCCTCCCAGCCGCCGGCGTAGTTCATCTCGTAGAGCTCGTGCCGGCCGCCGAATTCGGTGCCCACCGCGTCCCACAGCAGCTTCATGATCTTCACCCGCTCCTCGGCGCCGATGCCGTGGGATCCCCGCACATACTGGCGCAGATACGGCTCGACGTCGGGGTTGGCGAAGTCCTTCACCGAGGAGGGCAGGTAGATCAGCCCCGAGGTGACGATGCGCTGCACGATCTCCTTCACCCGCGGATAGGCATCCGGCGCGAACACGCGATAGGCGAGGCCGGCGCGCAGTTCCGGCAGGACCGCATCGCCGTTCCATTTGTCGGGGTTGTTGGCCATCGCGTTCGACAGGCCCCAGAACAGGTTGCGCCAGGAAATCGCCTCGCCCAGCAGGACCTGGTTGCCGCGCGCCTCGTCGGCGCCGGTGCAGCGCAGCGCCTTGGCCAGCAGGCCGCACAGGAAATCCAGCTTTACCGCGAAGCGCGTGCAGCCCTGGAACAGGAAGCCGTTGGTGAAACCGGACCGCGGGTAGAAGCTGAGCACCCGCGCCGGGTCGCGATAGATGAACACGTCCTCCCAGGGTACGAAGACCTTGTCCAGGATGAAGATCGCGTCGTTCTCATCGAAGCGCGACGACAGCGGGTAGTCGAAGGGCGAGCCGTAGCGCTCCGCGGCGCGCTCGTAGGACGTGCGGCAGATCAGCTTCAGGCCGGGCGCGTCGATCGGGACGATGAACATCAGCGACATGTCCAGGTCCTCGGTCGCGGTCTTCGAACTCTGGCCCATGTAGTTGTAGTGGGTGATGGCGGCGGACGTGGCGACGACCTTGGCGCCGGAGACGACGATGCCGCCATCCACCTCCTTGTCTACCTTGACGTAGACGTCCTTCACCTTCTCGGCTGGCAGATGGCGGTCGACCGGCGGGTTGACGATCGCATGGTTCATGAAGGGCACGGTTTCCTGCGCCCGCTTGTACCAGGCCGCGGCGTTCTGCTCCCAGGGGCCGTAATAGGCGCCGTTCGCGCCCAGCGTGTTGGTGTAGGCCGCCTTGTAGTCGGGCGTGCGGCCCATCCAGCCATAGGTCAGGCGGGACCAGCCGGCGATGGCGCCCTGCGCGGCCACCAGCTCCTCCCGCGAGCGGGAGACGCGGAAATATCGGTGCGTGTAGCCGCCCGAGCCGGTGTCGGTGGGGCAGGTCAACGCGTCCTTCGTCGCCGGATCGTGCAGCGCGTCATACAGGCGGGCGATCGAGCGCACGGAATTGCGGAAGGCCGGATGGGTGGTGACGTCGTGGACGCGCTCGCCGTCGATATAGACCTCGCGCCCGTCGCGCAGGCTCTGCATGTATTCCGCGCCCGTGTAGGGGCGGCGCTTGTCGGCGATGACGTCTTCCGGTCGCATGCCATGTCTCCCTGCGGGACCGCGCCTTCAAAGGCCGCGGCCGCCATGACCACGTGCGGGACTTGGCGGGCGCGGGCCGGCGCCGTTCATCCGAGTGCCCATGTTAGCATGCCGAACGACCGGATGTCCGCCGGATCAGGTGGCGAGCTGTGCCTCGGTGACCAGCCTGGCGGCCTCGGCACCGCGCACCTTGGCGATGTCGTCCTGGTATTTCAGCAGCACGCCCAGGGTCTCGTCGACGTCGCCGGCCGTCAGTTCCGTCTTGCTGAGATAGGTCAGCGCCTGCGCCCAGTCGATCGTCTCGGCCACGCCGGGCAGCTTGAACAGCTCCTCGCCGCGCAGACGCTGGACGAAGGCCACGACCTGGGCCGAGAGGCGGTCTGGCACCTCCGGCGCCCTGGCCGCGAGGATGGCGCGTTCCCGTGCCGCGTCGGGGTAGTCGACCCAGTGATACAGGCAGCGGCGGCGGATCGCGTCGTGCACCTCACGCGTGCGGTTCGATGTCAGCACCACCACCGGCCGGGTCTGCGCGCGCACGGTGCCGAGTTCGGGAACGGTGACCTGGAAATCCGCCAGGAGCTCCAGCAGGAACGCCTCGAACGGTTCGTCGGCGCGGTCCAGTTCGTCGATCAGCAGCACGGCCGGCGGCAGGTCCGGGTCGATGGCCGAGAGCAGCGGGCGGGCCTGCAGGAAGCGCCGCGTGTAGATATCGCCAGCCAGTTCATCGCGGTCGGTCTGGCCTGCCGCCTCGGCCAGGCGGATCGCCATCAGCTGGCGCGCGTGGTCCCATTCATAGGCGGCGGCCGAAAGGTCCATGCCGTCATAGCATTGCAGCCGGACCAGCCTTCGGTTCAGGCCGGCGGCCAGCACCTTGGCGATCTCGGTCTTGCCGGTGCCGGGTTCGCCTTCCAGGAACAGCGGGCGCTGCATGGTCAGCGCCAGGTGAACGGTGGTCGCCAGGTCCCGGTCGGCGATGTAGCCTTGATCGGCGAGCAGTCGGGCGGTGTCGGCGACCGTGGTGGGAAGCGGCGTCACTACAGGATGCTTCCCAGCGCGATCAGGAACCCGATCAGGAACACGGCGCTGCCGATCCAGAATGCGATCGGCAAGCCCATCGGCTCACGCGGGATCAAGGCCCAGAGCGTGATCGCCGGCCGAACGAGCTCGGCTTCCGGCATGATGGTTTCCTGCGCCTCCGGCAGGTTGGCCGGAATCAGGGGGCGGTCCCTGGCGGTTTCGGGCTGGGCAGCCGGCTCGGGTGCGGGCGCCCTCGCTTCCACCTGCTTCGAAAACCGGTCGAAGAACGCGTCGGCCATCTGCTTCGCGGTCGCGTCCACCAGGCGTGCGCCAAGCTGGGCGATTTTGCCGCCGACCTGGGCATTGACGGTGTAGGAAAGCAGGGTCGCCGCGCCGTCCTCGGCCAGGTTGACCTTGGCACCGCCCTTGGCGAAGCCGGCGACGCCGCCCTGACCCTCGCCGCTGATCGTATAGCCGTTCGGCGGGTCGATGTCGGACAACTGCACGGTGCCGTTGAAGCGGGCCGAAATCGGGCCGATCTTCACCGCCGCCGTGGCTTTCATCTGAGTATCGGACAGTTTCTCCAGGCTTTCGCAGCCGGGAATGCTGGCCTTCAGCACCGCCGGGTCGTTCAGCGCGTCCCATACCGTGGTGCGCGGCGCCGGAATCCGCCGCTCGCCCGTCATATCCATCTGTTGCTCATCCCCTTCCGCGCGGCGGACGTTACTGGCCGGGTGGGAGCCGCGCAACCGACCGGGTCGGGGGTCGCGGCTGGGGCCGGTCCGGCGTTGTAGTGTGAATGCGGGGAGGAGCGGCGTGTTGCAAGGCGGGCCGTCAGCACGCGATCACATCGACATGCCCGGACGCAGCATAGGGGACGAGTTCACCGTCGCGGGTGACGATGCGGTAGCCATAAGCGCGAGCGGTGGCCGCGATGATCCGGTCGGCGGGATCCCGCGGTGGCGCGCCAGGCAGCAGGCTGGAGTCGATCAGCACCCGCGGCGGCATGTCGGCCAGACGAATGCCCGGCAGGCCCAGCAGCGTGTCGAACCAGACCTCCGGCGGGCGGTTCAGGGTGATCCGGCCCTTGCGGACCAGCGTGGCGATTTCCCACGCCGAAATCGGCGAGACAAAGATGCCCGCATGCGCCCTCTGCGCCGCACGGATCGCGTCCAGGCTTGCCTGCGACATCGGTGCCTTCTGCATCAGCCAGATGGCGGCGCAGGTATCCAGCAGCAGCGGCGTCATCGGCGGTCTCCCGGATGAGAAGGCCGCGATGTTCGCCGGCACCGGTTAGCGAACCGCTAAAGTTCGGCGTCCCAGGTCTCCCCGGTGCCCTGCGTCAGGTCGGTGCCGGGTGCCAGGGTGACGCTGCCTACCATCGCGCCCCACAGATCCGGCGGGTTGTCGTCGATGGGGACGATGGCGGCCACCGGGCGGTTGCGCTTGGTCAGGATCACCGGGCCGGTCCGTCCCTGCGCGACATCATCAATCACCGCCAGGCAGCGGCCCTTGAATTCGGTGACGGCAATCGCGTCGTGTTCGGCCAGCATGGCTCACCTCCTGAAGAAGTGGACCATATCATGTGGTCCAGTCCGAACGCAAGGTCGATGGCTGTTCCTGTGCCATCACTTCGGCTATCCGGTCGGCAAAGGAGCATGCGCCATGACCTATCTCGTTGCCGATGACCTGCCCACCGCGCCGGCGGGCGAGCGCTTCCGTGCCCTTCTGGCGCGTCCCGGCATTCTGCAGATGCCCGGCGCGCATAATGGCCAGGCCGGGCTGCAGGCCAAGGCGGCGGGGTTCGACGCGCTGTACCTGTCGGGCGCGGCGATGACCGCCTCGATGGGCATTCCCGACCTGGGCATGATCACCGTCGACGAGGTCTGCTTCTTCGTCCGCACCATCACGCGCGCCACCGGGCTGCCGCTGCTGGTCGATGGCGACACCGGCTACGGCGAGGCGCTGAACGTCATGCACATGATCCGCAGCTTCGAGGATGCGGGCGCCGCGGCGGTGCATATCGAAGACCAGTTGCTGCCGAAGAAATGCGGGCACCTGAATGACAAGAAGCTCGCCGATCCGCATGACATGGCGGCCAAGATCGCGGCCGCCCGCAAGGCGCGGCGGCACCTGTATATCATCGCACGGACCGATGCGGCGGCGAGCGAGGGCATCGACGGCTCGGTTGGGCGCGCGAAACTGTTCCTGGAGGCCGGCGCCGACGCGATCTTCCCCGAGGCGCTGACCAGCGCGGAAATGTTCAAGGAAGTGGCGCAGCGGCTGCCGGGCGTGCCGCTGCTGGCGAACATGACCGAGTTCGGGCGGACGCCGTTCTTCACCGCGTCCGAGTTCGAGGCGATGGGCTACAAGATGGTGATCTGGCCGGTCAGCAGCCTGCGGGTGGCGAACAAGGTGCAGGCGGAGTTGTACGCCGCGATCAGGCGCGACGGCGGCACGCAGGCCATGGTCGACCGGATGCAGACGCGGGCGGAGCTGTACGCGACGATCGGGTATCATGACTACGAGGCGCTGGACGCCTCGATCGTCACCACGATCATCCCGCAGGCAATGCCGCAACAGGGATAGCGGGGCTTCGCCCCTGCACCCCACCAGGAGGCGCTGCCTCCTGGACCTCCGCAAAGGGGCACAGCCCCTTTGATCCCAACTCGTTCGTTGGATTTGGGGCGGGGGCCTGACCCGGACCATGAAAGGTCTGCGTCAGGCCCCCCGCCGGACATCCAACCAAGGAATCGCGTTCCAAGGGCCGTCGCCCTTGGTGGGGTCCAGGGGCAAAGCCCCTGGCGGAGCGCGAGGCAGCGCCTCGCATCCCGTTCACAAACCCACCGATTTGCCTTACGACTTGTCGCCAAGCTGACACACGGGGAAGGTCCATGGCCGCGCTTGATCGATGCTACAACGTCTTCGACCTGCGGGAAGCCGCGAAGCGGCGCCTGCCGCGCGGCGTGTTCGAATTCGTCGACCGCTCGACCGAGGACGAAGTCGCCCTGCGCAACAACCGCGCTGCCTTCGAGAAGATCAAGCTGCGCCACCGGTCCCTGGTCGACGTCTCCGGCCGCTCCACGAAGACCACCCTGTTCGGCAAGGAAATCGCGCTGCCCATGGCGATCGCGCCCACCGGCGCGGCCGGGCTGTGCTGGCACGAGGGGGAGCTCGAGCTCGCCAAGGCAGCCGCGCGCATGAAGATCCCGTTCACGCTGGCAACCGGCGCCATGACGTCGATGGAGAAGATCGCGAAGGAAGCGAATTTCCGCCTGTGGTTCCAGCTGTATGTCTGGAAGCAGCGCGAACTGTCCTACCAGTTGATCGAGCGCGCGAAGAACAACGGCTTCGAGGCGCTGATCGTCACCACCGACACGATCGTGCCGCCGAACCGGGAATACAACGCCAAGAACGGATTCCTGCTGCCGTTCCACCCGACCTGGCGCTTCACCTGGGACATCATGCGGCACCCGGCCTGGTTCTCCTCGGTGCTCCTGAAGTATTTCACCACCATCGGCATGCCGCGGAACGAAAATTACCCCGAGCCGTACCGCCGTCCGATTGGCAATGACGCGCATACCCGCGAGGTGATGCGCCAGGACAGCCTGAACTGGGATGATATCGCGATCTTCCGCGACAAGTGGCCGGGCATCCTGATGCTGAAGGGCATCAACCGGGTGGATGACGCGCTGAAGGCGATCAGTTACGGCGTCGACGGCCTGGTGGTGTCCAACCATGGCGGACGCAACATGGACAGCGCGGCCGCGACGATCGACATGCTGCCCGAGATCGCCGAGGCGGTGGGCGACAAGGCGACCGTGATCCTCGATTCCGGCGTGCGCCGCGGATCGGACATCGTGAAGGCCCTGGCGCTGGGGGCCAAGTGCGTGCTGACCGGGCGCGCCACGTTGTATGGCACGGCCGTGGGCGGCGAGGCCGGCGCGGCCAAGGCGATCGACATCATCAGGACCGAGATGGACAAGACCATGGCCTATACCGGCTGCAACGGCGTCGATGAGATCTCGACCGACATCTTCTTCGGCGATCGCGAGCGCAATCGCATGATGGCGGGGTAGACCGCCGCACCCCGCCCGGACCGCCGCCTGATCCGTGCATCAGGCGGCCGCATCCTCCAGGATCATCGCCGCCGCCTTCTCGCCGATCATGATCGACGGCGCGTTGGTGTTGCCGCCGACAACGACCGGCATGATCGAGGCGTCGGCCACGCGCAGCCCTCCAACGCCGAACACCCGCAGCCGGGAATCGACCACGCTGTTCGCGCCGGTGCCCATGGCGCAGGAACTGCTGGGATGGTGGTTGGACACGCCGGTCTGGCGGACGAATTCGGCCAGGTCCTCGTCCGAGGCCGTGCCGGGACCGGGCGGCAGTTCCTCCATCACATAGGGGCGCATCGCGGGCTGGGCGACGATGCGGCGGGCGAGTTTGATCCCCTCGATCATCGCGCGCATGTCGTACTCGGTCCGCAGGAAATCGAAGCTGATCGCGGGCGGGGCGAGCGGATCGCGGCTGGCGAGCCGCACCGTGCCGCGCCCGTCGGGACGCAGATGGACCAGGCCCAGAGTAAGGCCGGGGAAGGCGTGCGGGATGACGCGGTCCTTGGTGCGCTCGATGGTGCTCCATTCCAGCAGATTGATCTGCAGGTCGGGCCGTTCCAGGCGCGGGTCGCTGCGGGTGAACAGCCCGGCGTGGATGCCGTTGCTGGCCATGGGGCCGGAGCGGAACAGCGCGTAGCGCAGGCCGGCGGCGGCCTTGCGCATGGGACTGTTCTCCAGGTCGTTCATCGTGATCGGCTTGGCGCAGCGCCACATCAGGTAGGTGCAGAAATGATCGTGCAGGTTGGCGCCGACCGCCGGCATGTCGCGGACCACCGGGATCCCCATCTCCTGCAGGTGATCGGCCGGGCCCAGGCCGGACAGCAGCAGCAGGTGCGGCGAGCCATAGGCGCCGCCGGAGACGATCACCTCCCGCTTCGCCCGCGCCGTCTCCCGTCCCCGCGCTGACTCATACTCCACCCCCACCGCTCGGCCGCCTTCCATCAGCACGCGGGTGGCGTGGCAGAGGGTGCGGATTTCCAGGTTGCGCCGCCCCTTGGCGGGTTGGAGATAGGCCTTGGCCGTGCTCCAGCGGCGGCGATTGCTGGTGGTGGTCTGGTAATAGCCGCAGCCTTCCTGGTTGGCGCCGTTGAAGTCCGGGTTGCGCGGGATGCCCGCCTGTTCGGCGGCGGCGATCATGGCATCGGGCAGTTCGAAGCGGCTGGGCTGGTCCGAGACGTTCAGCGGCCCGCCGGTGCCGTGGTATTCGCTGGCGCCGCGCTGCTGGTTCTGCGCCTTCTTGAAATAGGGCAGAACGGAATCCCAGTCCCAGCCTTCACACCCGCGCTGGCGCCACTCGTCATAATCGGCGTGGTTGCCGCGGATATAGACCATGCCGTTGATGGAACTGGTGCCGCCCAGGGTCTTGCCGCGGGGGAGATAGATCTGCCGGTTGCCGAGCTGCGGCTGAGGAACGCTCTCGAACTTCCAGTTCACCTTGGGGTTCACGTAGGTTTTGGCGAAGCCCAGCGGGATATGGATCCAGGGGTTGTTGTCGGGCGGGCCGGCTTCCAGCAGCAGGACGCGATGTCGTCCGGATTCCGACAGCCGTG
This sequence comes from Acetobacteraceae bacterium, assembly GCA_050181195.1. GTDB lineage: Bacteria > Pseudomonadota > Alphaproteobacteria > Acetobacterales > Acetobacteraceae > Rhodopila. The sequence continues at coordinate 1,198 of JBFXDK010000090.1, read as the reverse complement.
CCGCCACCACGGCGCCGGCCGATCCGGCGCCGGTAACGATGAAATCGAAGCTCTGGTCGGTATCCGGCATGTTTCCCCCGCGGCCCTGCTGCGTCCGTTGCGGACGGCGGATACCAGGGTTGGCCTGGGGTGTCATGGGGTTGCAACGATGGCGCTCGCAGTGGAGTCCGATCCGCCCGTGATCTACATATCGCCTCGGAGATCGTGGCCGTGCAGCGCCAACCAACGCAGGAATAGCAGCGGAAGCTCGGCTCCAGCTCAGTCCAGCTGCACCCCCGTCGCCTTCACCACCTCGCCCCACTTGGCCACTTCCGCCTTGAAGAAGGCATCCGTTTCCGCCAGCGAGCGCGGCGGCTGAAACACGTCCATGCCGGTATCCCGCAGCCGCTTCAGCACCGCCTCATCGCCCAGCGCCGTCACGATCGCCTTGTGCAGCGTCGCAACCACCGGCGCGGGCGTGTTGGCCGGGGCCAGGATCACGCCCCACGAATAGCATTCGTAGCCGGGGACGCCCTGTTCCGCGACCGTCGGCAGATCGGGCAGCGCCGCGGCCCGTGTCGCCGCGCCATTCGCGATCCCGCGCACCCGTCCCGCCTGAATCTGCGGCAGGATCGTCGGCAGCACGTCGAACGCCATGGTGATCTGTCCGCCCGCCAGGTCGTTGATCATTGGCGCGGACCCGCGATAGGGCACATGCTCGATGTCCAGCCCGCCCGCCTTCACCCGGAACTGCTCGCCGCAGAGGTGCAGGATCGAGCCGACGCCGCCGGAGCCGAAGCTGTACTTTCCGGGATTGGCGCGAATCAGCGCGATCAGCGACTGAACGTCCTTTGCGGGTACGTCCTGGTGCACGCCCAGCGCCGAAGGGTTGATCCCAAGCACACCAAGGGCCACGAAGTCCTTGACCGGGTCATAGGGGAATTTCTTGTAGAGATGCGGATTGGCGCCGTGGCTGGAGGCGGTCGCCATCAGCAGCGTGTAGCCGTCGGGCGGCGCTTTGGCGACGAGGTCGGATCCCAGGTTGCCGCCGGCCCCCGGACGGTTGTCGATGACGAACACCTGGCCCAACAGTTCACCCATTCTCTGGCCCATGATGCGGGCCATGATGTCGGTGGCCCCGCCGGCGGCGAAGGGAACCACGAAGCGAACATTCTTGCTGGGATACTGATCCTGGGCCTGGGCCGCGGCGGCAGCCGAA
>JBFXDK010000089.1:13586-25179 GCA_050181195.1 Acetobacteraceae bacterium | reverse complement strand
ATGACCACCCCGGGCAGGTCGGCCGGCATGGGTGGGGATGCTCCCTCCGGCCGCTACGCCAACCTCCGGAAGCATCCCCACCCATGGCCAGTCCGGAATTTCCACCACGTGCGCGGACGTTAACCCCCGCCCTGCCCGGCTTCAAGCGCGCCAATCCGTCGTGACATCTCCACAAGCGTCTGAGTGACAGCACCCGACGCAGCCGCGGCCGCAGCGGACCGTGCCTTCCCGACCAGCAGTTCCTCCCGCAATTCCGGCGCGGCAACGCGACGTTCAAGCTGCCGCAGTTCATCCCGCACGGCAGCAAGACCCTGAACCAGCTTCGCGACATCCTGAAACAGATCTTCGACACGACGAGGAGGCTGCCATACGCTGCTCAGGACCGGGACCGCCATCGTCTCACGCAGCCGCGGGTTCCAGAGCCTTGGCTGGATCATCACCGAGGCTGCGCAGCACGGCATCCAACCGCATTGTCAGCTCGACGTGCCGCGCATCGAAATCCCGCAACCAGGCCTCGAAGCGCGCTTCTTCACTCTCCGGCCGCGACGCCCGACTGCCGTTGGCTGTACCTGCTGTCCCGCTTGGCATAGGGGCACTCCGTCAGCTGACCATGCTCGATCACATGGTGTTCCGACGCCGAAGTCGAAGTGTTCCGCGATCGAGGCCGATCCCCGTCCCTGCCCGCCTTGCCCCACCTGGCCGCCGCGCCTACACCGCATCCTCCCCTCCCCCGCAGGAAGGACGCCCCCGCATGCCCGCCCTCTCCGGCAAGACCGCCTTCGTCACCGCCGCCGCCCAGGGGATCGGCCGCGCCACCGCGCTGGCCTTCGCCGAAGCCGGCGCCCAGGTCATCGCCACCGACATCAACGCGGCACGGCTCGCCGCCATTGCCGGCCCGGCCATCCGCACCGCCCCGCTCGACGTGCTCGATCCCGCCGCCATCGTCCGCGCCGCGCAGGACGCCGGACCCGTCGATATCCTGTTCAACTGCGCCGGCTTCGTGCACCAGGGCACGATCGAACAGGCGACCGAGGACGAATGGTCCCTCGCCTTCGACCTGAATTGCCGGTCGATGTTCCGCACCATGCAGGCCTTCCTGCCGGGCATGCTGGCGCGCGGCCACGGCGTGATCCTGAACATGGCCTCGGTCGCGTCCAGCCTGAAGGGTGTGCCCAGCCGCTTCATCTACAGCGCCAGCAAAGCCGCGGTGATCGGCATGACGAAATCCGTCGCGGCCGACTATGTCACACGCGGCATCCGCTGCAACGCGATCTGCCCCGGCACGGTGCAGACACCCAGCCTGGATGAGCGCATCGCCGTCAACGCCGCCGCCGCCGGATCGCTCGACGCCGCCCGCGCCGCCTTCGTTGCCCGCCAGCCGATGGGCCGCCTTGGCTCGCCCGAGGAGATCGCCACCCTTGCCGTCTATCTCGCCGGCGATCAGGCCCAGTTCATTACCGGACAGGCTGTGGTAATCGACGGCGGTCTGACGCTCTAACCACCTTCTCTGGGGGAAACGCCATGAAACTGCTGCGCTACGGTCCCGCCGGCGCCGAAAGACCCGCCATGCTGGACGCCAACGGCGACATACGCTGCCTGTCGGCCATCCTGCGCGATATCGACGGGTTCGCGCTGTCCGAGGCGTCGCTGAACATGATCCGCGGCCTCAACCCCGAAACGCTGCCGAAGGTCGAGGGCAATCCGCGCATCGGTCCCTGCGTCGTGCGCCCGCTGAACTACATCTGCATCGGCCTGAACTACGCCGACCACGCGGCCGAGGTCGGCATGCCATTGCCGAAGGAGCCGATCGTCTTCGTCAAGGCGCTCAGCGCCTTCTGCGGGCCGAATGACGACGTCCTGCGCCCGCGCGGCTCCACCAAGCTCGACTGGGAAGTCGAACTCGGCATCGTCATCGGCAAGAAGGCCCGCTACGTGTCGGAAGCCGACGCGATGGACCATGTCGCCGGCTACTGCGTCTGCAACGATGTCAGCGAGCGGGAATTCCAGATCGAGCGCGGCGGCACCTGGGACAAGGGCAAGGGCTGCGACACGTTCGGCCCGACCGGCCCGTGGATGGTGACGAAGGATGAGGTCGCCGACCCGCAGAATTTGGCGCTGTGGACCGAGGTGAACGGCAAGCGGATGCAGAACGGCTCGACGAAGACGATGGTCTTCGGCGTGGTCAAGCTGGTGTCCTATGTCAGCCACTTCATCACCCTGCACCCGGGCGATGTGATCGCCACCGGCACGCCGCCTGGTGTCGGCTCCGGCATCAAGCCGGAACCCGTGTATCTGCAGCCGGGCGACGTGATGCGCCTGGGCGTGGAAGGCCTGGGCATCCAGACCCAGCGCGTGGTGCAGGCCTGACCCGGTTGGGCGGGGCCATCCCCGCCCGCCGCCGCGCCGCCGCCGTATCCCGTCAGCACGCCCCCGTCAGTCACGCCCCGATCAGTCTCGACCGTCCAGCGGCACCAGAGGCGGCGCGGAGCCGAACCGGCGGCGATGCAGTTCCCAGAGCTCGCCGGGGTCGGTGATGCCGGGCAGCACCGTGTCCATGCCACAGGTCGGGCACAGCGGCGTCTCACCGTCATCGATCCAGTCGATCACCTCCATGGCCGGGAAGACGTGCAGACACGCGCAGCAACCACACAGCATGCTCACCCCAATCGAGTCTTGGCCCGCCCGCGGCCCCCGTGCCGATGACACAGGCATCGCGGGATCAGCATAGCTCGGCGCCGGACAGGAACGTCATGCAGCACACGCCCCGGTCCCCTGGACGCGCCCTGGCCTGGCTGATTGCCGGAACGACCCTGCTGCGCCTGGGGTTCGCCGCCGCCGTCGGATTGGGCGTCGATGAAAGCTACATGGTCACCGCCGGCCGGGTGCTGTCCCTGGGCTATTTCGACCATCCGCCAGCGTCGTGGTGGCTGTCCTGGGGCGCGGCGCATCTCGCGGGCACCGAAAGCGCCGTTGTCGTCCGCCTGCCCTTCATCGCGCTGTTCGCGCTCTCCACCTGGCTGATGGCGCGGCTTGCGTCGGCGGTGGCGGATGAACGCGCCGGGTTCTGGGCGGCGGTGCTGCTGAACCTGTCACCGGTCTTCGGGATCACCACAGGCACCTGGGTGCTGCCGGACGGCCCGCTGGACTGCGCGCTGATCGCCGCCGCGCTGTGCCTGGCCCATGCCCTGCCGGCCCAGGGATCGGCGGCGTGGCGCTGGTGGAGCGGCGCCGGCCTCTGCGTCGGTCTTGCGTTGTTTTCCAAGTATTCCGCCATCCTGACCATGGCCGGCGCCTTCGCCTACCTGATGTTCAGCGCCCGCCACCGGTTCTGGCTGCGCCGCCCGCAGCCTTACTGCGCCGCCGTGCTGGCGGGCCTGGTGTTCTCGCCGGTGATCATCTGGAACGCCACGCATGGCTGGGCGTCCTTCGCCTTCCAGGGCGACCGGGCCACCGGGCTGCGCTTCCGTCCGCTGGCGCCGCTGGAAACCCTGGGCGGCGAGGCGCTGTTCGTGCTGCCCTGGATCTGGCTGCCGATGATGCTGCTGTTCGCGCGCGCACTGCGTCCGGCGCATCCGGACTGGCGGGACCGGCTGCTCGCCTGCCTCGCCGCGCCGCCGGTCATCGGCTTCGCGCTGATCTCGGCCTGGTCCAGCCGGCGCATCCTGTTCCACTGGGCCGCGCCCGGCTACCTGATGCTGTTCCCGCTGCTGGGCCGGGCGGTAGCGCAGCACATTCATCTTCCGTGGGTGCGCCGTGTGATCGGGGGCACCGCCGCGCTGGCGATCGCCGCCGTCTCGGTCATCGGGTTGCAGACCCGGTTCGACATCCTGGGACCGGTGCTGACCGCCGTGACACGCAAGGATCCGACGATCGAGGGCGTGAACTGGACCTCCCTGCGCGCGGACCTGCGACAACGCGGCCTGCTGCCGCCGGGCGCCGTGGTGGGCGTGCCCAACTGGCGGGATGCCGGCAAGATCGGCTTCGGTCTCGGCCCGGACGTGACCGTGCTGTGCCTCTGCCGCGACGCGCGCCAGTTCGCCTTCGCCCATCCCCCCGCGGCGCATGTCGGGCAGGATATGCTGCTGCTGTCGATGGACCCGCCGGACCGCGCCGCCGCCAGCTTCGCGCCGCTGTTCCGGACGCTGACCCCGCTCGCGCCCGCCCCCGTCATGCTGCGCGGGCGGACGCTGCATCAGGTGTCCGTCCTGTCCGGCGACACGCTGCTGGCCTGGCCGCCACGCTGATCGCTCCTTGCCACCCCGTTCCCCTCCGCCGACAGGGCCTGTCCGAGCGGGCCGAGCGCCGAAAGAAGGGAGGTGATGGCGGCGTCTATGATGGTACGGAGCGCGGCGTCGTGGCGGAACGGACCGGCCTGGCTGGCCCGCGCGAGGAACAGGGTGCGACGCACCGATGGCATGACGATCGGACGCGCCTGCAGCGTTCCGCCGCGGACCTCCTCCAGGACCGAGGCATAGGGCAGGATACTGGCGGCGACCCCGCGCTGCACCAAGCCCTTCATGGCAGGAATCGATCGCACCTCGAACGCCACCTGCAGGCGAAGCCCCAGATCGCCCGCCGCGCGGGCAACGGAGGTTCGCACGCTGTCGCCGGCTTCCGGCATCGCCAGGGTCTCGTCCAGCGCCTCGGCCAGGGGAACCGGCCTGCCCGCGAGCGGCCCCGGTCGCGTGACAAGCACCAGATCGTCCTGCAGCAACGCCGTCCGGTGCACGCCCGGCAGGTCGGGGACGTCGTAGCATAGAATATAGTCGCATTCCCCCCGTGGCAGTGCGCCGATCAGGACATGGCTCATCGCCTCCACCATGCTGAGCGACAGGCCCGGCACCTGTTCCCGGGCGGTAACCGTCACTTCCGTGCCCACCGCCAGCATCAGCGCCGGGGTGATACCCAGCCGGATCGTCTCCGGCTCATCCTGGCCCAGGCCGGCGACTTCCCGGCGCGTCTCCTCGACCAGCGTCAGGATCGCCCGTGCCCGGGCATACAGCAGCTCGCCCGCCCTGGTCGGCGCAACGCCACGGGAATGACGCATCAGCAATGCAACGCCAAGGTCTTCCTCGACGAGGCGGATCTGCGTCCCAAGGGCGGTCTGCGCGACATGAAGCTGTTCGGCCGCGCGGGTCATGTTGCCCGCGTCAATCACCCCCACGAAGTATCGGAGCTGACGCAGATTCATCCATCCTCCCTCCCACGACCGCCCGGGTGGAACCGCACCCGGTCCAAGCGCGCACATTTCCCGCGCCCTGCCCTCGGGAAATCCTCTTGGACTTTCCGGACAGGGCAAGACAAGCCTCCGGAAACACAATCGGGAGTTTGTCCATGCCGCGCCTGATCCTCCTGCTGGCCTGTCTGGCCGTTGCTGGCGTCACGACGCCCCGCCCTTCCATGGCGGACCCGCATCAGCCCTATCCCAACCGGCCCATCCGGATGATCGTGCCGTTTCCGCCGGGGGGAGCGGCCGACGTGACCGCACGCACCCTCGCACAGGCGATGTCGACGGGCATTGGCCAGCCCGTGGCCGTGGAGAACCGGGCTGGCGCGGGCGGTGCGATCGGCACCGAGGCCGCCGCCCGCGCCGCGGCGGATGGCTACACGGTGCTGCTGGTGGACCGGGGCGTGCTGGGCATGGCGCCAAGCCTGTATCAAACGCCCCGGTTCGACCCAAAAACCAGCTTTGCCTATGTCGGCATCGTCACGGAAGGCCCCTACGTGCTGGTCGTGGACCCCGCGATCGGCGTTGGAACTATGCAAGACATCGTGGCACGCGCGAAATCCGCGCCGAAACCCATGGCCTATGGCAGCTTCGGGGTGGGCTCGATGGCACACCTGAACATCGAGGCGCTGAAGGCGGCGCTTGGGATCGACCTGCAGCACATTCCCTACAAGGGTTCGGCGGAAGCGGTGAACGCCGTCGCCAACGGCGAGGTCCAGGTCGCGCTGGTGGCCCCGCCGGCGGCGCTGGAATTCGTGCGCGCCAAGCGCATCAAGGCACTGGTTGTCGGAGCCGCGGCGCGGGTCCCGCAGCTTCCGGACGTGCCCACCCTGGCAGAATCGGGCTATCCGGCGGACCTTCTGCTGCCGACCTTCTTCGCGCTCGCGGCACCCGCGGGCACCCCGGCCCCGATCGTCGGGCGGCTGAACGCGGAAATGCGGAAAGCGGTCCACCAGCCGGAAACAGCTTCAAGGCTGGTGACGATGGGGCTGATCCCGGTCGGAAGCGACCCGGAGCAGGCAGCAGCGACCGTCGCCAGGGATGTTGTCCGCTTCGGGGCCATCGCGGCGCGGGTCGGGATCACGCCTCAGTAGCAGCCGTTTCCCGGCCCAGGGCGCCGCCGGCCCGCCGCATCAACGGATGATTTACCTTCCGCGCCTACGCTGGCGCGGAAGCCGCGTAGGGAATGCATCGCGCACATGGCAACGACGGGGCTGAAGCCGTTCCCGGAGGTGGGCCGGTTCAGGGATGTGCTGCTGCTGCATGCCGCATTTGCCGAGAACCGGCCGGGCGGCGTCCGCGCCGCGCTGAAATTCCACGACCTGTCGAATATCAGCCTCGCCGGACGCAACCTCGCGGGCATCGACCTGACGGGATCGCGGCTGTGGAACACCGACCTCAGCGGATGCGACCTGACGGATGCGATCCTGTTCGCCGCCGACCTCACCGGGTCGGTGCTGGACGGCGCCAACCTCACCCGCGCGAACCTGCGCGGGGCGATCCTGGCGCGGGCGCGGGTGCAGAACGCCAACCTGACCGAGGTCGATCTGCGCGAGGGCACGCTGATGACCCATCGCGCCGGCACGCTGGTGCCGACCCGCGCCACGGCGGTCACCGACGTCACGCAGACCCGTCTGTTCGGCAGCCGCCTGGCCCGGGCGCGCGTGTCGCATGCCGCGCTGGGGAAAGCGAACCTGCGGGACGCCGATCTCGCCGGCAGCAATTTCTCCCATGCCGACCTCAACGGCGCCGATCTTACCGGCTGCAATCTGGAACGCGCGGACTTCAGCGGCGCCAATCTGGCGGGCGCGCACATGGAAGGCGCGATCCTCAACCACGCCAATCTCAGCGACGCCAACCTCTCCGGCGCCTGCATGCTGGGGACGCTGGTGGACGGCATCCGCCTCGATCGCGCCGACCTGTCCCGGGTGGAACGCACCCGCGCGGTCTCGGAGCTCCATACGGACATTGTCACCATCATCCGGCTGCACCGGACCTGGGTCGAAACCAACGGGCAATCCGGCATGCGCGCCGACCTGTCGGGCGTCGACCTGCGCAATCTGGACCTGCGCGGGATGAACCTGGGCGCGGCGGTGCTCAGCCATGCCGACCTGCGCGGCGCCAATCTGTCGGGGGCGCTGCTGATGATGTGCGACCTGACCACGATCGACGGGCGCGACGCCTGCTTTACCGGGGCCGATCTGCGCGGCGCGAGCCTGGAGCGCGCGGCGCTGCACGGTGCCGACCTGCGACGCGCGCGGATGTCGCCGATGCAGATCCGCGGTGGTCAGCGCTGGCCCGTGAACCTCGCCTTCGCGCGCCTGGTGAACGCCAACCTGACCGACGCCAACCTGACGGAGGTGCATCTGGATGCCACCGACATGTCCGGCTGCAACCTGATCGGCGCGGTCCTGGACGGCGCCCCGATCGAACGCGCGATCTTCACCCCACCCCTGCTCGACGAAGATGCGGACCCAGACGGCCCAGCAGCCACAGGCCCAGCATCCGGAAATCGCTGAACAGCGACCAGGCCGGGCGGCCGAACGTCTCGGGACGATTGCCCTCCAGCCCGAAATGCGCCGCCCAGGCAAAGCCATAGCCGATCAGCGGCGCCGCCGGCAGCCACCACCAGGACAGGGTCGCCCCCGCCACCAGGCAGGCCAGCGCCAGCAACGACCCGGCATAGTGCAGCGCGCGGGTCGCCGGCCGGCCATGCGCGCGCAGATATCGCAGCCAGAACTGGTCATAGGTCATGACCGTGATTTCCCCTTGCCTCCGATCCCGCTATCGTCGGTGACATCGACACAGGAGGCTCGACATGGCACCGCCGCCCTTCGGCGCGAATTCCGCCGCAGCCCGTGACATCGCCACCGTGCTGCATCCCTACACCGATCTCCAGACCCACCAGCAGGCGGGACCGGTCGTGATCTCCCACGGCAAGGGGGTCCGCGTCTGGGACGACGCCGGCAAGGAATACATTGAAAGCATCGCCGGCCTGTGGTGCGCCGCGCTGGGCTTCGACAACGAACGCCTGGTGCAGGCCGCCGTCACCCAGATGCGCAAGCTGCCCTTCTACCACGCCTTCGCCGCCAAGTCGCACGAACCGATGATCGAGCTGGCGGAGATGCTGCTGGCCCGCGCGCCCGTGCCCATGAGCAAGGTGTTCTTCGCCAATTCCGGTTCCGAGGCCAACGACTCCGCCATCAAGATGGTCTGGTACCTCAACAACGCGCTGGGCCGGCCGCAGAAGAAGAAGATTATCGGGCGGCTGAAGGGCTATCATGGCATCACCATCGGTTCGGCGTCCCTGACCGGGCTGCCCGCCAACCACCGCAGCTTCGACGTGCCGCTGCCCGGCTTCATCCATACGATGACCCCGCATTTCTATCATGGCGCGGAATTGGGCGAATCCGAGGAGGCGTTCGCGACCCGCTGCGCCGATGAGCTGGAAAAGCTGATCGTGGCCGAGGGGCCGGACACGGTGGCGGCGATGTGGGCCGAACCGATCATGGGCGCGGGCGGCGTGATCATCCCGCCCGCCGGTTATTTCCCGAAGATCCAGAAGGTCCTGCGCAAATACGATGTGCTGCTGGTCGCCGACGAGGTGATCTGCGGCTTCTGGCGCACCGGCAACTACTGGGGCAGCCAGACGCAGGACATCCAGCCGGACATCCTGACCTGCGCCAAGGCGCTGTCGTCGTCCTTCCTGCCGATCAGCGCCGTCATGGTGAACGACTTCGTGTTCCAGGCGCTGGCCAAGGAGAGCCACGAGATCGGCACCTTCGGCCATGGCTTCACCTACTCCGGCCATCCCGTGCCGGCCGCGGTGGCGGTGGAGACGCTGAAGATCTACGACGACACGGATATCGGCAGCCATGTCCGCGCCGTCGGCCCGGTCCTGCAGGACGAACTGCGCCGCCGCTTCGCCGATCATCCGCTGGTGGGTGAGGTGCGCGGCACCGGGCTGATCGCCGCCGTGGAACTCGTCGCCGACAAGCAGGCGCGGAAGAATTTCGACCCGCGCGCCAAGGTCGGCCCGCGCCTGACAAAACTCTGCGAGGAAAACGGCGTGATCGCGCGGGCCGTGATGAACGACGCGCTGTGCTTCAGCCCGCCGCTGATCATCTCCGCCGCCGATATCCACGAGATGCTCGACCGGGTCGGCAAGGCGCTGGATGAACTGACCGTCCAGCTTCGCCGAGAGCAGATCACGATCGTCAGCTGACCGAGGCCGGGTGGCGGACCGGGCACGTCCGCCACCCGCGCGCGGGGTCAGGAATGACTTTCCTTACCTCGCTCCGCCCCGCATAATGACGGAAATCATAAACACAGCAGGGAGTGCGCTTGGCCGCGCCATGTGGGACTGGATCTATTCAGCGGTTGAGCTGGTTGCCGAGTACCCGACCTGGGCGCTCGCCATCGCATTCATCGCGGCGATCATCGAGGCTGTCGCCGTCCTTGGCATCCTGATTCCCGGGACACCCATCGTGATGGCGGTCGCCGCCGCCGCGGCCGCCGCCGGCCAGCCGATGGCACCTTTCCTGGTCCTGGTGGTGATCGGGGCGATCGTCGGCGATTTCCTGTCCTTCTGGGTCGGCCATCGCTACCGCGATACGTTGCGCCAGGTCTGGCCGCTGTCGCGCCGGCCCGACATGATGGAAAGGGCCGACCGGTTCTTCGAACGCTATGGCATCTACAGCATCGCCTTCTGCCGCTTCCTGCCGGTGTTCCGCTCCACCGTGCCGCTGGTCGCCGGCATGGCCGGGATGTCCCGCAACCGCTTCGTGCTGGCCAATGTCTGTTCCGCGCTGGTCTGGGCGCCGGCGCATGTCTATCCCGCGCAGATGGCCGGCATGACGATCGACCGTCTGCATGATGGCGACTGGCAGTCAGCCTGTCTGCTGGCGCTGGGTCTGGTGGTCCTGTGCCTGGGGGCCTGGTGGCTGCACCGGCGCTTTGCCGCACGGGTGAACCGCGCGACAGCCTGACCCGCTGGAACCTTCCCCGCTGGCAAACCCGTCCTGGCGGCCCCGGGCAAACCCACCGGCGCGCGCCGGGCAAACCCACCTGGGCGCGGCCCTGGGAGGCAACCGGATCGGGCGGCTACTCCGCCCGGATCAGTCCGCGATGGCTGGGGGCATCGATGAACGCCAGCACTTCCTCGATCAGCACATCGCCCTCGTAGCGCGCCCGGGTTTCCGCTAGCCGTTGGGCGAACACGCCCTGGTGACGGAACAGCGTGCGGAACGCATTGTGCAGATGCTGGATCTGCGCCTTGTCGAAGCCGCGCCGCTTCAGGCCGATCACATTCAGGCCGGCGAGACGCGCGCGATTGCCGATCACGCTGCCGAACGGGATGACGTCGCCTTCGACGCCGGAGACGCCGCCGATCATCGCCGCGCGCCCGATCCGCACAAACTGGTGGATGGCCGCGGCCCCGCCGATCACCGCATGGTCGCCGATGCTCACATGGCCGCCCATCACCACATTGTTCGCGACGATGACGTTGCTGCCCAGCGTGCAGTCATGCGCGACATGGGCAACCGCCATCAGCAGGCAGTCGGCGCCAACGCGCGTGATCCCCTTGCCGGTGACGGTGCCGCGATGGATCGTGCAGTGCTCACGCACCTGGGTCCGCGCGCCGATCTCGCATCGCGTCGGCTCACCCTGGTATTTCAGGTCCTGCGGTTCCAGCCCCACGGTGCAGAACGGATACAGCACCACATCCTGGCCGATCCGCGTATGGCCGTCTACCACGACATGCGAGACAAGCCGCGCCCCATCCTCGATGACGGCATTGGGTCCAACGGCGCAGAATGGCCCGATGCTGACCCCGGCACCCAGCTGCGCCCTCGGATCGACGATCGCGGTCGGATGGATCGTCACGCGAGTCGTCCTCGGTACGACCAGATCGGGTAAAGCATCCATTTGGGCACGGTCCATCTGCGAGATCGGTCAAGCCGAACCGGTGCAGCCTATGGCTCGTCTGGGCAGTGACCAACTCAATGATTGTTGCCCGATGTTACCATAAACGCCCCGTAAAGCATTGATTCCCCCATAAATCGGGCCATTTTGCGGCATGTCGGCCGGCAGGCCGGAACACCGCCCGACGCACGGCCGGAAAGTCGGCTGGCATGCTCCCACGCCCGCACGCCACGGGCGGGACATCCCGGCCAGGGTCGGACCAGCGCCAGGATCAGATCGGCGCGGCGCGGTCCATGATCATCGCGGCGAACGTCGCTTCCGCCACCGCCACGCCATCCACGCGCGCTATGGCGTGAAACTTCCAGACATTCCCGCGGTTGCGTTCCTTCGCGCAATGAATGCGCAGTTGATCGCCCGGCACGACGGGGCGGCGGAACTTCG
>JBFXDK010000089.1:0-13486 GCA_050181195.1 Acetobacteraceae bacterium | reverse complement strand
GCTTCCGCCACCGCCACGCCATCCACGCGCGCTATGGCGTGAAACTTCCAGACATTCCCGCGGTTGCGTTCCTTCGCGCAATGAATGCGCAGTTGATCGCCCGGCACGACGGGGCGGCGGAACTTCGCGCCCTCGATCGACATGAAATAGACGACCTTGCCGGCCGCCTCGGGTCCCAGCGTCTCCACCACCAGCACCGCGGCGGTCTGCGCCATGCTTTCGATGATCAGCACGCCCGGCATCACCGGATGGTTCGGGAAGTGGCCCGCGAAGAAGGATTCGTTCACCGAAACATTCTTCACGCCCACGGCGGAGACATTGCGCATCACCTCCACCACCCTGTCGATCAGCAGGAATGGGTAGCGATGCGGGATCGCCTTCATGATCCGCTGGATGTCGAGAGTGTCGACGGCATTGCCGTCCGGACCGGTCCCCTGTTCGCCAGCCCGCGGCGGCTGGGCGTGGTTGTCATCCATGTCGTTAACCCGTGCTCGTATCGGTGTTGCTTCCAGCCTGATTGTCCTGCTTCCGCGCCGCCCCCGAGCCGCCGCGCACCAGCCGGCGCAGCGCCGCGACTTCGCGGAAGAATGCCTTGACCGGCTGCGCCGGGCTGCCGACCACATCCGCTCCGGCGGGCACATCGGCCATCACGCCGGCCTGGGCGCCGATGCGGGCGCGCCGGCCAATATGCAGATGCCCGGTCAAACCCGCCTGCCCGCCGAGCATGACGTTGTCTTCCAGGATCGTGGAGCCGGAGATGCCGGCCTGCGAGACGATCACACAGCCGCGTCCCAGACGGACGTTGTGGCCGATCATCACCAGGTTATCCAGCCGCGAGCCGGCGCCTATCACCGTGTCATGCAGGGAGCCGCGATCGATCGTCGTATTGGCGCCGACCTCGACATCGTCTTCCAGGATCACCCGGCCGAGCTGCGGAACCGACAGGAATCCTTCAGGCGTGACGGCGAAGCCGAAGCCTTCCTGGCCGATGCGCGCGCCGGCATACAGGCAGACGCGATGGCCCAGCAGCGCGCAGGCGATGCTGACATGCGGGCCGATGCGGCAATCCGCGCCCATCGTCACACCGTCGCCGATCACCGCGTGCGACCCGATCCGGCACCGCGGCCCGATCTCGGTCCGGCTGCCGATCACCGCGAGGGGGCCGATCTCGGCTGTCGGATCGATCCGTGCATCCGGCGCCACCACCGCCGATGGATGGATGCCCGGGGACAGCGGCGGCAAGGGGTGGAACAGCGCGGCCACGCGCGCCCAGGCGACATAGGGCTGATCGGTGACGATCGCGACGGCGGTGGCGGGCACGCGATCGGCCATGTCGGGATGCACGATCACCGCGCCGGCCTGGGTCGCGGCCAGCGCGTCGGCGTATTTCCGGTTATCGAGGAAGCTGACCGTCTCGGGCGTCGCGGTCTGCAGCGGCGCAACGCCGGACAGCATCAGGCGGCGCGGCGGCGCCTCGGCCTGGGCAGCATCGGCCACCGCGGCCAGCGTATGCGGACCGGAGCGCTGGAAGAAGCGGGGATCCCCCGCAATGACCGAACGATCCACCCGATCAAGATCCGTGTTGTCAGCGCTTCTGCTGCTGTTGCGGCTGCTGCGCCGCTGGCTTGGCCGCCGCGGGCGTCGCCGCGGTTCCGGAAGCCGCCGTCGAACCGGTGGGCGGCGCCATGGCCATCGGCGAAACCCCATCCGGAGGGATAACAACGGCAGGCAGCACCTGGTTCAATACCTCGGCCACCTGCGGCGTCAGGTCGAACTCCGGCGTCGTCCCCAGAAGCTGGGCGCGGTTCAGCACCAGGTTCACCCCGCGCGCCACCGAAACCTGCTGCGCGACCTGCTCCAGCGTCCGGTCGATCTGCGCCATCACATATTGGCCGGCTTCCTGGATGATCCGGTTGCGATCCCCGAACTTGCGCCGGGAATCGTTCACGCGCTGCTGGTAGTCCCGCTCGCGGGCGCGGATCTGCTCGGGCGAGAGCTTGGCACGCTCGTTGGCGAAGGCCTGGCCCATGTCGCGCAGCTTCACCTGCTCCGCCTGCGCGTCCTCGTTCAGCTTCTGCCGGCGCTGGCTGAGTTCCTTGTCCGCCTGCTGATACGCGGTGGAGAGCCGCAGCACGTCTGGGACGGACAGCACGCCGATGATGGCGGCTGGCGGCGAGGTGCCTTTGGGCTGCACCGGCACTTCTGGCGCCGGAGGCAACTGCACCTGCAGCTGCTGCGGCGGAATGGGCATTTCGGACTGCCCCATCTGGTCGGCGGCCATCGACGGCTGCTGCGGCTGCGGGGCGGGCGCCGGAGCCGACCTCGGCGCCGGGCGCGGGGCCTGGGAGCGCTGCTGCCCGGGCACGAACCATTCCTGATTCGACTGGGCCAGGACGAGCGCCGGGGTGAGACCCACGGCGGTCGCGATGAGCGAGGCGGAAGCGAGACGTCGAATGGAAGTCACTAGAACCTCGTGCCGAAGCCGAACCGGAAAACCTGGGTCTGATCGTAGGGTTGCTTCACCACAAACGGTGTCACGTCAATATTGATCAGCCCGAACTGCGTGCGCCAGGAAATGCCCAGGCCGACGCCGACGCGCGGTGTGGCCGGCTGGGCAATCTGGCACGGCTGCGTAGGCGTGACCGTGCAGGCGTTCGGGTTGCTGAACCCGGCCTGGGTCAGCCCCCCAACGTCCACGAACGCTCGGCCTGTAATACCAAGATCCTGCGGCACGGGTAGAGGGAAACGCAACTCCGTCGACTGTGTCCACAGCATCCGGCCGCCCAGCGGGTCGCCCGAGGTGGTGTCGTGCGGCCCCGCGCCGCCGATCTGGAAACCGCGCAGATTGTCGCCGCCCAGGAAGAAGCGGTCGATGATCCGTTCGTTGTCCCCGATCGGATACAGATACCCAAAGCCCGCGGCGACTTTCAGCACCCACTCCGAATTGCCGAGATACCGCTCGAGCGGGACGTAGTAGGCGCCGTTGACATTGGTGCGGATGAAGCTGACGTCGCCGCCGATGCCGGCGAAGTCGTTGCCGAGCTCGATGACATAGCCGCTGTGCGGGAACAGGCGGCTGTCGCGGTGGTCCCAGGTCAGGACCTGGCTGACCTGGGACAGCAGGCTCTTGCCCGCCTCGTTGCGGATGAACGGGCTGGCGGTCTGGTAGACGTTGAAGACGTTGCGATCGACCAGAGAGTAGCTCCAGACCTGCCGGAGGTGCTCGTTGAACTCATACCCGGCGCGCAAGGCGAAACCTGCCCGCCGCTCATCATAGGGCTGGGTGCCCAGGTAATTCGTCTGGATCAGGAACACGTCGAGACCGGCGACGAGGTTGCGATCCAGGAAATACGGGTCGGTGATCGACAGGTTAATCGAACTGCGCCGCTGCGCCAGGATGCCGTTGATCGAGGCGTTGATGCCGGTGCCGACCAGGTTGCGCTCCGCCAGACCGATGTCCAGCAGCGCGCCGGCGTCGGTCGAGTAGCCGCCGCCCAGCGTCAGTTCGCCGGTCGCCCGCTCGGTGATCGAGGCGGTCACGATCGCCTTGTCGGGCGCGGAACCGGGCGAGGTGGAGATCTCGACATTGTTGAAGTAGCCGAGGTCGTTCAGCCGGGTGCGGGTGCGCCGCAGCGCCTCGGCGCTGAAGGCATCGCCCTCGGCCACGCGGAATTCGCGCCGGATCACCTTGTCCTTGGTGCGGACATTGCCGGTGATCTCGATGCGCTCGATATAGACACGCGGGCCTTCGCCGATGTCGTAGACGATGTCGATCGTGTGGGTTTCCGGATGACGCGTCACCCGTGGCCGCACCTCCACGAAGGCATAGCCGCGCGTGTGGACGTTCTCTTCCAGCGCGTCCGCCACCCGTCCGACCGCGTCGCCGTCGTACCAGTCACCCTCCTCGAAGGTGAGAACCGGGCGCAGGTCCTCGCCGTTCAGGTTGCGCAACTGCGAGGTGATGTCGACCTTGCCGATGCGGTAGCGCTCGCCTTCCGAGATGGTGAAGGTCACGAAGAACGACTTCCGGTCGGGCGACAACTCGGCGGTCGCGTCCAGAAGCTGGAAGTCGGCATAGCCGTTCTTGAGGTAGAAGCGCCGCAGCAGTTCCTTGTCGAAATTCAGCCGCTCGGGGTCGTACTGGTCCGAGCTGGACAGGAACCGCCACCACCGCTCCTCGCGGCTGTTGATGATCTCGCTCAGGCGGCTTTCGCTGAATGCCTTGTTGCCGACGAAGGTGATCTTACTGACCAGCGTGGTCGGGCCATCGCTGATGTTGAACACGACATCCACCCGGTTCTGATCCAGGCGGATGATCTGCGGCTCGACGGTCGCATCGTAATGGCCGCGCTTGGCGTAGAGATCGAGGATGCGCTTGCGGTCGGCCTCGGCCACCGACGGCGTGAACACGGCGCGCGGGCGCATCTGCACCTCGGCGCGAAGCTGCTCATCCGTCAGCTTCTTGTTGCCCTCGAAGGCGACGCGGTTGACGATCGGATTCTCGACCACGCGCACGATCAGCGTGTTGCCCGAGCGCAGCAGCCGCACGTCCTGGAACAGGCCGGTCGCGTAGAGCGTCTTCAGCGAGCGGTCGATCCGGTCGGCGTTGAACGTATCGCCGGGCTGCACCAGCATGTAGGACCGGATGGTCCCCTCCTCGATTCGCTGGTTCCCCTCGACCTGGATCGCCTGGATCGTGTCCCCGCGCGGGGCGGGGGCGGATCGAGCCGGACTCGGTCGTTGCGCGAACGCGGAGCCTGCCATCAGCAGCGGAAGAAGGCAGCCAGCCACAAGCCGTATGGCGCGCATTGGTATCAAACGGCCGATCCCCCCAACTCATGCGCCATCCGAAGATCGCGCCGTAACTGTCCGTGCGGATTTGCAGGCGCCGGACAATAGCGGCGGTGTGAGGCGCGCGCTAGGTGATGATCGCGGAAGAGTGTGCCCCGGGCCGGCCTGATCAGCCGATCAGGCCGGCAACCCAGCGGAACAGCCCGATATGGGCCAGATCGTTCCAGGTGGCGAAGATGAACAGCCCCGCCAGGACCGCGAGACCGGCGCGGAAACCGTATTCCTGCGCCCGCGGCGGCAGCGGGCGGCCGCGAATCGCCTCGGCTAGATAGAACAGCAGGTGCCCACCATCCAGCACCGGCACCGGAAACAGGTTGATCAGCCCGAGATTGATCGACAGCACGGCGATGAACGAGATCAGGCTGGCGATCCCAAGCTCCGCGACCTGCCCCGACAGCTGCGCGATCCGCAGCGGCCCGCCCAGATCCTCGGTGCCGCGCTGGCCGCTGATCATCTGCCACAGCCCGCCCAGCGTGTCGGTCGTCACCGTCCAGGTCTGCGTCACGCCACCCCACAGCGCAGCGAGCGGCCCCAGCGCCTGATACTCGACCCGGCCGCCACGAATGCCCAGAAGCCCGATCTGCCGGCCGTTCGCCTCCCGCGACTCGGTCCGCACCGTCAGCTCACGCGGCACGCCGTCGCGCAGCACGGTCATGGCAACCTGCTCGCCCGGGCGCGCCATGATCAGGCGCTGCACGTCCTCGAAGGTTCGCACCGGCTGGCCGGCGATCGATTCGATCCGGTCCTCCACCACCAGGCCCGCCCGTTCGGCGGCGCCGCTCGGCAGCACCTCGCCGATGATCGGCTGCGACACCGGCTTGCCGACCGCCATGAACAGGACGGCGAACAGCACCATCGCCAGCAGGAAATTGGCGATCGGTCCGGCCGCCACGACGATCGCGCGCGAACCCACCGTCTTGTCGTGGAACGTCTCACCGGACACCCAGCGCGCGCGGACCTCATCGGGCACGTCCTCGGGCCGTTCCTGGCCGTGCAGCTTCACATAGCCGCCCAGCGGCAGCCAGGCGACCTTCCACACCGTGCCCACCCGGTCCGTCCAGGACGTGATCGCCTTGCCGAAGCCGATCGAGAACACCTCCACCCGCACGCCGCGCCAGCGGGCAGCGAGGTAGTGGCCGAGTTCATGAACGAAGACCAGGACGCCAAGGACCACGATGAAGGCGAAGGCGGTCCGGAACACGTCGGGGAATGCTTGCAGCACGGTGAACTGATGCTCCTTTACGCGGCGCGCGCAGCGGTGATGCGCTGGGCCGCTCGCCTCGCGGCGGTGTCGAGGGCCACCACTTCCTCCAGCGTGTCGGCGGGAGGCGTGCCCATCGCGTCAAGTACTTTGTGTACCGTCATCGCAATATCAAGGAAGCCGATCTGCCGGTTCAGGAACGAGTCGACGGCCACCTCGTTGGCGGCGTTCAGGATCGCCGGCGCGCCGCCGCCCGCCTTCAACGCGTCCCGCGCCAGGCGCAGCGCCGGAAACCGCGTCAGGTCCGGTTCGGTGAAGTCCAGCTTGGACACCTGCGCCAGGTCGAGGCGTGGCGAGGGCGTCGCCATCCGCTCGGGCCAGGCCAGCGTATGCGCGATCGGGATGCGCATGTCGGGCGAACCCAACTGCGCGATGACCGACCCGTCGTGATAGAAGACCAGACCGTGGATCACCGACTGCGGATGCACGAGCACGCCGATCGAGGGTTCGTCCAGGTTGAACAGCCGAGCGGCCTCGATCAGTTCGAGGCCCTTGTTCATCATGGTGGCGGAGTCGATGCTGATCTTGGCCCCCATCGACCAGATGGGATGGCGCAGCGCGGCTTCCGGCGTGGCGCGGGCCATGTCTTCCAGGCTCGCGGTGCGGAACGGCCCGCCTGAGGCGGTCAGGACGATCTTCTCGATCGCGCCGTGATTCCCGTCGGCCAGCGACTGGAAGATCGCATTGTGCTCGGAATCGACGGGCAGCAGCGTGGCGCCCGCCTCCCGCACCGCACACAACATCACTTCGCCGGCGCAGACCAGCGCTTCCTTGTTGGCCAGCGCCACCACCTTGCCGCGGCGGATCGCCGCCAGCGTGGCGGCCAGCCCGGCGGCCCCGGTGATCGCCGCCATGGTCCAGTCGGCCGGCAGCGCCGCGGCGTCCACCACGGCCTCGGTGCCGCCGCTGGCCGCGATGCCGGTGCCGGCCAGCGCCTGGCGCAGCGCCGGCAGCGCCGCGGCATCGGCCACCACCGCGTGTTCGGCGCCAAGCCGGATGGCCTGGTCGGCCAGCAGGGTCACATTGCGTCCCGCCACCAGGGCGCGGACCCGGAACCGGCCGGGCGCGCCGGCGAGCAGATCGATCGTCTGCGTTCCGACGCTGCCAGTCGATCCCAGGATGGTAACGGAGCGAGGCGCGTCTTGGTCGTGTCGGGTCATTGCCAAAGAACTACTCCACGTCCGGCTGCCAGCGCCAGCATAGCCGCGACGGGGGCCGCGGCGAGAAGAGCATCGAGCCGGTCCAGCAACCCGCCATGGCCGGGGATGAGGTGCCCCGAATCCTTGACGCCGAATTGTCGCTTGACCCGGCTTTCCAGAAGATCGCCCAGTTGCGCGACGATGCCAAGAACGATCGAGATGCCAAGCAGCCAGAGCATGGAGATCGGCGGCTGCACGGCGAAGGCCAGGATCGTGGCGGCCGCGACCGCCCCGGCGAGGCCGCCCGCGGCACCGGACCAGGTCTTGCCCGGGGAAATGCTGGGGGCAAGGCGCGGGCCGCCGATGAGCCGCCCCGTCAGGTAGGCGGTGATGTCGCTGGCCCAGATCAGCAGCAGCACGAACAGGAGATTGATGCGCCCGGCCAGCGCATCATCGCGCAGCCAGAGCAACGCCAGCGTACCGAAGCCGACATAGATGATGCCCATTGCGGCCAATCCGCCGCCGGCCCGTCCGGTGAACCGCGCCGCCACGGCGGCCACGACCAGCACGGCCGCGCCCCATTGCGCCTGGCCGTAGACAGTGGCGATCGAGGCGGTCAGCACCGACAGCGGCACCAGGATGGCGGGCCAGGAACTGGGGGGATCGCCGCGCAGATGCACCCATTCCAGTGACAGACCCAGGCCGGCAACGATCACCATAACATGATAGGCCATGCCGCCATGCCACAGGCAGACCAGGACGACCGGCGCGAGAATGACGGCAGAGACAAGCCGTTTGCGCAGGTCGCTCCAGCGTGGCGACCGCTCAGCCGGGACGAGCGCCAAAGCGCCGCTCCCGCCGCGCGAAGGCCGTGAGCGCGGCCCCGAAATCGTCGGCCCCGAAATCCGGCCACAGCACGTCCAGGAACACGAATTCGGCGTAGGCCGCCTGCCAGAGCAGGAAGTTCGACAGGCGCTGCTCCCCCGATGTGCGCACGACCAGGTCGGGATCGGGGATGCCGGCGGTGGAGAGGAAGCCGGCGAAGGCGTCCTCGTCTAGACGTTCGACCGCGAGCAGGCCGTCGCGCACCGCCTGCGCCGCCGCCCGGGCGGCGGCCGTGATTTCGGCCCGCGCGCCATAGGACAGCGCGACCGTCAGATTGAGCCGGCTGTTCTGCCGGGTGGAGCTTTCCGCCGCTTCGAGATCGTTCTGGATGTCCCGGTCGAAGCGGGTCCGGTCGCCGATGAAGCGCAGGCGGACGCCGTTCGAGCGCAGTTCAGAGATTTCGTTGCGAAGGTAATGACGCAGGAGGCCGGTCAGGTCGAGCACCTCGGCCGCCGGCCGCTGCCAGTTCTCGCTGCTGAACGCGTAGAGTGTCAGCCAGGGCACGCCGTTCTGAATCGCCGCCTCGATCGTGCGGCGCACGGCTTTCGCGCCCTCGCGGTGGCCGGCCACGCGAGGCAGGTGGCGTGCCGCCGCCCATCGCCCGTTCCCGTCCATGATGATCGCCACATGCGTGGGGGTCTTGCACAAGCTGGGCGCAGTTTCGACACAAGTTGGCGGTGCTGGCACGGGCTGGGTGGACACCGGCATGGGTGCTCGTCTTGTCGTTTCCGGATCAGACCTGGCGGATATCCTTCTCCTTGTCGGACAGCGTCTCGTCGATCCGCTTGATGAACTGGTCCGTCAGTTTCTGCACCTCGTCGTGCCAATCCTTCGCCAGGTCCTCGCCGATGACGTGCTTCTTCTCCTGCGCCTTGATCTGCTCCATGCCGTCGCGCCGCACGCCGCGGACGGCCACGCGCGCGCCTTCGGCGTATTTGTGTGCGGTCTTGGCGAGTTCGTTGCGCCGCTCCGTGGTCAGCTGCGGGATCGGCACCCGCACCATCATGCCGTCCGCCGCGGGATTCAGGCCGAGCCCGGACTCGCGGATCGCCTTCTCCACCGACGAGACCATCGACTTGTCCCAGACCTGCACGGTGAGCATGCGCGGTTCCGGGGCGCCGACGGTGCCCACCTGATTGAGCGGCATCTCGGTGCCATAGGCATTCACCCGCACCGGTTCCAGCAACCCGGGATGGGCGCGGCCGGTACGCAGCCCGTTGAATTCCCGCTTCAGGGTTTCCAGCGCCCCGTCCATGCGGCGGGTCAGATCCTGCTTGAGTGTGTCGAGGTCGGCGGCGGCCATGTCTGTCCCTCCAATCCTGCCTACTGCTCGATGATACGGGTGAAGCGGCCGGCGCCGCGCATCACCTGCGCGAAGGCCCCGGGCGCATGAATGTTGAAGACGATGATCGGCAGCCGGTTCTCACGCGCGAGGCTGATCGCCGCGGCGTCCATCACCGCCAGATCGTTGGCGAGCACATCGAGATAGGTGAGCTGGTCGTAGCGGGTGGCCTCGGCATCCTTGCGCGGATCGGCGGAATAGACGCCATCCACCTGCGTGCCCTTGAGCAGCGCGTCGCAGCGCATCTCCGCGGCGCGCAGCGCGGCGGCGGTGTCGGTGGTGAAGAACGGGTTGCCGGTGCCGGCGGCGAAGATCACCACCCGCCCCTTCTCCATGTGCCGCTCCGCCCGCCGGCGGATATAGGGTTCGCAGACGCTCGCCATGGGAATCGCCGACTGCACGCGGGTCGGCACGCCGAATTTCTCCAGCGCTGCCTGCATGGCGAGCGCGTTCATCACGGTCGCCAGCATGCCCATGTAGTCGGCCTGGGCGCGATCCATGCCGGAGGCGGCAGCCGAGACGCCGCGGAAGATGTTGCCGCCGCCGATCACGACCGAGACCTGCACACCCATTTCGGTGACGGCGCCGATATCCCTGGCGATGGTGTTCACCATCTCGGTGTCGAGACCGTAGTCCCGGCGTCCCATCAATGCCTCGCCGGACAGTTTCAGCATGACGCGCTGGTAGACCGCTGGCTGTGACATGGAATTCCCGGGATCGAAACAAGAGTCGGGCGGCACCGTAAAGGTCCCGCCCGCAGCAAACAAGCCAATCGATGTCAGACGCCGGCGGTGGCGGCGACCTCGGCGGCGAAATCCTCCTTCGGCTTGTCGATTCCCTCGCCCAACTGGAACCGGACAAAGCCTGTCAGGGTGACGCCGGCCTTCTTGGCGACCGCGCGCACCCGGCTTTCGCCGTCATGCACCCAGACCTGCTCCAGCAGCACCACTTCCTCGTAGTATTTGCGGATCCGGCCCTCGACCATCTTTTCGATGATGTTGTCGGGCTTGCCGGACGCCCGCGCCTGCTCGGTCAGCACCGCCTTCTCGCGCTCCAGCGCGGCCGGGTCGACGCTGTCGGTATCCAGCGCCTCCGGCCGTGCCGCGGCGACATGCATGCCGACCTGCCGGCCCAGCGTTTCCAGGGTAGCGAGTTCGCCCGGGCCTTCCACCGCCGCCAGCACACCGATCTTGCCCAGGCCGGGACGAAGCGCGTTGTGCATGTAGGTGGCGACCACGCCCTGCTTCACCGTCAGCACGCGCGCGCGCCGCAGGTTCATGTTCTCGCCGATCGTCGCCACCAGCTGCGTGAGCTCATCGGCGACGTTGCGGCCGGTGCCGGGATAGGGCGCGGCCTTGATCGCGTCCAGGTCCTCACCGACTTCCAGCGCGATCTTCGCCACAGTCTCGACGAAGGCCTGGAAGGTCTCGTTGCGGGCGACGAAATCGGTCTCGGCGTTCACCTCGACCACCGAGGCCTTGCCGGGCGCCGAGGCGACGCCGACCAGGCCCTCGGCCGCCACGCGGCCGGACTTCTTGGCGGCGGCGGCGAGGCCTTTCTTGCGCAGCCAGTCGACCGCGCCTTCCAGGTCGCCGTCCGTCTCGGTCAGCGCCTTCTTGCAGTCCATCATGCCCGCGCCGGTCTTTTCGCGCAGGTCCTTCACCAGGGCAGCGGTAATCGCGGCCATCTTCGCTCTCCAGCTTGGGGGTCAGGCAGTCGCGGCTTCGGCCTCCGGCGCGGCGTCCGGCTCCGGCATCGCCTCGGTCGGCAGCTCCTCGGCCGCGCCGATATCGGCGCCGGAGGCCGCGAGTTCCGCGCTGATGCCGTCCAGCACGGCGCCGGCGACCAGGTCGCAGTACATGGTGATGGCGCGGATCGCGTCGTCATTGCCGGGGATCGGGAAGGTCACGCCGGTCGGGTCGGAGTTGCTGTCCAGCACCGCCACCACGGGGATATGCAGCTTGGTGGCTTCCTCGACCGCCAGCTTCTCCTTGTTCGTATCGATGATGAACAGGATGTCCGGCAGGCCGCCCATTTCCTTGATGCCGCCCAGCGCGCGCTCCAGCTTGTCGCGGTCGCGGGTGATGTCCAGCACCTCTTTCTTGGTCAGGCCGGCGGTGTCGCCGCCCACCAGTTCCTCGATCTGGCGCAGCCGCTTGATCGAGCCGGTGATCGTCTTCCAGTTGGTCAGCGTGCCGCCGAGCCAGCGATGGTTGATGTAGTACTGGCCGCAGCGGCGGGCGGCGTCGGCCACGTGTTCGGCCGCGGCGCGCTTGGTGCCGACGAACAGCACGCGCCCGCCGGCGGCGGTCACGTCGCGGATCGCGCGCAGCGCCCGGTCCAGCAGCGGGACGGTCTGCTGCAGGTCGATGATGTGCACCTGGTTGCGCACGCCATACAGGTATGGCGACATGCGCGGGTTCCAGCGACGGGTGTGGTGGCCGAAGTGAACGCCGGCTTCGAGAAGCTGGCGCATGGTGAAATCGGGCATCGCCATCAGCGTGCTCCTTTCCTGGGTCCGGTTGTACCTCCGCGGGGCTTGCCTGACGGCACCGGACCCGCCCGGCCCCTGGCCGGATCGGGAAAGGTTCCCCGCGTGCGAATTACCCGCCGCCCGGGGGGAACCCGGGCGGGGACCGGGCGGGATATGGCGGATCGCCGGGTTCGATGCAAGTGACGCGTTGGCGTCTGTTCCCCCCGCGCCCGATGCCCCGCCCTGCCGGCACAGGGTTCGCACCGCCGCGCGTCAGGCCCGTGCGGGTCGCGCCCCGGGCCGCGTCACTGCGCGGGAATGGCGCGTCGGATGACGAGCGGCGCGCCGACCGGGCGGAGCGGTTCCAGCCCGCCGCCGCTGCCATGGATCAGCACCGTGCCATAGTCCAGCAACCGGGCGAGGATGCCCTGATCCAGCAGGACCGCCTCGATCTGCGTGATGTTCATCTCCATCGTGTAGCGCACCACCAGGCCGCGCTTGTGGATCACCCGCCGGTTGGTCACGACGATTTCGGTGACCCAGCGGCGGATCGCGGCGACCACCAGCCCGCACAGGCCGAGGCTGCCGAGGATCGACGCACCCAGATGGAGACCGGGCCGGACGCCGGGATCGGCGAGCCATGCGTCGAATGTCATCAGCGCCAGGGAGGCCACGAGCAGCAGCGCGGGCGGGACGAGAATGATCCAGTGGAGCCGGCCAAGGGCCAGGACCACCTCACCCGGTTGCAGAACCCGCTCGTAATAGGTCATCCCATGCCTGTTCGCCGTCACGCCGGGACGGGAACGTTGGGGCAGGCGGGCGGTCCCGGCGGCGCACAACAGTTCTGTGTGAGGCGGGCCGGGCCGTCCCTACGGACGTCTCGTTCCCGGCGCGGAAAGCGCGCCGCGCCGGCATTGACCGGGGCAGCGACGGATGGGAAAGGTGCGCGCATCGCAGCCAGAACAAATCACCAACCGGGAGACCGCCCGCATCATGATCCGTCCTCTCGCCGGCCTGCTGGCCGCCGCCCTCGCGGTGGTGCCCGCGCAGGCGCAGATTTCCGACGACGTCGTCCGCATCGGGGTGCTGACCGACCTGAACGGGCTTTACTCCGACAACACCGGCAAGGGCTCGGTCACCGCGACCCAGATGGCGGTCGAGGATTTCGGCGGCACGGTCCTGGGCAAGAAGATCGAGGTGCTCGCCGCCGACCACCAGAACAAGGCTGACATCGCCTCGGCCGTCGCCCGCAAATGGATCGACGAGGAGAAGGTCGACGTCATCACCAACGTCGCCAACTCGGCGGTGGCGCTGGCGGTGCAGGTGATCGCGCGGGACAAGAACCGCATCCTGATCAACACCGCGGCGGCCACGTCGGACTTCACCGGCAAGGCGTGCTCGCCGGTCGGGTTCGGCTGGACCTACGACACCTATGCGCTGGCCGCCGGCACCGGGCGCGCGGTGGTGAAGCAGGGCGGCGACACCTGGTATTTCCTCACGGCCGACTATGCCTTCGGCCACGCGCTGGAACGCGA
>JBFXDK010000088.1:0-25446 GCA_050181195.1 Acetobacteraceae bacterium | reverse complement strand
CGACAAGGCGCAGGTCGAGCGGAACCTGGAGGTGGCGCGGCACGCCATGGCCGACCGTCACTATCGCGCGCCCTGGCAATCGGAAGACGAGATGCGGCAGTTCCGCGATGAGATCACCGCGGCGCTGAGGGCTTGCCCCGAGGGATCCCGGGTGGATCGCCCATCGTCCGTGTCCGCGCCTGTCCCGTCCCCCGTCGCGCCGCCGGCTGCACCGGGCGCCGGGACGATGCCCGCCACCGGGGAACGTCAGAGGACGGTTGCCTCAGCGGCGCCGGTCGCGCGGGCGCCTTCCGCGGTTCCTGGTCCGCAGGCTTCGCCCGCCGTGACGCACCCCCTACCGGTTGCCACGGAGGCTACGTCCGCTGTGAGGACGCCAGCGGACGGGTCGGCCGCGGCGCCGGTCCTGGTTGCGGACACGGCGGAACCCGCGTCGGCGTCCCGGTCCGCGATGTCCCCGCCATCCCCGCCTGTGGCCGCACCGGCCTCCACGGCCACGGCAGGCGGTTCGGCGCTGGATTATCTGCGAGGCACCGCCGCCGAACCGCCGCGGCCGATCACGCCGCCGCCGGCCCCTGGGCCGAAAGGCGGCTTCCTGTCGCGTCTCCTGCGTCGGGTCCGCGGCGGGAATTGACGCCGTTCGGCCGGCCGGCGATCCGGCGCCTGGTTCGGGTGCGGCAACCCCACGCCTGAAGATAAAGGTGCGGCGTCGGCCCCTCCCCGTCATGGCGGGGTTCAGCCCGCCATTCACGACTTCGCTGCTACAGACCGCGAAACGCGTGGACGACCCGCCTGTGCCGGCCACGACGATAGGTCACCGACGGCCCGTCAGCGACAACAACCCCTGGCATCGGTCCGCGGTGCGATCACCCGCGCTGCCTCTGCGGCTCCTCCGCGGCCAGCAGTGTGGCATGCGCCTGCCGCAGGAGTTGCATCGCCTCCGGATCCATCAGGTAGCTCTGCGTCACGAACGGCACATGGGTATCCTTCGGCGTGAACAGCGTCCGCCCTGGACACGGCTCCACCAGCCCCGCGCCGAACCGGCCGAGGATGTCCTGATGAATGGCCCGCATCG
The DNA here is from genome assembly GCA_050181195.1 of Acetobacteraceae bacterium. Classification (GTDB taxonomy): domain Bacteria; phylum Pseudomonadota; class Alphaproteobacteria; order Acetobacterales; family Acetobacteraceae; genus Rhodopila. The sequence goes on along the minus strand of JBFXDK010000088.1, from coordinate 24,374 downwards.
TCTGCGAGTCTTCGCTGATGAGCGCCGAATGGACCGACTTGCGCATGAGATCGAAGACCGGGGCCAAGGGCAGGCTCTCCTTCATCCCCATGTAGCGGTACAGCAGCACCGGCCGCTCGGGCATCGGCAGGTTCCAGGAGAACGCATTCAGGGCCCGCAACGTCTCGCTGTCCACCAGGCTCAGGGACTGGTTCACGCGCCCGACTTCCACTTTCGGCGGGTCCGGCCAGTCGAGGAAGGTGCGGCAGAAATGGCCGAAGAGATCCCCACCCGCGCTTGCGAGATGGTTGTAGGAGACAAGGCGCAGCGATTTCGGACCGAAGATCCGGGCGTAGCGGCTCAGGTCGATCGCGTGGTTGACCACCGGAGAAATGTCCGGGTTAAGCACATAGCGGGTGAGGTATTCCGGGAAGGTCAGCATTTCGCGGTGCTTCACGCTTTCCCGCCACGCCGAGGGCAGGACCTCGGCCCACCGCCGGCAATAGAACACGACCGTAACCGGATTGCCCTCCATCAATTCATGCAGCGCCTGCAACCTTTCGTCCGGAAGGGTCGAAAAGATTTCAGACGAAAGCAGCACGACATTGAGGTCCGACCGGTTCAGGGCGGCGAATTCCGCCCGTAACTTGTCGTCGGTTCCCGCCCGCATGCGCTCCACGAGCGGGTATTGTCCATGGATGCTCCCCCAGCTCTCGGGATAGGCGATGCCACGTTCCAGGAGCTTGAGGCGCAGCCGTGTCACGGCCGTCTGAAGATAGGTCGACCCTGTCTTGTGGGGACCGACATGCAGCACATACCGAGGCAACCAGGGACTCCAGGGATGAGGGGGCGCAACAATCGCCCCCTCATACGCTCAATGCGCCATGCCTTGCACGATTTCTTCGGTCATCTTCTTGGCGTCGCCGAACAGCATCATCGTGTTTGGCCGGAAGAACAATTCATTGTCCACCCCGGCGTAGCCGGACGCCATCGATCGTTTCACGAACAGCACGGTCGCGGCCTTTTCCACGTCCAGGATCGGCATGCCGTAGATCGCCGACGATGGATCGGTCTTCGCCGCCGGATTGGTCACGTCGTTCGCGCCGATCACATAGACGACGTCGGCCGTGGAGAATTCGTTGTTGATCTCCTCGAGCTCGAACACCTCGTCGTACGGCACGTTGGCTTCCGCCAGCAGAACGTTCATGTGGCCGGGCATGCGGCCGGCCACCGGGTGGATGGCGTATTTGACCTCGACGCCTTCCTTCTTCAGCGTATCGGCCATTTCGCGCAGCGCGTGCTGCGCCTGTGCCACCGCCATGCCGTAGCCGGGGACGATGATGACCTTCGAGGCGTTCTTCATGATGAAGGCGGCATCGTCGGCATTGCCGCTTTTCACCGTGCGGTCGACCGCGCCGTCGCCGCCATGCGCCGCGGCCCCGCCGCTCTCGGTTCCGAACCCGCCCAGCAGCACGTTGATGATGCTGCGGTTCATGCCCTTGCACATGATGTAGGACAGGATTGCGCCCGACGCGCCGACCAGCGAACCGGTGATGATCAGCGCCAGGTTCTGGATGGTGAAGCCGATGCCCGCCGCGGCCCAGCCGGAGTAGCTGTTCAGCATCGATACGACCACCGGCATGTCGGCACCGCCGATCGGGATGATGATCAGGAAGCCCAGGCCCAGCGCCAGGATGGCGATCAGCCAGAACACCGCCTGGTTGCCGCCGGAGGCCACGAAGATGATGATCAGCAGCGCCAGCAGGATCCCCAGCGCCAGGTTGAGCTGGTGCTGGTAGGGAAAGATGATCGGCGCGCCCTTCATCAGCGCCTGCAGCTTGGCAAAGGCGATCAGGGAGCCGGAGAAGGTGATCGCGCCGATGGCAAGGCCCAGGGACATTTCCACCAGGCTCTGGCCATGGATATTCCCTGGCGTGCCGATGCCGAAGGCTTCCGGTGCGTTCAGCGCGCCGGCGGCGACGAACACGGCGGCGAGGCCCACCAGCGAATGGAACGCCGCCACAAGTTGCGGCAGCGCGGTCATCTGGATGCGCAGCGCCACGATGGTGCCGATCGCGCCGCCGATGGCGATGCCCAGCACGATCAGCAGGTAGCCCCAGCCGCTCATGCCGTGGTGCAGCAGCGTGGCGATCACCGCCACCGCCATGCCGATCATGCCATAGCGGTTGCCCTGGCGGGATGTCACCGGGCTGGACAGGCCGCGCAGGGCCAGGACGAACAGGACCGCCGCGACCAGATAGGCGAGCGACGTCAGGCTGGGGGACATCGGTGCCGCCTCTACTTGCTGTCGGTGCGCGCGGCGGCGCCGCGGGCCTTGAACATCGACAGCATCCGCTGCGTCACGACGAACCCGCCGAAGATGTTCACCGAGGCGAGGATCACGGCGATGAAGCCGAAGAACATGGCCCAGCCCGAGGTACCGAGGCCGGTCGACAGCATCGCGCCCACGATGATGACCGAGGAAATCGCGTTGGTCACCGCCATCAGCGGCGAATGCAGCGCCGGGGTCACGTTCCAGACGACGTAATAGCCGACGAAGCAGGCCATCAGGAAAATGGCCAGCAGGAAGATGAACGTATCGACCTCGGGCGCGCCGGTCGCCGCGGGCAGGATCAGCGTCTTGGCGTGCACGGCAAGTTCATTGGCCCGTTCGGCGAGGCGTTCCGCCTCTTCCGCCAACTGGTTCGGGGTCATTCGGTCGATCTCCGGAGTCTCAGGCGGCCTTCGATGGCAGGAAGCTGGGGTGCACCACCGCGCCGCCGCGGGTCAGCATGACGCCTTTGACGATGTCGTCCGTCTCGGGCAGCTTCGGCGCCTTCGCCTCCTTGTCCCAGAACGTTGTCAGGAACGTCAGCAGGTTGCGCGCATACAGCGAGGAGGAGGCGACAGGAATCCGTCCGGGCCAGTTGCGGTAGCCCAGGATGGTAACACCGTTCGGCGTGGTAATGCACTCGCCTGGCACGGTCGCCGCGCAGTTGCCGCCGGAATCCGCGGCGAGATCGACGACGATGCTGCCGGGGCGCATCGACTGGACCATCGGCTCGGTGACGATCACCGGCGCGCGCCGGCCCATCACCAGCGCGGTGCAGACGACGATGTCGTTCTTGCTGACCGTGCTCGCCATGAGATCGGCCTGCTTCTGGCGGAATGCCTCGCTCATTTCGCGGGCATAGGCGCCGGTCTGGCTCGCGGTCTCCTCGTCCTCGACGCCCACGAAGGCGGCGCCCAGCGACTTGATCTCCTCCTTCGCCGCGGGCCGCACGTCGGTGGCCGAGACGATGGCGCCCAGACGGCGGGCGGTGGCGATGGCCTGCAGCCCGGCCACGCCGGCGCCGATCACGAACACCCGGGCCGGCGGCACGGTGCCGGCGGCGGTCATCATCATGGGAAAACCGCGGGGAAACGCACCGGCCGCCTCGATCACCGCGCGATAGCCGGCCAGGTTCGCCTGGCTGGACAGCACGTCCATCGACTGCGCGCGGGTGATGCGCGGCAGCAGTTCCATGGCGGCAGTGTCGATCCCGGCCTCGGCCAGGGCGGGTACCAGGTCGGCGTCGGCAAAGGCGCCGGCGGTGCAGACCAGCAGGGCCCCGCGCGGGATCAGCGCGCGCTGTTCGGCCTCGGGCATCTGCACGGCAAAGACGACACCGGCGCCGGACAGCGCCGCCCCGGCATCGGCGGCGACCTCGGCCCCGGCAGCGGCGAATTCCGCGTCGGGAATCGAGGCCGCGGCGCCGGCGCCCGTTTCCACCGCGACGGTCAGGCCCAGGCCGATCAGGCGTTTGACGGTTTCGGGTGTGGCGGCTACGCGGGTTTCGCCCGAACGTCGTTCCTTCAGCACCGCAAGCCGCATCCGCATCAATCCTTCCCTGGGGGACGCGCGGGATCGCGCGCCAACCCGTACGGTTCCGCCAAACTTCAATGCACTGCGAGACCAGCCGGTGCAAGAGGCAGCGCCCGCTTGCCCGCGGTTTGCCCACGCTGTGGGCAACGCCGTGGTTAACCGGTTGTTGACCGGTCCCGCCCTATAGTACCTGCAGTTGAAATCGTCAGGGAACCCAATGCCATGACCATAGCACCGGACGCGGCCAAGGGCACGCCCGAACAAGAGGGGCTCGTGGTTTCCGTTATCGACGGCCAGGTTCGCATCCGCTCCCTGCGAGAGGTCAACGCCGATCCCGATGCCGCGGGCCGGCATGTCTTCGCCGGGTCCCCGGCCGCCCTCGGCGCCTTTCTGCTGCAGCCGCGGCAACAGACCGCGCAGGAGGCCGGACCGCCAACGCCCGCCGAAACGCCCGGTCCACGCCGGACCTGAGACGCGGGGGCGGCAAGACGCGCCACACCGGCCCCGCCCCGGCGGTCCGATGCGCGCCGGAACCGATCCCGCGGTCCAGGCCGTGCCGTCAGCGCGGCGGGGCGGTATCGGCGGGCTTCTCCCCCGGCAGACCCTGCGCCCGATCGGCCGGCTTCGGCGCCGAAGCCTGCGCCGCCTGCGCCAGCGCGGCCATCAGCGGCTGCGCCTCTTCCCAGGGCTGGCGCTTCAGGTAATTCACGATCGCCTGGAACGTCTGCGGCGGCAGCACCACGGGATACGGCTCATTGGGCGCCGGCAGCAGCGCCTGCGCCCGCACAGGCAGTGACGCTTGTGCCGCCAGACCCATCGCGATCAACAACACTGCCACCCGCATGACGATCGCCCCTTCCGGTTGCCGGCCGATCAGCTACGAAATTCAGTGGCCGATCGCCATCCAGAAGAATCCGGCCGCCACGCCCTGGCCGGCTGCATTCGCGGCATAGGCGGTGAAGCCATCGGTGGCGCGCGGGGCGACGTTCATGCTCACCGGCTGGCCGCCGCGGTCCCGCGGCGTCAGCGTCACCGAATAGACCTGCCGCGCGAAGGCGGCCGGATAGCGCACCGTCGCGCTGCCGCCGGCAGCGGTCGCCGCGTTCCCCCATTGCAGCAATAGCCCGCCCGGCAGTTTCGTAGAGCCGTTGGGCGCGTTTTCGGGCGCGAACTGGCTGAAATTCACGACCTGCGCCCCCTTCGTGCCGGGCGCGGCGGCGATCGGCACCGTCGCGGACAGCGCCGACCCGTCCGAGGACAGCTTCGCCACCGCCGCACCGCCCGGGCCGGCCGTGTCGAATGCCATCGCATGACCGGTGCGCAGCCAGATCGCGTTCGCGTTCGGCTGCTGCGTCGCCCGCCTGGTGTCGAAGGCCGCCTGGCTGAAATTCGCCCAGATCTGGATCGCGCTTTTCAGCGTCGCCTGGTGCACGGACGCCGGCGTGTTCCAGCCCTCGGTCACGATCGACAGCGCCGTCAGGAACTCGGCATTCGGCCCGGTCGGGCGGAACCGCTTGGCCCACAGCACCATCACCGCTCGGCGGTCGGCATCGTCGGCGTCGTTGGCCGCAAGGTCGAGTTCCGCCGTCATCTGCGCGCCCGTGCGGCTGGACGGCTGGCCCGTCATGTCGTTCGATTCGAAGGTGCTGGCCCAGATCTCGGGGTTGTTCGCCTTGCCGCCCGGCGCGAAGCTGCGGCGGTTGGCCTGGGCATAGGTCGCGACATGCTGTCCCGTCCCGCCGGTGCCGCCATATTCCAGCAAGGCCAGGTTCGCCCACTGGTTGTCATCCGGCGCGCCGGCCACCTGCGTCGTGACGCGGAACGCGTTCTGCACCACGCCCTTCTTCCCGCCGCTATAGGCCGGCAGGTATTTCACGCTCACCTCGGCATGGCCCGACGGCTCGATCCCGTAGCGCCCGCGGGAGCGGATGCGCAGCGTGTCATCCAGCCCGTTGCTGGCGAGCCAGTCACGGGCCAGCACGTTGAACACCGCATCATTCGCGGCGGGCGGCGGCGTGTCCGGCCGCCTGCGGTCGGCGGGCGGTTCGGCGCGCTTCCGGTTGGGCGGCGGATCAAAGGCGAGCCGCACCGCGCCGTCCGCCGCCAGGCCGTTCGACAGCCCGACGCAATCGAGGCTCGTCTGCGCGTCGCCCGTGCATTGGGCCCATGCGCCGCCGTGCAGGACCAGCAGGACAGCGGTCAGGCCAAGCAGTCCGCGCATGCACCCTCCATTTGCCGGCAAGCCGGCGCGGGCCGCGGCGTCCCCCGGCCATCACCGGACCGGTGGTAGCGCATCCGCCCGGCTGATTTGAACCGTTTGGGCGCGACATCGGCCCGAATTACGCCCGGGTGCCTGCAAGCGGCCGGCGGACTGGCCGCGATACGCTGCTGAAACCCCGTCGGTGCCACACTGCCGCCGGCCAGACGACCACCTTGCGGCGACCACCGTGCGGCGACCACCGCACAAGGACCCCGGCAACGCATGACCGATCATCCATCGCAGGCGCCCTCCCCGCGCCGGCTGCACGGCCTGGATGCCCTGCGCGGCTTCGCGGCGGTGGCGGTCGTGCTCTACCACTACACCGCCTGGTTCGGTCACGACGGTGATCCGCACGTCGCGCCCGGGCCGAGCGCGGTGTTCGGCCGGGGGCATTTCGGCGTGGAGCTGTTCTTTGTCATCAGCGGCTTCGTCATCTTCATGACGCTGGACCGGACGGAGTCGCTGCGCGCCTTCATCGTGGCACGCGTCCTGCGTCTGTATCCCGGGTTCCTCGCCTGCATGGCGGTCACGCTGCTGGTCACCGCCGCGCTCGACCCGGCGCCGCTCAGCCCTGGCCGCCTCCTCGCCAACCTGACGATGGCACCGGAGCTGTTCGGCACGCGGCCGATCGACGGCAGCTACTGGTCGTTGCTGTACGAATTCGTGTTCTATGCCCTGGCCGCGCTGTGCTGCCTGGTGCTGGGCTGCCGCCGGCCGGAAATCCCGTGCGCGATCTGGCTGGCGGCGGCGCTGACGATCCGCCTGTCCGGCCTGAACCTTGCCTGCAAGCCGCTGGAGCAGCTGACCGCCGCCTGGTTCGCCCACCTCTTCATCATCGGCATCATGCTGTTCCGCATCCATGCGGGCCGCGCCACCGTCCTCACCTGGCTGCTCCTCCTCCTCGCTCTCGAAACCGCACTGTTCGGCCCTCATTTCGTGTTCCAGCCTACCCCGCGGATCGTCTATGGCGGCATCATCCTGGGCTTTGCCGGCCTGGTGTGGTTCGCCGCCACGCCGGCAGGGTGCGCGCTGGCGGTGCGGCCGCTGCGCGTGCTGGGGCAGATCTCCTACCCGCTCTACCTGGTGCACCAGGCCGCCGGGTTCCTGGTCATCGCGCGGCTGGAGGCAGCGGGCTTCACCGCGGATGCGGCGATCGGGACGGCGATCCTGCTATCGGTGGGGGTCGCCTGGGTGATCCATCGTGGGGTGGAGCGGCCGGCCCAGCGCCGGGGGAAGGCCGCCCTGTTCCGTCGGCAACCGGCCACTTTCACGGTGTCGGCCGTGTTTCCGCGGCCGTCCGCCTCGCAGCAGGCAGGCGCCAGCGGCAGCTGACGCGCAGCCGCGACACCGGCCAAAGCGCCCGGATGGGGAAAGACCGGCTCAGTATCGCGGGTAATACGATCCCTGATAGCGCGGATCGTATGGTGCCTCGTAGCGCGGATCATAGCTGTAGCGGGGGTCGCCGTAGTACGGGTCGTAGGGACGCCGCTGTTCGGCCGTGGCAGCCCCGGCCGCCGCGCCCAACGCTCCACCGGCCAGGGCGCCGATCGCGGCCCCCTGCCCCCCGCCCGTCAGCCCGCCGATGGCAGCCCCCGCGCCAGCGCCGATGACACCGCCCGCGACGGCACGCTGGCCCGGATCGGTGGGGTCATAGGTGTAGACCGGCTGCGGCGCCCGCGCATACACGCAGCCGCCCAGCAGCAGCGCAATGGCCAGGGCCAGGACGGGGCGGATCGGCATGCGGAACCTCCTTCGATGAACGCCTCGGGTAACGGTCGGCCGTCACGCGCGGTTGCCTGGGGCGGCGGTTGACGGTCCTATGGATGGGCCATGAAGGAGGAAACAATGGGGCAGCTGGACGGCAAGGTCGGCATCATCACCGGCGCGGCATCCGGTATCGGCGCGGCGACGGCACGGGTGCTGGCGCGCGAGGGCGCGAAACTGGTGCTGACCGACCTGGACGATGCGGCCGGGCGGGCGCTGGCCGAGGAGATCGGCGGCGTCTATGTCCATCATGACGTGACCGACGAAGCCGCCTGGCCGGACGTGGTTGCGGCGGCGGAGACGCGCTGGAAGCGGCTGGATATCCTGGTCGCCAATGCCGGGATCGGCATCATGGGGCCGGCGATCGAGATGTCGCTGGCCGACTGGCGCCGGCAGATGGCGATCAACGTCGATGGCGTGTTCCTGTCGGTGAAATACTGCATCCCCGCGATGCGACGGGCCGGCAATGGCGGCTCGATCATCATGCTGTCATCCGTAGCGGGGCTACGTGGATCGGCCGGTCTTGCCGGCTATTCCGCCAGCAAGGGCGCGGTGCGGCTGTTCGCGAAATCCATGGCCCTGGAATGTGCCCAGGCCCAGGACGGAATCCGCGTGAATTCCGTGCATCCCGGCATCATCGCCACCGCGATCTGGGGCAAGCTGCCGCGCGGGGCGAACACGCCGCTGGACCCCTATCGGATCGCCGCGGCACAGGTGCCGATCGGCCAGGCGGGCGAAGGGGAGGACATCGCCAACGGCATCCTGTTCCTGGCCTCCGACGCGTCCCGCCACATGACGGGATCGGAACTGGTGATCGACGGCGGCATGACCGCGGGCCGGGTCACGCGTCTGGGGGGCTGAGGCGACGCGCGCCTGGCCCGCGTGGTGGCGATCGCGGTCCGGCCATCCGGGCACGCGCCCCCCTGGATGGGTCTGTTGCCGTTGATGGCCGGGCGATGGTTCTCACCGAGGAAGAGAAGAGAAACACCGCGGAACACCGAGGCGGACGGCCACACGCCGGCGGCGATCGCATTCGGTGTGTGCCATAGTCCGCGATCGCCGCCCCCCGCACCGGCACGGATGCCCGGCGGCAATACGCGGCTGTCAGCACACGGCCCGATCGGCGCGAAGAGCGGCCGAACCAGCGCGGAAGGCCCGATCCGGCACGCACCCGAAGCCAGGACCGCGCGAAGCGCAGCCGTCAAATGAAACCCCGCGAATGCCAACGGCGACGCGGGATCTCGATCCAGCACCTCCGTGTCCCTTCGTGTCCCTCGTTCTTCTCCCGTGAGAAACCCTTGCCCACCCATCAGCGGCAACAGACCCGTCCGCAGAAGACACCGCACCCAAAACAGCGCCCCGAACCCGCACCAGGCATCACCCGGGTCGTTCTTCCGGCCGGCATCACCGCCATCAGCAGGCGGTTCCGCCCCATCCGCGCGCTTGACAGCGTCGGGCCAGCCCCCATCTACCAGAGAATGTAGCCTTGGCTACATTCTGTGGTAGTCGGTGTAAATCATAGCCGAGGGTGAGGAACCAATGCGATGGTGTGGCGAGCGCCAGCAGGCGCGCAGCCCAGGGCCGGCTGCCATATGACCCCGCGCCGGCGGCAATTTCTGCTGGCGACCATGGCCGGAACCTGGCTCGCTCTATCCGGTTCGGCCGGCGCGCAGGCGCCGTCGCGCGACAGGCCGTTCCGCGTGGTGACCAGCTTCACGGTGATCCAGGACATCGCCCGGAACGTGGCCGGCGACGCGGCAACGGTGGAAGCCGTCACCAAGCCCGGCGCGGAAATCCACAACTACCAGCCCACCCCGGGTGACATCGTGCGGACGCAGGGCGCGGACCTGATCCTGTGGAACGGCTTGAACCTGGAACAATGGTTCTACCGCTTCCTGGAAAACCTGAACGGCGTGCCGGGCGTGGTGGTGTCCGACGGCGTCGATCCGATCGGCATCCGCGAAGGTGCCTATCAGGGCAAGCCGAACCCGCATGCCTGGATGTCGCCCTCGAACGCGCTGATCTACGTCGAGAACATTCGCAAGGCGCTGGTGAAGCACGATCCCGCCAACGCCGCGGCCTACGACCGCAATGCCGCCGCCTATGCGGCGAAGATCAAGGCGCTGGATGAGCCGCTGCGGCGCCGCCTGGCGCCCATCCCGGAAGAACAGCGCTGGCTGGTCACGTCGGAAGGCGCGTTCAGTTATCTCGCCCGCGACTACGACATGAAGGAAGCCTATCTCTGGGCGATCAACGCCGAGGAACAGGGCACGCCCAGGCAGGTGCGCGCGGTCATCGATCTGGTGCGCAAGAACAGGATCCCGGTCGTGTTTGCCGAAAGCACCGTCTCGGACAAGCCGGCGCGGCAGGTCGCGCGGGAAACCGGCGCGCGGTTCGGCGGCGTTCTGTACGTGGACTCGCTGTCCGAGCCGGACGGACCGGTGCCGACCTATCTGCGCCTTCTGGAAGTCACCGTCGACACGATCGCGAAAGGGTTCGGAAAGTGATGCTGCAACGGATCAGCGAGACCGTCGAACCCGCCGTCTCGACCACGCCGGCGATCGAGGTCTCGCATGTCACGGTCACCTACCCGAACGGGCACGAGGCGCTGCACGACGTCACCTTCACGCTGAATCCCGGCGGCATCTGCGGGCTCGTGGGCGTGAACGGATCGGGCAAGTCCACCCTGTTCAAGACATTGATGGGCTTCGTCCGCCCGACGATGGGCGAGGTGCGGCTGAACGGGATGCCGGTGCGGCGCGCGCTGAAGTCCAACATCGTCTCCTACGTGCCGCAGGCCGAGGACGTGGACTGGAACTTTCCCGTCCTGGTCGAGGACGTGGTGATGATGGGCCGCTACGGCCATATGGGTTTTCTGCGCATTCCCTCCGCGGCAGACCGCAAGGCGGTGAACGAAGCACTCGATCGGGTGGGCATGAGCGCATTCCGCAAACGCCAGATCGGCGAGTTGTCGGGCGGGCAGAAGAAGCGTGTGTTCCTTGCGCGCGCGCTGGCGCAGGAAGGGCGGATCATCCTGCTGGACGAACCCTTCACCGGCGTGGACGTCACAACCGAAACCACCATCATGGCGCTGATGCGGGAACTGCGGGAAGCCGGCCACCTGATGCTGGTTTCCACCCACAACCTGGGCAGCGTGCCGGATTTCTGCGACCAGGTCGTGCTGATCAACAAACGTCTGCTCGCCGCCGGCCCGACATCCCGCACCTTCACCCAGGCGAACCTGGAACAGGCGTTCGGCGGCGTGCTGCGCCATTTCCAGCTTGTCGGCACGCACCTGCACGACGATGACGACCCGCGCGGCGTCACGGTCCTGAGCGACGACGAGCGCCCGATCGTGTTCTATGGCGAGAAGGGACGGGCACGGCATGCGACCGGCAGCACGGTGGGACCGGAGCCTGATGTATGACCGAGCTTCTGGTTCCCTTCGCCTATGAGTACATGCTGAAGGCGATCTGGGTGTCCGCCCTGGTGGGCGGCGTCTGCGCCTTCCTCTCCGCCTTCCTCATGCTCAAGGGCTGGTCCCTGATGGGCGATGCGCTCGGCCATGCGGTGGTACCCGGCGTTGCCGCGGCCTATCTGCTGAAACTGCCCTACGCGGCGGGGGCCTTCGTCACGGGGCTGCTGGCGGCCGCGGGCATGGCGTTCGTCCGGCAGGTGAGCAACCTGCGGGAAGATGCGGTGATCGGTGTCGTGTTCACCGCCTTTTTCGCCACCGGCCTGCTGATGGCTTCGGTCAACCCGATCTCGGTGAACATCCAGTCCATCGTGCTGGGCAACATCCTGGGCATCGACGATTCCGACGCGATGCAGGTGGCGATCATCAGCGCGGTCTCACTGGGGATCCTGCTGGTGAAGTGGAAGGACCTGATGCTGGTGTTCTTCGACGAGAGCCACGCGCGCGCCGTTGGGCTCTCGCCAACGCGGCTGAAGATCCTGTTCTTCACGCTGCTGGCAGCCTGCACGGTGGCGGCGCTGCAGACCGTGGGCGCCTGCCTGGTGATCGCGATGGTCGTCACCCCCGGCGCCACCGCGTATCTGCTGACGGACCGGTTCGGCCGGCTGCTGGTGATCAGCGTCACCATGGGCACGGTCACGGCGTTCCTGGGTGCCTATCTCAGCTATTTCCTGGACGGTGCGACGGGCGGCGTGATCGTGGTGCTGCAGACGGTGCTGTTCCTGGCGGCGTTCGTGTTCGCGCCCAAGCACGGCATGCTGGCCGGGCGGCGGGCGGTCGCGGGGGAACGGGCAGCATGAGCGCGCTGTTCGACTGGCTGGTGCTGCCGATGCAGTACCCGTTCATGCAGCGGGCGCTGATCATCGCGCTGATCACCGGCACCTGCTGCGCGGTCCTGTCCTGCTATCTGGTTCTGAAGGGCTGGTCGCTGATGGGCGACGCGGTGTCCCACGCCGTGCTGCCGGGGATGGTGATCGCGACGATGGTCGGCCTGCCGGTGGCCCTGGGCGCCTTCGTCGCCGGGCTGTTCTGCGCCGTTGCCACCGGATGGCTGCAGGCCAACAGCCGGGTGAAGAGCGACACCATCATGGGCATCGTGTTCTCCGGCATGTTCGGCCTGGGCCTGGTGCTGCTGACGAAGGCCGACACCGACCAGCACCTGATGCATGTGCTGTTCGGCAACCTGCTGGGAGTAAGCCACGACGATATCCTGGAGACCGCTGTTCTGGGCGGCGCATGCCTGGGCTTCGTGCTGCTGTTCCGGCGCGACCTGCTGGTGATGTCGTTCGATCCCGGTCATGCGCGGGTGATCGGTCTGCCGACCGGTTTCCTGCATTACGGGCTGCTGACGGCACTGGCGCTCACGATCGTGGTGTCGCTGAAGGCGGTGGGCGTGATCCTGGTGGTCGCGATGCTGATTGCGCCGGGGGCGGTTGCGTTCCTGCTGACGAACCAGTTCGAACGGATGCTGCTGGTGGCGACGGTCGTGTCGGTGTTCTCCGCGGTCGCGGGCACGCTGGTCAGTTTCCATATGGATGCTGCAACGAGCGCGTGCATCGTGCTGATCCAGGCGTCGATCTTCGTCGCGGTGCTGTTCCTGGCGCCGAAGCGAGGGCTGCTGGCTGCGCGGCGGCAGCGTGGTGTGCGTGCCGCGGTGGCATAGCGGGCGAGGCGCTACCCCGCGCTCTGCCCGGAGGGACGATGGGGGATCGATGCCGTGGGAGGCGGCTGCGGCACGGGAATGCGCATGGAATCTGGGCCAGCCGGAGTTGGGTAGCAGCTGCGGAGTGCGCGGCCTGGAGCGGCGTGTTGGACACGGTTTGACGTGGCCCCGGCAATTCCCTAGAAGCTTGAAATGCAAACGCCGTGTCCATGCCCGCCCAGGTGGCGGATGTGGGGATGCATCCTCCCGGCGGAGGGGTGGCCGAGTGGCTGAAGGCGGCGGTTTGCTAAACCGTTAATGGGGGTCAACCCCATTCGTGAGTTCGAATCTCATCCCCTCCGCCAGCCTCTCTCCCCGTGACAGTCTCTACGCCCGGGGACGCGCGCGAAAAAGCGCAGGGTTTCCAAGGGTTTCCGGGGACACCTATTGACCATCAGGGGTGGAATGTTCCGGCAATTTCTCTCTCTGAGCGCAGGTTGTCTCCGAACCTGTTGACTTGGGGGATTTGGTACGGATCTCGTAAGTGATTGGATTTGCTTGTTTATTCCGACCGGTCGCCACGCCGAAATTCGAATAGCGTGCGGTCACCCGTGTGCATATTACAATGATTTATCAAGTCCGGATTTGACATCCCTCTTCGATTACGACCCGTCTTCGCATTACCGCTGGGGCGCGTTCCTCTTGGCTCAACCAAAAAAATCGAGCAGTATGCTAAGTTCTCGAGCTCCGCGCCCTCACAGCCTGCGCGGTGCAAGGGATGCGACTGCGCTGGCCAGCTGACGAGTACCGAGGCGTCGTTCCGCGTGGCAAACCAAGGTCTGTCGCCGGGGATTCCATTTTCGGAGGCGCGACGAATCCCGGAAGGTAAAGGCCGACCCGGTCGACATTGGTGGCATTGTTAATGCACTATGATGAGAGATTGCGTGCCCGTATGAGCAGCGCCTCGAACTCCTCCCGAGTTGGTGCCGTCAACCGACCGAGCTTCAACGCATCGGCCATCGCGCGCGTCGGGTCGCTCCGATCCAGGAAGCTCACCGCAAAATCGAGCTTCTCCGGGTAGGGTATCTCCGCCCAGGGCCGTGGCTCCTCGCCAATGCTGAGGCCGCGGAACGCCATCGTCGGCGCGGGATCAACACCCGATGCCCAGACGACCTCCTCGCCTCCCTCGTCCGCCATGACACGCCCGAGCGGGTCCGCAGTCTCGCGCACCAAACGCACGATCTCCCGCCCCGTGCGCTGGAAGCCATGGCGGCGAGCAATGAGACGGGCCAGACGCCGCAGGGTCACAACCGTCTCGGCGTTGACGATCGCCCCGACGAGAGCGGCGAGCGTGGGCGCGTAATCGGCATTGTAGAAACGGGCCGGATCTACCGCCGCGGGCGGGGCCGGCGCAGGATCGGTCCCGTTCGCTCGGATCGGGACAGGCTCCGCCAACCGGACGTCCGCGCGTCGATCATCCGATTCCGCTCTAGCCTCCGCATCGGATTTTTTGGCGCCGCCGCCATCGGATGCCGACGCGGCCCGATCCTGTTCCAGCAGCTCCCGAAGCCCGCTATCCAGCCGATCCGTGCATGCCTCCGGATCGAGAAACCAATCGGTGGACCACAGGCGCAGCAGCCGCCAACCGAGCTGCTCCAGGATAATGTGGCGCACTCGGTCCCGATCACGCGCGGACGGCGAGGCGTGATAGGTCGCCCCATCGCACTCTATGCCCGCCAGAAAGCGGCCCGACGCGTCAGGATGAACCACCCCGAGGTCCACCCGGAACTTTGACACTCCCACCTGTGTGCGCAGTTCCCAGCCACGCTTACGCAGTCGTTCGGCCACCGCCATCTCAAAGTCGCTGTCATAACCGTGCATCCCGCTCATCGGCTGGATGCCCCCACCAAGGGCTGCCGAGCCGCGCTCGGCGAAGTCCAGGTAATGCTTCAGATCCTGCACCGCACGGGCGCCGGTGCGGGTGAGGTCGATCATTTCCGGGCCGAAGCTCGCGAAGATCACCACCTCGCTGGTGGCCCGGGTGATGGCCACATTTAGTCGACGCTCGCCTCCCTGCCGGTTCAGCGGCCCGAAGTTCATCGACATCGTCTTCGCGCCGGGTTCCGTCGGACCGTAGCCAATGCTGATCAGGATCACGTCGCGCTGGTCGCCCTGCACGGTCTCCAGGTTCTTCACAAACACCGGCTCCGCGACGGCGTCGCCGAAAAATCGCTCCAGCTCGCCGTCGTCGCGGCGTTCGGCGTCCAGCAAGTCCTCGATCAGCCGCTGCTGCTCGGCATTCAGCGTCACTACGCCGATCGACTTGTCCCTCTCGCGAGGGTCTCGCAGGCGGTGCACCAGCTCTGCCACCAGAATTCGTGCCTCGGTTGGATTGGTGCGCGACTTGCCCTTTGCGTAGACGCCATCGACCCGCCGCAGCGTGACAGCCCTGTCGCGCGTATCGGCGGACGGGTAGGTGACAAGCGAGGCGTCATAGTAGGCGAGGTTGGAGAAGGCAATCAGGCTCTCGTAACGGCTGCGGTAGTGGCCGGTCAGCCGGTGGTGCGGGACGCGAGCGGCGAGGGCCTCGTCAAGGATGCTCTCCAGATCCTCCGCGTCTCCATCGTCGGCGCCATCATCGGTGGCTGCTTTGTCGAAGAAGCTCGTGGGCGGCATCTGCTTGGGATCGCCGACCACGATCACCTTCCGGCCTCGCGCAATAGCGCCGATGGCGTCCGGCACCGTGATCTGCGACGCTTCGTCGAATACCACCAGGTCGAACATCGACTGGTCGGCGGGCAGGAACTGCGCCACCGAAAGCGGACTCATCATCAGACACGGAGTGAGGGTCAGCATGCTATCGCCCATTTGCGAGACGAGCTGACGCACCGGGAGATGCCGCACCTTCTTTTGCAACTCGCGGGCCAGCACCCCTAGGCCCCGCGGCGCGTTTGGCGCACCCTTTGGCGGGATCGCCTGCGACAGGACGGCGCGAATGTAGCCGGCGGTGATCTCTGAAAGTTCCTTGTCGAGCCGCCGGAAGGTCTGGATTAGTGCTTCGTGGTGCACGGCCGAGAAACCGCGCAATTCGGGTCGCTGGTCAATCATCAGCGGCGCCGCCCAGCGGCAATAGGCGGTGCGGAATGCGTCAGGCGCCGCATTTGGGGCGATAATGCCCAGCTCCAACGCCACTACGAACGGGTCTAGCCCAGCTGCTTCGGCCTCGCGCCGGATGGCCACCCAGGCGCACCACACGTTCAGCCGTGCCGTGCGCTCTACGACGGCCGCGGCCGTCGTTTCCGCCTCGGCGAGGCTCACCGAATCTGCCAATGTCGCCTCGGTCCTGAAGGCCGCGAGGCTGGACTGGAAGCCAACGAACGCGGAGGCGAAGGACGCGGCGGCCGCGGGGATCGGCATACCCGGCTCCAGCAGGTCGCGTCCTTCGGACAATAGCTGACGCAGGCGGTCGCGCAGCATCACGAGATCACCACCGACGCCTGCCAATGCGAGCAGCGCCGCGCGGGCGTCGGTCCCAGTCTCCGCGAGCGTGGCAAGGCGCGTAAGGTCCGTCTCGACGCCGCGGACCGGCAGTCCCGACGGCAGGTCTGCCAAGGCCATCTGCACCGCACCAGCACGTGCCTGCGCCTCTGCCAGCGCCTCCAACGTGGCTTCTGTTGTCTTGCTTACAGGCCAGGACAGATGCGCCTCAATCTGCCGGCGCAGGCGGTTCTGCATTCGGCGGCGGAACAACCACATTCGGGCCGCCGCCTCCGTCCGAGCCTGCATCCAGGCGGTGATCGGGGCAGAAATTAGGGCAGCTTCGGTGACGGCCGCGGGCAGTGCTCGCGCAGCAACGGCATAATCGGCCAAGGTCCGCGCAGCGAGCGCCACTGCTTCGAGCGCCGCCTTCCCATCGGCGCCGAGAGCAAATCCAATGTCGCCGGTAGCGCAGCGCGGAAGCACGCCGGCCAGGGCCGCCATCGCCTCCGTGGCGATCAGCGCGTCGTCGTCGTCCAGCCCGGCACGCCTTACGAACTCGGCTCGGGCCTCGCGCAGGGCGCCGAGCGAGGCCGTGAACGCGCGGGCGACGTTGGCAACGCGGGCAGCCCAGGCAAAGGACCAATTGTCTTGGCCCACCTTTGAGAAATCGGATTGGTCCCGCGGCGTCACTTGGCTGAAGGTCAGGCCGAGCCGCCGCGCACATTCGGTGACCGCCGCCATCGCCTCGGGTGTCGGCGCACGATCAGGGCGTTCCAGCGCGTTGCCCCAGTTGAGCATGACTGGATGCAGCTCGCCCCAACGCATTACTCGCCCAATCGCCTCGTGCGGGCTGATACCGGCCGGCCCGGGCGTGTGCAGGGCGCGGACCAGTCCGTTCAGCTGGTCGCGCACGCTGCGCAGCTCAGTAGCCTTCTGCGCCCATTCGGTTGCGGTGCGTTCGGCGGCTCCATCCCAGGCGGCCCCGAACTGGTCCAGCACGGCCCGTTTGCTAGCCTGACTGGAGTGGAGTTCCAGGCAGAAACGTTCCAACCCGAGCTTGCGCAGGCGGCGATGCACCACCTCGAGCGCCGCCATCTTCTCGGAGACGAACAGCACCTTACGCCCGTTGGCCAGGTTATGCGCAATGATGTTGCCGATGGTCTCCGACTTGCCCGTGCCGGGTGGACCTTCGAGCACGAAGTCTCCACCGGCCCCGGATGCATGGATTGCGACGATCTGCGAGCTGTCAGCATTAAGAGGCGCGAACAGATCGGCCGGATCAATGCGGTCGTCGATCTCCCGCAGCGGGAGGAAGTCGGCGCCGCCAGTGTAGGGATCACGCGGACACTCGATTAGATGGCGGACGAACGACGAACCCTTCAAGGCATCGGCTCGATCCGCAAGATCCTTCCACATAAGGTATTTGGCGAACGAGAAGGTGCTGAGCGTCAGCTCCTCCACCACTTCGAAGCCCGGCGTGTCACGGACTTGCTCGCGCACGAGGCGCCACACCTGCTTCACATCGATGCCGCTTTCGTCCGTCGGCAGTTCGTCGGCCAACTTGCGCAGGTGAATCGCGAAGTCTTGCCGCAGCATTTCTAGCAGCGTTAGGTTGAACACCGGCTCGTCGTCATGACTGGTCAAATAGGGCTTGGCGGCGGCGCTCCGTCGCTCAAGGCGCACCGGCAGCAGAATCAGCGGGGCGCGGTAGCTCCGAATTGTCTCGCCGATTGGCCGCCACCTGAGCGAACCGAGCGCGAGGAACAGCGTGTTTGATCCGCCCTCCTCGACGTCGGCCCTCGCCTTGCGGAACAGCTCGATCACGCGGCGCTCCAGCGACTTCGCATCAACGTTGGCGATGATCTGGTCTCGGTCGAGCGCATCGCGGGCCGTCTGCTCCGCTAGGTCGTCGCCGGTCCGAAGCAGCCGAAGCTGTGCGTCGGGTTCCGCACCCACTGCCAAGCGCCCCGGCGGTGGGATGATTGTGATACGTCGCCCCGCCGTGATCCGATCCTCCAACTTTGCCGGATCCGGGCAGAAGATCGGTATCGCGGTGCCCGAATCGCGCAAGTTGAGCAGGCGGTTGCGCTTAGACAGGTCGAGCAGCTTGCGCTTCCACAGTTCGATCCGCTCTGCAGCGGTTTCGGGCGGAGGCGCGGCGTCGAGGCCGAAGTCGAAACCGCCCAGCCCTGGCGGAGTCTCGACAATCAGCGGACAGACCTCTTCTAGTCCGGCAGCGGCCGGCGCCCCTCCCTGCTGGGCGATCGGATGGATGCCGCGGCCGCGCGCTTGTCTGATGTCGAGGGCATAGATGAACTCGCCCTCACGCTCCTCGGCGATCTGACGACGCGCCTCAGCCTCAGCCTTCGCGAGGGTCGAAGGCGTCGCGCCAGTGGCAAGCGTGGTCTCGAACAGCAACAGCTCCTTCTGATCAACTGCCTTGCGCAGCTCAGTCGCTTCGTCGACGGTGGGCGTGGAAAAGGTTTGGGGCTGCAGCCAGGCGCCGGCGAAGGCATGGCCGCGGGTGAACACCACAACGGGATTCAGCCCCAGCCCCTCAGCCGCAGCGGCGAAGAGAAGTGCAGTGTCAAGGCAGGTCGCCAACCCTTGCGTTTCGATGTCGGACGGCGTCCGCACCTTCTGCCCGGTGGTCTCAAAGCTCGCGGGCGGCATGGCATAGCTAAGCCGGCGTGCTCCAACCGCCGCCCAGGCCGCAGCGACCAACTCCCATGCGCGGTCCTTAGACTTCTTCTGGTATCCGTCCAGCGCTCCCGATGCGCCCCGCGCCTCCAGAGCCCGGGATGCGTCCTTCAGAAGGCGGGCGATGGCCGGATCGTTAGGCATGACAAAGGCCGCAAGCAGCTCGGGCATGGCAGCCGCGCCGCCCCATTCATTCCGCGCGAGCGCCTGGATGGTGCGCTCTTCACGGACCAGTAGCTTGTCTCCCTTGAAAAGCTCCACCGTAACATCGGCGCGCATCCGCTCGGTCAGCCCATCCAGCAAACCGCCGGCTAGGCTCACGCGGCGATCGCGCACGCGCGTCTCGGCGCCTCCCTCGATGCGATCGATCGCCCAAGAACGCGGCGCAAATACCGGAGGGTGCACGTCGAGCCGGAGCGTCACATCCTCCGCGATCGCACTCGTGTTGTTCCGAACGACCAGTGCCGCAAGGACCGGGAAGTCGCACTGGTGTGTGACGAAGGAGATGCGCGGGACAATTTCGATCGCGATCTCGAACGGCGGCACGTCAGACGAGGCGTCGACCTCGGCATTCGGCTCAATTGTCACGTCGTTCTCGGACACGCCACCCCCAAGCTCGCGGCACCTGCCTATATGATCCGGCGGCGAAAGTGTCACACGACTTCGATCATCAGAAAAGGTGACTTGTGCATCCCAAGCGCAACGGAAGAAGAAAACACAGCATGGTGGAACAGTTCAGCCATGCCATCCGCGGTCACCGACCGGCCGCGCAACTTTGGGAGCAAGCAGGCATACCGCAAGAACATTTGTTGCATTTTAATCCGCCGCTAGCGCCGCCACAAACCATTTAGCGGATTTCTAGTTTCTGGAAATTATCTTTCGCCTGCTGGAC
This sequence comes from Acetobacteraceae bacterium, assembly GCA_050181195.1. Classification (GTDB taxonomy): domain Bacteria; phylum Pseudomonadota; class Alphaproteobacteria; order Acetobacterales; family Acetobacteraceae; genus Rhodopila. The sequence continues at coordinate 4,317 of JBFXDK010000088.1, read as the reverse complement.
AAAAATTGAGCGCCATCTCCGCCACCATCGCCACCGCCCGACCCTCCAGCATCCGCCGCCGCCTGAGCGCCCGCGCCAGCGCCTTCATCAACGTGCTGTCGATCGTTGCGCGCGGACGCGTCGCTGCACCAGAACCTGTGATCCGTTCCCGTCCCGTTGAGCAATCCCGCCGGTGATGGCAATAGCAACGCCCGAGGGTTCCCGGACTTAGTCGAGTCGCGTCGCCTCGGGCTGTGACAAGGAGAGACAATGCGTGCCTTTGAAGGTCAGCGTTCGGACAATCAGCCGGTCAAGCGGTCGCGGGCCGAGAAGGAGAAGCTGCTGCGCGAGCTTCGGGACACTCTGAAAGGCATGAAATCCCACACGAGTGCGTCGCTCCGGCAAAGCGTGCAGAAGCGTTTCTCCGATCTCGAGGCCGATCTGCGGCTTACGGCGCCCGGCGGCGCTAATCGGGATATGCTGGCGGTTGCGGGCGGATCCGGCATCAACGGTATGCATGGCTCCTCGGCTTGGCCTCCGGCGATTGAGGCTATGGCGGACGAATTCCGCCGGGAAGCGATCACGCATTTCGGGATCTTGGGAATTCCGCCGCCCCTGCCCCGCCCGAGAGCGTGGTCCGTTGCTTCTCCCACTCCACCGGCACGCCCTTCATTAACCTGGGCAACGTCACCCCCGCCGTGGGCGCCCCATCCAGCACCGCCTCCACGATTTCCGGCGCCAACAACGTCAACCGCAGCACCCGGCTGACATAGGACGCACTGATCCGTTCCCGCGCCGCTATCTCCGCGACAGTCGCCACCGCCCTCCTTTCCAGCATCCGCCGCCACCGGAACGCCCGCGCCAGCGCCTTCACCAGGGTGCTGTCGATTCGCACCCGCGGCTCCCGCGCCGGGACCAACTCCTGCCCATCCGGCGCCACCACCCGCTTCCGCCCTCCCCGCCTGCGGAACGCCATCGGCACCCGGACGGTGATGGTCTCCGGCATGCTCGGCATCACGCCGCCTCCGCCGCGGGCTGGACACTGCGCAGGTCAGCCACCACTTCCGCCAGCCCGGTCGTGCGCAGGCGGATCGACAGCCCGTCAGTCCCTGCATCCACCCCCTCTCCGCGGCTGGCACACGCCCCCCCACGACCGATCGGTGGCATCCTATCCGAAGATACGACCGTCGAGCGCCTGCGCGGCCAGCAAGCCCGGGGCACCCGCTTGCCACCGATCACCAATCAGAAATTGACACCGGTCGAGAGCGCTGTAGGGTAAAGTCGTGCGGATCGGTTCGTGGACATGCGGGCGGCAACCGTTCATTACAGGATGAGACGACGTCGGTTCAGTAGGAAGTCAATCCGTCGGGGCGACGCCTCTCCGGTTGGCGACAGATGTTTTTCATCTTTCCGTACGGAGCAAGACCTTCGACAATTCTCGCTGCAAAAGCCGCAGTGGTCGCAGATTAGCTTGCCGCATTCATTGCAGTTCGGGTTCTGCATAACGACCAAGGGAAAGGTATTGCAAGAGGCTCCGTTTCTGAGCCGTCCACCGCAGTAGGCGAAAACGGTTAACGTCATGCCTGACTGCGCCTTGCCGAGCATGATATAGGGATGCGGGACATCGAAGTGGACGAAGCGGATGCCGCTCTTCTGTATGCTTTCTGCACATTTCCTCAGGAGGTCAAGGAGCGAGTCCAACGAGCCGACCGGATCCACAAGCCCTCCACTGCTGCTTCCCTCGATCATGAGCCCAATCTCGTACTTCAGATCCTCGTTCCTGAAGCCGGTCTCGCTGGAAATGTCCTTCCTCAGACGATCCTTCTCGAAGTCCTCGATGACAAGCAACTTCCGCAAGAGCCGGATGAAAGCCTCGGCATCTTCCCCGCGCACACAGCGGGCCATGAACTCCGATATGGCAAACAGTGCGATCGTGGCTTTGAAGTATCCGGCAGCGCGGATCGCGTCGGCCAGGAGATCGACAACTTCCCTCTGCCCGGCATTGAGCTGATGGTAGGACGTTGTGGTCCTCTCTAGTCCACATGCGATGGCGACAGCCAGGGAGGTGGTAGGCTGGAGCGCGAAGGTCAGCGACCAATCAAGGAGTGCTTTATAGTCGATCGCCGCCTCGTTGATCTCGAATGCCCATGGCGGAAGGGAGTTATCGTGAAACTCGACTGCGACCGCCTGGGTCCGCCCCGGCAGGTTGTTGATGGCACGCTGTATCGCAGTGAGTCTGCTTCTGGTGACCGTCCCGAGGAAGACCTGCTCCGCCTGTTCGGAAAATTCGGTCTTTCTGATTTTGGTTATGACGCCCGCGATCGCGACGTCCTGGCTTCTGTCCCGCTTAAATTTCGAGACATAGACGTGCCGGACCTGGTCGCGATAGGACAGTGCATTTTTGACGTCAAGCAGAGCGTCGTCTACCTGGACATCGCCGCTCTTCCAGAGGTCATCTTTGCCGTGGACCTGCTCGACCGAGACGTCTCGGACGTTGTACATATCCGTCTGTTTATAGTAACTGACCACCATCTTCTCGGCGGCGCGCGCATACGCAAGTGAGCGTAGCGAGTTTTCTTTGAACTTCTGGTCAGGTGGCGCTCCACTTTTCCTAGCCAGGCGCCCGCTTTGCCAGATGGAGACCAGTTGCAGGTCCACATCATCGAGTGCCGCATCATAAAGCACCCCGCATCGTACACGGGGATCCTTCGAGCCTCCGTAGTAGATCTCGATCTTAACATTCCTCTTGATCGCACCGTTTACCCTAGACAATGGCAAGTCGCGCAAGTTGATGTGCGGCCGTGCGGCGGTGTACGACAACGCGCCCCAATATGGAGCATCAATTGAGTTTCGGATTGGGATGAATTCGGCGACTGCCACGTGCAGTTCCCGGAGGAGTTGTTCATCTTGGATGTCGCGTAGGACCGTAAGGGTACGCAGGTCTGGCAGCGTGACCCGCCGGAACCTCCGGCTTCGTAGGTCGACGGCAACCAATCGGGAGCGATGACCTTGTTCCAGCGCTATCTTATCTGCCGCTTTGACGATCAGGCCGCTCTGGTCCGTGTCGACGTAGAGAAAGTAAACCTCGCGAACGCCCTCCTTCGGGGTCGGACCAGACCTATCGGCCGTCTGTTGAGACCGGACTGCAAGCAGGCTGGCAAGGCGATGCCGTAGTTTGGGCGACTGCGTCGTGTGGCACATCGTTGACCTGCGTCATTTAGTCCGAGGACAAATTTATTCCATCGCGCAGAGAGCCAACAAGCCTTCTGTTTAGCACGTATAAAATTTGTTACGAAATTCCCCTCAAGGTGGACCGATTTGGCCGCCCAGCGCTTTGATCCGGACCGCCGGACGGTTCGCGTAGCCGCCATTCAATTGGTCAAAATCTCTGCGCACAGGCACTAAGCCCAAGTTTGGGAATGGCCGCTTTTTGTCCCACCTCCTCGGAACCTGCCAGTCCGCCCCCGGCCAATTTCGGTCGGCAGGTCAACGCCCGCTTGTCCTTACAATCGTTCGAAACCGGACCGTCGCAAAGGCGCCCAAATCAGTCAGCCAGCTGCGTCAGTGTCGCGTCAACTCACCCCGATAAGGAGCGCTGCTTCTCCCACTCCACCGGCACACCCTTCATCAACCTGAGCAACGTCACGCCCGCCGCCGGCACCCCATCCAGCACCGCCTCGACAATATCCGGAGCCAGCAGCGTCAACCGCAACACCCGGCTGACGTACGACGCACTGATCCGCTCCCGCGCCGCAATCCCCGCCACGGTCGCCACCGCCCCACTCTCCAGCATCCGCCGCCACCGGAAGGCCCGGGCCAGCGCCTTGACCAGCGTGCTGTCGATCCGCATCCGCGGTCCGCGCGCCGGGACCAGCTCCTGCCCATCCGGCGCCACCACCCGCTTCCGCCCTCCCCGCCTGCGGAACACCATCGGCACCCGCACCGTGATGGTCTCGGGAACGGCCGGCATCACGCCGCCTCCGCCGCCGGCTGGAGACTACGCAGGTCAGCCACCACCGCCGCCAGCCCCGTCGTGCGCAGCCGGATCGACAGTCCATCAGTCCCGACATCCACCCGCTCCACCAGCAACTGCACGATCCGCGCCTGCTCGGCCGGGAACAGCTCGTCCCACAGCGGATCGAGGCCCTCCAGCGCATCCCGCACCTCCGCCTCGGTCAGGCCCTCCATCGCGGGCCGGGCAGCAAGCCAGGTGCCGACGATGATCTCCGGCGCGCGCAGCAGGCCCCGCAACTGGTCGATCACCGCCGCCTCGATCTCCCCGGCCGGCACCCGCCCCACCGGACAGGCCTCCGCCCCGCGCTTCAGCACCGACTGGCT
>JBFXDK010000087.1:0-26051 GCA_050181195.1 Acetobacteraceae bacterium | reverse complement strand
CCACCCCGCCGCTGCGTCACCGCACGCGGAACTTCCCTCGCCGCAGGGACGATGTGCTTGATGGCGGGTCGATGTACTGGGTGATCAGTGGCAGCATGCTGGCCCGCCAGCGTATCCTGGACATCATTGAAGATCAGCGCGATGACGGCACCGCCTGCACCGCACTGATCCTGGACCCTGATCTTGTGCCCCTGGCCGGGCGCCCAACCAAAGCGTTTCAGGGCTGGCGGTATCTGCAGCCCGAGGAGGCGCCTCCCGACATGCCGGAGATCGGCGCCATCATGGGTGTGGAAGCGCTTCCGGCGGCCCTGCGACGGGAACTGCGCGCGTTGTGCCTGCTGTGAAGGTTTACTTTTGATGGATAGCAAATGGAGGGTTGTCAGAGGGGCGACCCCGTGACACGATACCGACACTGACCAAGTACCAGACTTTGCGCGCTCCCGCTTGTTTCGGGGGCGCGTCTCTTTTCTGGTCAACGCAACCAATCGGTACTGGTCATTGCAGCCCTCTGCCTTACGGTGCATCACACACCTCCCAATGACTCACGTACACGTCATCGGTGCCGGCCTGGCGGGTTTGTCCGCGTCGCTCGCCCTGACAGCGGCAGGCAGGTCGGTCACCATCCATGAATCCGGTCCCGTGGCCGGAGGACGGTGCCGGTCGTATTACGACCGGGAACTCGACATGAGGATCGACAACGGCAACCATTTGCTGCTGTCCGGCAACAGGACGGCCTTTGCCTACATCGATGAGATCGGTACGCGGGACAAGTTTGCGATGTCGCATAGTCCGCGGTTTCCCTTTATCGACCTCAAGAACGGCGAACGGTGGGTGCTGCGTCCCAATCGCGGCCGCATTCCCTGGTGGATCCTGTCCGGGACGCGCCGGGTGCCGGACACGCGCATTTCTGATTACATCGGTATGATGCGGATTGCCCGTATCCAGGATGATACGCCGGTGGCGGATTCGATGCGCCGGGGACGGCTGTATTGGCGTCTTGTCGAGCCCCTGACCATCGCCGCGCTGAACACCCGTCCGCAGGCCGGCCTCGCGCGGCTGTTGGGAGAAGTGATGACGGAGACCCTGATGCGTGGCGGGAAAGCCAGCATTCCGGCGTTTCCGCGAGAGGGGCTATCCGATGCGCTGGTCGATCCGGCCGTGGCCTTGCTGCAGCAGCGCGGTGCCGAGATCGGCTTCAGCAAGCGCGTCTCTCACCTGTCCATCACCGATGGGCGAGTCGCGGCGATCCGTGTTGGCGACCAGGTTCTGACGTTGAATTCCGACGACGCGGTAATTCTGGCCGTGCCACCCTGGGTGGCCGCCGATCTCCTGCCCGACCTCACCGTGCCCGATGCGTTCGAGGCAATCCTGAACGTGCATTTTCGCATGGCTCCAAAGGTCGAAGGACCGGTCGCGGAGGCGGGGTTCATCGGTATTCTGGAAGGCGTGGCAGAATGGGTGTTTATCAAGACCGATCATGTCTCGGTGACAATCAGCGCCGCGAACAGTCGGGTCGATGAGCCCGCGCGCGCTATCGCCTCCGCGGTTTGGCCGGATGTCTGTGCCGCACTGGATCAGCAGATCTCGCGCGGCAGCGCCTTGCCGCCGTTCCGGGTCGTGAAGGAAAAGCGGGCGACCTTCGCCGCTACTGCACAGCAGGAGAAACGCCGCCCCGCGTCACGCACGCCTTTGCGCAATCTGGCGCTGGCCGGCGATTGGACCGCAACCGGCTTGCCCGCCACCATCGAAGGTGCGATCAGGTCGGGCCGAACCGCCGCCGATATCGTGCTTGGCGCCTGACCGTTGGATGCAATGGACCTTATAGCGCCGGACCCCGTTCCCTTCCTCTCCGACGAACGCCTCACCCACGCGGTGGACGAGGCTCGTTTAGCATTGCAGCGCCGCCAGGCCGCGGACGGGCATTGGGTATTCGAGCTTGAAGCCGACGCGACGATTCCCTCGGAATACGTGCTGCTCGAGCATTTCCTCGACCGGATAGACGAGGACCTGGAAGCGAAGATCGGAGTCTATCTTCGCGCCATCCAGGGCGAGCATGGCGGCTGGCCGCTGTTCCACGACGGCCCATTCGACCTCTCGGCCAGCGTGAAGGCCTACTACGCGCTGAAGGCGATCGGTGACGACCCCGCCGCGCCGCATATGGAGCGGGCGCGGGAAGCAATCCTGGCGGCGGGCGGCGCCGAACGGTCGAACGTGTTCACCCGGGCGCAACTGGCGCTGTTCGGGCAGGTGCCGTGGCGGGCAGTGCCGATCATGCCTTTGGAAATCATGCACCTGCCCCTGTGGTTTCCATTCCACCTGTCGAAGGTGTCCTACTGGTCGCGCACGGTGATCGTGCCGCTGCTGGTGCTGATGGCGAAGCGGCCCAGGGCGCGCAATCCGCGTGGCGTGCACGTTCGGGAGCTTTTCCGTACGTCGCCGGAGCGGATTACCGACTGGATCCGCGGCCCCTACCGTTCGGCCTGGGGCCGATTCTTCAAGGGCGTGGATAGCGTGCTGCGGTTCGCCGAACCGGCATTCCCGAAGCAGCGGCAGGACGCCGCGATCCGCAAGGCGGTCGCCTTCGTGACCGAGCGTCTGAACGGTGACGACGGGCTGGGCGGCATCTACCCCGCGATCGCCAACTCCGTAATGATGTTCGACACGCTCGGCTATTCGCCCGATCACCCGGATGCCGCGATCGCCTGGGACGCGGTGCGCAAGCTGCTCGTGCATCAGGAGGATCGTGCCTATTGCCAGCCCTGCCTGTCGCCGATCTGGGACACTGCGCTGGCAGGGCACGCCATGGCCGAGGCTGGAGTCGCGACGGATGATGCCTGTGTGTGGCTACGCGATCGGCAGATCATGGATGTGGCAGGCGACTGGGCGGTGCGGCGCCCGACGCTCCGGCCTGGCGGCTGGGCGTTCCAGTATGCCAATCCGCACTACCCGGATGTGGACGATACCGCGGTGGTGGGAATGCTGCTGCACCGCAACGGCGATCCGGCGCATGCCGAGTCCATTGCCCGCGCGCGTGAATGGATCATTGGCATGCAGTCCTCGGACGGCGGCTGGGGCGCGTTCGAGCCGGAAAACACCCATCATTATCTGAACCACATCCCGTTCGCTGACCACGGTGCGCTGCTGGATCCGCCCACCGCGGATGTGACCGCACGCTGCGTGTCCTTCCTGGCGCAGGCCGGGATGGCCGCTGATGACCCGGTGATGCGGCGTGCGCTGGACTATCTGCGGCGCGAGCAGGAGGCTGATGGAAGCTGGTTTGGCCGCTGGGGCACGAACTACATCTATGGCACGTGGTCGGTATTGTGCGCGTTCAACGCGGCCGGCGTGCCGCCCGATGATCCGGCGGTGCGGCGCGCGGCTTCGTGGCTGGTTTCAGTGCAGCGCGAGGATGGCGGCTGGGGCGAGGACGAGGAGTCCTATGGTTCGGCGCCGCGGGGCCGCTACAAGGAAAGCACGCCGAGCCAGACCGCCTGGGCGGTGCTGGGGTTAATGGCGGCGGGCGCTGTCAATGAGCCGGCGGTGGAGCGCGGGATCGCATACCTGGCGGCGACGCAGCGGCCGGACGGTGAGTGGTCGGAATTACCATACACGGCGGTAGGTTTCCCGCGGGTGTTCTACCTGCGGTATCACGGCTACCGGCTGTATTTCCCGCTGCTGGCGATGGCGCGGTTCCGGAACCTGAGGCGCGGAAACAGCCGGCGCGTGGCGGTGGGGTTCTAGCGCAGGCGCGGCCGTCTCGCTTCCTGCTCTAACCTACACCTTCGGGCCGCAACCGCGGCGGCAGCGTGGTCAGGCTCTCGGTGGTGTCGAAGTCCCGCAGCACCGCATCATCAGCCATTTCCACCTCGGTGACCGACTCGGCATGCTTGCCCACCAGGAATCGCGCGCCGGAATCGCCGCTGATGTCCAGGATCTCGGAAAAGAAGCGGCGGTCCCAAAGCATCGGGTTGCCCTGTTTGCCGCGGAACGTCGGCTGCACAATCAGCCGGCCCTCGTCCGGATCGTACATCGACAGGATCCGGTCGATCATCCGCCCGGTCACCAGCGGCATATCGCCCAGGCAGACCAGCGCGGCCGAACATTCGGGAGGGACCTCGGCAATCCCCGCCTTCAGGCTGGCGGACAGGCCCTGGGCGTAGTCGGCGGCGTGGACATAACGCACGGGGCGCCCGGCCAGCGCCTGCTCGACCTGGTCCGCCTGGTGCCCTGTCACGACCAGGATCGGACGCGCGTTGGAAGACAGGACGTTATCCACCACGCGGGCAATCATCGTTTTGCCGGTCTTGTCGGTGACCAGCAGCTTGTTGTGTGGCGCCATTCGCCGTGACCGGCCGGCCGCCAGCACCACAGCGGCGATCGTGGGTGCACTGCGCGGCGCGGCGCCGGAGCGTGGCGTCGCCGGCGCCTTCTCCCGCGGCATTGGGCGGATATCGATCTCCTTCAGCAGTCCGCCGACGCCCATGCGCATTACGTCCTCGCCCGTTACGCCCAGGCCGGCGAACAGGCGGGTCAGCACGAAGTCGATGCCATTCAGCTTCGGGCTGCGGGCGCAGCCGGGCAGTACCAGCGCCGGCTTGTCCTTGATCCGCCCCAGGCAGATCAGGTTGCCGGGATCCACCGGCATGCCGAAATGAACGATCTCGCCGCCGGCGCGCACGATGCCCATCGGCCCGACATCACGCCGGTCGACCACGGCCGAGGCACCGACAATCAGCAGCAGGTCCGCACCGCCCGCCAGCAGCCCCTCCAGTGCTCGTCCGATCGCATCCTCCTGGTGCGCGCAGCGCACCGGCGGCAACAGCGAGCCGGTGAGTTGTGTGATCCGGGCTTCCGTGACCTCGATGGTCTTCTCGGTGACGCTGTCCTTCAACCCCGGCAGTTCCGTCACCACCAGGCCCACCTTCAGGTGCTGGAACGGATGCAGCGTCATGGGAGAGCCGCTCTGGCGCAGCATGGTCTCCGCCACCGACAGCACCATGCCCGGCACCGAGAATGGGATGATCTTGATCGTTGCGATCAGGTCCTTTGGCGCTACCACCGCATAGTCGGGCAGGGTGCCGATCGTCAGGGCCTCATCGATCGTGTTCAACCGGTCGATCCGCGGGGCGTTCACCCGCAGCAGGCCGGGTACCTCGGCGGAAAGGTTCACGCGCCCGGTTGCGGCGCGCGATCGGGCTATCAACGGCGACACAAGCTGGCCGGCGATGCGGTCGGCCGCGATGTCCTCGGGCACGTCCCCGGGTTCCAGCCGCGCACAGATCACCTCGGTCCGCCCGGCGGCGCGCAGGGCAGCGATCGCCGCATCATCCAGCAGCGATCCCTTGCGGATCATCTTTTCGCCGACGCGCTGGCTGTGCGCCATGATGGCGCCGCGAGCATCGTCGAGCTGGGCGGGTCCGAACTTCATGCTGCGGGCTTTGGCGGCAGGGGCGCGCCGCGGCGCACGGCAATGATCTCGGCGATGATGGAAACACCGATCTCGGGGGCGGTGACGGCCTCAATGTCCAGTCCGACGGGGCCACGGATGCGCGCCATCGCTTCGTCGGCATGACCGAGGTCGCGCAGGCGTTTGCGCCGCGCGGCATGAGTGCGGCGGGAGCCGAGCGCGCCGATGTAGAAGGCGTCTGATTTCAGAGCGCGATCGAGGGCGGGGTCGTCCAGCTTCGGATCGTGCGTGAGCGTCACCACGGCCGTGCGGCTGTCGGGACGGAACTCCTCCATCGCCTCATCTGGCCAGGCAGTGGAGATGGTCACGTTCGGAAAACGCTCATCCGAGGCGAAGGAGCGGCGAGGATCGACCACCGTGACCGCAAAGCCGCATTGCGCCGCGAACGGCACCAGCGCCTGGGCGATATGCACCGCGCCGACGACAATCAGCCGCAGTGGCGGGTTGTAGGCGTGCAGGAACCAGTCCGCGTCGCCGACCCTGTGGGTGCCGCTTTCGTCGGATTGCAGCACCGTCGCCGCGGCTTCGTTGAGTGCCGCCGGTGCGTCCGGATCGGGCAGCAGGCGCTGCTCGCCGCTCGGCAGTCGCGTGGCCAGCACGACGGGGCGCTTGTCGCGCTTCGCCTGTTCCAGCGCGGCGAGGATCTCGGGGGTCATGTTGGCGTTTCCCTCAGCTCTTCAGGAGAGCTTTTCCACGAATACCTTCACCTTGCCGCCGCAGGCGAGTCCGACCTCCCAGGCGCGCTCATGCGTCACGCCGAAGTCCAGCAGCTGCGGTGTGCCGGATTCGATCGTCTTCATCGCGGCTTCGGCGACCGCACCTTCGATGCAGCCTCCCGAGACGGATCCGGCCATGCGGCCCGACTTTGTCACGACCATCTGGCTGCCTGCGGGACGGGGGGAACTGCCCCATGTCTCCGTCACGGTCGCAACCGCAACCTGTTCCCCGGCGGCGCGCCAGGCAGCAGCGGTGCTCAGGACGTCTTCGACTTCTGTCATGCTCATGACGGTATTCCTCTGTGCCCGGGCCATCAATGGCGTGGGTATCCCGAGATGTCACGAAACCCCATGATACAGGAACGTCGGCCCGACCGGTAGGCGGCGCAGATCTGTCATGCGCCGTCCAGAGCCCGTGCGAAAACGACGATAGCGGTCATCCGACCACCGGTTGGATCCCGGACGCACGCGCGGTCCATCACCCAGCTCATGACAGCGCTGTTTCACGCGCGGGAGCGGGAACCACGTGTGGCACACGGACCGGCGCGGGACACGACAACAGATCCACGAGCGCACGCAGGCTGGCCAGGTTGTGCACCGGGCGGAATTCATCCACATGGGGCAACATCGCCCTAACGCCCTGTGACTTTGGCTCGAACCCGCTCCAGCGCAACAGGGGGTTGAGCCAGATCAGCCGCCGGCAGGAGCGGTGCAATCGATCCATGTTCTCGGCCAGCCCTTCCGCGCCGGCGCGGTCCAGCCCGTCGGTGATCAGCAGCACGATCGCCCCCTGGCCCAGCACCCGACGCGCCCACAGCCGGTTGAACGTCGCCAGGGCCTCGCCGATTCGCGTGCCGCCGGACCAGTCCGGCACGATGTGCGAGACCATCTGGAATGCGACTTCCGGATCGCGGGCGCGGAGCTGCCTGGTGACGTTGGACAGGCGCGTGCCGAACAGGAAGACGTGCACCCGGTCGCGGTCATTCGTTACCGCGTGCAGAAAATGCATCAGGACCTGGGCGTAGCGGCCCATGGATCCAGAGATGTCACACAGCACCACCAGCGGCGGCGGGCGCGTGATCCGGCGGCTGCGGGCGATCGCGACAATCTCCCCGCCGTGGCGGAGGCTCGTCCGAATGGTGCGGCGCAGGTCGGTGACCGGTCCGCCCGGATCGGGCCGCACCCGCCGCGTGCGACGCAGATCCAGCGGCAGCACCAGGCGGCGGATCTCGCGTTTCGCCTCGGCGATCTCGTCGGCGCCCATCGCCTCGAAATCCATCTGCTGCAGGCGTTCCTGGTCGGACACGGTCATGACCGCGTCCTGCACCGGCGGGTCCTCCTGCGGCGGCGGGCGGGGCTGGTTCCTGGGCGCGAAGGCCTCGGCCACGCGGCGCGAGGCCGGCGGCGGACGGTCGTATTTCTTCTCCTTCTGCGCCTCCAGCAATGCCATCGCGGCAGCCTGTTCGGCGGCGGTGGGATCGCGCCAGAACAGGGCAAAGGCCTGGTCGAACACCGGCTGGTGTTCGTGGCGATGGATCATGACCGCGCGCAGCGCCGTGCGGGTCTCGGTCCTTGATGCCAGATCGACGCGCGTCAGCGCCTGCTGCGCGGCGATCGCCTCGGCTGGACCCACCGGCAATCCGGCACGCCGCAGCAGGCGCGCGAAATGCATGACGTTGGCGGCGAGGGTGGACGGATCTTCGGTCATCACCGCCGCAGAGGACCCCGGGCGTGCACGCCGCGCAAGAGGTCAGACGAGCAGCGCCACCAGCAGCACGATCCCCGCAACGATCCGGTACCAGGCGAAGGGGGTGAATCCGTGGCGGCTGACGAAGCCGACGAACCATCTGATGACGAGCATCGCCGAGATGAACGCCATCAGAAAGCCGACCGCGATCAGCTCCCAACCTTCCGAGGTCAGCCCGCCACGGTTCTTGTAAAGGTCGTAGACGGCCGCCCCCAACAGCGTCGGCACTGCCAGGAAGAACGAAAATTCCGCTGCCGTCTTGCGCCCCACGCCCAGCATCAGCGCGCCCAGGATCGTCGCGCCGGACCGTGACACGCCGGGGATCATGGCCAGGCATTGGATCAGCCCGATATTCAAGGCGAGCATCGGCGTGAACCGCTCAATCTGATTGATCACCGGCACGGGGCGGATACGCTCGATCACCAGGATTGCGATCCCGCCTACGATCAGCGCCACGCAGACGACATAGGGCGAGAACAGCACGGACTTGATGAAGCCGTGCGCCAGCACGCCGATGACCGCCGCCGGCAGGAAAGCCAGCACCACCGCCATCACGAAGCGCCGGGCGCCCGGATCATGGCCGAGCCCCAGCGCCACGTTCCAGAACCGGCCCGCGTACAGCACCAGCACCGCTAGGATGGCACCCAGCTGGATGACGATCTCGAACACTTTGCCGGGTGGCCCCTGGAAGCCCATCAGCTCGCCCGCCAGGATCAGGTGGCCTGTGGAGGAGACCGGCAGAAATTCCGTCAATCCCTCCACGATGCCCAGAAACCCGGCTTCAACCAATTCCCGCATGGGGCCGCACTCCGCGAAACGTGGCGCGCCCGTTACGCCTGCGGAGGGCGAGTCTTCAAGTCGCGTTCTCGCGGGGTGTGCGCTTCCCTGCCCAGTGTTTCGGGTTCACGGTTGTAACAGGAGGGGCTTGGATGATTCTGGTGACGAACAACGAAGGAACTGTTGGCGTCCCCGTCACGGCCCGCCTGCTCGCCGAGGGCGCTCCCGGGCTGGATGCGATCGAGGCCGGGATCCGGCTGATCGAGGCCGATCCCGCGGTGCGCACCGTCGGGCGCGGCGGCTGGCCCAACATCCTGGGTGAGGTGGAGCTCGATGCCTGCCTGATGGACGGATCCACCTTGCGATCCGGCGCCGTCGGCGCGCTGCGCGGGTTCCTGCACCCGGTCTCGGTGGCCCGTGAGGTGATGCGCCGTCTGCCGCACGAATTGCTGGTGGGCGAGGGCGCCGCGCGTTTCGCCCAGGAGATCGGGGCCGAGACCGCGGACAATCTGATCCCCGACTCGCGGCGGGCCTGGCAGGCCTGGTTCGACGCGGAACTGACGGCCGAACAGAAGGCGGCCTGGCCGAAGACGCCGCTGGCCGAGCTCTGCCGGCACGCGATCGACCCCGAAGTGGGGCGCGACACCACCGTGTTCCTGGCGCAGGACAACAGCGGAGCGATCTGCTCGGGCACAAGTACATCCGGCTGGGGCTGGAAATACCCGGGACGACTGGGCGACAGCCCGATCATCGGCGCCGGGTCCTACGCCGACAGACGCTATGGTGCCGCGGCGTGCACAGGCGCGGGCGAGATGACGATCCGCTGCGGCACCGCGCGCTCGGCTGTGCTGTACATGAAGAAGGGCGCCAGCGTCGCCGACGCGGTGTACGAGGCGGTGGACGATATGCGCGCGCTGAAGGGCGGGCTGATCAGTCGCGTGACGATCCATGCCATCGATCCACTGGGCGGGCACAAGGTGGTGGCGGTGAACGGGGCCGGCGACAATGTGTATTGGCTGTGGGACGGGCAGGGCGTGCCGCGGCGCTGCCCGGCCGAACCCATCACCATCACGCCGGGCGAACCCCGGATCAGCGCGACGGCGCGCTACACCATGCGAGGGTAGTCGCGGCTAGAGTATCTTCACCCTGACTGTGCAGGGCGAAAATACTCTACGATCTTGTTTCGTCGCGTGATTCACACGCGGGTACGTTCCGCTCAGCGTGATCACGCTCTAATCCGCCGCCAGCCGCGGTGCCTCCATTGCCTGCACATGCGGCAGCACCTCCTTGGCGAACAGCCGCAGCATGCGCGACGTCTTCTCCGGCCCGTAATAGGGCGGGTAGTGCACCATGATCGACGTCGCCCCCGCCTTGCGGAATGCCTCGATCTTGCGGATCACCGTGTCCGGCGAGCCGTGCAGGATCGTGTTTTCCACCAGGTGATCATAGCTCAGGGCGCTGTCGTCGCGTTCCGCCGTCACTTCGCCGAAATACCGGCCGGTGCCGCCGCTAACGAAGCTGCGCACATGCCGCTCCACTCCCTCGGCGCTGTCCGCCTTCGCCTGCGCATCCGTGGGGGCCACGTAGACCAGGCGCGCGACATCGACTTCGCCGAAGGCCGGGTTCTGGTTGTAAGGCGCGACGGCCTGCTTCATGTGGGAGCGGTAGGTGTTAATATGATCGGCGATCGTCACGAGGTCGGGCAGCGTCGATTGCATCAGGCCGAAGCCCCAGCGCGCCGCCTGGCTCATGGACCGGTCGGTTCCGGCGCCCATGAAGATCGGCGGATGCGGCAGCTGCACCGGGACGGGATAGACTTCATACGGTTCCGCGACGCGGAAATTGTAGTATTTGCCCTGCGCATCCATCTTTCGATCGTGGAAGCCCTTCAGGATCAGCGGGATTGCTTCTTCCTGCATGTCGCGGCGCGCCTCATAATCCACGCCCAGCCCCTCGAACTCATAAGGCCGGTAACCCGATCCAAGGCCCAGCTGGAAGCGGCCGTTCGACAGGATGTCGATGAACGCGGCGTTCTCGACGATCCGCATCGGGTGGTGCAGCGGCACCACCATCACCCCGGCGCACAGCTTGATCCGCTTGGTCAGGGCGGCGAGGTAGCAGAGGTAGCTGAACGGGTCCGGCAGGATGCCGTATTTGTTGGAAAAATGGTGTTCGGCGATCCAGATGCTGTCGAAGCCCAGTTCCTCGGCCTCCAGCACCTCCCGCGTGGTGCGGGCGTGCACGGCATGATGCGGAAACGGCTCGGTCGCCGGATCCGGATGAGAGGTGTAAAGGATTCCGATCTTCATCCTGTGCGTATCCTTGCTTGTCCGAAGAGCCGATCGGGGCCGGCGGGTTGCCTGCAGGGTACCAGCGGTTGCCGCGATGCGCCAGGGACGGGAACCGGCCACCCGGCCCCAGGGTCAGCATTTCGGCCCCGGCGACCGCGGCCAAGTCCAGGCCCGGGTCAATCCACAACGACCAGCCGGTATCCTGCGTCGTAGTCATCGCGCATGAGCAAGTCGGCGTAGCGGCGTTCCCACGCGCCGGTTTGCAGATCCTGCCGCAACGTCCGCAATCCCGCTTCGAGGTTGTCGAGGATCCAGAACGACGAGCTGCCGGACCGGATGAACGGGTCGAGATAGGCCGCGGGACGGCGCCAATAGGCATAGAGGAAACCATCGATGCAATCGTGCGGTATTGGAACCGGCGCAATCCGCACGGGTCCCAGCCACCGTTCGTATTCGGACAGGGCCGGCATCTGTGCCTCGTCCAACGCCGCCAGTTCAGGCAGATAGTCCGTCAGCCAGGGCCGGTGCGCTGGGTCACAGGTCAGCAGGACGATCCGGCCGCGCGTGACGCGGCGCATCTCCTGCAGGCCTGCCTGCTTGTCCGGCCAGTGGTGGACTGTCAACACCGCCATGGAGGCGTCGAAATGCCTGTCGGCGAATGGCAGATGGTCGGCGCTGGCCTGTACCGCCACGGCCGCCGTCGGACCGCGCTTTCGGATCATCTCGCCGGAAGGCTCCACCGCGATCACGGCTCGATCGGCCGGTTCATAGGAGCCGGTGCCTGCACCAACGTTCAGGACAATCCGTGCCGACCCGAGGGCGCCTGTGATGATCCGGGCTATTCGCGGATCCGGCCTGCGAAGCGCCGTGTAATTCGCCCCGACAACGTCGTATTTGGCGCTCATCGCGGCTTCTCCTTGGGTTACCGACGTTGCAGGTTCTGACGAGTGGCGACGGCGGTATTTCGACACTCGTCACCAATCTGCCGGAGCGCCAGTGTTCCCTGCAAAGAGAACATGATCGGGTTGCTGAAAGCGATAGAGCCAGTTCTCTAGAACGTCACCGGCAGAAGGCCGTTCATCGTACAAGTTGTTTTAGTGCTTCTCGGAAAATCGTGGTACGGGTCCTCCGATGAGTATCCGACTATTTTCGTGTCGCAGGGGGAACGCCTCAACCGTCGCTGCGCTCAAATCGAACTACACCGGCCGCGTCTCGCTGACTTCGACAATGATGTCCGCGGGGATGTTCAACCTGCCTGCCGCCTCCCGGATTGCCTCGGCGTTGGGCGCTTCATACAGGCAATAGGTTTTCCGCTTGTCTGCGCTCAGAAACGAATACAGCCACTGAATCCCGATCTCGTCGTTCACCTGTTTGATCTTCGCGCGGCTCGCGTCGTCGGGGTGAATTTCTCTGGCAAAATTCCGCTCGATCAAGAACATCGGCATGCAGACCTCCTCGCGGCTCCGGTCCCACTGGCCCGGCCTTAAGGTACCCTGACGCCATCGGACGGTCTTGGCCCCGGCTTGTCAACACTGTCAACATACCGTCAGGTCTCGCGGAATGGCCACGTGCGCGATCATGCTACGGGATCGACGTGGGGGAGAATCCAGCCGATGGACCTCGCGGCCGAGATCTTCATCGGGCGGCAGGCAGAAGTCGCTGCCCTGCGCGCCGCGTTCGACAACGCGACGGCTGGCAGCGGGCGCCTTACCCTGATCACCGGAGAACCCGGGATCGGCAAGACACGGATTGCCCTGGGACTGGCGCGCCATGCCGCGCTCCAGGCCGCCAGGGCCGTCTGGGGTCGCTGCCTGGAGGAACCCGGCGCGCCCCCCTACTGGCCCTGGGCACAAATCCTTCGCGCGGTTGCGGAGTCGCTGACGACAAGCGACCTGACCAGCAGCCTGGGGTCCGGCGCCTCTGACGTAGCAGGCATCATCCCCGACATTGCCTCGCGCCTGCCGGGCCTGGAACCCGCGCCGCTGCTCAATGATCCCGCGGAAGGGCGGTTTCGCTTGTTCGGCGCGATCGCACAGTTCCTGATCGCCGCGGCCCGCCATCAGCCGCTGGTGATGATCCTGGACGATCTGCACTGGGCCGATGTTCCGTCGTTACGGCTTCTGGAGTTCCTGACCCAGAACATGGCGAACAGTCGTTTGCTGGTGGTGGGCACCTATCGGGAAGCCGGGTTGTCCCGCCGCCACCGGCTTTCCGACACACTAGGCGCGCTGAACCGCGTGCCGCATCTGCTGCGCTTGCCGCTGTCGGGGCTGAACGCCGAGGACGTCCGCCGTTACGTCGCGGCGTCGGCGGGGACGACGCCCCCGGAATCGCTGACCAATGCGATTCACGACCAGACCGAGGGTAATCCGCTGTTCGTGCGGGAGGTCGTGCGATTCCTGGCGCAGAACGGCCAGCTTGGCGCCGGCAGCGCGACGATCCGTTTGCCCGAAGGGGTCCGGGAAGTCATCGGACGACGGCTCAATCTCTTGTCGCAAAATTGCGGCAATGTCCTTGCCGTGGCGTCGGTGATCGGGCGCAATTTTTCGCTCGGCGTGCTGATGAAGGCCTGCCAGCTGCCTCAGGAGGACGCCGTGCTGGAAGCGTTGGACGAAGCCCTGGCCGCCCATGTTGTTGAGGAGACAGGCGCCGAGACATACCAGTTCACCCATGCCCTGGTGCGGCTGACTCTGTATGAAGAGCTGCAGATCGGCCAACGCCGCCGCCTGCATCACGCGGTTGGGGAAGCAATCGAGTTCGTGCATCGGCGCAAGCTGGATTCTGTGGCTTCAGACCTTGCGTTTCAGTTCCGCGCGTCCGGGTTCGGCGAGGATATCGATCGCGCCATTGATTACGCGACGGCCGCCGCTCGGCATGCGGACAAGGCGCTGGCGTTCGAGGATACGATCGGCTTTTGCCACAGTGCGCTCGATTTGCTGGACACGCGCACAACGGATGACCCAAACCGTCGATGTGTCCTGATGCAGTTGCTTGGCGATGCATTGCGGAAGTCCGGCGATGCCAAGGGCGCTGAGGAAACGCTCAAGACCGGTATGGATATCGCACGCGCCAATCAACTGCCGACCCTGTTCGGCGAACTGGCCTGCGCTTATGGCTATACTTTTCTGCGTAACAACATATTTGCAAGTGATGTCGGAGGCGTGGCCCCACAGATCATCGCGTTGTTGCGTAGCGCGCTCGATGGCTTCACCGACGCGGACGCTGGTTTGCGCATTCGAATCATGGGGCTGATCGCCAGGATCCGTTACTGGGGAGGTGCGGTGACGGATGCCATGGCCGACGCATCCGAGGCTGTGATCATGGCTCGCGTACTTGGCGATCCCGCGGCACTGGCGATGTCTCTCTACGCCGTCGGTACACTCAGGACTCACGACGCGCACGAGCTGGCACAGGCGCTGGTGGACACCAACGAAGTCGTATCCCTGGCCGAGTTGGCCGGTCAGATCGAATACGCATCTGTCGGATACTGCCGCCTGACGATGCTGCATCTGGAACGCGGCGATCTGGAATCCGCCACCACCGCGATGGCCTTGATCGACAGGAGCGGAGCGCCCAATGTGTTCAGGCGCGTTCGGCTAGGCTGGACGGCGACGTTCGCGCTGATGCGCGGGGAGCTTGCCGCCGCCGAGCAAGCTATTGTTCATATCATGCAAACACGGGGCGGCGAGGAAGGCGGCGCTGACCCGATCTCAATGTTGATTTTCGCTTTGCGCCGGGAACAAGACCGCCTCGTGGAACTCGGACCTCTGGTGTCGCTGTTTGCACGCCAAGCGGCAGCAACGGCGTGGCGCCCAGGTCTGGCGCTGGTGTGGCTTGAGGTGGGCGATCGGGCAGCGGCAAAGGCGGTTCTGGATGATATCGCATCTCAGGATTTCGCCGATTTGCCTCGTGACGGACGCTGGACTGCCAGCGTCACATTCCTGGCCGAGGTGTGTACCGCCCTGGGCGACACGGTCCGTGCCGCGTCACTCTACCGTTTGCTGCTGCCGTGGTCCGATCACAACCTGGTCCTTGGAACGGGCACTGGTTGTTGCGGTTCGGCGCATCGGTTTCTGGGGATACTTGCCGCCACAATGCGCGATTGGACCGCGGCGGCCCGCCACTTCGACGCAGCCATCAAAATGAACAATCGCATCGAGGCGTTGGTGCCGCTGGCCCACACGCGCTGCGATTATGCTGCTATGATGTTTGACAGTGGCGATGGCGCAGGCGCAGCAGTGCATCTGGATATGGCAGCCGAGGCGGCGGACAGCCTTGGGCTCCCCGCGGTCGCAAAACGGGTGACCGCCTTGCGCGCTCGACTCGACACGCGCGCGCGCTCGGTCTTCGCGCCTGACAACCTCACTGCGCGGGAACTGGAAGTGTTGCGGCTTCTGGCGATCGGGCGCAGCAATGCCGATGTCGCCCTGGTCCTGGACATCAGCCTGAACACCGTCGCCACACATGTTCGTAACATTCTGGCCAAGACCGGTTCCGCCAACCGGACCGAGGCGGGAGCCTACGCCGTCCGGAACGGACTGGCGGGGCTGAATCGTCCGGGACGATGAGTCGCGCGGGATCCGTCATGAGACGGCGCGCGGCAAATGATGAGACCCGCACCGAATGATGAGCCGTTCGCCTCACCCATTCTGACGATTTATCTCGCCCGTCTCCTGCGCCAGGACCATGTCAGCGCCGGGGAAACCTCTCTGGTCCATTCCAGGATAACGACCATGCACAGCCACGCCCCTGTCCTGTCAGCCGACCCGCTGCGCCGCTGTGGGGAGCGTAGCGCCGGCTATGACCGCGACAACCACTTCTTCGACGAGGATTTTGCCGAGTTGAAGGATGCCGGCTATCTGACGCTTGCGGTGCCGAAGGAACTCGGCGGCCCCGGGCTGACCTTGTCGCAGGTCTGCGCGGAGCAGCGGCGTCTGGCATATCACGCGCCGGCCACCGCTCTGGCGATCAACATGCATAATTATTGGATCGGGACTGCGTCGAGCCTCTGGCGGAACGGCGACACGTCTCTGGAATGGCTGCTGAAGGAAGCACTGGCGGGCGAGGTGTTCAACGGCTCGCACTCCGAACGCGGCAGCGAAGGCGTACGAACCTCGACAAGCAAGGCCGCGCGGGTCGAAGGCGGATTCAGAATTACCGGCCATAAGTTGTTCAACAGCCTGTCGCCGGTCACGACCCGGTTCGGCGGCCACGCGACATGGGCCGGCGCCGAGGGCGGACCGAAGATCGTCCATTTCTTCATGCCGCGGGAGACCGCGGGGTGGCGCATCGTGAAGACCTGGGACACGTTGGGCATGCGCGCGACCAGCAGTGACGATTTGATGCTGGAGGATGCGTTCATCCCAGATTGTTACGTCGGACGCATCCTGCCGGTCGGTGGCGGTGATTTATTCCTGCTCAGCATTTACGCATGGTGCCTACTGGGCTTCGCATTCATCTATCATGGCATCGCGCAACGGGCGATCGATCTGGTTCTGCCGTCAATCAAAAAGAAGACTTCGCTGTCGTTGACCCGATCGATGGCGTATCACCCGGAAATCCAGCACTTGGTTGCGGACATGATACTGGCGTTCGATCCGATAGGCCCACATATCGAGAAGATCGCCGATGACTGGACGGCCAGCGTTCCGCATGGCGCCGCCTGGCCCGCGAAAATCCTGTCCGCCAAGTATCATGCCGTAGAGGCCTGCTGGAAGACTGCCGACATGGCCATGGAACTCTCCGGCGGCGGCGGGATGTTCAAGGGCAACGAGCTGGAACGCCTGTTTCGCGACGCCCGCTGCGGCCGGTTCCATCCAGCAAACTCGTTCGTCACGCATGAGGTGGTCGCGAAGGCCGCACTGCGGATCGATGCAACCGAGCAGCCACGCTGGGGGTAGTGGTAACAGCTTCTGGAAGGTTGCTGGTCGAGATCGGGGGAACGGTTGCGCCGTCGCAATTTGGCTCCCGGACAGCGAAGTCACCCATGACCTCGTGTTGGCGGCACAGTCCCAGAAACTTGAGCGCGGATCATCTAGGAAGAGTGGACGACATCTATGCCGGTCTCGGCTTTCGGGACGTCGAATCGAACCGTAAGCTGCCGCAGAAATCCAGGCGCGGACACGGGTGTCTGTCGGGCGCTTCGTGCCCACCGATCGCCTGTGCCATAGTTCCGTCACGTACGCAGACGAGGAACGTCCCATGAAAATCGGTGTATTTGCCACTTTCATGTCGCCTCTGGCGACACCGCAGATGATCCGGGATTTCGGCCGGCGCGCCGAGAATATTGGTCTCGAATCGATTTGGATGGGCGAACATGTCGTGCTGTTCGACAGGAACACCTATCGCTATCCCGGTTCCAAGGACGGGCGCATCCCTGTCCCACCAGGCGGCGGCATGCTGGATGTGACCGCGACCTTCGGCTTCCTTGGCAGCGTGACGAAGTCGTTGCGATTTGGGACCGGAGTCGCGCTGGTGCCGCAGCGCAACCCGATCTACACGGCCAAGGAAATGGCGACGCTGGACTGGCTGACCGATGGGCGCATCGACTTCGGGATCGGTGTTGGTTGGAACAAGGAGGAGGTGGAGGCCTGCGGCTACCGGTGGGAGGATCGCGGCGCACGCTGCGACGAGTTCCTGGAGGTGATGCGGCGGCTCTGGACCGAGGAGGTCGTGGATTTCCACGGCAAATGGGTGAAGTTCGAGACCTGCCGGCTCGACCCGAAGCCTATCCAGAAGCCGCATGTGCCGATCATCGTCGGCGGCTATGCCGATGCCGCATTTCGCCGAGCGGTGCGCTTCGGCGCGGGGTGGTACGGGTTCAATCGCGATCCGGCCGCGACGAAAGAGATGCTCACCCGCCTGGACGCCGCATTCGCGCGGGAAGGGCGTACCCGCGGCAAGGACTTCCAGATCATCATCACACCGCCAATCGGCATGCCGGCCGACTCCATGCAGGAGTATGCGGCGCTCGGCGTGGACCGCCTGATCGTCAACCTCGGCAGCCAGCGGCCCGAGCGCGTGGACCAACGCCTGCCGGAGATCGAGCGTCTGGTGAAAATGGCTGCGTGAGATCGTCCACACCCGCTAAGCAGGCATTCACGGCCGCGGCCACGAATGCCTGCTCGGAACACTCGAAGATTGGGTCATTTTATCGGCTTCGCACCTGCGGCGCTCCGCCGGACGATGCTTGCGGGCAGGCTTCACGACAAGGAGAGCGGCGTGCATTCGTCCACCACTTTCGTGGACTATCTTCGTTCATACGGATGTCATGACCATCAGTAGCCGCCGCACTCCGTGGAAGCGAGTCGTCCTGCTGTGCGGCAAATGCACGCGCAAGCTGGACGGCGGGTTCGGGCCGAAGGGCAAGGACGACCTGAAATCCACGCTGCGGCGTGCGTTTAGGGATGCGGGTCATGGCCGCGAGATCCGCATCATCGAAACCCGCTGCCTGGGCATCTGTCCGAAGAAGGCGGTGACAACCATCAGCGCCGGCAGCCCCGGCACAATGTTCGTAGTGCCCGCGAAGACGCCGGTCGAGGAGATCATGCGCACCGTTCTGCCCGATCTCGACCGACAGCAGCGTGTGGACGCAGAACGCGACGACACTTGAGGATCAGGGTGCCGAACGCGCCGTGCGCATGATCCAATCCGCCAGCGCATCCAGCAGCGCGTCCATGACCTGCGCATCCGTCCGACGGCTGCGGTCCGGGACGTGGAACGAATGGTCAGCATCCGGGAACACATGCAAAGCCGCCTGCTGCCCAAGAGCATCCATGACCCGGCGCAGCAGCGCAGGATCGGCGAGAGCATCCCGCTCTCCCTGCAGGAACAGCATGGGTAACCCGATTGCATCCAGACGCGCCACTCGCTCATCCGAGGTCGCTGTGCAGGATGCATCGAACTGCGCCGGCGATCGCACACGAACCCGCAAGCGGCAGCGACGCTGCCACTGCGGAGACCCGGGTGATGGAGGCTCCAGCCCTGTCGAACCCGTCGGGATGACCGCAGCCGGCGGTTCCGTTTAGGATGAAACGGAACAAGAAACAGGAGATTCAAAATGGCACAGACGCCCTGCAGCGCACGGCACCCATTCTTGTTGCTGTTCCCCCTGCTCTGCCTGACGCTCGTCTCTTCGTGGTCAGCCGAGGCCGAGAGCCTCGCGATTCCGTCCACTGCGCTGCTTGTAACGCCATTGAATCAGCCGCACGTGGTTCGTGGCGACGACGGCCGCGACCATGTCGAGTATGACCTGCTGGTCACCAACGCCTTCGCCAGCCCCGTCACCGTGATGGCCGTCGAGGTCAGCGGACCGGGTGGCGCGGTGATCGGGCGCATCGACGGCGCGACGCTTGCCGCCGCGACCCAGGGTGTCCTGGAGCAGGCGCCGATCGCCGCCATCCCAGCCTCGGGTTCGGCGACCGTGGAGATCGACCTGATCCTGCCGCCCGGCCGGCGGCCGCCGCGCGTCTCCCACCGTATCACCTATGGGATGCCGGGCGCCTCCGAGCATACACTGGCAATCGTCGGCAGTCGCGAGATCCAGGGACCGGTCCTGACGGTCTCACCGTTCCGCGCCATTACCGTCCAGCCGCCAGTGCGCGGCGCCGGCTGGGCCGCCTTCAATGGCTGCTGCACGCCAAACCCCCACCGCAACGTCCGGGTCGCTGCAGGAACCAGGATCGGCACGGCGGAGACCTTTGCCATCGATTTCCTTCGCGTCGATGGCAACCGCTTCTATGAGGGGGACGGCAAGAGCAACGCGCAATACCCATTCTTCGGCGCGCCGGTGCATGCCGCGGCCGCCGGCATCGTAGTCGCTCGGCACGACGGCATGGATGAGAGTATTCCCTTCCAGCCGGCGACAACGCTGCACAAGCCCGAGGATTTCGGCGGCAACTACGTCCTTGTCCGCCAGGCGGAGGGTGTATACGCCTTCTATGCGCATCTGCAGAAGGGTAGCGTCAAGGTCGCAGTCGGCCAACGCGTCGCGGCAGGCGCTGTGATTGGAAAGCTGGGCAACTCCGGTAATTCCAGCAACCCGCACCTACATTTCGGCCTGCTGGATCGTCCGGACTTCCTCACCGGCTACAGCCTGCCCTTTGTGTTCGCCGACTTCATGCTGAGCGGACACATCACCGGGGGCGACGACAGCGGAGCGCTGCAGATCCAGCCCGATGTGCGCCGGGTCCGCGCCGCCTATCCGCTGGTCGGCGCCATTGCCACCTATCGCTGACCGCTCATCAGCGCTTTTAGAAGCCGGCAGGATGTCGGAGCTGCAGGTATCCTGTCACCGGCCCTCCGGACGCGGCGATAATTGTCGCCCATCTCATGGAACTGTCATGAAAAGCTGCTGGGCATGGTCATCAGCTTTGTCAGCGCAAGGCGAAGAAGCTTACTGTGCCGCCGTCACCGATGTATTCAACATGCCCAGCCTTTGCTGGTCCCGACCGGCTGCGATCCCAGCTAACGCTGCGGCCCTGTTTATGCCGTGGGCTGCGGTGTGGTCGGTATCGGGGATGGGTCAGTGGGTGGAACCTCAGGCGGAGGCGGTTCCTGCCCGGGGCCGGGACCAGGACCCGGCAGTTCGGGCGGGATAGGTTGGGGTTCGATTGCCATCCGGTATTCTCCGTTCAGGCGACAAAGTAAGCGATGATCAGCGCGATGAACGCGAGCACCAGGGACACGCCCAGAACCCAGCGCACCACGCCGGTGGTCCGGCCCTGGCGAGCCTCGGTGGCCGTGCGGACTGGCGGCCTATCCGACACGGGTCATGCCCATGCCGGATTCGCGAGACGTCGGCCCGACTGGCGCCAGCATCATCGCAGCGATACCTCGGCCACATTGTCCTTGTAGTCCTGCTTCGGGTCGCGGCCGAACAGCGACTTCAGGCCGGCAACCAGACTCGACCCGCTTTCCCAGATTTCGGCAGTCTCGGCATCTAGGCGCAGCAGCGCCAGGTTCGGGTCGTCCTTGCCGCCTTCATACCAAGCCGCGACATAGCGGTTCCACAGACGGTCGATAGCTGCGCGATCGTTGTCCATGGACAGGTTGCCGCGCACGCTGGCGAAGAGGTCATGACCCTTCGAACTGAAGGTGGCGATGGCGCGGTGGCCCTGGCCGAGTGACTGGACGAGTGCGCTGTCCTTCGCAGCGAAGAACCAGATCGGGCTTTGCTTGTTCTCGACCTGCGCGGTCATGGGGCGCACATGGCCGTCCTCCACGCCGTCAAGGCCGAGCATCATGGTCATATCAGAGTCGAGGGCTTTCCAGAATTTCGTCTCGAGTTCCTGCGGTGTCGGCATCGGACCGTCCCTTCGGTTGTTGCATAGCGAACGGATGCGGTCGCCCCCGGGTTCCGTCACGGGCACGCGGGGGCACGAGGCATGCTCGCAGCGATGACGGCTGAAGCGCCGCAGATTGCGGGCGGCGCGATCGCGCAGTGGGCGGCGAACACTACGAAAGTCGGGAGTCGCCAAGGCTGCCGCGGGCTGACGAAGCCTGGATTGCCGGTTCCGCGCTCCGTTCTGACATATCCACCGGAAACGCTCCCCAGCCCCCGATATCCCAGCGTATACTCGCCCCTGATGACCGCCCCCGAACCCCGCGCCAATCTCAACCTGTTCGGACACGAAGCCGCCGAATCCACGCTGCTGGACGCGATCCAGGGCGGGCGGATGCACCATGCCTGGCTGATTACGGGGCCTGAGGGGGTGGGAAAGGCAACGCTCGCCTACCGCTTCGCCCGCCGCCTGCTCGCCGGACGCCCCACTCAACCCAGCCTCGCCGTGCCGCCGACGCACCCGGTGTTCCGCCGCGTCGCCGCCGGCTCGCATGCCGACTTGATGACCGTGGAGCGCGGTATCAACGAGAAGACGAAGCGCATGCGCACCCAGATCGCGGTCGAGGACGTGCGCCGGATCAACACCTTCATGGCCCTGACCCCGGCGGAAGGCGGTTGGCGCGTCGCCATCGTCGATGGCGCGGATGAGATGAACCAGGCCTCCTCCAACGCTTTGCTGAAGATCCTGGAAGAACCGCCGGTCCGCGCCATCCTGCTGCTGACCTGTTCGGCGCCCGGGCGGCTGCCGGCGACGATCCGTAGCCGCTGCCGGCGCCTGCGGCTCAATCCGCTGGACGACGCTGCGATGGCATGCGCACTGTCCGACATCCTGCCCGACATGACAGAGGAGGAGCGTGGACGGCTGCTGACGCTCGCCGAAGGTTCGCCAGGCCGGGCGTTGCTGATGGTCGAAGAGGAAGGGCTCAAAGTGGCAGCCATAGTAGACAAGCTGCTGGCGGACCTTCCCAACCTGCCGCCGACCCGAGGGCACGAGGTGGCGGATGCGCTGGGCCGCAGCGAGACCGGATTTTCCACCTTCATGGACCTGCTGCGTGCGGGGATAGCCGCCGCGGTGCGGGAGTCGGTACGGGGCCGGGCGGACCCCGAGCAAGAGCGCGTGGCGGCGCTGCGCCCGCTTGATGCCTGGGGCGAGGTGTGGCACGGGCTCACCCGGATTCAGGACGAAACCGAACGCTTCGCCTTGGACAAGCGCCAGGCCATCATCGCCGGGCTGGCGCTTCTGACCGAAAAGATCCAGTGAGATCAATGATTAAGAGCTTCTACATCACAACCCCGATCTACTACGTGAACGGCGCGCCACATATCGGCCACGCCTACACCTCGATCGCGGCCGACGTCATGGCACGGTTCAAGCGGCTGGACGGATACGATGTGTTCTTCCTGACCGGCACCGATGAGCACGGTCAGAAGGTGGAGAAGGCGGCGTCCGATGCCGGCATGGACCCGCAGAGCTTCACCGACCAGATTTCGGCCGATTTCAAGGACATGGCGCGCGCCATGGGCGTGTCGTACGATGACTACATCCGAACGACCGAGGAGCGGCACAAGGTCTCCTGCGCCGAACTCTGGCGCCGCATAGCCGCCTCGGGCGACATCTACCTTGGCCACTATGAAGGCTGGTATGCCGTCCGCGACGAGGCGTTCTACGACGAGAGCGAACTCACCACCCGCCCGGATGGCAGCAAGGTGGCGCCATCCGGCGCGCCGGTGGAATGGGTGCGCGAACCGTCCTACTTCTTCCGCCTGTCCGCCTGGCAGGACCGGCTGCTGAAGCATTATGAAGAAAATCCAGAATTTATCGCGCCATCCTCTCGCCGAAACGAAGTCATCAGCTTCGTGAAGGGCGGGTTGCACGATCTGTCGGTCAGCCGCACGACGTTCAATTGGGGCGTCCCGGTGCCCGACGCGCCGGGCCACGTGATGTATGTCTGGCTGGACGCACTGAACAACTATGTGACCGCTTGCGGTTTCCCCGATCCGGAAGCGGCGCGGTGGCATTTCTGGCCGGCGGATGTGCACTTCGTCGGCAAGGACATCATCCGCTTCCACGCCGTCTACTGGCCAGCGTTCCTGATGTCGGCCGGGCTGCCACCGCCCAAGCGCGTCTCCTCCCACGGCTGGTGGGTCGTGGAAGGGGAGAAGATGTCGAAGTCCCTGGGCAATGTCATCGAACCGCGCAAGCTGGTGGAGACCTACGGCCTGGACCAAATCCGCTATTTCCTGTTGCGGGAGAAGCCCTTCGGGGCCGATGGCTCCATGAGCCACCCGGCGATCGTGACGCGTATCAACGTGGAATTGGCGAACGACCTGGGCAATCTGGCACAGCGGACCCTGTCGCTGATCGCGCGCAACTGCGAGGGCAAGTTGCCGGCGCGCGGCGCGCACACGGATGAGGACGCGGCGCTGTTGGCAGCCGCCAACGCATTGCCCGGCATTGTCCGCGGCTGCATGGATCGCCAGACCTTCCACGAGGCGCTGGAGGAGATCTGGAAGGTCGTGCGCGCCGCCAATGGCTATATCGACCGTCAGGCGCCCTGGGCGCTGAACCGCACAGACAAGCCGCGCATGGCACTGGTCTTGCGGGTTTTGTGCGATACGATCCGGGTGATCGCGACCTTGCTGCAGCCCTTCATGCCGGACTCGATCGGGCGCATGCTGGACCAGTTGGGCGTCCCACCCGAGGCGCGTGACATCGCCGCACTCGCCGCACCGCTGCCCGACGGCACGCCGTTGCCGCCACCGCAGGGCGTGTTCCCGCGTTATGTGGAGCCGGCCGCCTGACATGCTGATCGATTCGCACTGTCATCTGGACTACTACACGCCCATGGAACTCCCCGCCGTTCTGGCCCGCGCGCGGGAGGCCGGTGTTGGGGAGATGGTGACCATCGGCACCAGCATGGCGCAATCCGCAACCCTGCCGGAGGTCACCGAGACAAATCCGGGGATCTGGTGCACCGTAGGCGTGCATCCGCACAACGCCGCCAAGGCGCCGATCCCCGCGCCGGAGGCACTGGCGGAGATGACGCGGCACCCGCGGGTGATCGGGATCGGCGAGTCGGGCCTGGACTACTTCTACGACAAGGCCCCGCGCGACGTGCAGGCCGAGAACTTCCGCGTCCATATTCGTGCCGCCCGCCTGGCCGGAGTGCCGCTGTGCATCCACGCTCGCGACGCCGATGGCGATATCGCGGAAATCCTGCAGGATGAACGGGATCGGGGAGGGGACTTCGCCTTCCTTCTGCACTGCTTCAGCTCCGGCCGCGGCCTGGCCGAGGCGGCGGTCGCGATGGGCGGCTATCTGAGCTTTTCGGGCATCCTGACCTTCCCACGTTCGACCGAGTTGCGCGAAATTGCGCGGGACATGCCCGACGACCGGCTGCTGGTGGAAACCGACGCGCCCTACCTCGCGCCCGTGCCATTCCGCGGCAAGCGCAACGAACCCGGCTGGGTGGCGCATACCGCAACGGTGCTGGGCGAGGTGAGGGGACTCTCGTCCGAGGCGGTCGCGGACCTCACTACCACCAATTTCCGGCGCCTGTTCCGCAAGGCAGCATGAAGGTCACCCTGCTCGGCACCGGAGGCTCCGCCGGCGTTCCGTTCATTGGCGGGGCGGATGGCGGGGGTGATTGGGGAGACTGCGATCCAGACGAGCCACGCAACCGCCGCACGCGATCCAGCATCGTGGTGGAAAGCGCCACCGGCGAGCGCCTGCTGGTCGATACGTCGCCCGATCTGCGCGGCCAGTTGCTGAATTGCCGGATCGGGCGCGTCGATGCCGTGCTGTTCACCCATGCCCATGCCGACCATATTGGCGGGATCGATGAAATCCGCATCCTCAACCGGATTATCGATCGTCCTCTGCAAGCCTTTGCGATGCAACGGACATTGGACGAAGTGACGCGCCGGTTCGGCTATGCCTTCGCGCCGTGGAAGCCGCCCGGGTTCTATCGGCCGGTGCTGGTGCCGCAGGTGGTGGAACCCGGCGACACGGTGGACACTGCCGGCCTCTCGGTCCGCCTGTTCCGCCAGAACCACGGCCGCGTCGATACGCTCGGCCTTCGGATGGGCCGCTTCGGCTATTCGACCGACGTGGTGGAGCTGGACGACACCGCATTCCAGGTGCTGGAAGGTGTCGATACCTGGGTCGTTGGCTGCTTCCTGCGCAGCGAGCGGCACTGGACGCACGCGCATCTGGGCATTGTGCTGGACTGGGTCGCGCGCCTGCGCCCGCGTCGGACGGTGCTGACCCACATGGGGTCCGAGATGGACTGGGCCTGGATGCGCGACAACCTGCCGGATGGCGTCGAGGCGGGTTACGACGGCATGGTGCTGGAGATAGGGGAGGAGGGGTGACCGCGGTCCTGAAATCCGTCCTCGGTCCCTCAACCCGTCATCCTCGGCCTTGAGCCGAGGATCGCCACATACGCCCGTTGATATATAACCTTTTCTCAATGGTTCGGCGTTCGCGGCGATGCTCGGATCAGGCCCTACCGGATGCACGGAACTCTCACACAATTCCTCTGATGTTCCATCCGCTGATCAAGTCCTGCAGGCGTCGGTATCCTCTTGCGAGGACGATGGGGCCTGGTTTAGTTCGGTATCCGTTCCAACCGCCGAGGCGGGCGCAGACCCATGTGGCGAAGGCCAGCGAACCCGGCCGATGGGGGTTCTTCTGCCGCTCGGTTTTGCC
>JBFXDK010000086.1:0-26207 GCA_050181195.1 Acetobacteraceae bacterium | reverse complement strand
TTGGAAACCCCCAGGAGGTAAGGATGTAAAGACCCAGGAGGTCAAAGGGTTCTGGCAAGGCGAAAACCGGCATCGCTGAACCGGTCTTCGGCAGCGATGACGTCGCGGATGCCGGCGCGCACGACCCTAGGATTGAAGCCCCAGGAGCCGCCGCGCAGAACCCGGCGGATTTCATTATGGTCTGTTATCCAAACTGCCCCGTCACTCGGCGCGCCTTTGTAGTTGTCGTGCCAATGGTCGGCACACCATTCCCAGACATTTCCCAGCATGTCGTGCATGCCGAACTGGTTGGGTTGACGCCCATCCACAGGTGCGGTCCCGCTTCCCGCATGGGCGTAGGGTTCATGTCCCTCCCACGCGCCGCCCCAGAACCGGGCGGTGACGGTGCCTGCCCGTGCGGCGTATTCCCACTCCGCTTCGCTCGGCAGGCGATAGAGGTAGCCCGTCTTCCGCGAAAGCCACGCTGCGTATTCCTCGGCGTCCCGCGCGCTGACGTTTACCACTGGATGCCTGTCGGTCTGACGAAAGCCGGGGGCACTCCATTTGCCGCCGTCCTTGTCATAGCCGGTATCGGCGACAAAGGCGGCGTATTCGCCCCGAGTGACGGGAAAGCGGCCCAGCCAGAACGGACGGGCGAAGGTGACGGTGTGGACCGGGCGGGCGTCGTCGTCGTCGGATTCCTCCCGCCAGCTTTCCTCCTCCGGCACGCCCATCTGGAAGCGGCCGGCGGGGATCAGGACCATCTCGGGGTAGTCCGGGCCGTCGCGGTGGATGGTGCCGGGGGCATGCGCTGTGACAGCGGCGGCAGCGGCGGCAGCCTCAGTTCTCTTCGCTTCCCACCACAATGCCCGAACGAAGGCTCGTACCCGCGTCGTCAGGCGCCGGACGCTGCCGCGCACGGCCTCCGCGCCCTGGGTAACCTCGGGGGCCACGCGGGCTGCCCAGCCGCGCACCGTCGCGATAAAATCTCGGGTCAATCCGCCCATCGCCTGGGTTGTGCGGGCCAGGACGTTCAGATCCACGGTCGTGTCGCCGACAGTCAGTTGCAGGCGGGCGAGATCGACTTCGACCCGCATCGCGCCAATATAGAGGTTCAGCAAACCATTCTGCTGAACGAAGGTAGTTTGCTCCGCCTCCAGCCGCTCCTTGATCCGTTCCAGCGTATCCAGCTTGCGGGCTACGTCGCCCAGTCGCTCTTCCATCGAATGTAGCTGATTGGCGTAGGTCTGCCGGGAGATCGCCAGCCCCTGTTCACGCGGAAACGGCTCCTGTGCGGGATGCCATCCCAGAGCGGCCGCTGCTTTCAGCGCGTCATCCGCCGCGGCGATGATCAGGCCCTTGGCCTTGCGGAGGCTGGTCAGTGTCGGGGTTGCCCCCAGATCACGGTCGCGCGCCGGCACGTTCAACCTGCGCGCGCCGTCAAGCAACACCGTCAACACATCCGCGATATCCGGCCCTGGTGCCGAGCCATGCGCGTGCGCCAAATGCGGGCCGATCACGGTCAGCCGAAGGACCCGCTCGTGCAGGTCCGGCTCGTTGACCGAGGGCAGGGCGTCCTGAAGTTCCGCCAGTTCCGCAACCAGATCGGCGATGTGTTCCCGAAGCTCGTCCATCAAACGCCGGCCGGGCGGAAGGTCGGATGCCATCATACGAACCTGTGCACCGGCGGGCGGCCGTAGAACGTCTCGATTGCCCCTGCGATCCCCATCCGGGCGCGGTCGTGGCCTCTCTTCTGAGGTTTCCAGTCGATGATCGGCTTCGGGCCGTCCTCCCCCAGCGGCACCGCCTGGATCTTCGAGGCAACCAGCTGCCAGTAGCAGGGTTCCAACACCACCGGCAGGATCAGGACAGTCGGCGTCGCAGCCTCCCGCGCCTGGATCGCGGGCAGTTCCGTGTTCCAGATATAGTCGCTGGCAAGAAAGGTCGGGCTGAGCAGGAGCAGGAAGACTTCCGCCACGCCGAGCCGGCGCTGGATTTCGGCATCCCAGCGCGAGCCGGCGTGGATGCTCGTATCGGCCCAGAAATCGATCCCGAACGCGCGCTCCACCGACCGCAGATGCGTCCGGAATTCTCCGAACAGGCGGTGGTCATGGTGCGCGTAGGAAATGAAGCCGTCCATCCTGAGGAAGCATTTTGCGTTCAACGGGAACAGTAGGGGTGACCGACGCCCCCTGGCAAGCAACCTGCCGCCCCTGGCCCCCATCCCACCCCTGACGTAGAACACGCCCCGCACACAACCCACGGGGAAGGAACCGCCATCCATGCAAATCGGGTTCAACCTGCCGGTCAGCGGGCCCATGGCCTCGGCCGAAACCATGGCCCGGGTCGCGCGCCTGGGTGAGGAACTCGGCTTCGACTACCTGACCATGACCGACCACATCGCGCTGCCCGATACCTCCGTCCCCGGCTACCCGTATTCGGAAACAGGCTCGTTCTACTCCCCCGATCCCGGCCATCGCGTGGAACAGCTCACCGCCACAGCCTGGATCGCCGCGAAGACCGAGACGATCCGCCTGGTGCTGGCCGTGATGGTCGTGCCGCACCGTCCCGCGGTGCTGACCGCGAAAATGCTCACTACGATCGACGTGCTTTCGGGCGGGCGGCTTGTTGTGGGCATCGGTGCCGGCTGGCTGAAGCCGGAACTGGAAGCCGTCGGCACCACGCCTTTCGCCGAACGCGGCAAGGTCACTGATGAATTCCTGGACGCCTGCCGCGCGATCTGGACGCAGGAACGTCCGGTGTTCCACGGCAAATAC
Source organism: Acetobacteraceae bacterium (assembly GCA_050181195.1). Taxonomy (GTDB): domain Bacteria; phylum Pseudomonadota; class Alphaproteobacteria; order Acetobacterales; family Acetobacteraceae; genus Rhodopila. The sequence continues at coordinate 23,451 of JBFXDK010000086.1, read as the reverse complement.
ACGCATATCGAAGGGCTGCTGCTAGACCCGAAGCCGGTGCAGAAGCCGCATCCGCCAATCTGGGTAGGCGGCGAGAGCGGCCCGTCCATGCGCCGAGCCGCCCGTATCGGCGATGCTTGGTACCCCATCGGCACGAACCAGGCGAACATGCTGGACACGCTGCCGCGGCTGAAGGCCGGCATCGCCCGCCTGCGCAAGCTCACCGCCGAGGCCGGGCGGGACCCGAACGCGGTGGGTGTGGTGTATCGGGTAAAGCGCTTTGCCTACGAAGCGCCCCCGGCCACCGACGGCAACCGCCGCCTGTTCACCGGCACGCTGGCCGACACCATCGCCGACACCAAGGCGCTGCGGGATCTCGGCGTCACCGCCATCGATTTCGATTTCGAGGGCCGCGAGGCCGACAAGTCCATGGCGGCGATGCGTGCCTTCCGCACCGATGTGATGGACAAGCTCTGATCTCGCGCGGGGCGGCCGGATCGGCCGCCTCACGGAACGCTTGGCGCGAAAGTTCGTTCATGATGTGTTCTGGTCATGAACGAACCATTTCCGTCCTTCGACGACGAACCTCCCGCCCGGCGCGCCCACACCGCCTACCGCCTCGGTGATCTCGATGAAGCCGAAGACGGCTATCGCGCCGCCGTTGCTGCCAACCCAACCGATGCCGCATCGTGGAGCAACCTCGCCCTGGTGCTCCGCGCTCGCGCGCGTCCGCATGATGCCGAACAGGCGGCGCGCGTGGCGCTGATCCTCGATCCCGATCTCTCGGATGCGCATAACAGCCTAGGCATGGCGCAGCACGACCTGACGCGGCTGGCCGAGGCCGAGAACAGTTTTGGCGGTGCCATCCGGCTGCGGCCGGGCAATGCCGCGGCCTGGGTCAACCTGGGCGTCGTGCGCCAGTCGCGCGGGGCGTTGGACGAAGCGGAGGTCTGCTACCGCGAGGCGCTGCGTCTGGGCGCCGGGTTCGGCCAGGTGGGCGGCAACCTGGGCATGGTGCTGCTGGAACAGGGGCGCCCCGAGGAGGCCGAGGCCGCTTGCCGAGCGGGGCTGGAGGAGCGGGAAGGGGCGGCGACACGGATGAATCTGGCCATGGCGCTCCTGCAGATGGGGCGCATGGAGGAAGGCTGGGCCGCATATGAGGCCCGCCTGGACCTGGATCCATTGCCGGGCGCCGACGACATCCCGCTCTGGGACGGTGTCCAGCCGGTTGCCGGCCGCACGCTGCTGTTGCGCGCCGAACAGGGGCTCGGCGATACGCTGCAATTCTGCCGCTACGCGCCGATGCTGGCCGCGATGGGCGCCGAGGTGGTCCTGGAGGTGCAGGCGCCGCTGGTGCGCCTGCTGCATTCGCTGTCGGGCGTGGCGCGTGTGGTCGTGCAGTCGGATGCGCCTCCGCCGGCCGATCTGCAGTGCCGATTGATGAGCCTGCCGCACCACTTGGGCACGACGCTGGAGACGATCCCGGGCGAGACGCCGTATCTGCGGCCCGACCCGGCCGAGGTTGCCGAATGGGGCCAGCGTCTCTCCACCCTGACCGGCCGCCTGCGAGTCGGTCTCGTCTGGGGCGGTGCCGCTCGGCCTGAGCAGCCGCATGCGCAGGCCGGGGATGCCCGTCGGTCGATGCCTCTGGCCGCGATGGCGCCGCTGGCCCAGGTGGCGGGGTGCGACTTCGTGTCGCTGCAGGTGGGACAGAAGGCGGCGGAGGCGGCCGATCCGCCGGCTAGCCTGGTGCTGCATAACGTCACCGCCGATCTGCGGGATTTCGCCGACACGGCGGCGCTGGTGGCGAATCTGGACCTGGTCATTGCGGTGGATACGTCGGTCGCGCATCTGGCGGGTGCGATCGGCAAGCCGGTGTGGCTGCTGAACCGCCATGCCCCCTGCTGGCGTTGGCTGCAGGATCGGATGGACAGCCCCTGGTATCCGGTCCTGCGCCAGTTCCGTCAGACGGAGCCCGGTGACTGGACCGGCGTGATGCTGCGCGTGCGGGCGGCGCTGGAGCAGGAGGTACAGCGGACTTGCAACCCGGCCTGCCTGTCGCCCATGATCGCGGGATAACCTGCGGGAGGGCGCCGATGCGTAGCAACAGCCTGGACGTTCAACCGGTAGCCGGCGCGGTCGGCGCCGAGATCCTGGGCGTCGACCTGCGTGACCCCCTGCCGGACGACACGTTGCGAAGCGTGCGCCAGACGCTTGCGGACCGAGGCGTCGTGTTTTTCCGCGATCAGCGCCTTACGCCTGACCAGCACATCGCCTTTGCCCGTCAGTTCGGCGAGATCAACATCAACCGTTTTTTCGCCAAGGACGAGAAGCACCCGGAGATTGCGCTGGTCACGAAGGAACCACATCAAACCCGCAACATCGGCGGTGGCTGGCACACCGATCACTCCTACGACCAGGTCCCCGCGCTTGGCTCTGTCCTGTACGCGCGCGAAGTGCCGCCCCATGGCGGCGACACGCTGTTCGCCAGCATGTACGCCGCATATGACGCGCTGTCGGATGGCATGAAGCGCATGCTTGAAGGACTGCGGGCGGTCCATTCCAGCCGCCATGTCTTCGGCGTGAAGCGTCCGGGTATGGAAGGACGCATCGGCAATCCGGAACTGGCAACCCAGGACGCGGTCCACCCGGTGGTGATCACCCACCCCGACAGCGGACGCAAGGCGCTGTTCGTCAATCCCGGTTTCACGGTGCGGTTCGAAGGCTGGACGGACGAGGAATCCCGCCCGCTGCTGGACTATCTGTATCAGCATGGCCAGCGGCCCGAATTCGCCTGCCGCTTCCAGTGGCACGAAGGCTCGATCGCGTTCTGGGACAACCGTGCGACCTGGCATCTGGCGGTGAACGACTACCAAGGGCACCGCCGCCTGATGCATCGGATCACGATCGAAGGCTGCGAACTCGCCGCCTGACCCGCACGCGGCCGGTTCCGCCCGCACAGCGTCCGCGGGGCGGGACCGGGCCGCGTCCGTTACACCCAGGGCGAGAACCCGCCACCCGCCGGACGAATTCCCACCGGCCGCTCATCTGCCAGCGATCGGTCGATCGCCCGGATGACCCGCCGTTTCATCAGATCGAACGCCGGCGCCAGCTTTTCGCGCGGGCGTGGCACGTCCACCGCCAGCGTCTCGTGCACCCGCCCGGGCCGCGGGCGCATGATCACGATGCGGTCGGCCAGGAATACCGCTTCCTCGACGTCGTGCGTCACGATCAGGATCGTCGGGCGCAACTCCCGCCACAGATCCAGCACCAGCTCGTGCAGGCTCGCCCGGGTGAACGGGTCCAGGGCGGAAAACGGCTCATCCAGCAGCAGGATCTCGGGATGACCGATCAGCGCCCGCGCGATCGCCACGCGCTGCTGCTGCCCGCCCGAGAGGTCGCGCGGCCAGCGGGACGCATAGCCCGCCAGCCCGATCCGCTCCAGCAGCGCCGTGGTGCGCGACGTGCGGTCGGCAGCGCTCAGCCGCTGCCCGCCAAAGCCGATATTGTCGCCGGTGTTCAGCCAGGGCAGCAGCCGCGGCTCCTGGAACACGGCGCTGACCGATGGGTGCGGGCCCGTCAGCACCTGCTCCCCCACCGAAATCGCCCCGCGGCTCGGCTCGTCCAGCCCCGAGACCAGGCGCAGCAGCGTGGTTTTGCCGCAGCCCGATCCGCCCAGGATCGCCACGATCTCGCCGGTGTCGGCGTGGATGTGGATGTCGCGCAGCGCCTCGGTGCCATCGGCATAGGTCTTGCCGATACGGTCGATGAAAAGCCTTGTCACAGCCGCGCCCTCGCCGTGTCCTGCCAGCGCAGGATCGGGCGGCTGACCGCCACCAGGGCGCTGTCGCAGGCCTTGCCCAGCAGCGCGAAGACGATCATCGCCACCAGGATCGTGTCCGCGCGCCCCATCTGCTGCCCGTCCAGCAGCAGATAGCCCAGGCCTTCCGACGCGCCCATCAGTTCAGCCGCGACCACGAACATGAACCCGAGCCCCAGCCCGGTGCGCAGCGACGCGATCCAGGTCGGCAGCACCGCCGGCCAGGTGATGCGCAGCGCGATACCGATGGTGGAAAGCCCGAACACGCGGCCGACCTCGATCAGCTTGCGGTCGACGTTCTGAATCGCGCTCAGCACGCCCAGGTAGACCGGGAAGAACACGCCCAACGCAATCAGTGCGAGTTTGGAGGTCTCGAAAATGCCAAGCCAGAGGATGAAGAGGGGGACCCAGGCGATGGAGGGAATGGCGCGAACGGCCTGCACCGACGGATCCAGCAGTCGGCGCAGCGTCGTGCTGGCCCCGGTCAGCATGCCCAGCACCGTGCCCGCGGCGGCGCCGATGGCGAAGCCGATGCCGACACGCGTCAGCGTCGCCAGCACATGCATCGTCAGTTCTCCGGATCGCGCCAGCGCCCAGGCGGACTCGGCCAGGCGCGACGGCGGCGGCATCAGCCGGCCGGAGGCGATGCCGGTGTGAACGGCGACTTCCCACGCCACGCCCAGGATCACCGGAAGGATCAGGCCGAGGATCCAGGGGCTTGGCGTGCCCCGCCTCATGCCCCGGCGGCGCGGGCGAAGGACGGATCGATCATCTGGTTGGTGACGGCGGTGACGTCAGCCGATGCATCCAGGACACCCGCTGCCTGCAGCGCCTTGCCGGCCTCGATGATCGTCGCGGCCTGCACCTCGCCGATCTTGCCACTGGAGAGGTCTGTGCGCTCCATCTGGCGCGCGATGACCGGATCGGAAAGCCGTGTCGCGGCCATCATCATGGCCTTGAGTTCGTTCGGATTGGCGACGGCCCACATGCGGGCCTTCTCGTAGATGACCAGCACCCGCTTCACCAGGTCCGGGTTCTCGGCGGCGAAGGCCTCCCGCACGTTCAGCACGCCCCAGGTGTTCGCCTCGGGCTTGCGGTAGAACAGCCGCGCGCCGCTTTCGATTTCGGACGCGGCCATCATCGGATCAAGGCCCGCCCACGCCTGCACATCGCCGCGTTCCAGGGCGGTGCGCCCGTCCGGATGCTGCAGCAGCACCAGCTTCACGTCCTTTTCCGACAGGCCGGCTTCGGCCAGCGCGCGCACCAGGAAGATATGCGGGTCGGTGCCGCGGGTGACCGCGACGCGCTGGCCCTTGAGGTCGGCGACGGTCTTGATCTTGCTGTCCTTCTGCGTGACCAGCGCCGTCCACTCGGGCCGCGAGTAGATGTAGATCGACTTGATCGGATTGCCGTTGATCTTGCCGATCAGGGCGGCGGCGCCGGCGGTGGAGCCGAAATCGAGCGAGCCGGCGTTGAGGAATTCCAGCGCCTTGTTCGATCCGGCGGACTGGACCCAGCGGATGCCGATCTTGTCGGGGCCGAATTCCTTTTCCAGCAGCTTCTGGTCGCGCAGGACAAGGCTGACCGGGTTGTAGGTGGCCCAATCGACGCGGATTTCGCTGGGCGGGGCGGCCTTGGCCCTGCCGAGGGGAACGAGCGCGAGCGCCAGGGTCGAGGCCGCGAGGGCGCGCCGGGACAGGGTGTGGGTCAAGGTCGGTCTCCTGGATGTCAGCCGCAGCGCGCGCAGAAAGAACAAATTTCTTTGGTTGGCAAGATGGGTCGGCCTGAAGGAAAGACCATTCTCCAAAAGGGCGGAAAGCGAAGGCGGCCGTCTCCCGCGGGCGCTTGACCGAGACGCCTGTCGCCGCCCGCTCAGCGCTGCTGCACGATCTCCACCATGATCCCGTCGGGGCCACGGATGAATGCAAGACGCGTTCCGGGATCGCGGGTCAGCGGTCCAATCGGGATGTCGGCCCCCTTCTCGCGCAACTCGGCGCAGGCGGCGTCCACGTCATCGACGGTGAAGCCGATATGCTCAACCCCATAATACGGGAAGGTTGGCGGCTCGGCCGTCGGGTCGTGCGGATGGGTCGGCGCGACGAGGATCTTTTGCCCGCCCACGCGAATGGTCACCCGCATCTGCCCGGGATACAGCGTTCCCGGCGGATAGATGCTCCGCTGCACCTCGGCGCCGAACATCGTTTCGAAGAACCGGCCCGTCGCATCGGGATCGCTCGCCCGCAGATGCACGTGATCGTAATGATATTGCCGCATGGAACCTGTCCTTCCCCTGTTTTCCCCTGATTACGACGCCCGCGGCCCTGACGGAAGCGAGCCGGCGGATCGAGCCGGCTCCTGGCCGGAGTTGCACATCCGTCAAATCCTGCGCAGCCTTGTCCCGAAGACGCCGGAAGAAGCCGGCGGTCAGGGAAGGGGAGAGAGACGACGATGCGACGGTTGTTCGGCGCCGCTTGGCGGTCGGCCGTGTTGGGCCTTGTGGCGGCCACCTGCCTCGGCGGCGCGGCCGTGGCGCAGAAGCGCGGCGGCACGCTGGTGATGCCCTTGATCGATACGCCGCCCAGCCCATCGCTGCACGAGGAGGCGACGATCTCGGTCGTCGTGCCCTTCATGTCGATGTTCAACAACCTGCTGATCTACGACCAGCATATCGAGCAGAACCGCGACGACACGCTGCGGCCGGAACTGGCGACCAAATGGAGCTGGGACGACAGCCGCACCAAGCTGACCTTCGCGCTGCGCGACGGCGTGAAATGGCACGACGGCAAGCCGTTCACCGCCGCCGACGTGAAGTGCACGTTCGACATGGTCTCGGGCCTTGCCCCCGGGAAAATCCGCAAGAGCCCGCGCCAGCAATGGTATGCGAACGTGAAGGAGATCACGGTCAACGGCGACCGCGAGGTGACGTTCCATCTGAACCGGCCGCAGCCGTCGCTGCTGTCGATGCTCGCCTCGGGCTATTCGCCGATCTATCCGTGCCACGTCTCGTCGGCGCAGATGCGCACGAAGCCGGTCGGCACCGGGCCGTTCCGCTTCGTCGAGTATCGTATGAACGAGATCGTGCGGCTGGAGCGCAACCCGGACTACTGGAAGCCCGGTCTTCCCTACCTGGACGGCATGGAGGTGCGCATCGTGCCCAACCGGGCAACCCGCATGCTGGGCCTGCAGGCCGGCAAGTTCGATGTCAGCTTCCCCACCGACGTCACCGTGGCACTGGTGAAGGACCTGCAGAAGCAATCCCCAGAGATTCAATGCAGGATCAGGGCGATCGGCACATCGAACCTGATCATCAACCGGGAGGCGCCGCCCTTCGACAACCCCGACATCCGCAAGGCGCTGGCACTGACGCTGGACCGGAAGGCGTTCAACCGGATCATGAACGAGGACGTGCCGGGTATCGGTGCCTCGATGCTGCCCGCGCCCGCCGGCACCTGGGGTGTGCCGCAGGAGATGCTGGAGACGTTCCCCGGCTATGGCCCGGACATTGCCAAGTCACGCGAGGAAGCGCGTGCGTTGATGCGCAAGGCAGGCTACGGCCCGGACAAGCGGTTGGCGGTGAAGATCTTCACGCGCAACATCTCCACTTTCCGCGATCCGGCGCTGATCCTGGCGGACAACCTGAAGGAGATCTACGTCGACGCGGAACTCGATGCCGTGGAGACGCCGCAGTTCTACAACCGGGTGTTCAAGAAGGACTACCAGGTGGGCATGAACGCCACCGGCTATTCGCTGGATGACCCGGACCAGGTCTTCTACGAGAACTACGGCTGCGGGTCGCTGCGCAACTACACGAACTACTGCAACCGCGACATCCAGGCGATGTTCGACGCGCAGTCGGTGGAGCAGGACGCCGAGAAGCGCAGGAAGATGGTCTGGGAGATCGAACGCCAGTTGCTGGAGGACGTCGCGCGGCCCGTGACTTACCATGGCCAGCAGGCGGGATGCTGGCATCCCTACGTGAAGAACTACGGCGTGATGGTGAACAGTATCTACAACGGCTGGCGGTTCGAGGACGTCTGGCTGGACAGGTAACCGCACCCGATCGGCCCCGCCTGACGGTGTCTCGCAGCGGCGGGGCCGTCAGGTGACGGGCGCACGAGGCGGGTAATCGCAGCACTCGCGCTTCTGACGGCAATTGCCGGCGCACGCACTGGCCTGCCATTAACCGGATATCAGCACTCTTCTGACAGCATCCGCGTCCATGCGGATGCTCAAAACGGGCAAGTCTGATCTGGTGGCGGCCGGCACCGCCGTCATGTTGGCCGTCGTGACGGTGGCGCAGGCTGGCGCGCAGGTCCTGTCCTCGCTCTTCCCGGAAGGCGTGCCGGGCTACGATACGCAGCCCGGCGTCACCGTCCTCTCCCGCCTTCGTTCGGCAACCGAGCCGCCGGGCATCAGGCTGGGCGCCTTCCGGCTCGCGCCGCGATTCGAACAGGCGATCGGCTTCGACAGCAATGTGCTTGGCGGCAGCGCCCGCAAGGGCAGCTGGGTGATTGGCACCCGCCCCTCGCTGCTGGCCACCAGCGACTGGTCGCGCCATGCGTTGGGCGCCTACGTCTCCCTGAGCGATACGCGCTACCTGAACCTGCCTAACCAGAGCCGCACCGATGGCACCGTCTCGGCCGGCGGCGCACTGGATATTGGGCGCGACCGGCTGACGATCGCCGCGGCGCATGTCTCCACGCACCAGGATCGCACGCAGCTCGACGCACTGCCCACCGATCGGCCGGTGCCGGTGCGGGTCGATGATGTCCGCGCGTCCTACGCCATCTCCTCCGGCCGGTGGATCTGGACGCCCAATCTCGGCGCCGCGAGCTGGCACTATGGCGACACGACCATACTCGGTGCGCCGACGAGCCAGGCCTATCGGGACCGGGATGTGCTGACCGGCGGGTTGACGGTCCGCTACGAACTCTCTCCCCTTCGCAATCTCGTCGTGGTGATGCGCGCCACCGGCCAGCACTACACGAACCCGACGCCAGGCCAGCCCAGCCCGAACTCCACCGGCTACCAGATGCTGGCCGGGCTTGATTACGACGACGATGCGGTCTGGCGCTACCGCCTGCTTGTCGGTGGCGAAACGCGCCAGTTCTCCTCCGCCGCGTTCCAGCCGCACACCGCCGCGATCATGGAAGCCGAGGTCACCTGGACGCCGACCGGTCTGACCACGGTGCGCGGCGTGCTCGCCCGGGGCATGGAGGATGCCGCGCAGCAGGGTGTCGCCGGCTATACCTACACCACGGCGCGGCTGCGGATCGACCATGAGTACATGCGCAACGTCCTGCTGCACGCGACGGCGCAGACGAGCCATATCGAGTTCCTGCAGGGCGGCGGACGACAATGGGGCTATGCGCTCGGCGTTGGCGTCACCTGGCTGATCAACCGCTCGGCCCGGATGTCGCTGACGCATGATTTCGGCGGGGTCCAGGGCAGCCATGTCACGACGGGCCAGGTGACGGGCGACTATACGCGGGGGCTGACGATGCTGACCCTGCGGCTGGGTCTGTGACCAGGACGGTCCCCCTGCTGGGCCTCGGCTTCGCGGCGATGGATCTCGACCGGGTCGTGGACAGGCTGCTGGACCGTCCCGCCGATGCGCCGTTCGGCTATGTGGTGACGCCGAACGCCGATCACTTCGTGCGGCTGGCCGCCGATCCGGCGCTGGCCGCGATCTACCAGGACGCGATGCTACGGTTGCTGGATTCGCGCGTCGTGGCCGGACTCGCGCGCCTGGCGGGCCTGGATGCGCCACCGGTGGTGCCCGGCAGCGACCTGGTCGCGGCCCTGCTGCCGCATCTGGCGGGCGAGCGGATCACCATCATCGGTCTTTCGCCCGCCTTGCTGCCCGCGCTGGTTGCCCGTTACCGCCTCGCCCCGCCGGCGCATCATGATCCGCCGGCCGATTTCGACCGCGATCCCGCTGCCTTCGCAGCCGCGGTCCGTTTCGTGCGCGCAAATCCCGCGCGGTTCACCATCCTGGCGGTGGGGTCGCCGCGGCAGGAACATCTCGCTGCCGCCATCGCGGCGGACCCCGGAATGCCGGGCGTCGGCCTGTGCGTTGGCGCCAGCCTGGAGTTCCTGGCCGGTGCGCGGCCGCGCGCGCCGCTGTGGATGCGGCAGGTTCGGCTGGAATGGCTGCACCGGCTGCTGTCGGACCCGAGGCGCCTGGCGCGCCGCTATCTGCTGGACAGCCCCGGCATTATTCCGCTGCTGCTGCGGGAGAGACGACGGGCGGGTTGACCGGTGAAGGCGGGCGGGGCAGGGCGGCCAGCACCTCCCGCCGCAGCCGGACCATCCAGGATTCGCGCTGCAGCGTGTCGTTGCGGCGCAGGTAGTCCCGTGCGGCCTCGGGCAGCCGGACCGGGGTGACGTTCCGGCCCATGGCAATGGCGGCGGCAATGGCGCGCAACGTCGGCCCGGGCAGGCCGTTCGCCATACCCTTGATCAGGTATCCCACCGTCCGGGGCGCGATTGCGGGCCAGCCCGCGCCGTATTTCCGGGCGATGTACAGGCGGTTGCGCACGAAGTGAAACCAGCGGTGGTCGCCCCAGCGCATCCGATGCTCCTCTGCCAGCCGGTGGCGGATGGCGATGTCGCCGCGGTAGCGCACCCGCCAGCCCAGCGCGATGGCGCGCAGGCAGAAATCGTATTCCTCCCAGCAGAAGAACAGCGTCGGGTCGTAGCCGCCCGCCGCGGTCCAGGCGGTGCGCCGGATCGCATGCCCGGCCCCCACGTATGTGACGGCGTCAAAACTCTCCCCGGCCTGGGACAGACGGCCGGCGGGATAACCCCAGGATGTGCGGTCATCGCTGCCGTCATCGTCCCGCAGGATGCGGCAGCCGATCGCCGCGAGACCCGGTTCGGCGTCGAGCGCCGCGACCAGGCGCGACAGCGTGTCCGGGGCGGCGAACACCGCGTCGTTGTCCAGCGCCGCGATCACCCGCCCATGCCCGATCGCGGAGGCGAGGTTCCGCCCGCCTGCGACACCCTGGTTGCGCTCGCTCCGGAACAGGCAGGCATCCGTGCGACCGGCGATCCGCGCTGCCAGACGGTCCAGCGTTCCGGGCGCCGATCCCTGGTCGAGCACGGTCAGATGCCGGGACACACCCCCCTGCGCCAGCGCCGATCCGATGGCGATGAGCGTGTCGTCGGGCCGGTCCAGCGCCAGGATGACCACATCGGCGTCATAGGGCCTGCCGGCCGGCGGCGTTCTGCCCGCGATCAGTCGCATCCGGCACCCCGGCGGAACGGCGGGATCGACAGGTAGGCCAGGCGCTTCATCTCCTTCCGCCCGCGCGAGACGGCGTCCAGGATCAGGCCGCAGCCGCAGCACAGCGCCGCCAGCAGCACGAGACCGGTTGCCAGCACCGCCGTCGGCAGGCGGGGCACGAGACCGGTTCCAAGGAAGTGCATGACCACCGGCGTGCCGAGGCCCAGGCCCGCGACGAGCAGCGCGGCGGCGCAGATCCCGAAGAACACGATCGGGCGTTCCTGCTCGATCAGCCGGACGATCGCGCGCAGGATGCGCAGCCCGTCGGCGATGGTCTTGAGTTTCGAGCGTGACCCTGTCGGCCGGCCGCGATAGGCGGTCGGTACCTCCTGCACCGGCATGTTCAGCGCCAGCGCATGGATGGTGAACTCGGCTTCCGTTTCGAACCCCGCGGCGAGCGCGGGAAAGGATTTCACAAAGCGCCGGCTGAACACGCGATAGCCGGACAGCAGGTCCGTGGTGCCGCGCCCGAACACCAGGCGGACCATGCCGGTGAGCAGGGTGTTTCCCAGCCGGTGGCCGAACCGGTAGGCGCCGGTGGCGTCGGCGCCGCGCGTCGCGCTGACCATGTCGAGTTCATACTCGAGCAACAGCCGCAGCATCGCGGGACAGCTTGCCGCTTCATAGGTGTCGTCGCCGTCCACCAGCACATAGGCGTCGGCGTCGATATCGGCGAACATCCGCCGCACGACATGGCCCTTGCCCTGCAACGCCTCGCTGCGCACCGCCGCCCCGGCCGAACGCGCCCGTTGCGCGGTCCGGTCGGTGGAGTTGTTGTCGTAGACATAGATCGCGGCGGCCGGCAGCGCGGTGCGGAAATCCGTCACCACCGTGGCGATCGCCGCTTCCTCGTTGAAGCAGGGGATCAGGACGGCCACCCGCGGCTGCGGCTCTGCCTGCGGTTGATCCCGCACCGGGTCCTGCGCCATGCCCGCGAGCCAGCCCGGCCGCGCCTGCGGCAGGATGGCGGTGGTGGCGAGCTTGCGCAGGGTTTGCGACATGCGCCGTCCACTCAGTATGCGTTGCGCATGCAAAGGACGGAGAAGATCGTCCGCCAGATGATGCGGAGGTCGCGCGCGAACGACCAGCCTTCGATGTATTCCAGGTCGCTCGCCAGCCGCAGCAGCAGCTTCTCCTCGGTGTCGGTCTCGCCGCGCCAGCCACGGATCTGTGCGAGTCCTGTCATGCCGGGCCGGACCATGTGGCGGGCGGCGTAGCGGTGCGTCACTTCCTCGAACAGGCGATCGCCGGCGCGGGTGCCGGGGGCGTGCGGGCGGGGGCCGACCAGCGACATGTCCCCGCGCAGCACATTCAGCAGCTGCGGCAGCTCATCAAGCGACGTGCGGCGCAACCACGCGCCGAACCGGGTGATGCGCGGATCGTCGCGTCTGGCTTGGCGACAGCGCTCGCGACAGGCGCTGAGATGCATTGTGCGGAACTTGAGGAGCACGAACTGCCGGCCGAAGCGGCCGATACGGTGCTGGCAGAACAGGGGCGGGCCTGGACTGTCCAGCTGGATCAGCAGGGCGATCGCCAGCATCGGCACGGCCGCCAGCGCTAGCAACGGCAGCGCGACGCCAATATCGAAAGCGCGTTTCGCCGCGGCGCGCAGGCCCGTCAGCGGCGTGGCCGGCGCGTCGACCCGCAGGGCGGGAACGCGTCGCGGCCGCACCGTCAGGCGAAACGCATCACGCGTCGGCCGCTGCCCCGGGCAGGATGTGTGCGGCGTGGGCAGGGCGGCTGTGAGGGGATGCAGGAGGAGCCCGGCTCCCCGCGCCGCGGCGAATGCTCCGCCGCTGCGGGCGCCCTGCAGGAGAGTGCCGTCCGCCAGGCGCTCGTCTGGTCTCGCTCGGGCATCGATCATCGTTTTGCCGCGTTGTCTCGTTGCGCGGCCATCTCACGGCATCTGTGCTGAGCGAGCGGTTAACGCCACACGCGCATGCAACTACCGGGCGTAATTTTTCCCGGATACCGGTCGGACGGTTACCGATCGTGGGAACAGGATGGCAACATTGCCGGCGATCATTACCGGCGGACATGGACGACGCGGTTGCAGCAGCCGGTGCCCGAAATCGCCCAGGTGGCGGCTCAGCGGAATACCATGCGCCGCGACAGCTCGAAATTCAGCACCATCCCGACGACAGCGCCGGCCGCGACGGCAATGACCGGGTGCCGAGCGGCGAGCGGGGAGAAAGTGACGAGCAGCGCATAGGTGCCGCGGTTCAGCACGAAGCCCAGTGCGTTCGCCACCAGGAACCGCGCCCATTGGCGATGCGCCGGCCCGCCGCCCTGTCCGCGAAAGGTCCAGACACGGTTGAGCAGCCAGTTGCTGGAGGCGGCGGTGAAATAGCCGGCGACCCCGGCACCGTACAGGCCCGCGGGACCGCGCAGCGCATAGACGGTGGCGGTGTCGATCGCCAGCCCGACGATCCCGACGGCGCCGAATTTTGCGAACTGCGCCAGTGACCGGATTCGCCCATCCGTGGCCAGCCGTTGCAGGGAAACGGGCAGCAGTCCGACGGCTCCGCGTATCATTGTCTCCATCCGGCTTGTCCTGCTCGTCTTGCACTTGGGTCGACGGGATACGCGTCTTCTAGCAGGGGCGCGGCGCCGGATCGTAGGGATTGCGGATTGTCCGGCAATCCGTGTCGGGATGCGCTTGACGGCAGCGTTCGCCGGCCCTAAACGCTGCCGCCTGCCGCTGCGGGTGTAGCTCAGTTGGTTAGAGCGCCGGCCTGTCACGCCGGAGGTCGCGGGTTCGAGCCCCGTCACTCGCGCCAGCGGTGGTCCCCATCTCTATCCCTATGACGCGTCACCTTTTGGTTTTGCGCCGTCTGCTTTGGGGATCGCACCGCCCGCCTGGGGCATCAGCGCCACAACCGACGAGTTTTTCGTTTCGCACTGGCGAAACGGCCGGCCGGAGCCTATGGCGGTTCCCGGCGGTTGGGTCTATGGTCCGCCGCGTTGCACAAGGGCGGCTGAAGGAGGCTGGGTTGCCATGGCCTGGCTGGTTTCGGCGCGGCATTGTGTCCGGGTGGACGTTCCCGCGTGGGCGAACCCGGATTGGGACGAACAGGGGCGAACGGAACGATCATGCAGCCTGTCCTTTACGAGTATCTGCCGATCCTGGTGTTCCTTGTCATCGCCGGCGGCATCGCGCTGGCCATGGTTGGCGGCTCCTTGATCGCTGCTCGTCAGAAGCCATATCCCGAAAAGCTATCGGCCTATGAATGCGGATTCGAGGCCTTCGACGATGCTCGCCGCCGCTTCGACGTGCGGTATTACCTCGTCGCAATTCTGTTCATCATCTTCGACCTGGAAGTCGCCTTCCTTTTCCCCTGGGCCGTCGCCCTGAAGGAAATCGGGGTGTTCGGTTTCTGGTCGATGATCGCGTTCCTTGGCGTGCTGACCGTGGGTTTCATCTACGAGTGGTGCAAGGGCGCGCTGGAGTGGGAGTAGGAGAGACGGCATGAGCGACTCGCCGACCGCCATCGCCTGGAACCGGGAGTATCTGCCGCCGGGCCCCGAGCAGGATGCCGTCGTCAAGGGCATCACCGGGGAGATGGCGGACAAGGGGTTCCTGGTCGCCAATATCGACAAGGTGGTGAACTGGGCCCGCACCGGCAGCCTGTGGCCGATGACCTTCGGCCTGGCCTGCTGCGCGGTCGAGATGATCCACGCCTATATGCCGCGCTACGACCTTGACCGGCTGGGGATCATCCCGCGCGCCTCGCCGCGGCAGAGCGACGTGATGATCGTCGCGGGCACGCTGACCAACAAGATGGCCCCCGCGCTGCGCAAGGTCTACGACCAGATGCCCGAGCCACGCTGGGTCATCAGCATGGGCAGCTGTGCCAACGGCGGCGGCTATTACCATTATTCGTACTCGGTGGTGCGCGGCTGCGACCGGATCGTGCCGGTCGATGTCTACGTGCCGGGCTGCCCGCCGACGGCCGAGGCGCTGGTGTACGGCATCATGCAGCTGCAGAAGAAGATCCGCAGGACGGGGACGATCCTTCGTGGGTGAGACAACCGCACAGGAGGCGCCGCCACCGCCGCCTCCCACGCCTTTGGAACTGCTGGGCCAAGCCGTCGGGACGCTCTCCGGCGTGCGCGGGACCCGCATCGAACTTGGCGAACTGGTGGCCGATGCCGATCGCGACTCGCTGCTGGCGCTGATGACCGCACTGCGCGACGATCCGCGCTTTGCCTTCGAACAGGTGATGGATATCTGCGGCGTCGACTGGCCGGAGCGGCCGGAACGCTTCGACGTGGTCTACAACCTGTTGTCGGTGTCGCTGAACCAGCGGCTGCGGGTGATCGTCACGACCGACGAATCGCATGCGGTGCCATCGGTCCACACGGTCTGGCCCGCCGCCACGTGGTGGGAACGGGAAGCCTGGGACCTGTATGGCATTGTGTTCGCCAACCAGCCTGACCTGCGGCGGATCCTGACCGACTACGGGTTCGAAGGGCATCCGTTGCGCAAGGATTTCCCGCTGACCGGCTATGTCGAGGTCCGCTACGACGAGGATCGCAAGGCGGTGGTGTACGAGCCGGTGCGGCTGACGCAGGACTGGCGCTCCTTCGACTTCCTCTCGCCGTGGGAGGCGATGACGACCCTTCCGGGCGACGAGAAGGTCGTCGCGGAACGCAAGTCCGGGCACAAAGGATAGCGCCATGAGCGAAACGGCGATCCCCGAGGGCGGCGTGACGACGAAATCTGTCGAGATCGACAGCCACTCCATCAATTTCGGCCCGCAGCATCCCGCCGCCCACGGTGTCTTGCGGCTGATCCTGGAACTGGACGGCGAGGTGGTCGAGCGCGCCGATCCGCATATCGGCCTGCTGCATCGCGGCACCGAAAAGCTGATGGAATACCGGACGTACACACAGAACGTTCCGTATTTCGACCGGCTGGACTACGTCTCGCCGATGTGCGAGGAGCACGCCTATGCGCTGGCGGTGGAAAAGCTGCTGGGTATCCAGGTGCCGGAGCGGGCGCAGTGGATCCGCGTGCTGTTCGCCGAAATCACCCGCGCGCTCAATCATCTGCTGAACCTGACGACCTACGCGCTGGACGTGGGCGCGATCACGCCGAGCCTCTGGGGGTTCGAGGAGCGTGAGAAGCTGATGGAGTTCCATGAGGCCGCATCGGGCGCTCGGCTGCACGCGAACTACTTCCGTCCGGGCGGCGTGGCGAAGGACCTGCCGGCCGGGCTCACGGACCGGATCGGTGAATGGGCGATTGGATTTCCGAAATTCATCGCCGACCTCGAGGACCTGCTGACCGCCAACCGGATCTGGAAGCAACGCACTGTCGATATTGGCGTCATGACGGCGGAGCAGGCGCTGGCCTGGGGGTTCAGCGGGCCTCCGCTGCGCGCGTCGGGCGTTCCGTGGGACCTGCGACGGGCCCAGCCCTATGACAAATACGCCGAGGTAGAGTTCCAGGTTCCCGTTGCCCGCAATGGCGACTGCTACGACCGGTACCTGGTGCGGTTGGCCGAACTCAAGGAAAGCGTCAAGATCATCCGGCAGTGCCTGGAGAAGATGCCGCCCGGGCCGGTGAAGGTGCAGGACCGCAAGTTCACGCCGCCGCGGCGCAGCGAGATGAAGCGCTCGATGGAAGCGCTGATCCA
The DNA here is from genome assembly GCA_050181195.1 of Acetobacteraceae bacterium. GTDB lineage: Bacteria > Pseudomonadota > Alphaproteobacteria > Acetobacterales > Acetobacteraceae > Rhodopila. The sequence continues at coordinate 6,722 of JBFXDK010000086.1, read as the reverse complement.
CCATTTCAAGCTGTACACTGAAGGTTATCATGTGCCGGCCGGCGCCACCTACACCGCGGTGGAAAGCCCGAAGGGTGAGTTCGGCGTGTATCTGGTTGCGGATGGCACCAACCGCCCCTACCGGTGCAAGATCCGCCCGACCGGGTTCGCCTTCCTGCAGGCGACCGAGGTGATGTCAAAGCGGCACATGCTGGCCGATGTCTGCGCGATCATCGGATCGATGGATATCGTGTTCGGCGAGATCGACAGGTAGATCATGGCAGCCAACAACGCGGCTTCGTTCGAGCAGCCGGCCAGTTTCGCGTTCGACGCCGACAGCGACGCGGAACTCGCGAAGATCATCGCCCGCTATCCGCCCGGCAAGCAGGCCAGCGCGGTGATCCCGGCGCTCTATATCGCGCAACGGCAGATGAAGCGGCAGACCGGCAGCGCCTGGGTCCCGGTGAAGGCGATGGATGCGGTGGCGGACCGACTCGGCATGGCGCCCATTCGCGTCTACGAGGTCGCGACTTTTTATTTCATGTTCAATACCAAGCCGATCGGGACCTATCACCTGCAGGTCTGCACCACCACACCCTGCTGGCTGCGGGGATCCGATGAGGTGACGGCGGCCTGCCGCGCCGAGACCGGCATCCAGGGCTGGGGGGAGACCAGCGACGACGGTGTGTTCACCATGACCGAGGTGGAATGCATCGGCGCCTGCGTCAACGCCCCCATCCTGCAGGTGGATGACGACTTCTATGAGGACATGGACGCCGAGAAGGTGAAACAGTTGCTGCAGGCGCTGCGCCGGGGTGAGCGTCCGCCGGTCGGATCGATGGCCGGGCGGCAGAAATCGGCGCCCGAGGGCGGGCCGATCACCCTGACCACTCTGAACTTCGCGCCGGAGGTGTAGGATGCTTCAGGACAAGGACCGCATCTACACCAATCTCTACGGGCTTCACGACCCGTTTCTGAAGGGCGCGCGGGCGCGCGGCGACTGGGACAACACCAAGGCCATCCTGGAACGCGGCCGCGACGCGATCGTGCAGGAAATGAAGGATTCCGGCATGCGCGGGCGCGGCGGGGCAGGGTTCCCGACCGGGCTCAAGTGGTCGTTCATGCCGAAACAGTCCGACCGGCCCTGCTATCTGGTGGTCAATGCCGACGAGTCCGAACCCGGCACCTGCAAGGACCGCGAGATCATCCGCCACGATCCGCACAAGCTGGTCGAGGGCTGCCTGGTTGCCGGTTTCGCGATGGGCGCCTGCGCCGCGTTCATCTATATCCGCGGGGAGTTCTACAACGAAAGCCTGGTGCTGCAGCACGCCATCGAGGAGGCGTATGAGGCCGGGTTGATCGGCAAGAACGCCTGCGGCTCCGGCTATGACTTCGACGTGGTGCTGCACCGCGGCGCCGGCGCCTATATCTGCGGCGAGGAAACCGCGCTGATCGAAAGCCTGGAAGGCAAGAAGGGCATGCCGCGGCTGAAGCCGCCATTCCCCGCCGGCGTCGGGCTGTACGGCTGCCCCTCGACCGTCAACAACGTGGAAAGCATCGCCGGCGCGCCCACCATCATGCGGCGCGGAGCGGCCTGGTTCGCCGGACTGGGCCGGCAGAACAACACGGGGACGAAGCTGTTCTGCATATCCGGCCACGTGAACAAGCCCTGCAATGTCGAGGAGGAACTCGGCATTTCGATGCGGGACCTGATCGACACATATGCGGGCGGCGTGCGCGGCGGCTGGGACAACCTGTTGGCGGTGATCCCGGGCGGCGCCTCGGTGCCGGTGCTGCCGAAATCGGTCTGCGACGAGGTGCTGATGGATTTCGACAGCCTGCGCGCGGTGCGAAGCGGCCTCGGCACCGCGGCGGTGATCGTGATGGACAAGTCCACCGACATCATCAAGGCGATCGCGCGGCTGTCGAAGTTCTACATGCATGAAAGCTGCGGGCAGTGCACGCCGTGCCGGGAAGGCACCGGCTGGCTGTGGCGGGTGATGACGCGCATGGTCGAAGGGCGCGCCGAACCGCAGGAAATCGATACGCTGGAGCAGGTGACGCGGCAGATCGAGGGACACACGATCTGCGCCCTGGGCGACGCGGCGGCCTGGCCGGTACAGGGTCTGATCCGGCATTTCCGGCCGGTGATGGAAGAACGCATCGCCGCCTACAAGGCACGGTCTTCCGTGCGCATGGCGGCGGAGTAGAGGGACATGGCGAAACTCACGATCGACGGGATCGAGGTCGAGGTCCCGAACGGCTCCACCGTGCTGCAGGCCTGCGAGGCCGCGGGCATCGAGGTGCCGCGCTTCTGCTATCACGACCGGCTGTCCATTGCCGGCAACTGCCGCATGTGCCTGGTCGAGATCGAGAAGACCCCGCCCAAGCCCATCTCTTCCTGCACCTATCCCGTGGCGGACGGCATGGTCGTGCACACCGACACACCGATGGTGCGCAACGGCCGCCGCGGCGTCATGGAATTCCTGCTGATCAACCATCCGCTGGACTGTCCGATCTGCGATCAGGGCGGTGAGTGTGACCTGCAGGACCAGGCCATGGGCTTCGGCGCCGACACCTCGCGCTATGCCGAGAACAAGCGGGCGGTGAAGGACAAGTATCTCGGCCCGCTGGTGAAGACCGTGATGACGCGCTGCATCCACTGCACGCGCTGCATCCGCTTCCTGACTGAAGTCGCGGGCGTGCCGGATCTTGGCGCCACCTCCCGCGGCGAGCACATGGAAGTCGGCACCTACATCGAGAAGGCGCTGGGATCCGAACTGTCGGGCAACATCATCGATCTGTGCCCGGTTGGCGCGCTGACCTCGAAGCCCTATGCCTTCGTCGCGCGGCCCTGGGAACTCAACAAGACCGACAGCATCGACGTCCTCGACGCGGTGGGCACCAATATCCGCATCGACGCCCGCGGGCCGGAAGTGCTGCGCATCCTGCCCCGCATCAATGAGGACGTGAACGAGGAGTGGCTGGGCGACAAGTCGCGCTTCGCGCTTGACGGTCTGAAACGGCGGCGGCTCGACCGGCCCTGGGTGCGCGAAGGCGGCAGGCTGCAGCCCGCGACCTGGTCACACGCGTTCGGCGTGATCGCCGACAAGCTGCGGCACGTCCAGGGCGCGCAGATCGGCGCCATCGTGGGCGATCTTTGTGATGCCGAGTCGATTCTCGCGCTCAAGGACCTCATGGCCGCGCTCGGCTCCACCAACCTGGAATGCCGGCAGGACGGCGCCAGGCTCGACCCGTCGCGCCGGGACTTCTACACGTTCAACACCACGATTGCCGGGATCGAGGACGCGGACGCGCTGCTGATCATCGGCAGCAACCCGCGCACCGAAGCGCCGGTTCTGAACGCGCGCATCCGCAAGGCCTGGCAGCACAGCCTGATGCCGATCGGGCGGATCGGTCCGGAAGCCGACCTCACCTATCAGGTGACGGAGCTCGGCGACACGCCCGCGGTGCTGTCGGCATTGCTGGATGGCTCGAACGACTTCGCCAAGGCGCTGAAAGACGCGAAGCAGCCGATGATCATCGTCGGCAAGGCGGCGCTGACGCGGCCCGACGGCGCGGCGATCATGGCCGCGGCCTGGCGCCTGGCATCGGAGGTGGGGGCGCTGACATCCGAATGGCACGGGTTCAATGTGCTGCATACGGCCGCGGCCCGGGTGGGCGCACTGGACCTGGATTTCGTGCCGGGGGCCAACGGCAAGGGCCTGGACGGCATGATGGCCGGCGGCGTCGATGTGCTCTGGCTCCTGGGGGCCGATGAGTTCGATACCAGCCGCATCGGGCCGGCCACGTTCGTCATCTATCAGGGCCATCACGGTGATGCCGGGGCGCAGCGGGCGGATGTGATCCTGCCGGGCGCGGCCTATACCGAAAAGTCCGGCACCTATGTGAACACCGAAGGCCGGGTGCAGCTTGGCTTCCGCGCCGTCGATCCGCCGGGTGAGGCGCGGGAGGATTGGAAGATCATCCGCGCGTTGAGCGAACTTGTTGGCTGCCGGCTGCCCTATGACACGATCGAGGCGGTGCGCGCGCGTCTCGCCGAGGTGAACCCGGCATTCGAGCGTGTAGGCTATCTGCCGCGCTTCGGATGCTCGGACACGGCCGGGCCGGCGGGCGATCCGTCGGGCATCACCGATGCGCCGCTGGCGCCGGCGGTCGCGAATTACTACCGGACCGACCCGATCAGCCGATCCAGTCCGACAATGGCGGCGTGCACCGAGGCGCTGTCTCCGGCGCTGGCCGCGGCGGAGTAGGGCGATGGTCGAGTTCTTCCTGTACAACCCGGTCGGGATCGTCATCCTGACCTTCCTGAAGGCGCTGGCGCTGCTGGTGCCGCTGCTGATCGGCGTTGCCTACCTGACCTATGCGGAACGCAAGGTTCTGGCCGCGATGCAGTTGCGCAAGGGGCCGAACGTGGTCGGGCCATTCGGCCTGCTGCAGCCCTTTGCGGATGCGCTGAAGATGCTGACCAAGGAGACGATCATCCCCTCGGGGTCGAACCGCCTCCTGTTCCTGCTGGCGCCGATGCTGACCTTTTCGCTCGCCATGATCGCCTGGGCGGTGATCCCGGTGAACGACGGCTGGGCGATTGCCGACATCAATGTTGGCATCCTCTATCTGTTCGCGATCTCCTCGCTGGGCGTCTACGGCATCATCATTGCCGGCTGGGCCTCGAACTCGAAATACGCATTCCTGGGCGCGCTGCGGTCGGCGGCGCAGATGGTCAGCTACGAAGTTTCCATGGGCTTTGTTCTGGTCTCGGTGCTGCTGTGCGTCGGCAGCCTGAACCTGACGGACGTGGTGCGGGCGCAGCAGACGGTGTGGTTCGCCATTCCGCTGTTCCCGATGTTCATCGTGTTCTTCATTTCGGCGCTGGCGGAAACCAACCGCGCGCCGTTCGACCTGCCGGAGGGCGAATCGGAAATCGTCGCCGGGTTCTTCGTCGAGTACAGCGCCATGAGCTTCGCGCTGTTCTTCCTCGGCGAATACGCGAACATGATCCTCATGAGCGGCATGACCACGATCCTGTTCCTGGGGGGCTGGCTGGCGCCGTTCGGCGTGGAGCCGTTCACCTGGATCCCCGGGCCGATCTGGTTTATCCTGAAGGTCTGTTTCTGCCTGTTCGTCTTCCTGTGGGTGCGCGCGACGTTCCCGCGCTACCGCTACGACCAGCTGATGCGGCTGGGCTGGAAGGTCTTCCTGCCGTTGTCGCTGCTGTGGCTGGTGATCACCGCCGGTGCGCTGATGGCCTTCGGGTGGCTGCCCGATGCATAGTCTGATACGGCTTGGCCGCCGGTCCGCCGTCCCTGGCCGGCAGGGCTTTGGCACCCACGAACCTGTCGTTTCCCGCCGCACCCGGCGGGCATCTGTCCGCCCCGACATGGCTGAATCGAAGGAGTGTGCCTGAGATGGCATTCCTGGACCGTACCGCGCGCAGCATGCTGCTCAGCGAGCTCGTGGCCGGGCTCGGCCTGACGCTGCGCTATTTCTTCAAGCCCAAGGTCACGATCAACTACCCCTACGAGAAGGGGCCGATCAGCCCGCGATTCAAGGGGGAACACGCGCTTCGCCGCTATCCGAACGGCGAGGAGCGGTGCATCGCCTGCAAATTGTGTGAGGCGGTGTGTCCGGCGCAGGCGATCACCATCGAGGCCGAACCGCGGGACGACGGATCGCGGCGCACCACCCGCTATGACATCGACATGACGAAGTGCATCTACTGCGGCCTGTGCGAGGAAGCCTGCCCGGTGGATGCGATCGTCGAAGGGCCGAATTTCGAGTTCGCCACCGAGACACGCGAGGAACTGCTCTATAACAAGGAGAAGCTGCTCGCGAACGGCGACCGGTGGGAACCGGAACTCGCGCGCCGGCTCGAGCTGGACGCCCCCTACCGATGATCCCCACCATCCTCTTCTACCTGTTCGCGGCGGTGCTGATCCTGTCCGCGGCCATGGTCGTCAGCGCACGGAATCCAGTGCATTCCGTGCTGTTCCTGATCCTGGCGTTCTTCAATGCCGCGGCGCTGTTCCTGATCGTGGGTGCCGAGTTCCTGGCGATGATCCTGGTCATCGTCTACGTGGGCGCGGTCGCGGTGCTGTTCCTGTTCGTCGTGATGATGCTGGACGTCGATTTCGCGCAATTGCGCGGCGGCTTTCAGCGCTACTTGCCGGTGGGCGCGACGGTGGGCGTCGTGCTGTTCGCCGAACTCGTCATCGTGCTGGGCGGCTGGCAACTGGCGCCCGGCGCGCCGGTGGTGCGCATGTCGCCGATGCCCGTCGGCGTCAGCAACACCGAGGCGCTGGGTCTGGTGCTGTACACGCACTACATCTTCCTGTTCCAGGCCGCGGGTCTCGTGCTGCTGGTGGCAATGATCGGAGCGATCGTGCTGACCCTGCGCGACCGCAAGACGTCACGCCATCAGGTCATCCGCGAACAGACCGGGCGGGCGGTGGCTGATACGCTGCAAATGATGTCGGTGAACCTGGGCGCCGGCGTGCGCGAAACCGGCATCCTGCGCCCCAAGCCGCCGGAGCCCGAGGAGAAGGAAGAGGTAAACGAGCCGGCCGGGGGGCATCATCATGGGCATTGATCCGGGAAGCGCGGGGCTTCGCCCCGGACCCCACCAGGAGGGCGCTGCCCTCCTGGACCGCCCGCCAAGGGCGCAGCCCTTGGAACCAATCAGATCGGCGTATGAGGCAAGGGCGGACCGTGATGTCGAGAGG
>JBFXDK010000085.1:8960-26291 GCA_050181195.1 Acetobacteraceae bacterium | reverse complement strand
GGCGAAGGACTGCGTGACGTCGCTGCGGCGTTGGGGCAGCCGCGATTCGTTCGGACAGGTGCTGATGGCGGCGACGAACGAACTCACGGCCCTGGACGACCGGCGGTTCCGCTTCCGCCTGAAGAAGCCGTTCAGCCAGATGCTGTACGGCCTCGGCGCACGCAACTGCTTCATGATGCCCGACCGTATGGCGCAGGCCTCGTCCTCGGAGCAGATCAAGGAGGCCATCGGATCCGGGCCGTACCGGTTCCTGCCGGATCAATGGGTGTCGGGCGCCCGCGCCGCCTATGCGCGGTTCGACGGCTATGTGCCGCGCCAGGAGCCGCCCAGCTTCTATGCCGGCGGCAAGGTGGCCAAGTTCGGGCGGGTCGAGTGGGTGGTGCAGCCGGACTCGGCGACCGCCGCCGCCGCCCTGCAGACGGGCGAGGCAGACTGGGTCGAACAGCCGCTGATCGACCTGGTCCCGATGCTGAAGAGATCGCCGGATGTGCAGGTCGCGGTGAATGACCCGTTCGGCTGGCATACGATCCTGCAGCTCAATCACCTGCACCCGCCGTTCAACAACAAGAAGCTGCGCCAGGCGCTGCTGCACGCGGTCGACCAGAAGCAGTTCGTCCAGTCGGTGATCGGGGATCAGACCGAACTCGCCCGGCTGCCGGCCGGCTTCTTCTGCGAAGGCCAGCCGATGGCGAGCCATGTCGGCCTCGAGGTGCTGTCGAAGCCGCGCGATCTGGCCGCCGCGAAGAAGCTGGTGGCGGAATCCGGATACGCCGGCGAAAAGCTGGTGATGCTGTCGCCGAGCGACCGCCCGGTATACAACCAGATGTCACAAGTTGCCCGCGAACTGTTCCTCAAGCTGGGCCTGAACGTGGATTTCCAGCCCATGGACTGGGGGTCGGTCGTCGCCCGCCGGGCCAACCGGGGCCCGGTGGACCAGGGCGGCTGGAGCACGTTCAACACGGCGCTGGATGGGATGACCATCAACAACCCCGGCAGCAACTTCGCATTGCGGGGCAGCGGGTCGAAGGCGTGGTTCGGCTGGCCGGACGACCCGAAGCTGGAATCGTTGCGCGCCGCCTGGTTCGACGCGCCGGACCTTAAATCGCAGAAGGCCATTGCCGAACAGGTCCAGTTGCAGGCGCTGGAGACGGTGCCCTACGTGCCGCTGGGCCAGATCTTCCAGCCGACGGCGTTCCGGTCGGACATCCAGGGGATCGTCAAGGGGCCGTTCGCGCTGTTCTGGAACGTGAACCGGGCGTAACGGCCATCCGGGCTGCGATCCGGCGCGGGATGCCGCCAGCGGCGTCCCGCGCCGGATGCCGCGCCGATCGCTGGTGCCAGACAAACGTATCGCCAATCCGCTTCCGGGCTGCGTCGTTCCGCATTGGTGGCCATAGCATCCGCCAGGCAGCCCAGGGCGCCCTCGGCCCCTTCGCCAACAGGCACAGGCGGCGGCGCGCAACGCCCGCATCAGGCGTTCGCCACCTCCTCCTCCACCACCGCGCGGATCGCCGCGAGATGTGCGTGGTGCGCGGCCATCGCCAACCCGTCGATCGTCGCCGTCCGCTCCAGCGTCACGCCATCCACCGCCGGCCCCTCGGTCAGCATCGCCTGCAGGATCGCCAGGTCCAGCACCGGGTCCAGGCACGCCAGCATCGCCTGCCGCCAGTCCGGCCGCAGCAACGCCAGCGCCGCCGCCAGCGCGTAGCAGCCCCAGTGCGACACGCCGGCCATCATCAGATGATGCGCCGGCGTAACACAGGCGATGTGGTCGCCCTGGGCGACGTGGGACGCGACCAGGCCGAGCGGCAGCGCGCCGGTGCCGAGTTCGTTGCCGCCATCGCCGATCGCCGCCGTCATCCACGGTCCCGCCAGGAACAACGCGTCCAGCGGCTGGGTATGGGCGCTGATATCGCCGCCGCGCATGTTCCGCGGCGGGCCGGACGCGGACCGCCCGCAGCGCTCGACCGCCAGCGCCAGGCTGATGCCGGCCGCGCGCCAGGCAGCGATCGCATCGTCCAGCGATGCGCCCAGCGGCACCACGTCCAGCGGCACGTCACCCAGGCCCGCGCCCGCCAACGCGGCGGCGCAGCCCGCGGCGCAGGGTTCGTCGGTGATCACCCGACACGTCACACCGGCGCGTGACAGCCCCGAGGCGAACAGCGCAACGCCCACCGGCCCGTCCGTCTCGGCCGCGGGCGGCTGCCCGTCGGGGACGAAGAACCCGGTCACGAAACCGATCCGCGGTGCCGGGTCCGCGGCGATCGCCGCCGCCATCCGGGCCAGGCCGCCGCGCGTGGCGGCGAACAGCGTCTCGGTGTTGCGGCCGACATCCTGGTGGATCAGCGCCTCGATCCGGTCGATCGCTGCCCGCGCCCCTGTCATGCGTTCGCCGCCGCCATCGGCACGGACACGGGCGCGGACACGGCGCTACAGGGCCGCGAGCTTCGTGTTGCGCAAGTCGGTGATCAGCATGCAGCCCGGCGCATGGGTGATGCAGAATTCGGGCTTCACCTGCGCGATGACCGCCTGTGGCGTGACGCCGCAGGCCCAGAACACCGGCAGTTCGTCCGGCCCGATCGGCACCGGATCGCCGTAGTCGGGCTTGGCGATGTCCGCGATCCCGATCGATTGCGGCAGGCCCAGATGCACCGGCGCCCCGTGTACCGAAGGAAAGCGCGAGGTGATCTGCACCGCGCGGATCGCATCGGCGGGTTTCATCGGGCGCATCGACACCACGAGCGGCCCCTGGAACACGCCCGCCGGCACGCATGGGATGTTGGTGCGATACATCGGTACGTTTGTATTGCAGGCGATGTGGCGCACCTCGATCCCGTCCTCGACCAGCGCCTCCTCGAAGGAGAACGAGCAGCCGATCGCGAAACCCACCAGGTCGTCGCGCCAGACATGGCTGACGTCCGTAGGTTCTTCGACCATCTCGCCATCCCGCCACACGCGGTAGCTCGGCAGGTCGCTGCGCATGTCCAGATCAGCGCCCAGCGTCGGGAAGCGCGGGTCGCCGGCTTCCGACACCGCCAGCACCGGGCACGGCCGCGGATTTGCCTGTGCGAAGCGCAGGAAATCATGCGCCAGCGCCTTCGGCAGGATCACCAGGTTGGCCTGCACGTTCCCCGGTGCGAGGCCCGCCGTCGGCCCGCTGAAGGCGCCGGAGCGGATCCGATGCCTCTCCCGCACGCCAGCGGCGGCGCGGATATCAACCATCCCGTCCATGGCACACCCTCCGTCCGAGTTTTGTCCCGACGACGATAACAGGGTCGTATTCCTGCCCCAACTCCTCTATGCGGTCGCCACCAACCCCGGAATGAAGGAGAACGGTCAGTTATGGTGAGACGTGTGTTCGGCAAGGCCGCTTTGTATGCGGCTCTTGCCACGATGATCGGTGGATCGGCCGTCCTGGCACAGGCACCAAAGAATGGCGGCACGGTGCGGATCTACCAGCGAGACAACCCTGCCTCCGCGTCGATCCATGAGGAAGCGACCTATTCCACCAACGTGCCGTTCATGGCGGTGTTTAACAACCTGGTGATCTTCGACCAGACCAAGCCGCAGAACAGCGACGCCACCATCGTGCCGGAACTGGCGACGTCCTGGAGCTGGAGCCCCGATAACCTCGGCCTGACCTTCAAGCTGCGGGAAGGCGTGAAGTGGCACGACGGCAAGCCGTTCACCAGCGCCGACGTGAAATGCACCTTCGACATGATCCAGGAGAAGGGCAAGGAGAAGTTCCGCAAGAACCCGCGCAAGCTGTGGTACCAGAACGTCAAGGACGTGACGGTGAACGGCCCCACGGAGGTCACGTTCCACCTCGGCCGTCCGCAGCCCTCGCTCCTGTCGCTGCTGGCATCCGGCTATTCGCCAATCTATCCCTGCCACGCCACGCCGGCGCAGCAGCGGACGAAGCCGATCGGCACCGGCCCGTTCAAGATGGTGGAGTTCAAGCAGAACGAAATCATCCGCCTGGTGAAGAACCCGGATTACTGGAAGCCCGGCGTGCCGCATGTCGATGCGATCGAATATCCGATCATCACCAACCGCTCGACCGCCATGCTGACCTTCATCGCCGGCCGGCTGGACATGACGTTCCCGAACGAGGTGACGGTGCCGCTGATGCGCGACATCCAGTCGCAGCTGCCGAACACGATCTGTCATTTCGGACCGATGAATGTCAGCCAGAACCTGATCGTGAACCGTGAGAAGCCGCCGTTCGACAACCCCGACATCCGGCGCGCCATGGCGCTGGCAATGGACCGCAAGGCCTTCATCGACATCCTGTTCGAAGGCAAGGCGGACGTCGGCGGATCGCTGCTGCCGGCGCCGTCCGGCGTCTGGGGCATGCCGGATGCGATGATGCAGGACATGGTCGGCTACAATCCGGATGTCGCGAAGAACCGCGCCGAAGCCCGCGCCATCATGGAAAAGCTGGGCTACGGCCCGGACAACAGGCTGAAGGTGACGGTGTCGACCCGGAACATCCCCGCCTATCGCGATCCGGCGGTGATCCTGATCGATCACCTCAAGGAAATCTACATCGACGGCGAGCTCGATCCGGTGGAGACCAGCCAGTGGTTCTCCAAGGTCGCGCGCAAGGACTACTCGGTCGGCCTGAACCTGACCGGCAACGCCGTGGATGATCCGGACCAGACCTTCTACGAGAACTACGCCTGCAAGTCGGAACGCAACTACTCCCGCTACTGCAATCCGGAGATCGAGAAGCTGTTCGACGTGCAGTCGCAGGAAACGGATGTGGAAAAGCGCAGGAATCTGGTCTGGGAGATCGACCAGCGCATCCAGAACGACGTCGCCCGCCCGATCATCCTGCACATGCGCGGCGGCACCTGCTGGCAGCCGGCGCTGAAGGGATATGTGCCGATGGTCAACAGCTCCTACAACGCCTTCCGCTTCGAAAACCTCTGGCTGGACCGCTGAGCCGCGGCACCTGACCTGCGGTCACCCGGCCGGTTCCGTCGCAATGGCGGGGCCGGCCGGGTCCATGGCGGCGGCGCTTGCATCCGGCCGTCAATCCGATCGGGAATCCCAATTGGTGCGACGGTCGAATGGACACGCCGCCTGCCCCGAAGGGTCGCCAGCGGCACCCGCGCGAACACCTGCGGCGCGCCGCCGGACCATGCTCAGCGCCCCAGCACCACGCGCAGCCCGGTCAGCATGGACTGCACCGCAAGCGAGGCCAGGATCAGTCCCATCACCCGGCTGACCACATTCACGCCGGTCCGGCCCAGCAGCCGGTTCAAGGCACGCGCGCCCAGCAGGGCGACGAGCGAAATCGCCAGCACCGCCAGCAGTGCGACGAAGGTTTCGGCCTGGTCCCGCAGCGTGTAGAGATCGTTGTCGGTCAGGACCATCACGCTCATGATCGCGCCCGGGCCGGCGATGAACGGCATGGCCAGCGGAAAGACCGCGATATCCTCCGGCTCGCCGGCTGCCTGCCGCGACGGCTCCCGCGCCTCGTCCAGCACCATGCGCAAGCCCAGGATCAGCAGGATCAGACCGCCCGCGATCTGCACCGACACCAGGTTGACACCCAGGGCAGCAAGCGCGGGCTGACCGCACACCATGAAGAACAGCAACACCAGCAGCGAGACGACGATCGCCCGCACGGCGACGGCCCGTTGCCGGTTCGGTGCCAGCTGATCGGTCAGAACGATGAAGAGCGGGACCTTGGCGATCGGGTTGACCACCACGAGCAACGTCACGAAATCCTGCACGATACTGCGAAACATCAGGCCTGCACTCCGGCAGCGGAATGGTTTCATTGGGATAGCGGGCCATTCTGGACCAATCCGCGTCCCGGCGCGAGGGCAGAGGCGGCACCCGCCCCTGGGATTCCGCCGACGGCTATGGCAATGGACACCGTCCCATCTCGCCAGGGCGTGCGGCCGTCACCGCACCCCCGCAATAAATGACAAGGATCAATCATGCGGATCAATCGGATCCTGAAGGGGATTGCGACCGTCCTCGGTCTCGCGGCCTGCGCCGGTTCGGCTCTCGCCCAAGCGGCCGACAACTGGCCGGACAAGCCGGTCAAGATCATTCTCAATTTCGCCCCGGGGGGCGGTATCGACAATGGCGTCCGCCCTTTCACCGAGCCTCTCCACCGCGCCCTCGGCCAGCCGATCGTGCTGGAGCACAAGGGCGGCGCCAGCGGTGCGATCGGCGTCGAAGCCGGCGTGCGATCACGGCCCGACGGATACACGTTCTTCGCCACGCCGGGCCTGTCGCTCGCGGTCCTGCCGCATATCCGCAAGCTGCCCTATGATCCGTTCAAGGACATGGTGCCGGTCAGCTACATCACCTGGTATCCGATGATGCTGAGCGTCCATCCGTCGCTGCCGGTCGCCAACCTCAAGGAATTCGTGGCGTACGCGAAGGCGAACCCGGACAAGCTCAGCCTCGGCTCCTCGGGGATCGGGTCCACCGGCCATCTGGTGGTGGAAGCCCTGAACCGTGCCGCCGGCATCACCATCCTGCATGTGCCGTATCGCGGCAGCGCGGATGCGCTGAACGACTTCCTGGCCGGCGTCGTGCAGGTGTTCGCCGATCCCACCGCCGCCCCGCATGTGAAGGCAGGCAAGGCTCGTCTGCTGGCGGTGACCGGCAATGCGCGCCATCCGGACTACCCCGATATCCCGACATTCGAGGAGACCTACCCGGACGCGAACTTCGTGGGCTGGAACGCGATCTTCGCGCCGGCCGGCACGCCGGAGCCGATCGTGCGGAAGCTCAACGCCGCGCTCGACGCCATTGCGAAGACGCCCGAAATCAGGACCACGCTGCTGGCGGTCGGCCAGTTCCCGCAGGGCGGCACGCCCGAGGACCTCGCGGCCATCCTGCGCAAGGACTATGACCGCTACGGCAAGCTGACGCGGGAGCTGAAGATCAACCAGGACTGATCCCCGCACACCTCCTGGCGGGCCGCCGGCACCGGCCCGTCCAGTGGCCAGGGCAGGCTAGGCTAGGCCAGGGGCCAGGGGCCAGGCGGCGTCGCGCCTGGTCCGTCCGGGACGCAATCGGCACTGGCGACAGGCGGCAGCCGCCCGTGCCGATCCGCATCACCGCATGCTCACAATCTGCACGGCCCCTTCGAACGACTTGCCAAGAGCCACGTCGGACGGGTTATGCTGCAGTGCATCAAAATGCCGGAGACAGAATGCTGCGGGTGCTGCTGGTCGACGACAATGCCGCGCGCGCCGAGACCGTGCGTGCGGGCCTGGAAGCCGATGGCTGCCAGGTCGTCGACATCGCGCCCGATCCCACCGATCTCGTCGGCCGCGTGCGGCTGGCCGCCGCCGATGTCATCGTCTGCGATATCGACAGCCCGTCGCGTGACGCGATCGAGAGCATGCGCGCCCTGCAGCGCGACGAACCGCGGCCTGTCGTCATGTTCGTGGATCAGTCGGACCCCGACAGTATCGGCGCGGCGATGGAGGCCGGCGTCGCCGCCTATGTCATCGAGGGCCTGTCGCCGAACCGCGTCCGCTCGGTGGTCGACGTCGCGATTGCCCGCTTCCGCGCGCACCAGGCGCTGCGCGTCGAACTGGCCGAGGCACGCGGCGCGCTGGAGGAGCGCAAGGCGGTGGAGCGCGCCAAGGGCATCCTGATGCGCAGCCGCGGTCTGGACGAGGATGCCGCCTATCGCGCGCTGCGCACCATGGCGATGGAGCAGGGCCGGCGTTTGATCGAAATCGCAAACAGCGTGATTGCCGTGGGCAGCCTGCTGGAACCAAGGCAGAAAAAGATCAAAAAATAGGCGTTTGCATACAAAACGTCCCTGATCGCCTAGTCGTTGCATCACAAAATGCCTGAAATTTCACCTAGAGCGCCGTCGTAACACGTGCCGCCAACCCGGCGACCGTCCGGCAGGCATTGGCACACCCCTTGCTAGGTCCCGCGCGGCAGCGCCGCATCCATCCGGCCGCGGCCGCGTCCCGGCCAATGGCGGCCGGAGCAAGGCGCCTCCCCTCCCCCGGCGGTCCAACGGCGGCCCGCCTCCGCTCACCAGCCCCGTGCTGGCCGGAGACCGCCCGCCATGTCCACCGCCGACGCCCTGAAGCACGCCGTACCCGCCATCCGTCACGACCTGCCGGATCTGCGCCTGGGGTTCGTGCCCCTGACGGACGCGGCGCCGCTGCTGGTGGCCGAGGTCAAGGGGTTCTTCCACCGGCACGGTCTCAGCGTCTCGCTCGCGCCCTCGCCGTCCTGGTCGGCGCTGCGCGACCGCGTCGTCTTCGGGGTCTATGACGGCGCGCATATCCTCGGTCCCATGCCGCTCGCCATCGGCCTTGGCCTGGGCGGCGTGCATGCGCGCCTGCATGTCACGGCCACACTCGGCCGCAACGGCAACACCGTCGTCCTGGGCGGCACCCTGTCCGAGAAACTGGGCGAGGCCGGCTTCCCGCTGACCGCGACGGATTTCGCCGCCGTGCTGCGACGGCGCGCGCAGGCCGGGCGCGAGAAGGTGCGGCTTGCCGTCGTGTTCCCCTTCTCCTCGCACAACTACCTGCTGCGGCACTGGCTGGCGGAGGGAGGGATCGACCCTGACCATGACCTCAGCCTGGTCGTGCTGCCGCCGCCGGCGCTGCCCGAGGCGCTGGCGGCACGGAAGATCGACGGGTTCTGCGCCGGCGAACCCTGGGGGTCGCGGGCCGTGGATCTGCGGGTCGGGCGCATCGTGCTGACCAGCAGCCGCATCTGGCCCGACCATCCCGAGAAGGTCCTCGCCGTGCCGGCCGCGCTGACCGAACGTGACCCGGCCCGGGTGGACGCGGCGACCGCCGCGGTGATGGAAGCGGCCAACTGGCTGTCCTTCGCCGAGAACCGGGCCGAGGCCGCCCGCATCCTGCATGCCCGCGCGCTGCCCGGCGTGCCGCCCGAGGTGATCGCGCTGGCGCTGGAGGAGCGCCTGCAGCCCAGCCCTGATCTGCTTCCGTCGCACACCCCGCGCGTGATCCTGCACAGCGCGGCCGCGACCTATCCCGATCCCGGCGATGCACGGTGGTTCTTCGGCGCGATGCGGCGCTGGGGCCATGTGTCGCCCGATACGACCATGCCCGACGGCATCTGGCGCCCCGACATCTGGCGACGCGCGGCGCAGACGGCAGGGCTGCTGGGCCTGGCCGAGGCAAGTCCCGTCTTCAACGAAACCCCTCCCACCATACGGAGCCCGATTCATGACTGACGTCTCGCGCCGTCTGCTGCTGCGCGCTTCCTCCACCGCGGCCGTCCTGGCCGCCGCGCGTGCCGCCCTGCCGCATGGCGCCTTCGCGCAGTCCGGCGGGCCGGAGACGAAGAAGGCGACGCTTGGCTACATCGCGCTCACCGATGCCGCGCCGCTGATCGTCGCGAAGGAAAAGGGCCTGTTCGCGAAATACGGCATGCCGGACGTCGAGGTGCAGAAGCAGGCGTCCTGGGGCGGCACGCGCGACAATCTGGTGCTGGGCGGCAGCGGCGGCGGCATCGACGGCGCGCATATCCTGACGCCGATGCCCTATCTGATCCACACCGGGCGCGTGGTGCAGAACAACCAGCCGCTGCCGATGGCGATCCTGCTGCGGCTGGATGTCAACGGCCAGGGCATCACGGTGTCGAAGGCGCTGCAGCCCTTGGGGGCGAAGCTGGACGCCTCACCGCTGAAGGCGGCGTTCGCCGAGAAGCGCGGCAGCAACAAGGCCGCGATGACGTTCCGCGGCGGCACGCACGATCTGTGGCTGCGCTACTGGCTGGCGGCGGGCGGCATCGACCCCGATCGGGATGTCGATACGATCGTCGTGCCGCCGCCGCAGATGGTGGCGAACATGAAGGTCGGCACCATGGACGCCTGCTGCGTGGGCGAGCCATGGAACGACCAGGCCGTGCACCAGGGCGTCGGCTATTCGCCGCTGGTGACGGGCGAGATCTGGAAGGATCACCCGGAGAAGTCGCTGGCGATGCGCGCCGACTGGGTGGCAAGGCACCCGAAGGCCGCGGAGGCGCTGACCGCCGCGGTGATCGAGGCGCAGATCTGGGCCGAGGACCTCGGCAACAAGGAAGAACTGGCGAAGATGATCGGCCGGCGCGCGTGGTTCAACGTCCCGCCCGCCGACATCCTGCCGCGCAGCCGCGGCGACATCGACTATGGCGACGGCCGCGTGGTGAAGGGATCGCCGCTGCGCATGAAGTTCTGGGCGGACTTCGCGTCGTATCCGTTCCGCTCCCATGATCTCTGGTTCCTGACCGAGAACATCCGCTGGGGCGTGCTGCCGCCCGACATCGACGGCAAGGCGCTGATCAACGAGGTCAACCGCGAGGATATCTGGCGGTCGGCGGCGAGGATGGCCGGCGTGCCGGCCGCGCAGATCCCCGGCTCGACCTCGCGCGGGCGGGAAACGTTCTTCGACGGCAAGGTCTTCGACCCCGAAGACCCCGCGGCCTACCTGGCAAGTCTCTCGATCAAGAAGGCCCTGACATGAGAACCAGTGTCATGGACACCGTCGCCGAACGCACCCCGCCGCTTGCCCTGCGGGGTCCGCGCCTGGGCGCGCTGGCCGGCCCCGCGCTCGCGCGGGTGAAACGCACCACCGTCGCCGTGCTGCCGCTGCTGGTTGTGCTGACGGTGATGCTGGCGGGCTGGCAGCTGGCGGCCGACAGTCCCACGGCCTCGCTGCCGGCACCGTCGAAGATCTGGCAGGACAGCCGCGACCTGATCGTCGATCCGTTCTTCGACCGGGGCGGGCTGGACAAGGGGCTGGGGCTGCACCTGTTCGCCAGCCTGCAGCGTGTCGCCCTGGGCTTCGCCCTGGCCGCGATCGGCGGCATCGCGCTGGGTCTTCTGGTGGGGACCAGCGGCATCGCCATGCGCGGCCTGGACCCGATCTTCCAGGTGCTGCGCACCGTGCCGCCGCTGGCGTGGCTGCCGCTGTCGCTGGCGGCGTTCCAGGACGCCCAGCCGAGTGCGATCTTCGTGATCCTGATCACCGCGATCTGGCCGGTGATCATCAACACCGCGGTGGGCGTGCGCAACGTGCCGCAGGACTACCGCAACGTCGCGCGCGTCATCCGCCTGCGCGGCCTGGGCTATTTCACGCGCATCCTGCTGCCGTCGGCCGCGCCGTTCATCTTCACCGGCCTGCGCATCGGCATCGGCCTGTCGTGGCTGGCGATCGTCGCGGCCGAGATGCTGATCGGCGGCGTCGGCATCGGCTTCTTCATCTGGGACGCGTGGAACAGCTCCAACATCTCCGACATCATCGTGGCACTCGTCTATGTCGGTGTCGTCGGTTTCATCCTCGATCGGCTGGTGGCCCTGGCCGGGCACATCGTCACCCGCGGCACCGCGTAACGGAGACGCGCCATGCGCCATCTCAGCATTTCCGACGTTTCGATCCGCTTCTCCGCCACCGCGCCCGACGTCCTGCAGGATGTGCGCCTGGACATCGCGCGGGGCGCCTATGTCTCGATCATCGGCCATTCCGGCTGCGGCAAGTCGACGCTGCTGAACATCGTCGCGGGCCTGCTGAAGGCGACGACGGGCGGCGTGGTGCTGGACGGGCAGGAGGTGAACGAGCCGGGTCCCGACCGCGCCGTGGTGTTCCAGAACCACTCGCTGCTGCCCTGGCTGACCTGCCGGGAGAATGTGCGCCTGGCGGTGGACCAGGTGTTCGGCCGCAGCAAGTCGCGCGCCGAACGCGCCGCCTGGGTGGATGAGAACCTGGCGCTGGTGCGCATGACGCACGCCGCCGACAAGCGCCCCGCCGAGGTCAGCGGCGGCATGAAGCAGCGGATCGGCATTGCGCGGGCGCTGGCGATGCAGCCCAAGGTGCTGCTGCTGGATGAACCGTTCGGCGCGCTGGATGCGCTGACGCGGGCGCATCTGCAGGACCAGGTGATGGAGATCCACGCCCGCCTGGGCACCACGGTGCTGATGATCACGCATGACGTGGATGAGGCGGTGCTGCTGTCCGACCGCATCGTGATGATGACGAACGGGCCGGAAGCGACGATCGGCGAGGTGCTTGACGTCGACCTGCCCCGCCCGCGGGACCGCCTGGCGCTGGCACAGGACGCGCGGTTCCTCGCCGCCCGGGCACGGGTCATGGGATTCCTCTACGCCCGCCACCGCGGTTCGGCCGAGCTCGCGGCATGACCGCGCCCGGAATCGTGGTGGTCGGCGCCGGCCCCGCCGGCATGCGCTGCGCCGAACGCATCGCCGCCACCGGCCGGACGGTGACGCTGATCGGCGAGGAACCGGCGGCGCCCTACGACCGCGTCGCGCTGTCGCGCTATCTGGCGCGCGAAGTGACGGCAGACGACCTGACCACCCACCGCGCCGCCGACCTGGAGTCCGCCGGCATCCGGCACCTGCCCGGCACCCGCGTCACCGCGATCGACCGCTCTGCCCGACATGTGTCTCTGCAGGATGGTCCCGCCCTGCCCTACACGACACTGGTATTGACGACCGGTGCGACATCCGTCCGGCTCGACCTGCCGGGCGCATCGTTGCCGGGCGTGCTGCCCTATCGCACGCTGGCGGACGTGCAGGCGATGATCGACGCCGCCGCCGGCGGCGGGGACGCGGTGGTGATCGGCGGCGGGCTCCTGGGGCTGGAGGCGGCGTCCGGCCTTGCCGAACGCGGCATGCGCGTGACGGTGCTGCACGCCGTGGACCGGCTGATGGAACGCCAGCTCGACCACGCCGCGGCGCGCCGCCTCGCCTGCCATCTCGCGGCCAGGGGCATCGCTTCCATCACCGAGGCGCGCACGGTGGCGATCGAGGGCACGGACCGCACGGAACGCGTGCGGCTGGCGGATGGACGCGTGCTGCCAGCGCGCCTGGTGGTGATGGCGGTGGGCATCCGCCCCAACACGACGCTCGCACGCGAAGCCGGATTGCCGGTGGGCCGCGGCGTGCTGGTGGATGACGCGATGCGCACCGCCGATCCGGCGATCCTCGCCGCGGGCGAATGCGCCGAACATGATGGGCAATGCGTCGGGCTGGTCCTGCCGGCACTCGCCCAGGCCGAGGTCGCGGCGCGCACCGCCTGCGGCCAGCCGGCCCGCTACCGGCCCGCAACCGACGCCGCCGCGCTGAAGGTGGCCGGCGCACCGGTGTGGTCGGCCGGCGAGATCGACGCCGCCGACGCCGACAGCGTGGTGCTGGACGACCCGGACGGTGCCTATCGCCGCCTGCTGCTGCGCGACGAACAGCTGATCGGCGCGATCCTGTATGGCGCGGTCGAGGACGCACCCTGGTACATGCGCCTGATCCGCCAGGGCGCGCCGGTGGGACGGCTGCGCGACGCGCTGCCCTTTGGCCCCGCCTATGCCGAAGCAATGACCGGAGCCGCCGCATGACCGATCCCGGCTTCACCCAGGACCAGCAGGAATACCTCAAGGGCTTCATGGCGGGCGTCGAGGCGCGCCGCGGTGCCCTCGGCCTGCCGCTCGCCCCCGCCGGCGATGCCGCCCCGGCCGATCCGTCCGACCTGCAGCGCGCCGCGCAGGACGCGGTGATCGCCGCCGGCGGCAAGCTGACCCCGGAAGAGGAGGCGAAGCGGCGCAAGCATCCGCTAGACCGCTGGGACGAGATCAACGCCCTGGCGGCGGACGGGAAATTCCCGCGCGGCACCGACGTGTTCCTGACGAAGTTCCAGGGGCTGTTCTATGTCGCTCCGGCGCAGGACAGTTTCATGTGCCGGCTGCGCATCCCCGGCGGCATCCTGAACGCGCACCAGATGCAGGGCATCGCCGCGATCGCCCGCGAGCTGGGCGGCGGCTATGCCGACATCACGACGCGCGCCAACCTGCAGATCCGCGAAATCCCCGCCGTCGCGGCGCCCGAGCTGTTGATACGCCTGTCGGAGCTCGGGCTGACCTCGCGCGGCTCGGGCGCCGACAATGTCCGCAACATCACCGGCAGCCCCACCGCCGGAATCGACCCGCAGGAGCTGATCGACACGCGCCCGCACGCCCGCGCGATCCATCATTTCATTCTCAACCATCGGGAACTCTACGGGCTGCCGCGCAAGTTCAACATCGCCTTCGACGGCGGCGGCGCGGTCCCGGTGCTGGAAGATACCAACGACATCGCCTTCACCGCCGTCCGGGTGGAAGACGGCGTGATGTACCGGCTGGCGCTGGGCGGCATCACCGGCCATCTGGATTTCGCCCGCTCCACCGGGATCGTGGTGCCGCCCGACGACACGACCCGGGTGTGCAACGCCATCCTGCGCGTGTTCATCCGCGAGGGCGACCGCACCGACCGCAGGAAGGCGCGCCTGAAATACCTGCTGGACCGCTGGGGCCTGCCGCGTTTCCTGGACGCGGTGGAACAGGAACTCGGCGCACCGCTGACCCGCGTGCCCGAGGACGTGATCGCGCCGCGCCCGCCGCAGGCGAAGCACGGGCATGTCGGCGTGCACCGGCAGAAGCAGGCCGGGTTGAACTATGTCGGCATCGTCTGCCCGGTCGGCCGGCTGGACACCGACCGGCTGTCCGGGCTGGCCGCCATCGCCGCCCGCTTCGGATCCGGCACGCTGCGGCTGACCGTCTGGCAGAATCTGCTGATCTCCGACATTCCGGATGCCGCACTGGACGGCGCGCTGGCGGCGATCGCGGCCCTGGGCCTCGATTGGCAGGCGAGCCACGTGCGCGGCGGGCTGGTGGCCTGCACCGGCAATGCCGGCTGCAAGTTCGCCGCCTCCGACACAAAAGGCCACGCCGCTCGGCTCGCCGCCTGGCTGGAAGCCCGCATCACGCTGGATGCGCCGGTCAACATCCATCTCACCGGCTGCCATCATTCCTGCGCCCAGCACTACATCGCCGATATCGGCCTGCTCGCCACCAAGGTGGAGCAGGGCGAGGAGATGATCGAAGGCTACGACCTGCATGTGGGCGGCGGCGCCGGGGCGGACCAGGCGATCGGCCGGCTGATCCGCAAGTCCGTCCCGTTCGAAGCCCTGCCGCCGATGGTGCTGTCGCTGCTGCGCGCCTGGCAGGACACGCCGGATCATGCCGGGTTCCAGGCCTGGTGCGCGGAACGCCCCGACCCGGCGCTGGCGGCGCTGTGCCAGCCGGAAGCGGTGGAGGCCTGAGATGAATGCCATCAACCCGCCCATTCCGCTGATCCCGGACAACGCGCCCTTCTCCCCCGCGCAGCGCGCCTGGCTGAACGGGTTCCTCGCCGGGCTCTATGGCGGCGGGTCGGCCGGAATGTCGGTCGGTGCGCCGCAGGCGGCCGAACCGGTCGAGGATTTTCCCTGGCATGATCCGGCGCTGGAACTCGACGAACGGCTCGCGCTCGCCCAGGGACGGCCGCTGGCGCGACGGCTGATGGCGGCGACGGCGCAACTGGATTGCGGCCAGTGCGGCTATCTCTGCCAGACCTACGCCGAGGCGCTGGCCGAAGGGCGCGAGACCTCGCCTTCGCTCTGCGTTCCCGGCGCCAAGGCGACGGCGAAGGCGATGAAGGCGATGCTGGCCGATGCCCCCGCGCCGTCCGCCGCGGTCCCGGCCGCGCCCGCCAGGCCCGAGCTCCGGCCGGCCGGACGACCGGTCCTGGTCCGCGCCGCCACACGTCTGACCGCCCCCGCCTCCGACAAGGACGTGCGCCACGTGGTGATCGACCTGGCGGAGTCCGGCCTGACCTACCTGCCCGGCGATTCCATCGGCCTCGCCGCCCCGAACGACCCGTCGCTGGTCGAGGCGATCCTGGCCGCCTGCGGCGCCACGGGGGATGAGCCTGTGCCCTGCCCCGACGGCACCGACCGGCCCGCGCGCGAGGCCTTCGCGGCGCATCTCGCCATCGCCCGCCCGCTGGACCGCACGCTCGACCTGTTCGCCATGACCGCGGCCGACCGGCAGCAGGCCGCGGCGCTGCGGCGGCTGGCCGACGGCGAGGACGGGGCCGAACCGGCGGATGCCGATCTGCTGGACCTGCTGGAGGCGTTTCCCTCGGCGCGCCCGCCGGTCGCGGCGATCGCGCGCTCGCTGCCGGCCTTGCAGCCGCGGCTCTATTCCATCGCCTCCTCGCCACTGGCGACGCCCGGGGCGGTGCATCTCTGCGTCGGGGTGGTGCGCGACGCCCGGCGCGGCCGCGTGCGGCAGGGGGTGGCCAGCGGCTTCCTGGCGGACCGCGCGATGCAGGCGGGGACGATCCCGGCCACGATCCAGGTCAGTCATTTCCGCCTGCCCGCCGACGCGGCGACGCCCGTCATCATGGTGGGTCCCGGCACCGGCATCGCCCCGTTCCGCGCCTTCCTGCAGGACCGGGCGGCGATGGGCACGCGCGGGCGGACCTGGCTGTTCTTCGGCGACCGGCATGAGGCGACCGACTTCCTGTTCCGCGACGAATTGCGGGCGTGGCTCGCGGACGGCACGCTGACGCGGCTGGACACGGCGTTCAGCCGCGACGGACGGCGCAAGGTCTATGTCCAGGACCGGATGCGCGAGAACGCCGCCGATCTGTGGCGCTGGCTGCAGGAGGGCGCGCATTTCTACGTCTGCGGCGACGCGTTGCGCATGGCCCGCGACGTGGACGCCGAACTGCGCCGGATCGCCGCCGACCAGGGCGGGTTGGACCAGGACCAGGCGAAGGAATGGATCGTCGCCCTCGCCCGCCAGGGACGGTATCTGCGCGATGTCTACTGATCCCGTCCGCACCACCTGCCCCTATTGCGGCGTCGGCTGCGGCATCCTGGCAACGCGCGAGGGGCAGATTTCCGGCGATCCCGCGCATCCCGCCAACCAGGGGCGGCTGTGCAGCAAGGGAGCGGCCCTGGGCGAGACGCTGGGGCTGGACGGCCGGCTGCTGCATCCCGAGATCGGCGGGAAGCGTGCCTCCTGGGATCAGGCGCTGGACCTGGTGGCGCAGCGGTTCGCCGAAACCGTCGCGGCGCATGGTCCGGACAGCGTGGCGCTGTATGTCTCCGGGCAGTTGCTGACCGAGGACTACTACGCCGCGAACAAGCTCGCGAAAGCCGTGTTCGGGACCGCGAATATCGACAGCAACTCCCGCCTGTGCATGGCGAGCAGCGTCGCCGGCCACCGGCGTGCCTTCGGGGAGGATCTTGTCCCCGGTATCTACGCCGATCTGGAACTGGCTGATCTGGTGGTGCTGGTCGGGTCCAACACCGCCTGGTGCCATCCGGTGCTGTACCAGCGCCTCCAGGCGGCACGGGCAAAGCGCCCCTGGATGCGGGTGGTGGTGATCGATCCGCGGCGGACGGCCACCTGCGAGGACGCAGACCTGCACCTGCCGCTGCGGCCGGGAACCGACGTGGCGCTGTTCAACGGGCTGCTGGCGCATCTGTGGGCGCATGG
>JBFXDK010000085.1:0-8860 GCA_050181195.1 Acetobacteraceae bacterium | reverse complement strand
CGTTTCCGGAGGGGATCGAGGCGGCCGTCGCGGCGGCACGGGCCGATGCCCCGGACATCGCGGCCACGGCGGAGAGGTGCGGGCTGGCAGCGCGGGACGTCGCCGCCTTTTTTGCCTGGGTCCGCGACACGCCGAGCACCGTCACGCTGTTCAGCCAGGGCGTGAACCAGTCCACGGCCGGCACGGACAAGGTCAATGCGATCATCAATACGCATCTGCTGACCGGGCGGATCGGAAGACCGGGAGCGGGACCGTTCAGCGTCACCGGCCAGCCGAACGCGATGGGCGGGCGGGAGGTGGGGGCGCTGGCCAACATGCTCGCCGCGCATCTGGACTGGGAGCGTCCGGGCGACCTGGACCGGCTGCGCCGTTTCTGGGACAGCGAGGCCGTGCCGGCCAGG
This sequence comes from Acetobacteraceae bacterium, assembly GCA_050181195.1. Lineage (GTDB taxonomy): Bacteria > Pseudomonadota > Alphaproteobacteria > Acetobacterales > Acetobacteraceae > Rhodopila. The sequence goes on along the minus strand of JBFXDK010000085.1, from coordinate 8,459 downwards.
CCCGGGCTGAAGGCGGTGGACCTGTTCCGCGCAATCGGCGAAGGGCGGGTCAAGGCCGTCTGGATTCTGGGCACCAACCCCGCCGTGTCGCTGCCGCAGAGCGATGCGGTGCGCCAGGCGCTGGGGCGGTGCGATTTCGTCGTGGTCTCGGACTGCGCCGCCGGGACCGACACCGGGGCCTTCGCGCAGGTCCGCCTGCCGGCGCTGGGCTGGGGCGAGAAGGACGGCACGGTCACCAACAGCGAGCGCATGATCAGCCGCCAGCGCGGCTTCCTGCCGCCTCCCGGCGAGGCGCGTGCCGATTGGTGGGCGCTGGCCCAGGTTGCCGCCCGCATGGGCCACGGCGCGCGCTTCGCCTGGCGCGGCCCGGCCGATATCTTCCGCGAGCACGCCGCCCTGTCGGGATTCGAGAATGCCGGCGCACGGGTGTTCGACATCTCCGCGCTCGCCCACCTGACCGATGACGAATACGACCGGATGCGCCCGACGCGCTGGCCCTGTCCGGCGAGCCGTCCGGGCCGCGAGCGGCTGCTGGGGACAGCCGACGACGTCGCACGCCTGCGCATGGTGAAGGTGACATGGCGGCCGGAGCCGGCGGGCGATCTGCCGTTTACCCTGCTGACGGGCCGGCTGCGGGACCAGTGGCATACGATGACCCGCACCGGCAGCGTGCCCCGGCTGATGGCGCACAGCCCCGAGCCGGTGCTGGCGATGCACCCCGACGACACCACCCTGCCTGACGGCGCCCTGGCGCGGGTGCGATCGGCGGATGGCGGCGCGGTGCTGCGGCTGCGCCATGATCCCGGCCTGGCCCGCGGGATGGTGTTCGCGCCGATGCACTGGACCGCGGCGCTGTGCCCGCCGGCGCGGATCAACGCGGCGGTGGCCGGGCCAACCGACCCGGTCAGCGGCCAGCCGGCGCTGAAATGCACCGCTGTTGCCGTCGAGCCGTTCCCGGCGCGCTGGTCCGGCTTCATCCTGGCCCGGCGGCGGCTGGCGCCGGACCTGGCTGACTGGTGCGCCGTGATCCCCGAACCCGACGGGGTGTGGCGGCACGAGCTCGCCGGCCTGGACGCGGTGACCCAGGCCCTCTCGCGGCTGTCGGCATTGCTGGACGTGGATGCGCGGTGGCTGCGCCTGGACGACCCAGGGCGCGGGCAACACCGGGCGGTGCGGGTGCGGGATGGCGTGGTGGACGCCTGCCTGTTCCTCTCGGCAGGCGGCGTCTTGCCGGCGCGCGGCTGGCTGGTGCGGCAGTTCCGCCCAGGGCAGCCTCCGGCGGCGCGGATGGCGCTGCTGATCGGCGCCCCTCCCGGCGGCGCCGCGGCCGCGCCGCTCGTCTGTGTCTGCAACGGCGTGGACGCGGCCTGCATCACCGCGGCGATCCGCGCGGGCGCGGACACGATCGAGGCGGTGGGTGCCGTCACCGCCGCCGGCACCGGATGCGGGTCGTGCCGCCCGGAAATCCGCGCCCTGCTCGCCACCCCTATCCGCATCCCGGAGCCGGCCTGATGCAGCGCTTTCCCGTCTTCCTGGGCTTCAACGATCCGCGCACCCTGGTGCCGCCCGCCCCGGCCTGGGGCGCCGAACTGTGGTCCCGCGTGCAACAGGCATTGCGCCACGCGCCGCTCGGCGCCTGGCTGCCGCGGCGCGTGGCGCAATGCACCGCGACGCCCGCCAGGGCCGGGATGGTTTTCCTGGTCGGCGCGGGACCCGGGTCCGCCGACCTGCTGACGGTCCGCGCCCACCTTGTGCTGAGCCAGGCCGAGGTCGTGGTGCATGACCGGCTGGTCTCGCAGGAGGTGCTGGATATCGCGCCCCGGCACGCCGAACGGATCTATGTCGGCAAGGCCCGGGCGAATCACTGCCTGCCCCAATCGGAGATCAACGCCCTGCTGGTCCGCCTGGGCCGCGCGGGGCGGCGGGTGGTGCGGCTGAAGGGCGGCGATCCCCTGGTGTTTGGCCGCGGCGGCGAGGAGATCGAGGCGCTGGAGGCGGCCGGTGTGGCGTGGGAGGTGGTGCCGGGCGTGACGGCCGCGCTGGCCTGCGCGGCCGAGTTCGGCATTCCGCTGACCCATCGCCGCACGGCCCGCGCCCTGATCCTGGCGACCGGGCATACGGTGCAGGGGGCGCTGGACCTGGACCACCTGGGCACGCCCGGTCCCGACGCGACCCTCGCCCTTTACATGGCGACCGCGGTCCTGCCCGCCCTGCGGGAGGGACTGCTGCGGCGCGGCTTCGATCCGTCCCTGCCCGCCGCCATCGTCTTCCGGGGCGGCAGCCGGGACGCCGCGATCCACCGCGGCAGGCTGGACGATCTGCCGTTCCTGGTGCCGGCGGGCGGCGATCCCGGTCCCGGCCTGGTGCTGCTGGGGCGCGCGGTGGACCAGGCGCCGGCCGGAACGGAGCGGCGCAGGAACGCCGCCACCGCCTGATCCCGCACACATCCTCTTGCCAGACCGCAACACCCGGCCGATGAACAGTCCCGGCCGCCGTTGCGTTCGTTGCGTTTCCAGGGCGGCCTGTCAGGAAGGATGACGGCCATGGACGACGTGCTCGCCGAACTGCGCAAGATCGACACCCCCACGATTACCAACGTGGTGGCCACCTACCCGAAAAGCCCGCTCTGCCTGGGCCTTTACAACCCCTGGACCGAGAACTGGTACACCGACACCTCGATCCGCTGCATCTACCCGGAGATGGGGGCGACGATCGGCTATGCCGTGACCTGCGTCTATGGCCTGCCCGACCCGAACTACGCGGGCCGCCTGAGCTTCATGGATGTGGTCGAGGCGCTGGACGCGATGAAGAAACCCACGATCCTGGTGATCCAGCAGAAATGGCCGCCGCATCTGATGGCGAAGGCCGGGCTGGCCGGCGAGATCATGGTGACGTCGATGAAGGCCGTCGGCTGCATCGGCATGCTGTCGAACGGCCCCTCGCGGGACGTGGACGCCGTGCGCAAGCTGAACTTCCAGATGCTGCTGGGCGGCGTCACCGCGGGGCATGGCGAGATGGCGGTGCATGCGGTGAACGTCCCGGTTTCGGTCGGCGGCATGGACGTGGCCCCGGGCGACCTGATCCACATGGATGAGAACGGCGCGGTGAAGTTTCCCCCCGACCGGGCGCCGCAGGTGCTGGAGAATGCCCGCCTGATGCTGCAGGCGGAGGCCGAACACCTGGAACGGCTGCGATCGGCCCGGAGCGCGGCCGAGGTTCGTGCCGCCGGCGGTGCCTATACCGCCAAACGGCCGGCATAGCCCGGGGCGTATTCGCCGGCCGCGACGCAGGGGATTGCGCGCGCGGCGTGCCCGGGCGTGGCGCCCCCGCGGCGAGGCTGCCGCGCGGGTTGGACTCAAAGGAGGGTGTGGATCGTGCGTCCGCGGCGGACATGCCCGCCTGGCGTTCGGCGCCGCCCTCTGGTCCGGCCGGTCCCCGCTTGGTAGCGTGAATGCCTCACACGAAACGGGGGAACGCGGCATGCGCATGCGGCAGATCAGGATCGGCGACATCACCATCGACGCCATCATCGAGCGCGAGGGACCGTGGCGGCGGCCACAGGACTTTTTCCCGATGTACGACGACGCCGTGTTCAAGAGCCACCTGCCGGCGATGGAGCCGGAGGTCTATGACGCGGCCGAAGGCAAGATGAACATCACCTACCAGACCTTCGTCGTGCGCACGCCGCGCCATACGATGCTGGTGGACACGTGCACGGGCCTGGAGAAGGGCCATGCCGCGCCATTCGACTTTCCGGGCAAGGAACGCTGGCGGGACGAGTTGTTCGCGCTGGGCCTGCGGTTCGAGCAGATCGACTACGTGTTCTGCACCCACCTGCACATCGACCACACGGGCTGGAACACCACGCTGCGCGACGGGCGCTGGGTGCCCACCTTCCCGAAGGCAAAATACGTCTTCCACAAGAAGGAGTACGCGGCGTGGGAGGACGCCTACAAGCGCGATGCCGACCCGCACAAGACGGTGTTCCGCGACAACTGCCTGCCGATCGTCGAGGCCGGCCAGGCGCTGCTGGTGGATGACGACTACGCGCTGGACGACACGGTCACGCTGACCCCGACGCCCGGCCATTCGCCGTGCCATTGCTGCGTCAACATCTTCTCGAAGGGACAGCGCGCGGTGGTGACGGGCGACATGATGCACCACGCGATCCAGACCCGTGAACTGCACTGGTCGCCGGGCGTGGACTGGGACCCGAAACAGGCGGCGGAGTCCCGCAAGACGTTCCTCTCGTCCGTCGCTGATACCCCGACCCTGCTGCTGCCGATCCATTTCCCCGCGCCGACGGTCGGGCTGGTGACGGCGGACGGGGCGAACCGGTTCCACTACCGGTTCAAGCGGGACTGATACCGGGCTGCCCCGACAGGTGTCATGGCGAGCGGGGATATCGCCATGACATTGCCGGGGCGTCCCATCAGATCACGCCATCCTTCCGGAACGCCGCGACCTCTGCCTCGGAGTAACCAAGTTCACCCAGGATCTCCTGGTTGTGCTGGCCGAAGCGCGGCGGCGGGCGGTCCACCTGCGGGCCGCCATGGGCGAACTTGAAAGCGGCCACCGGCACCGTGAACTCGCCCTTCACGCCCGGCGCCCCTTCATGCTTGTGCAGCACGTTGCGGCTGGCGAGTTGCGGATCGGCCAGCGCCTCCCCCATCGTCCGCACGCGCGACGCCGGGACGTGCCGCGCCTGCAGGTATTCCTCCCACTCGGCCGCGGTCTTCGTCTTCATGATCTCGCGCAACGTCGCTTCCTCGCGGTCGTGGTCGGCGTCGCGTTCGTCGTTCGTCTTCTTGATCATGTCGGGACGTTCCACCACCGTCCAAAGCCGCCGCTGCTGGCGCAGGTTGGACGCGCCGAGCATCACGTGCGTGCCGTCCTTGGTGACGTAGGCCATGGAGGTGGCATGGCCGGTGCGGTTGCCCGATGGTTTCGGGTGCTTGCCGTTGCGCAGATAGCCGGTGACGTGGCTCGCCATCAGGATCATCGCGACATCCAGCATCGCCATGTCGATCCGCTGGCCCTGGCCGGTGCGTTCCCGCTGGAACAGCGCGGCCGACAGGGCGTAGGCGCCCATCGTGCCTGTCGCGTAATCGATCGCCGGGGCACCGATCTTGATCGGGTTCACCTCCGGCGTGCCAGTCATGGCCATGATGCCGGACGTCGACTGGATGACGTGGTCATAGGCCGTGCGCTCCCGCTTCGGGCCGCCCTGACCGAAGGCCGAGAATGACGCATAGATCAGTTTCGGGTTGATCCTGCGCAGGTCCTCGTACCCCAGGCCCAGGGCTTCGAACGCACCAGGACGGTAATTCTCCACCAGCACGTCGGCGGTCGCGACCAGTTTCTTCAGGATCTCGCGGCCCTTTTCGGATTTCAGATTCAGCGAGATGGCCCGCTTGTTGGATCCCTGCGTGAGGAATCCGGTGCCCATCAGCGCGTGGTTGAGATCGTTGTCGCTGCCGGAATCGCGGCTCTGGTCCGGGTCGGACGGGTCTTCCACCTTGATCACGTCCGCGCCCATCAGGCCCAGCTGATAGGCGGCGAAGGGGCCGGCGAGGACGTGGGTGATGTCGATGATGCGGATGCCTTCGAACGGGCGCGGCATGGCCTGGTTCCTCCGGGTTGCTTTCCGGCAGGGTGCGGCGTTGCCGTGGGGGCGTCAATGTGGCCCGCATGGCGCCGCCGTGGCGTGGCGGCCGGGCGGCGTCAGGAAAACACCGCGCCGTGGCGTCGCCGGACCGGCCGGCGCGGCGGGGTGGGCGAGCATTGCCCGCGCTGGCCTGCCCGGGATTTCGCGCGCCGGATCGGCGGGACCGGTCGTGGATACTTCGCGAATTGCAGCCGGAAATGCCCGAATTCCGGGCGGGCGGGGCACAACGGAGAATGCAACGGACAACCCCCTTTCGCCAACCGCTCCGCCGCTGCGCCCCACCCGGAAAAGCGCTCAGCTGTTCATCGAAACAGAACCCGATTTTCATCCTTTTGGGCAAACGACCGGCCGCGGTGTCGACACCAGTCCTGCCGGGCACCGTCCCCAAGGCACGGTCCCGGCAGCCCGGCACGCAGGTTCGCTCGCGTCAGGCCCGCGCCCTCAGGCCCTCCTCCTGACAGTGGCCGCCACGGCGCGGTCCTGCGTGCGGGTGCGGATCACGACCACGCCGAACAGCACCATCGCCGCCACCACCATCAGCGCACCCGGTGCAATGACCGCCTCGGCTTCCTCATGCCCCAGCACGCGCCAAGCGATGCCGGGCGCCATCAGGCCGACCCCGATCGTGGCAAGCCAGAAATGCACCTGCGGCAGCCTTCCCACCGCCGCCTCCGGGACGGCGCGATAGAACAGCCCATACAAGGCCAGAGTCACCCATCCCAGCAGGTTCAGATGGGCATGCGCCGGGGCCAGCGTGAAATCCTGCGTCGCCGCCATCATGATCCCGCCGCACATGCCGATCAGCGCCGCGGCAACGGCAACCAGGAGAAACCGGTAAGGAAGTGCCGACATCAACGTCTCTCCTCTCACGCCGCCACGCAGCAATCGATGCCGCAGGCCAGATCCTCCAGCGCCTCGACCAGCGCCGTCTGCGGTTCAGCCGTCGCGATCGCCGCACCCAGCCGGGACGCGGCGGCGGCATAGGCCGGGTCCGCGAGCAGCGTTTCCAGCGCCGTGCGGATCGCCGGCGCCCCCCGGTCGTGCGACAGGCGCAGGCCGGCCCCGCGCGCCACCACCCGCGCCGCGTTGTCGTTCTGGTCACGCCCCATGGGCAGGCACAGCATCGGGCGGCCATGGGACAGCGCCCGCATCACCGTGCCATGCCCGCAATGCGTCACCACCAGCGACGCCTGCCGCATCACCACATCATGCGGCGCCGCATCGACGGCGCAGGCATTGCCGGGCAACGCGAGAGCAGCCCCGGCCAGCGACGGGCCGCGGGTGACGACCACGCGCACCGGCAGCGACGCCGCCGCATCCAGCACCGCCTGGATGGTCGCCTGCTGATCCTGGAAGGTCGAGCTCAGCGCCACCAGCACCAGCGGACGCGGGTCCTGCGCGCGCCAGGGCGAGGTCCAGGTTCCCGCCCAGTCCGGCTGGTCGAGCAGCGGTCCGACATAGCGCACCGCCGGCGGCAGGGAGTCCGCCGGGAAATCGAACGCCTGGCTGGTGGCGAGCAGGACCCGGTCGGCCATGTGCGGCTGCTGCGCGGCATCGGTCAGCGGTCGCAGCCCGAAGCCGGCGCGGGCCGCGTTCAGCGCCGGCAGCTGCTCGGCCAGGGTGGCGGCGAACCACGCCTGGACCGCCCTGGCCTGCGCATGCTCCTCGGGCGTGACCGGCGGAGTCATGCCCGGGCCCAGCGGCGGAATGCCGGGGATCGGCATGAACAGGCTGACGTTCGGGCCGAACGACGCCAGCCTGGTGCCCGTGGCTTCGGCGGCGATCATGGGGCCGAACAGCAGATCGCTGCTGATCAGGACATCAGCGGGATGGCGGCGCAGCTCCTCCATCGTGTCGGCGGCGTAGGCGGCCGCCGGGCCGATGGTGATGCGATCGAGCACGCGCACCAGGCCAGCGCCGTCATCCTGGGCTTCCCAGTCGCGGATCGGGTCGGTTTCCGGCCGCCGGTCGGGGCGGTTCGGAGCGCGGCGCCAGGGCACGAATGTGCCGCCGGCTGCCTTGATTTCCGGACCGGTCACGTCATCGCCGAGAACGCGCACGCGGTGGCCGCGCCGGACGAGCCGGCGCACGGCGCCGAGGGCCGGGGGTATGTTGCCGCCACCCTCCCAGGTGGCGAACAGGAAGTCGCAGGTCATTGTGGGATCCCCTCCTTCAAGAGCTTATTGAGCATTCCGGCGATCAGGTCTTCCACCTCTGCGGCGCTGTGCCGGAAGTCGCGGCGCAGGAGTTTCCAGACATAGACATCCGTCACCGCGACCAGCTGGTCGACGTTCTGGCCGCGTTCCGGCTCGGCCAGGCGCTCCAGCGCCGGGGCGAAGGTTTCCTCGACCCACTTGCGATGCCATCGGCGGCCGAGCGTAAGGATTCCGGTGAGCGGCGGATGACGCTCCTCCTGCGCCAGGATGCGCATGACGGTGTCGCCGGTCACCTCGTAGTCGGCGACCAGCGCACGGGCGACCGCGGCGGGCGGCGCGCCCGGCTGGACGGCACGCAAGAGCGTGATCTCGTTCTTCATCGCGTCCGAGGCGGCGGCGATCAGCCCGTCCTTGCCGCCGAACATGCGGATGACCGTCTGGCGCGTGGTGCCGGCGGCGGCGGCGACGTCATCGAGCGTGATCTCATCCAGCCACCGTTCGCGCAGGGCCACCCGGAACGCGGCGAGGATCCGGCGCTGCGTCTCCTGCGTGGCGGCCGCACGGGCCACCTGACGGTAGGGGCGCGAGGCGTGGGCGACGGACATTCCGTAAGACTCTCCGTTATTCGAATAACT